>JBHLLP010000010.1:0-101169 GCA_048885525.1 Candidatus Hermodarchaeota archaeon | reverse complement strand
ACTAAAAATCAATATATAAAAAGAATCTCTTTAGAAGAGTATCAAGCTCAAAGACGTGGTGGTCGTGGAAAAAAGAGTATGACCATACGCGAAGAAGATTTTATTACAGATATTTTCGTTTGTTCAACACATGATACAATTTTAATATTCACATCAAAAGGAAGGGTTTATTCCATAAATTGTTATGATATTCCTCAACAAAGACGTACAGCTCGAGGAAAACCAATTATTAATTTTATAGCTTTACAATCAGGGGAGAATATTTCAGCTATGTTACCAATTAACAATTTTAATACTAATGAGATGCTTATAATGACTACAAAAAACGGAGTTATCAAAAAGACTCCTCTAAAGTTGTTTTCAAAATTTAGGAGTACAGGAGTTAGAGCTCAAAGAGTTAGACCCGATGATGAATTAATAAGTGTTAAAAGACTTTCAGATGAGCTCCAAGATATTTTCATTGCCACTAAATTAGGATATGCTGTAAGATTTGATGAATCAGAATTAAGAGAGTTAGGACGCAATTCTATGGGAGTTAAAGGAGCGGAATTAAGAGAAAATGATGAAGTTATTGACTGTCTTCTCGTTTCTAATGATGATATTATATTAACTCTTACACAAAATGCCTATGGTCAACGGACATACGTTAAGGAGTACCGAAAGACTGGAAGAGGAGCTAAAGGGGTCCGAAATATCTCCTTGGATAAATTTAAAGATGATAGAGTGATTGCAGCAAAAATTGCGAAACATATGGATTTGTTAATTGGAACAGAACAAGGACAAATGATAAGGGTGCCTGTTGATTCCATCCGAATCACTCATAGAACTGCCAAAGGAGTTAGAGTGATCAAACTTTACGAAAATGATTTCGTTGTTGCTATAGGAAAGTGTGAGCAAGAAACTTAATCATTATCAGTTTTTTTCTTAAGATATGGAATCAGACAGAGAAAACTTAAACTATTTGTACCTATATTGTTTATTCCATGCTTTTCATTTGGGGGAATATATACAAAATCGCCTTCATTTGCTATCTCTACTTTACCGTTGTCGTTAAAAAATTTCCCAGTTCCAGATAAAACATAAATTTCGTGATCTTCTGGATGGTCATGAAGAGGAACACTTTGCCCTGATTTAACTTCAATTCGTCTCATTGCGAAATTTTTTGCGCCTAAATTTTCATCAATTAGCCACCTGATATATATCCCATCTACTTTTGTCCCATCAGCTAATACCGCTTCTTTTTCTTCTACTTCTTTATAATTCTTTTTTAACATAAATAAACTATATTTTGTAATCTATTAAAATTATACTTAACTTATTTTTTCATCTGTTTTTAGAAAAAATAAAAGAAAAGATATAGAATTATTAATTTTTAAGAAAGCTAATCATTTAATATTTCAAAAGGTAACTCGCTTTCAGGTTTACGAGAAAGCCTTTTAGGACCATAGTAAATAATTACTATAATTACATATATTCCTATTAAAATACCACCTGCTAAATAAAACATCATAGTTGGTAATAATCCAAGCTTTCCTGCGATATAAGTTCCAACGAAATTAAAGCAGTAATGGAATAATACAGCAATAACTAAACTTCCATTGGTATTATTATACCCCCATGTTATTAAGATTGAAAGAACTATATTTAGGAATATAAAGATATAAAATGGTAATCTAATTTCAACCAAATATAGTGGTAAATGCCAAAAGCCCCACAATACTCCTAAAATAACGCTTGAAGTTAATGCTGAAAATCTTGATTGTAATCTAGGTAATGCATATCCACGCCAACCAGCCTCTTCATTTAATGGCCCACTTATTAATGATATAAATAAATCGAAAAGAAATATTGCTAATGAATAATTTGGCACCGGTCCTGGTGCTTCACCTCCAAGTAGAATATAAAAAAGAGCAAATATCAAAGGAGCAATTATAAATAATAATCCTGCAAAATACCACAAAAAATTCACCTTCCAAATTCTAAATCCACTAAATAAATTTTTAATCCCTTGAAATCCATCATTTAAACCTGAAATAATAACTGCTGAAATAGTTGGTGTAGTAATTGCTAAAATTCCTAAAAATATGTCTATTAAATAATTATCTATAAGAATTCTTACACCAATTTGAATAAACACAGTTATTGTCATTAAAGCATAACTTAGAATAAAGAAAATAGTAAGATTTTTTTTGTTCTTTCCATAGTTAATTTTGAGTTTTAGCTTTTTATTTATTAAATCTTGATTTTCACTTATCATAATAGATCACATTAAAGAAAATTATATAATAATGTCAAAATTGATCACAAATATAAATTATGGCTAGACCAATATTTGGTAAACCTTTCAAAAAAATAGTAATAATAAATAAATCGAATTAAAAATACATCTATTATTAATTATGACTGCTATTGGATTTGACCACTCCCACAATAATAAGTTGACTATTGAAAACACTACTTTTACAGATTTTATCCAATATTTATTTGATTCTGGATTTAAACTAGGAAAAATAGAAGCGGGAGTTACGTTTGAAAAACTAAAAAAATATGATCTTTTTATAATTGGCGTCCCAACATTAGGACCTAATTTAGATCCAGATGAAATAAACGATTTAGTGAAGTATGTGGAGTTTGGTGGAAGTCTTCTTGTAATAAATGATGGAGGCGGTGATTATGAAAACAAAAATAATCTCTCTGAATTAACTCAAAATTTTGGGATTAAATTTAATTCTGATAAATTGTTTGATAATAAATTTTTCTCAAAAAAGAATTCACACCCTATAATACAAGACTTTAAAAGTCATTTTATTACCAGAGAAATCTCTAAAATTATCCATTCTAATGGATGTACTTTAGTAATTGACAAATCTTTGGAAAATAGTGATATTGATATTAACAGTATTGCATTTTCATCTGAAAATACTTCATGGCGCAAAATTTTTAACGGTGAGGAATGGCAAGAAAAATCAGAACAACATCTTCCAATCATTGGAGTTATACATTACGGTTTAGGAAAAGTAATTACAATAGGTAATTTATCAATCTTTTCTAGTTTAAACAAATCTTACGGTATAACTGCTGCTGATAACTTTAAACTAATAACCAATAGTATTTCTTGGTTATTAAATAAAGCTGGAACCGAAGAAGAACAATTAATAAAGCCAGTTTTTACAACCGTTGCTATAAATCAAGACCTGTTTTACTGGATTAAAGATATGATACATAAAGGAAAATGGAAAAAGCTAGATGATGTAATTAATTTTGCATTAAAGGTAACTAAAATTAGATTGAAGGAAGAAGAAAAAGATGTTGACAACGGATAAAGAGCAATTATTAATCGGACTTATCGGTGATACTCACATACATTCTCGAAAAGGAGATACTCTCCAAAAAATAATTGATGATTTCAAGGCAAAAAAAGTAGACTATATTTTTCATGTGGGAGACTATACGCACTATAAAGTCTATAAAGAACTTCAAGATATATTTGGAAAGGAAAGGTTTATTGGAATTGTAGGTAACATGGATGATTCAAAACTATCGACTGAATTACCTAAAAAAATTGAATTGGACTTATTTGGACATAAAATCTTTGTAACTCATGGTGAAGGTGGACCACACAATATCATTGAACGTTTGAACAAAAGATTTGACCTATCTGAATATGATATCATCATTTTTGGCCATGCTCATCGTCCTTTTAATGAAAAGAAGGAAGATGGAAAATTATACATTAGTCCAGGTACGCCAACTGATAAGAGATTTACTGATATTAATTCATATGGATACCTCAAAATATCTAAAGATAAAGTAGATCCAGAAATTATTTATTTATAACATCTATTTGTTATAGACCATGAATTCGAAGAAAAAATCCTTTAAGATGGACATCAATAATATTCAACCCAGCCAATTATATATTAGTAAACAGAAACTTGCTAAAGTTAAGCAAAAAATTACATCTTATGGCATTTCGACAATAAATGCGATACCTGTAAAGAAATTAAAAAATACTATTTTCTATACTGATGGTCATACGAGGGCATTTGCTGCTTATCAAGTAGGCCTAACAAAAATCCCGGTAATTTGGGAAGATGAAGAATTAGATTGGGAAATGTATGAAACTTGTATAAAGTGGTGCGAAGATTTAGGTTTATATACTATTGCTGATCTCAGTACTCGAGTCATTGATCAAAAAGATTATGAAATCTTTTGGTATAAACGCTGTGATGATTTACATAAAAAGTTGGCTTTAGAAAGAGAACAGAGTAAAACTCTTCATAAATAAGATAAAAATCGGCTTTATAACGATTAAATAGCTTGACCACAGAATTCACAATATTTAGTTTCACCTGAATTTAGTGCATTACCACAGTAGGTGCAGTATCTCGGCTTATCTGTAGGAACATCTAATTCCTCAAGTTCAGCATAGCTTTGTACTGATGGCTGTGAAAGTACTGTAGTTGTTATACCTCTTGACAATCTTCTAGGCACAGACGAAACCAACTGCACGTTTTCCATACGACCTGTGTGAATGTTAAAAGAATTCTGTAATATTCCTCTCATTTTTAAATCCACAACAACTTTTTTCACAAGGTCTAGTGAAACTCCTGTATTATAAGCTATATCTTCAATAGAATCATTAGGATTGAGCATTATTTCATGGAATACCGTCTTTATTTTTTTTCTGGTGTTAATGAATCCCATTTGTCCGAAAAATGTAACCATACCAAGTCCGAGCCAAACGAAACCAACCCAATTAGTGCCAAAATTCCAAAGCATATTTGCGAAAGCAAACATACTCCAGAGAAAGAATAATATTGAAATTATAAACGCAAAACTATTGAAAAATGATACATTTGATTTTCTGTAATAATTCATTTTTAACTTCACCAACTAATTAAACCCTATTTGCATATATCTATGTTAAGTTTAGTTTTTATAATATTTTCATTAATTTCCTTCTAATATTATAAGTTCTTACATTAATTCTATATAATTTATAAGTCTAAAGAATTTACTAAAAACGAGAATTATGAAAAAAGCTATCAAAAATATATAAAAAAATTAGATTAAGCAGCTTCCATTGATTTTCCTGAAAGCTTCTTGTAATGGTTAAGGACTGCTTGTCGAGCTGCGTAAACAAAAGCTCTTTTAACATTTATTCCTGTGATTGCTATTGTCTCATAAACAAGCACATGATTTAGTTTAGCGGTATCGAGAGCTTGCCGTATTTTCGCTATTTCTACAATATCTTCTAAATCGCGTTTATTTGCAAGTACAACTGTGGGTACTTCTGGGGGCGCAAAAGCTTCAGCAGGTATTAATTTATCTCCATAAAATCGAAGTAACTCTTTTAAACTCCAAATGTTTTCACCCCATTGATCTATTAGTGAATCCCAGGTAAAAATAACTGCATCTGTACCTTTAAGGACCGTTTGACGCTGAAATTTATGACGTCTCTGACCTGCAACCGTATATACCTGAAAAACTACATTTGAAACTCTTGCAACAACGCGATCAAAAAAAAGTGTTCGACCTGTAGGGTCTTGTATCTGTTGCATGTCCCCCGTCGCTAAGCCCTCCTTCTTATAAACCCAATCTAGAGCTGTGGTTTTACCACCTAAGCTTGGTCCGTAGAAACAGATCTTAAATACAAGAGTTCCATCTCCCCGACGACTTGGCAAATATATCAATCCTCGCTTTTAAATATTCAAAAAATATTAATTAAATCTTATTAAATCTATAAAACTCTTGTAATATAAAAATTTGCAAAAGAAAAGTTTTGCTATTTTTATGTATTGAAGGTATTATTTCTATATCTATTTACTTCTAATATCCAAATATTATTAGTCTAATATGATGCAAAATAATTTATTTTAAAAACTAAATCATTGTAATCCGTATCAAAAAAAATTCCATTTTTTCGAAACTTTTAAATGTGAACAGAAGAGAATAAAATAGAATCAGCAAATTTTATCATAAGAGATAACAAATTAGTTTAATAAAAAATAGAACCATAAAAGTTGTAAAGTGAAATGTTTTGTAAAATTAATGAAATAGATATTCCACTTGTATCATTGGGAACATCACCCTTTTTTGGACCCCCAACTTTTGGAGCAAGAGGTCCAGCATACCGTGAAAAATTTATGACCAATGCAGACGCTATGTTGGAAATCATGGAAAAGTGTTATGAAGCAGGTGGGAGAGGTGTTGAAGCAATTCCCGCAGGTGCTGTCTGTAAAGCTACCAAAATAATGAAAGAAACACACACCGATTATATAGTGACAGGTTCTACTTTACCAGGACCTAATCCTAATGTTGATGACTTAATTGATGTTGAAGCAAAAATAATTTTTGTACATGGTGCCTATTCAGATAGAAAAGACGAAGATTTCCTTAAGTTATTAGATGATATCTCCTCGCGAGGGGTAATCCCCGGAGTAGCTAGTCATGACCCTCTTTCTACTATACGTTATGTTTTTGAAAATGCTCCAGAAGTAAAGGCATTTTTGATTCCTTTCAATGCTAATGGATTTTTGATGCGAGAAAAAAAAGTTTTAGAGGAATTAGTTGATACCCATAAAAATCATTACTTTATCGGAATGAAAACTCTAGATACTGGACGTTTAGAACCAAAAAAGGCATATGAATATATATCTAAACATAATATTTGTGCCGTAGCAATTGGAATGGTGGAAGTTGAAGAAGCAGAAATTTCAACTAAGATTGCCTTAGATACTTTACAGAAATAATTTAATAAATTGATTTATGGAATCTTCCTTCGTCATGTTGATGTTAGTATAATTCTAATATCCAAATATCATATCTTTATTCTGAAAAATTAATAATAATTAGTAATCTGGAATTAGGATTTTTTATTTTATTTTTTACTAGTTTTTATTTTTAAGAATATTAAAAAGTAAGTTTTATCATGATATAATAAGAAAATTAAATATATTTTATCAAATAGAAGATTAAGGTAAATAAATTGAAAGCTCTTTTAAGATCCTTTGACCTTTCTGATAAAGCAATTAGAATATATCTTGAAGCATTAGGAAAATATCCCTATACTTTTGATGAGATTCAAGGCATTATACCAGATATTTCAAAAGAAGAAGTAAAACAAATTTTGGATGAGTTAATTGAAAAGAAGTTAATTTTACTTGTTAATCCAGAGTATTCTGGATTTGTTCCACATTATGTTATTATACCACCCTTTACAGCAATACTAAGTAGTATAACTGAATTAAATAAAGTTTCTGTTGAAAAAGATGTTGAAACTTCAGAAAAAGATCCTCGAATAGAGAGATTTCAAGAAGTACTTTACCAGGATATAGAAACTATATGTGCAGATTTAGTTGATAAGGTTAGTTCTCAAGAAAACTCTCCTCAAATAACACAAATATTATCTGAAGTTGAAAAAAATGTAAAAAATTTTGCACATGTTATCTTAAAAGATATTATTGGATTGATTTCCCCTCTTAAAAATCAATCTGGTGTTGATGGTCGTGATTTGAGTATACTTATCAATTCAGTTAAGCAAAAAATATCTGAATCTGACGAAATGGTCTCTAATATGTTTTCTCAATTTAAAGATATTGTCAAAGGAATGGATACTTCTGATATATCCACCCAAATTGAGGCACTCAAAAACTTTATAAGGAAATTGGGAGAATCGATAGATAAAAGAGTTCGGGAACTATCATTAGGCGCTGGTAGCCCTTCATTAAAAAAAATTCATACTATAGAACAATCGTTATATGATTTTTTAACTGAATATATTAACTCTAATAAAATATCAATGGAAAAAATTTGGAGTGTTAATAGTAATGAAAAAATTAAGGAAATCATCTCTGTATTATTAAATAAGTGTTCAAAAGAATTAATTATTATTGTTCCTAGTCTCGAAGAATTTATTCCTCTTGAGAATTTTAATTTGGATTATTCTAAAGATCTATCTTTAGAGCAAAAAACCAAAAGTTCATTAAAGAAACCGGTACATACGAAACCCTCAATTAAGAAAAAACAGAAAAAAGAAATTGAAGACAAACTTGAGCTTGTTGCTAAAAAAGTTACAGAGTTGAAAGGTTTTGAGCTTAGTCATGATATCGCTGATATTTTAACAATAATTTCTGATGTTAATCCAGAATCTACCGCAATCGTAAGTATACAAGGTTGGCTGAATAGGTTATTAGTAATTAGAAAACATCTCGATTCAAATACGCAATATTTGCTACTGGAAGATATCGAAAAATGGAAAAATTCATACTTAAAAGAGAATAAAATAGAGATAGAGTCAGAGGAAGAAGCATTTGATGAATCAAAAGCAAAAATCTCTGAAAAAGAGCCTTCTATGGAAAGTGGATTAAAAATACAAATAGTCTCATCAGAATCTCATAATAACAAGCATGCAATAGCAATCAGTAATAGAGCTAATACTGAATATTTAGAGTTAAAAACTAATAATATTTTTGCTATTCTTGGAGATTCCTCTTATTTAATTTTTGGAGTCAGCCAACAAGCTAGTAAAAAAAATATTTTTGAGATCAGTGGCTTTTTTACATCATATAAACCTCTAATCAAAGTAATTAATCCCATAATTGGAGAAATTGTTAGTAAAGCAATATTTCCTAAAGAAATCGAGATTAACAGAGGGTTTAATGATGTTATTGAAAACATTAATGATTTCACAGGAAGAAAAATTAGTAAAAAATTGAAAAGATTGTTAGATGTTGCTTTTGAAAAAGAAGGAATCTCACTTGATATTTTAGAGCTAAAATTATTAATTGGGAAACTGGAAAAAATTTATCAACCCTTAGATGATCAAATGAAAGAGTATCTAATTAATGAACTTAATAAATTAAATAAAAAGTTCTCTACAATCGAATTAAATTATCCACCTGAATTTAGACCACCAATTTTAGAGGAGGTTAAAGATGATTTTGATATGGAAATCAGCCTACTAGAAGTTGAACACATAGATCCAGATAAAATAAACGATTTATTTGAGTTACTTCTAGAAAAGATTGATGAGCTTAAGGGTATAGAAATTGGGGTACAAATTGATAAAATTAGTGAATTGCTTTTAAAATTACAAGGATATTCCAATATTCTTGAATGGAAGGATAACTTAAGTACTATAAATGACACGCTAGAGGAACCCTTTAAAGAAAAAATTAAACATGATCTTTTAAAATGGAAAAAGGGAATCTTAAAACAAGTAAATTATTCTCCGATAAGTTCAATGGAAGAATCTGCTGAACTAATTGACAAATCACCACAAACATTATCAAGTCAAGAAAGCCCTGCATCTATTTTTGAAGAAGAATATATTAGTCCAGGAATAGAACAGTCACAATTTGGATATGAAGAAGAATTATCTAAAGAAGATATAGATATGGTAGAACCAAAAGAAAAGATGACAGATCTATTTAATAAAATTCAGGAAAAAATAGATGAATTAACGGGAACTGAGATTAGCAAAATACTGCAAAATATAGTCGATATTATTTTAGAAACCGAGGGTTATTCGATGGCACTTAAGGGTTTAAAGGATTGGATTAGTAAACTTCGGATGATTCGAAGTCCACTTGAAATTGAAATAAAAGAAGACTTTGAATTAGAATTTTTAAAGTGGAAAGAAAAATTCGGTTAAATTATTGTTCTCAATAAAAAGGATTATGATATTTTGCTTTCTCTTTTTTATATAGAGTTTTCAGTTTAATTTCTTTATCTATTAAGCCCTCAATATGGCATAAATATTCATATTCATCCTTTAAACATAAAGTAATAGCAACACCTTTCTTATTCATCCGTGATGTTCTCCCGATTCGATGAATGTAGTTTTCAGGAAATTTTGGTATATCATAATTTATTACATGAGAGACATCATCTATATCAAGTCCTCTAGCTGCTACATCAGTAGCTATGAGTAAATTAACTTTTCGTGTTCTAAAATCTGTCAGAATTTTTTCTCTTTGAAATTGAGATAATTTGCCTGAAATGACACCTACATTAAACCGAAGACCACTTTGATGCTTTAACCTTTTCTCTAGCCAACCCGCGGTTTTTTTTGTATTTACAAATACTAACACATGTTCTGGTTTTTCAATTCTTAAGACTTTTAAAAAGGTCTTATACTTCTCCTCAAAACGATCGATGAGATAATAATATTGCCTTGTATTACCTACTGTTAAACTGTCTCTACTTAAATTTAAGAATTCAAATTTATTTTTTGTATATTTTTTTACGAGTTTCCTCATGTCATAATCCAAAGTTGCTGAAAATAGCATGAATTGGTATTTTGTACGTATCTTACTTAAAATATATTTAACATCTGGGGCAAATCCCATATCCCAAAGCCTGTCAGCTTCATCTAAAACAACGAAACGGATGTTTTTGAAATTTAAATTCCTTCTTTTATATAAATCTATGATTCTGCCAGGGGTGCCAACAATAATATTCACTCCTTGTTCAATTTTTTTAATCTGATTGTTTATTGAGACACCTCCATAAATTGTCATTGATTTAACTTTACCATTTCCTAAGTCTTTTATAACTCTATTTGTTTGTTTCGCTAGCTCTCGTGTTGGAGCTAATATAAGTGCTTCATTATTAACATATTTTAGTTGCTCAATAATAGGGAGAACAAAAGCTAGAGTTTTTCCAGATCCCGTTTTAGATTGAGTCATTAAATGATGACCCTCAATAATTAAAGGGATTGCTTTTTTTTGGACAGGTGTAGGATAAATAATATTATTTCTTTTTAAAGCGAAAGTATTGCTTTCACTAATTCCTAAATCTTCAAAATTCAATTTTAATTTTCACTAAATACTTACTTTTTTACGCTCTTCTTCAATTAGTAAAATAATTTATGAAAGATAAAGTTTACTAAAAAGATAATAAAATCTTATTTTGACAAAACTTGTTCAGATAATTTTTGTATCTTAATTAATTTTTGATTTAGAATCAACTTTACTTTCTCAGGGGTAATATCTGGATTGTTCATGACTAAATCATAAACTAGTAATTCACATTTCTTGCCCGTTCTTGCTAGTTTCTCTTGCAGAATATTATTCTTGTCATAAAGAGGAATTGGAAACATGAAAGGTCTTTTATGGATGTGTCTTGAACTTTTTATTAATTTTATGTTTTTTGATAAATTAGGATCATTCAATATTGCTAACAAGTAATAGGCTTCATTTTCTGAATCGGTAGAAAAATAATAGTTTTCAGATCCAATAATAACTTTTTGTTTCTTATTATCTATAACAGCAGCTTTCAATGTAGAACCACTAGCGTTATAAACAACAATGAAAGATTTGTTATATATTTGTTTCTTAAGTTTATTCCAATAATTTAAGTTTGCAAACAATGTGTTAATTCTACTTGTATTTTTTTTTTTCTTTTGATAAATTTTATTCATTTCTTCATAAAAATTCAGAGCTTTGGGGTATTTTTCCAGAAAATTTAGATCAAAATCAAATTGTTCGTTAATGGGAAGAAATACATTTCTTTTTCGTTTTATGAAGAAAGGGACAAGATCCATATTTAAAAACGTTTTAAATTGAAATCTTTGTTCAATTTCTTTTTCTTTAAATTGAAATTTCCATTGCTTTTTTGCACGTGATAAAACATCTGAATCGGATGATATTATTAAGTTGCTATTGGTTTTCTGTTTTTTATCAAAAAATATTAACGTTCTTGGGACTAATGTAGCACCTTGAAAGAATTTATTTTTATATGGACTATTTTCCAATTTATTAAAGGATTCTAACTCTTCACTTGGCATTAATAGTTTAGCACCATCATTATCGATTTTTAAACTCGAATACTCTATTTCTTTTTTTAATTCTAAGATATCATTAAATAATTTTGTTTTTATTGGATACCTTTCATTTATTAAAATATTATTGTTTTTTCCTATATATTCTGCTTTCAAACATACATGTTTTACATTAAAAAAATAATGTTTTGGAAAATCCCAAATTTCTAAATTGCTGTTAAATATAGAGAAAGCTCTAAATTTATGGCAATGATCCCCGTTAATTACACTTCTGGGCATTACAAAAAATACCGTTGCATTCTTCTTTAAAAAATGTGAAGGAATTGCGTAAAAAAAAATAGCTGCTAATTCAATATGAGTAATATATTGACTGGGTGGCTTTATTCCTAAATTATCTGATAACTCTCGAATTTTAATTTGATAATCCTTTAATTGTAAATCTTTATAAGTCAACCAAGGGGGATTTCCAATAATTAAATCAAATGTATTATGCATATTTTTAATATTAATATTAGTATCTTCTTCATATTGTTCTGGAAACAAAGAATCAATAAGAAAAATATTGAGTTCTGACAACTCATAGTTTTTAGTATCAAAATAATCTAAAAGCAATAAAACCATATTTGTTTTTGTAGTCATAATAGCTAATGGATTTATATCAAAACCATATACCTTTGAGATTGCCTTAGATTTCAAAAGAGTTGATTCTGAACAATTAAGAATTTTAATCAATATATAGATTAAAAAATTACCCGAACCACATGTAGGATCTAAAATTTTTGAACCCACTATATAAACATCATCAACCATTTTCTGAACTAGTTTTGATGGGGTGTAGAATTCCCCTATCTTATGCCTAATATCTGGAAGAAATAACTCTTGATAAATATCGCTGAATAATTCTTGCTTAGCATAAATTGAGTGTTTTATTACACCAAATATTTTTCTAAATAATTCTTTGTTAAACTTTGTCCAAAAGAAGTAATTGAATTCGAATAAATTCAATTCATTAACACTATTTTTGAAATAATTTTCATAGACTCCTTCTAAATTAAGATCTGAGTGCAATTTTGTCACTATTAAAATTTTTAAGATTATCGCTAAGTAAGTATGTTTCAAAAAAAGCCTTAAGTCAATTTCGAATCCATAGATATTTAAGAAGATTTCTCTCCATTGCTTAAAGCTATTTTCATATGAAATTTGATTTTTAGACTCTCTTCTAAGAAACTCAATTGCTTGCAGAAAAATTTCAGAGTTTATACCTAAAGATTCAGTAATAAGTTGAGAAGTTAATAATTTTCTATTTTCTTCCATTTTTTATCTTATAAATAATTCATTCTCGATTGCTCCATTGGATTATATAGCATAAACTAAACTACTTTCTTTATATAACAGGAGAAAATAAAAGAATAGTCTATTTTCTCATGAACGTGGGTAACATCAAAGAAAAGATTTCAGCAATCATTCTTAATTTTGATTTTTCTTGAATTTTTGTAACTATTAGTATTGATTTGGATAACTCTTCTTTATCCAAAGATCCTGCCGAATAAATTGCTTGTTCCGTATTAAAAACTAATAGAAATTTCACATTAGGATTATTTATTATACTTATCCCTTGGGTAGTTTTTAAATCATCATAAATCGGTATGAAATTCTTTGGGATAACACCTCTGTCATTAGTGATTAGTAGAACAGGGATTCCTCGGTCAACCATTCTTTTAAGTTCATTCGCATAAAAACTATCAATATGTGGGGCAATAATATTAAGTTGATCATCAGCTTTAGTTAAATTAATTAAATTTATCAGATTATCATTTAACACATTTTTCTTATCTCCTCCACTAGATTCTATGTCGACCATTCCCACTAATGACAGAATCTTATTTTCTAAGTTTGAAATTTGTTCTTTCAAACGTTTATTCTCAATTCGTAGTTCAATAATGCGGTCTGAGGAAATTTTGCATCAACTCTTTTTCTTTTTTATAATGAATATTTTAAATTAAATTATTATTAATATTTTATATTTACTGGTTTTTCCTTAGGGAAATCCATGGCTTTCCAAAAAGTAAATAGCTTGAAATTGCTAAACTACTTCGTAAATCAATATGCGTAGTACCCATTTCTGAAATTGAATCCTTAACTTGTTCTTCGATAAGTTTTTCCATCTTATTTGCAATAGATTGTTGACGTGCTTTGAGAAGTGAAACTCCTTGACTATTATTATTGAAGAGATTTATAAAGAAATCTGATATGATTTGTTTTGTCTCATCGTTAAAAATTGGATAATTCTTTGAAACTATCCCAGTAATTTTATTATAATCAAATTGAGCTACAATCTCACCAAAATACCTGAGAGTGTTTCTTAACTTCTTCCCTTCGATATCATATACTTGAGCATTAAAAAATATAAATGGTTGGCTCTTCGATCCATTTTTACTTAAAATCTGATTGATTTCATTAAATGTTATGATATTATTGTCATTTGTAAGGAAAAAACTATTCTTAGGGTTCCATTTGGAGTAAAAAATATTTCCTACAAAGATAATAATATGATACATATTCTTCGATAAATTCGATAAAATGTTTTCTCGTGTAGAATTAGCTCCTATTAATATGGTAATGTGATCAATCTCGTCTCTTCCATTAAAGAAATTTACAAGATAATCTAATTCATCGGCACCAGCTTGAAAAGGAAAAATTAGTTCTTTTTGTTTTGTGTATTCATTCCATCTTAGGGGATTTTTAGAATTTACCGATTCTATTATTAACATATTAAAACTTTTTTGTAATGGTTCCTCTGCAGAAGTATTGATGGAAATTTCTTCAAATGCAACTCCCCCTAGTGTTGTTTCACCAATTTTGTATCCAATTGAATATTTCAATAAGAAATAATTATTATCATATATAAGATCAAAAGGGATGGTCATGTTATCTAATATAAAATAGATTTGAGGTATTAGATTCAAGCTTTCGATTTTAAATGATTTAAAGAAATCTCTAATTAATTTTGGTAGAAAAATATATAACAATTCACCAAATTCTGCCAGATTGAAAATAAATTTTCTATCTTTAGATTCATAAAAAAGTTCATTATATATTGCAATTAAATGACTATCGTTCCAATATTCATTTGAAATAAACCCTTCAATTATTTTATCATCAACAGAAATCATCCTATAAGAAATGATCCCTATTGAATTGATTCTTAAAATAATCTGTTTTATACTATAATTTTCATGAAATAAAGGCAAATTATCATTATATTCATTAAATTTGTAAATATCCTTCTTTAAAGCTTCAACTTCATTATATAATATGGTGAGATCTGTTAATACCTTATTAAAATCTTCATCTAAATAGGGAATTATTTTTTCTGCGAGTTTAAAATTTCTTTCTTCAAACAAAGCTCGGTAAAACATCATTCTCCAAAAATCTCTCTGTTCTAAAGAAAAAAACATAGATTTAAACTGCCATATTATATTACAAGTATAAAAATAATGAAAAATTTGAGCGTTAGTCTTAGGAAATTTTAGGTGATGGTTTAATTTTTCTAAAGATTGGAGTAGATACTTTTTTTCTTTCATATCTACAAATTTTCTACATGCTTCTACCCATAATTCTATCAAAATATTATCATAAGATAAATCTGATTGGTAAATGAATAAATCTTCTAAGAAGTCATATATATCAAAAGCCATTTCAAAACGATTCCTATTTATTGCGAAATCAATAAATTTTCGTATATATGTAACCGCATCACCATATGATTGATATATTTGGATTTTTGAGAATATACCACGTATAAAAGTAATAATCCAAGAATATTCACTAATATCATTTAAATAATAAATAAAATCTTCAAGATCAACTAAAATCGTATTAAAACTTCTTTCATTTATATTAATTCTACTTATATTACTAAATTCATTTTTCAAATAACTTGGAAGGCGATTTACTAATATTTTATTGATGAATTTTACAAACTCAACCGGATCTTCCATTAATTTATATTTTAGACAAACACTTTCTATTAGAATATAAAGAAATAATGCCCTTTTGCTTGGTTCTAAATTAATGAGAGTTTTCCCCAATCTTTCCATACTTAAATTAAAATATTCTGATGGTGCAACCGACTTTCTTAAAAAAATTTGTAATATTTGTATTTCAAATAGTTTTCGATAATCCTCTCTCTCATATAACTTAGCTGAAAATGAATTAATAAACTTGGTTATCCCTTTTTGCGATAACTCTTCCTTTTTAATGAATTCTTTTAGTAGATTTGTACAGAAATTATTAAATAAATAGAAATCATCTAATTTCGATAAAAATGAAAAGAATCTCTTGTAGGCATCAATATATCTAATTAAGTCAATCTCGACTTCTCCTTCTTTACGTTTCACAAGAGAATTTAAATACATCCACCAAGAATTAGAAATAATCATTATTAATTGGTGCTTTTTCTGAGCATCCAACCAATCATTCTTCTCGATTTCTAGACTTAAATTATCAAGTAATTTAGATGCCCATTTATGATTTGCGTTATATAACAATTTCCGAGCAGTTATAATTTTATTCTGGAAATTTGTTAAAAATTGTTGTTTTAAATCAACAGTAACGGCCATAAAAATTAGCACCTTATTAAGATTTGTTTTTAATTTGATTTGATTCTTTTATTTCTTGATCTTGTTTAGAAATTTCATGGCTAGGATTCTGAATCCATCCTTTCTGTAATTTACCTTGCGCCCATATAACAGATACACCAATCCAACCTACATGTTTTCTTCCGGAAACAATAATCACATTAATTTTATCTCTTATTCTTTCTGAAAAATATTTTGATATTTCAAATTTTAACCTATTATCTAATCCAGGAATTAAACTAGTACCACCAACAATGATTATATTTGGAAGTAAATCTTCCCAGTTTTCACGATCCCAAAATCGAATAATTCTTGATACAGCTTCAGGTAATCCCACATAATCAATATGGATTAATGAAGGTTTAAATAAAGGTTCGACACATAAAAATCTTTCTGAATTAATTTCTAAAGATTTCCCATCCGGTAAATCTATAGTTCTGTTATATTTTGTAAAACCATCTTTTATTCTTTTTATTTCTCCCTCCGGATCTAAAATACATAATGATAATTTATCTTTGATTTCTTTTGTGATGGTTTTATCAAGATAAACTGATTCTTTTGAACCCTTTTTTGTTAAAATCAAGTTTAAAAGGTATCTTGTTAGTTCCTTGCCAGATATAGGATAGGTATCCCTAGCCATTACATTTGAAAATCCATGCAGAAATGATGTGATAGTTGTATGAACCTCACCAATATTTACAACAACACCACTATTCTTTTGTAATATAGCTAATACTCCCTGATTTTCAGATAAAAATACTATAGATGGGAAATCAAATATTTTAAAAAAAATATCTTGGAGTTTAGTTTTTTCCAATTTTGACATATAAAAAGGTGTTATTATAATAATTGGTTGTTTAAATTGATTTTCCTCTGTGATTTTTAATTGTTTATAATGATGATAAAAATATTTTGCGAAAATATTGAGATTACCCTTTTTTTTAAACTCATGAATTTTGAGAATATTTGAATATTTTAAAGCTTCGTGTCCAAATAGATAACTTTCTGCATCTTTTTCTGTAATATAGATATCTTCAAGACCATCAATTACATCTGAAGTAAATAGATAATCAGAATTATCAACATAAATACTCGGAGCAATAATATCGGGGAAATCATCTCCAGCCCATCCTAATCGAAAATTTTGGCTCCCAATATCGAGAATAAGTGGACGTAACTGACTTTTTTCTTCAGATGACATTATGAAATATTTATCTTTGTTTTGTCTTTTTAAAAGTAAGGCTTAACTTGCTATGAGAGAAATTTTAATTCATGGATAATTTCATCAGTAGCACGTTTTAATTGGTATTCTTTAACTTGTAATTCAAGTAGACCAAGCACACGCTTAAACTCACCCGACATCTCTTCAATATCAACTTCAGCAACTTTCTCAATTTCGTCTCGCTTAATTTTAAATTGTTCCAAATCCACTTGTATCTTTTTAAAAATATTTGTAATACTGATCGTTAAATCATCAGTATTTTTCTTCGTAATTTTCCGCATTTTCCTTAAGATTCCGAGTATATTAGAAATTGACATTTCCCACCTATCATAACTCTCACTATAACTTGTTAATAAACCTTCAAAAAACTCTGTTAATTTTTTATAAATACTCTCCTTTTTAATAAATGAAGGCACTTCCTTAGTAGAAGGAGCTGTGGGTGCTTTTTCTATAGGTTTTACTTCTACTCTCTTAGTTGGAGTTTTTATTACTGTATCAGATGTAGCTTGAGGGGAGGAAGCTGGGCCGATAGTTTCTATTTGACCTTTTTCTGACCTGAGTTTTGTTTCTTCTTTTAATTCAGAAACTAACTTAGTCCTAGGTTTTTCTTTAATTTTGGCTCGTTGAGTTAAGGGAATATCTTCCATTACATATGCTTCAGCTATTTTACTCCGTGATTCATGTGTTAACTGAGGTGTAATTTTTACACTATTTTCTCTTTTTGGATGCAAAAATCCCTGTCCTTCAGAAACCCCCTTCAATAAAGTTTGTAATGTTGTTTCTGTAGTTTTTGCTGAATGGAATGCTGAATCTAGGGAATATTCGGGGATCTGTTCAGTATCTTCTTTTACATCTTGGAGCTTTTTCTTTTTTTCTTTCTTTTTCTTCTTAGTCACCAAAAATACCTTTTTTATAGATATTTCATTTGTAATAAAAACATAATTATTAATCTAAGGGAGAAAAATCAACTTCTAAAGCTTCTCCCTTATCTATTAAAACATTTTTTAACCTATCGATATCACCAGGACTTTCTGATATTGCTGACCAAACTGCTGTCTTATCTTTCTCAACAATTACCGCTTCACTATACACAAGACTAATACCTTCATCGGCAAAAATGTCGAGTAATTTTGCTAACGCACCTGGAATATCCTTCATAACTACTTTCACTTTAACAAGATTGCTTTCATCTCGTAATCCAATAGGAGTTATTCGTATCTCTTTTGTTTCTGAATCGCTCACTAACATTAATTGGGAATTTGTTGTGAGTCCCAGATTCTTTCTAGTCACTAAAGGCAATACTATTCGTCCACGATTATCAATCGTAATAATCTTAACATCTTTCAAAATTTGATCAAATCCAATTGGAATTATTATAATTAAAATACTATAATTTTTATTATCGTTTTAATGCTATAAATTTCTAACTATAATTTGTGGATAATAACTTCTTATAATTATTATTAAAATTATTATTAATAATCTTATTGATATCTGTATACGTTAAAAAACGCTAATTAAATAAAAGTAGAAGAACGGATTAAAAAATGATTAACAATTTCAATAGTATTAATTCTAATAACTTCTAATAAATGTAAATATAATAAATTTTAATACTTGTTAACTTCTTATTCTTTGTGAGCTTTCATTTTAATTGTTAAGTCTCGAGCTCGTTTGGAATACCATATTAAAAGTTCACCTGCATCATCAGGTTTGAAGTATTCACCACCACATAAAGTTGCTGCACGTGCCATCAAAGCATCATCAGGATTACCTAATCCTACTATATAAACTACAACGTTTGGATTATCCGCCAACTTTTTAATTTCATTGAAGAAAGCATCTCCATCTGTAGGTACACCATCCGTAAGTATAACTATCATTGTTGGTTGGTCTGGATTCATTTTTTGGAATTCATTCAAGACATTATGGGCTTGTATCATTGCAGCACCCATATTTGTTGCTTGTCCATAGGAATTTCCTATTCGATCAACAATCATACGGGCAGAATCTTCGAGAACACCTTTTTTACCGCTAGCAGAATCCATATAGAAATTATTACCAAAAGGTAATATTTGAGCTTCGTCAGCGAAACGAATTACTGAGACTTTTTCGCCAAATCCTCTTCCCACTTTCTCACTTAAGAAGAGGACTGCCGCAAAAGCTGCTGAAATTCTCCGTGGTATATTGATTCCATCCTTGAAATGTTGTAAAAATTCTTGTATTTCTCGAGACTCCATTGCTGCCTTTATCCCCTCAATAGCGGGAGCGATGTTAGTTACAAGTACATCCCTAGCCATCATTGAACGGCTAATATCAATAACTAAAATAGCGTTAAATGGAATTAATCCTACTGGGCTTAAAGATAAGGTTGTATTTGGGCTAACTCGAGCAAATATATCTCCTGTTAGATCGGGAACAGTATCGATAATTGAGCAAGCAATATTTACAGAAGACCATCTAAGTTTAATACCTTTAAAGATAATATAATTTGAGATCCAGCCTTTCATAGAATCCACATTCTCTCGAGCAGTACTTATA
Source organism: Candidatus Hermodarchaeota archaeon (assembly GCA_048885525.1). Lineage (GTDB taxonomy): Archaea > Asgardarchaeota > Lokiarchaeia > Sigyniarchaeales > SOKP01 > Loki-b32. The sequence continues at coordinate 80,978 of JBHLLP010000010.1, read as the reverse complement.
ATTTCCCACATATTTTCTCCAGAAATAGGGGATATCCCTAATGAAATGCTTTGCAAGGGAATAATAGTCCTTTGATTTTTAGATACTTTTACTTCGAAGCTACCTATTCCCGAGGCTTCAAGAATTTCAGCATCAATGATGATTGCATTATCTGGGACAGTTTCTAAGATTTCTACTTTACCTGCGCCCATCGCCCCGGTAAGCTCGTCTTCAAATGCAAGTATATCATCCATTTCAATAGATAAAGTATGTTTAGTTCTAGGGCTCACTACCGCATAACCCATTAGGTTAGGTTGTGATTGAACTTCTAACATTATTTCTGAAGCTTTTTGTATGGGTGGTTCGGTTGAGTATACAACAATTTGATCTGCTTGAATGTTTGTATCTTCATAAGTATCCATACTCATTCTAATTTCATTCATGTTGATATTTGCTTCATCTATTCTTGCTGATCCCATAGATCTTGTTAATGGATCTTCCCAACCGATTAACATCCCTTGTCCTAGACCTAGTTGTTGAAGAATATTAGAATTTAGTTGTACTCTACCGCCCTCTATATTGTTATCTAACATAGGAGTAAGAATTATACCATTTTTTTGACTTTGCAGAATGTTGACATCGACTTTATTTGGAAACGGTTCAACTGGTACTGCGGGTTCAATCATTGGCTGTCCTATGCTAGGTTGAGGTATTTCCATTGGAGGAGGAGGACGAGATGGCAAAGGGGATAATGAAGGTTGAGGTGCAGGTGTGGGTGCTGGTGTAGGTTGAGGTGCAGGTGTGGGTGCTGGTGTAGGTTGAGGTGCAGGTGGTGTAGGTAACGGTGATAGTGATGGTTCTGGAGAAGGGATAGGTTGGGCAGGCGGAACTTTAGGGATATGTAAAGTTGGTGTGAGCGTTTTTGCTGCACTAGAAGGACGAACTGTTAATTCAACTCCTGAAAATTGTAAATCATCTAGCAAATTCTTTGAGAACTGACCAGCGAAATCTAAAATGTTGTCAGAAATTTCTACAGAAGCAGTTCTTTTTAGATTATTATCAATATTTAAAACTTCTATTGTATCTCCATTCTTTACCCCTAATTTATCTGCATTTGATTGGCAAATAATAACTTTATCTTGTATTTCACTATTCGCATCAACAAAAAGCTTGATTTCTGTCATAGTTATGATTTAATATTTTCTTAACTTCTTTAATATATAATAAGTGATTAAGCTTAAATTTTCTATCAAAAATTATCTATTTTTCTTATAAATAATTACCTAATATTGGTGTAAGTTAGTCATTTAGATCTAATATTAATATAAACATAAGTATTTTAATATTAAAACTTAACAAAAATTACTGAAGTTTACCAAAAAAATTGTCTTAAGACCTTTTTCAAATAATAGTATATTTAAAGAATAAAGATGTTAATTAATACATTCAGATGTTCAAAAGGTCAACTCTATTGAGTAAATAGAAGCACTTCTTAAACTATTGGATAGCGTTTCGAAATCTCCGCGCTATAATAGCGAAAAACCTTTACCACCTTCCCCAAATCTGCAGTTTCTCTAGATGCTCCCATTAAAAAAAATCGTCCAGCGGCACTTAGAATTATAAATCCATTATCACCGCGTAATACAACCTCGAGCAAGTTTGTGTATCCTAATGCTGCAACAGCATCACTTCCTGATTGGACAACTACAGCACTTAAACTTGAAAAAAGATCAGGATCCAAATTATATCCTGGAATAGCGCTGAAAGCTAAGCGTAACCCTTCTCGGGTAATAAGCGCTAACGCTTCAAGTTCGCTGTATTCAGTTATTGAGCCCAAAAAATTACTCAAAGCGCTAGCTTCTTCAGGTGTTAAATCTGACATTCTTTACTGTAGTTAAATTTTTTTATTAATTAATATAATTTAAAAAATATAACCTTAAAAATTTATATTTCCAATTAAAACATTATTTTTATAAAGATTTAGAGTCTTTGCATTAAATTGATTAATATTTTGATAATACAGTTAATATATAGAACGAAGATAAATTATTTTTTAAAAGTCTGAAACTATTGAGAGGGTGGGGAGAGGTATTTTTATTCTTATTTTGCTCTTAATTGCTCTTTAATTTGATCCTTTAACAATTCTCTTTTGCTTTTAGCTTCAACTGTCTTTTTTTTAGCACCAGCACGTTTTAGAAATTCTATAGCAATTATTTTTCCATTTTCACTCAAAATTCTTGGTGCATATTGCTCTGCAAAGAATATTCCCTCCGGAATTGCCCCAACTTTCGAAATTTCTTTCGTAACCTGTTTTTCGCCAAGGAATTGTTGTACTTTTTCAACAATTGAATAGGCATGATTACCAATAATAATTAGTTCTCTTTCAAAACCAGGAGGTATTTGTATTTCTTCTAACTTTTGCATTACTTGCTGAAAATCTATTTGAGTTTGGTCCTGAACGAAGTCAACCATAGATTCCTCACCCCGATATAGAGGACCAACATTTTCAACGGCTCGATCTCTACTTCCTGCGATATTCATACCTTCAGCGGGTTCCGGAGCACCAAAAATGTTTTTTTCTCGTAATGGATGCACACTTGGGGCTGCTACTACTTCTGCTTTAATTTCTTTTGCTATACCTGCTTCTGTTTTACCCCCAATTAATTGAATAAACTCGGGATCTTCCTCACCCTCATCAAGGGGAACAACAGCATAATGCATACCAACTTGACCTCGGATTTCTTGAGATCTTTTAGCACCGATGAATTTTGATCTAACGCTACTTTTAACTCCTTTCCATAAAAAAACTTTTCTTACATCATCCGCAACAAGAACATAACATTCTTCTGTTTTTAATACATTTTTAATTGGACCATCACTAGTGATTTCAGTTGTAGTACCGTCTGGATTTATGAGGAATAATTGTGGTGACAAATTGACTCAATCTCCATTATTTTCTGTTGAAATTTAGTATTAATAAAATTCTGAAACCTCAACTTAAGTTTTCACAATAACTAAGTTAATAATAATATAATATTAAAAATTAATAAATCTTTATTTTGTAATTTATTCACGTTCTGGCATCAACATAATAGACATTAATCGTTTAGCATAATTTTAAAAATTAAGAATGCTCTTAATCGCATTATTAATATTATTTACCATATCCAATGTTGTAAAACGATTTCCAATATTACTCTTACAAAATTCACCTAACATACCATTTAAAAAAGCTGCCGAACATGCTGATTGGAAAGAATTGCTTTTTGTAGCTAAAAAGCATGCACATAATCCAGCTAACACATCACCGGTTCCTCCAATACTCATTTCGGGACATCCAGTTTTATTGATTTTGATTCGCCTCCCATTAGATATATAATCAAAAGGACCTTTAATCAGTAAAGTTAAGTTCAGCTCTTTAGCTAAATTAAATATAATTTTACCATGTTCATCCAAATTTTTATAATTAGGTAGTTCAATGCCTGTCATTATTTTTAATTCACCAGCATGAGGGGTTAATATTGCTGGTAAGCCTTTAATCAAATTAAGATGATCTTTGACCAATTTTAAAGCATCAGCATCAAGGACAAATGGTTTTTTATGAGTTTTTAATACTTTCAACAATTCTACAAGTAATTCTTCGCTTTCTTTTTCTAATCCCATACCAGGCCCAATCAATATTGAATCTGCCCATTTCACCAATTCAGTTAGTTGTTCTAAAGCTTCTATGTTCAACCAATTTCCTTTATTAGTTCTAATGATCAAATTTGGAGAAAAACTTTTAAGTACATTACCTATTATTTCTGGTACAAATGTTATGACTAAATCAATTCCGAAGTTAATACTAGTTAAAGAAGCATATGCAGGCGCACCAGAATAATTTTTAGACCCTCCAACGATTAAAATCTTGCCAAAATCTCCTTTATGGGCATCAGCTCTTCTCTTTTTTAATGTTGAAATGAAATCTCCTCTACCAATGAAAAAACTAGCCTCTAGAGGGATTCCAATAGATTTTTCTATAACCTCTTTCATAAAATCATTGGTCTCTGACATCCCTTTTTTCATCCTATGGAATGTAATTACCAAATCTGCTTTTATTGCTATGTCTGAAACCTTTCCAGTATCGGGATTTAATCCTGAAGGAATATCAATAGATACTACAGTGATCCTTTGAGGACCTTCTTCCTTTAGTTGATTGATTAAATTAATTGCAGAAGCAATTGGTTCTCGAATTTTACCTTCGATACCAGTTCCAAGTAATCCATCAATTATTACTATATTTTTTTTATACTTTCTGATATTATCTCCTACTTTTATTAAATCTGTAGAATCCCTAATGATTTCAACATCTATCGAGTAAGTTAGATAATTGAGAACAATATTCCAATTTATTTGAGCTTCTTTAGTTCTAATTTTATCTGGAGATCCGACCAAAACAATCAAAGATTTGACTCCGTAAGAAGATAAATGTCGAGCAACCACAAATCCATCACCACCATTATTACCAGTTCCACAAAAAATAATAACTTTAGAGTTAGTGTCTAAATAACCTCGATTCATAATTTCGGTCGCAAAGGAATAACCAGCGCATTCCATTAGATGGCTTTTTGGAATCCCTAACCATTCACTATTGTTGTCCAAAATTGCCATTTCTTCCGAAGTAATCTTTTCAGAATTAAATAGTTTCATAACAATTTAATTTAAGATTTAGATATAAAAAATCTTTTAGTTTCAGACTAATTTTTAATTGAACAAAAATTTCATATATAAAACCATTATGAAATTGAATTATAATAAAATTAAGATAATGATTTAGAAAAATGAATGAAAATTTAGAAAAATATAGGACTTATGGTAAAAAATTTGAGGAGTTTTTGCGTCCAGCATCATTTCCAATAGCAATTAAATTTGTAAAAGATAAAGCAGAAATTCCTCCTAATTATAGGAAACCAAAATCCGATCTGAATGTTCAAACTTTTATTTGTCAAACCTTTAAAATGGTTCGAAGCTATGGATGGACCATGGCTATGACAGAGGAGGATTGTGCTTGTAAATTAGCAAGAGGTATATATGGATGGGACCCAATGACGGAAGAAGCAAAAAATTTTGGCAATCAGTTCAGTGTTGGTTTATATGCTAAAGATATAGAGACAGCAAAAAGATGGCAGGAAAAAATGTATGTGCTAAGAGAAAAATATTCAGGACTTATTATTTCTCCTTTAACGAGAACAAAAATTGAACCTGATGTTGTTCAAGTTTATTGTAATCCTGCGCAAGCTATGAGATTAATTCAAGCTTATCTTTATCATAAAGGTGGAATGCTTAACTTTACAGCTGCAGGGCGAGGTGCTTCCTGTCATGAAGGTGTTATTAAAACTTACCAAACAGATAAGCCTCAATTAGTTATCTTAGGAAATGGTGATAGGGTATGGGGTGGTGCTGATGATTCGGAAATTATGTTCTCTATTCCAAGAAGTAAATTGGAACTTATAATAGATGGATTAGAAGCAACGCATAAAGCAGGTCTAAGATATCCCATTCCAAAGTATATGAACTATAACCCAGGATTCCAAACTTCATTTAAGCAAAAAGCGACAAAAAGAGCGGGAGGAACGATCGTAAAAGAACCAAACAAAAAGTAAAGAAAAGATAAAAAATAATTCAAATATTTGAAATTTAAAAATTTATATTTCTGGCATCCTTAGACCAACCATTGGCATAGCATCTAATCCCGTCAAAAAAGTTTCTACCTTGTATCTAAATCCTTCAATTTCAGAATAAGCTAATTGCATTTCTGTAATTCGTTTAAGTAATTGTTCATACTTTCCTTCTTTAGCTTCTGTAACACTAAAGACTTTAATACCTTTTTTAGTTGCTTTCACCCCCATTGGTACGAGGTTATTTTCTAAAGATCTATCCATAGGATATTTTTTAGTTACCGCTAGATATTTTTGACCCACCTCTTTTTCCTTACCATAGGGAATCCAGCTTGTTGTCATAATTAATACCATACTCACAAACCTCTTACGATTTTACACTTAAATTTTGTTGGATTCGAAGGTAACTACTAGTTAAAAATTTAGAAATATAAGCTTTTACAATTTAGTACATATTTTTATTAATCTAAAACGATAAGAAAAAAAGTGCCGGTGGAGGGATTCGAGCCCTCGACCTCCAGAATTCATCCGGTCTGACCCATTTTTTCAGAAGGATTATGAGTCTGGCGCTATAACCAACTAAGCCACACCGGCAGATAGTTTCTAATGAAGCCCCCGGCGGGATTTGAACCCGCGACCTATAAGCTCAAAAGGATATGTCCTTCTTGAATTGCCTTACCAAGGCAACGCTCTACCACCTAAGCAACGGAGGCTTAAACAAACTTTTAACAAACTAAGTAATTATTACTAAATTAAAAATTTTTTTACATGTTAAAGTCTATATTAAATCCAAGGATTTTAATTTGATTTCTTAAGATGTTATTATTTTATGAGATAAAATTTAATTCAAATAAGATAAAAAAAAAAATTAAAATTAATTTAATTTCCAAGATTTCTTTATTTTCTTATTTTCTTACCTATAATGATTGCTACAACTGAAAGAATACCTAAGAGAAAGAATAGATCGTATCCTGGAATCCTTGATGTCCCTGAAATTTGTTTTATTACTTTAATTTCTTTAAAAGTTATATATCCAATAGAATCCTCGACATAAAATCTAATTGTTACATTCCCTTCAGGAACATAATTCCAAAGGGTTTGATCTATAATACCAATAGATTCTGTAAACGTGAAATTTGTTGCACCATTATCTAAAGTATACCACATCCTATCTATTTTAGCCTCAATAATAGTCAAATTATACTCGGGCGGATTATTTCCAAAGATTTCATTTGTAGGCGGTGAATTAATCGTAATTATAGGGGGTGTGGTATCTTTAATTATAGTTATCACCCTAGAAGCTATCAAGCCCATCGTATCATTCGCATAAATCCTTAATGGAATAGAACCATCTAAAGTTGAATTCCAAAGTGCTTGGTCTACAGTACCAGTTAATCCAGTAAATAAGTGTGCCATCCCTCCGTTTAATGTATACCAGGTTGAATTTACAAATCCTTCTAGTATTGAAATATAAAAAGTGGGAGAATCTAGAGAAAACAAATCATTTTGAACTGGTGAAATCACTGAAAAAACTGGAGGATCGAACCAAATTGGATAATTATCTATTGAACTTTCATAGATATAATATGGAGTATCCCCAATCCCATCATCATTAACATCTTTGCCAGAATAATCTGACCAATAATTTCCTATAACTCCATTATCCCATTGATTAACTGATCCTACCTCATTTCCATTTGCAATACCATTATTGATTAAATAGTTTTCTGTTATTGTAACATTGGTAGAAGAATCAATATCTATCCCAAATGCATCGTTAAACTTAACATTGTTTCCAGAAACTATATTGTTATTACAAACACTTAAGTATATCCCAGAATGATCATTATTGTTCGCGATGTTTCCCGAAATATTAATATAACTGCAATCACCTAATTTTATGCCAAAATTATTACCTTGTACGTTATTATCTGATATTGTAGTATTAGTGGTATACGTAATTCTCATCCCATCGTAAATAAAGTTGCTTACGATGTTACCTGAAAGTGTACAGTTATAACAAGATTCTAAGATTATCCCAGTATTACTGTTGTATAAATTGTAGATGGTATTGTTAATTAACTGACCATTGTCAACATTTGCTCCAAATAGGATTCCCGCATCAGCATAATTCCATCCTGAATTGTAGAGAGTACAATTCACAATCTTAAAATACTCTGTAGTATCTTGAATCCAGATACAGCTCCCTACCATTCCAGCATTTATCTCTAAATCCTCTATGATGTAAGGATCAGAATAAGTGCCCGATCCTGTACAAATACCAGCAGATTTAGCAGCAGTCCAATTATTATCAATATGAATTCTTCCAGATAATGCTGAAAAGTTCAAATTGCTGTCATCTACACCAATTTGATTATTATTTTTTTCTTTATGTAATGTATTAAAAATGAGATTACTGTTAATTATAAGTAAGAATACGAAAAAGATTCCTATTGTGGTAAAAATTATTTTATTTTTCCTTATCATCTTTTATTTACCTCCGTAAAATTGTATTTTTTAGTAAATTTGAATTAACTAATAGTTATTTTAGATTATATTATTAGTCTAAGATCCAGAACTACTAATGGATTCTTGGATAATTAATGGATTTTTTAAATTAAAAAAGGTTTGAATATGAAAAAATAAAACTCTAATATGCTGAAGGATATATAAAGAACTTTAGTCTAATTATACAATATGCAAAAAGTGTAAAGGTGGAAATAATATTAAATCTAATATAAAATCTATAACAATATTTTTAATTATCTTAGAATTTTTTTTCGCTTTATCACCTCTAATTAATAAACTCACTTTTATTTTAATGTATAGCGATAAAGATTCAGAATTTAGTGATGAGATAAGTTTTAATAATCAAATTTTGAAAGTATCATTAATATCGGGAAAAATTCATATTGATAATAACTGGACCGCTGCTAAATCAGCGGGGATATGTAAAGGGGAAGGTAATTATTCTGAACCGTATATTATTGAAGATTTGATAATAGATGGCGGAGCTTCGGGAAGTTGTATTTTAATAGAAAATTCTAATGTGTTCTTTAGGGTAGAAAATTGTACACTTTACAATTCAGGATATTTCCCAAATGCAGGAATTAAATTGAATAATATCACTAATGCTCAATTAATTAATAACGATTGTTCCTCTAATTATATTGGAATTTATTTATATAATAGTGAAAATAATAAAGTTTCAGAAAACTCTGTAGATAGCAACGCGGAAAATGGTATAAATTTGTACTTTAGTGATAAAAACATTATTTCGGGAAACTATGTAAGTGATAATTTGCATGGGATTTATTTATATAATAGTAATAGCAACAACATTTCGGGAAACACAGCTAATAATAATCGCATTTATGGGATAAATTTAAGTTTTAGTAATAATAATACTGTATCGGGAAATGTTGCAAATGATAATTTGTACGGGATAGCTTTTTCTTCAAATCGTGATAACACCATTTCTGGAAACCTAGCTAACTATAACCAAATTTATGGAATATATTTATATAAGAGTAATTATAATACCGTTTCGGGAAACAATGCAAATAATAATGATGACTCGGGATTATATTTCTATGAAAGTTTTTATTTTAACGTTTCAGAAAACATCGCAAATAATAATGATCATACTGGGATATATTTATGGGATTGTGCTGTAATTATCATTTTGAAAAATAATGCAAGCTCCAACATCTATAATGGGATATCTTTAGAATATTGCGGTTATATTAACATTATAGAAAATGATGCAAATAATAATGGAGATGGAATAGAATTACTTAACAGTGTTTTTAATAACATTATCGGAAACAATGTAAGTAACAACAACAATGGAGTTTATTTAAAATATAGTGATAATAACACTATTTCGAGTAATAACTTAATTTTGAATGATAGATGCTGGAGGGAAATTGATTGTCTAAATAATATTTTTGTAAATAACATTTGTCGTAATAGGGAGATTATGGCTTATCCCCATTTTAATGTTCAAGGAATTTTAATGATTTTCGGTTTTATACTTGCAGTTATAGGATTTGGTTTAATAATTCGTTATTATAATTACCGCAAAAAAAGAATTCTAAAACCTATTTTATCACAAAGAGTTAATGAGAGTACTAAATCCTGTCCTGAATGTGGTACTCCAATTACTCAAAAGGAAGATTTATTCTGTACTAATTGTGGACAAAATCTAAAATAAGTTGTTAAAAAGAAGAGTATTCCGAAGATTCTCACTCATAAATATTAACTTCTGTAGCAATACGTTTAAGGAACATTGAATAACTAAAAATGATTGAAAATCTTAAATTAAAAATCATTTTACATGATAAATCCAAAAAAAAAATAAAAAAATGATTTAAAAAAAGATTATTTTTTATGGTAAGACACTTAATAATGCCCCTAAAGCAATGTAAAATTGAGCAAAAAAGTAAGTTATCAAATTAATCAATCGACCGTGTTTAAATTCTCCCTCCCATTTTATCATAGCAAGAATAGAGTCTGAAAATATGAATAAAATGGAGCCAAGATATATAAAGATATTTGATATTTCTTGAATTAGTGCTAATCGTACAACTGCGGCTGTATGCATTAATAAAATAGCGCCAATATATACTAACACTGGTATCTTCAAATCCTCTGTTTTTTTAATAAATCTTGGTACCATAAATCCTATAATAAATACTACAGGACCAAAAAGAAAGAGTCCCCACGCATTAAAAAGAGTTAGATTACCAACACCTATAAAGAAAGAAATAACATAGAAGATTTGATTTATTAAAAAACCAATCATGCCAAACAAAAACCATTTTTCTTGGCTTTTAAGCATTAAGAAAATATCTCCTGCCATTCCCCCTATTAATGCAATAACAATTAACCAGTCGACTCTGTTAACTCCTACACTGTTAACTACTCCAAATACATAGAATAATATCAAAAGAGGCATTGCGAGCGGTTTACTAGCATAGAATATCTTAGTATTTTCCTTCGATTCGCCGTATAATTCAACACCAACGATAATAAAGAATAATATCAAAAATATGTATTCAATAATAGTTTTTCACTTAAGAGATGTTTATTTTAATGATATACAATTAATTAAAACAAATTTAAATAATTTTGGAACAAAATTTAACAGATTTGTGATCACAAATTATATTAAACGAATCAAAAGATTTATAAATGAAAAAACAATATTGTTCTATATCGAACGTTCGATATAGAACATTCGAAATCAAACAATAAAAATTAGGAACTAAATATGGAGACAATGTCTTTTCATTTTGGAATTGATAACTATATTTATTATAATAAATCAGTTTCCCAAAAAAATGACAAATGTAGAGAAATAGTTTCTACTGAGAAATATTATTCTAAAATATATAATGAAGGTGAAAAAAAATAATTAAGGTTAAAACAGGATGGAAATTACCATTAATGCCTCTCCCAATAGCCTTATTAGGTGCTCACGTCAATAGTAAGCCAAATTTCAAAACAGTTGTGTGGTTTAACATGATCCATGATGACCCCCCATTGATTGCTATTGCCATGTCAAAAAAGCATTATACTAGCCCTGGCATTAAGGAAAATAAAACATTTAGCATCAACATTCCGACTAAAGATATGCATGTTGTAACAGATTATTGTGGGTTACACTCAGGGTCAAGGGTGGACAAATCTAAGGAGTTTGAACTATTTTATGGGGATTTAAAAACAGCTCCGATGATTAAAGATTGTAGTATAAATATCGAGTGTAAACTTGTAGATATTAAAGATTTCAAAAACACTGAATTGTTTATAGGAGAAATAATTGAGATTTATTCAGATGAAAAATACATTAAAGATAAAGAGCCAGATGTTAAAAATTTTGATTCGTTTATATTTTTAATGCCAAACGGTCCATATCGGGAAATTGGAGACTATTTAGCTGAAGCATATGAAGTAGGTACAAGTTATAAACCAAAAAAGTAAAAATTTTTTTTAATTATTATAAAAATTTAACTAAAAATTAAAAAATAGGGATATTAAAATATGGAAAAACTAATTGCCTATTGCGGAATTGATTGTTCTAGTTGTCCTGCTTATTTAGCTACTCAAAAAGATGATTATAAAGAAATTAAAAAAGTTGCGAAAGAATGGTCAAGTGAATCAATGACATTTAAACATGAGGATATTTATTGTGATGGGTGCACTTCAGAAGGAAAGCATTTTAGTTGGTGTAGTGATTGTCCAATAAGGAGTTGTTGCCAAGAAAAAGGTTTTGAAAATTGTGCGTATTGCGATGAATATTTCTGTGATAACTTAGAGATGACTTTCGATAGGACTCCTTCGGCTAAGGAGAGATTAGATGAAATTAGGCAGAAATTATAAGATAAAATAATAAAAAGTATATCGAGGTATATAAAATGGAAATAGAAGAAGCAAAAAAATTAAGTTTAGAATTAATGTTGACCTCAAAAGCGGCTTATCTAACAACTATTGATTCCGATGGATATCCAATAACAAGAGCTATGTTTAACTTAAGAAATAAAGAACAATTTCCAGAATTTTCTGATTTTTTCACTGGTTTGGATAATAAGTTTGATATATATATTTCAACTAATACATCCTCATCCAAAACTGAGCATATAAAGAAAAATCCTAAAATTTGTGTGTACTTTTGCGATCCCGAAGACTTTAAAGGAGTTATGTTTGGAGGTGAAGCTGAGGTCATTAATGATATGGATGTAAAGCGAAAAATTTGGTTAGATTGGTGGACTAGGTATTATCGGGAAGGTTTAGAAGATCCTGATTACACTCTACTCCGTTTAAATCCAAAAACAGCGCAATTTTATTATAAATTACAAAAAGTCCAATTTGAACCAAGAAAAAAATAATGTATATGGTATAATTTAAAATAAGTTAGGATGGGTTATATATGGAATTAAATGAAGTAAAAAAATTAAGTATTGAGTTAATAGAAAACTCTCTTGTAGCCTATTTATCAACAATCGACGCTGATGGATTTCCTGTAACAAGAGCATTACTCAATACACGATATAAGGAAAGGTACCCTGAATTTTCTGAATTTTATGAAAATATGAAAGACAAATATGTAATATATTTCTCCACAAACACTAGCTCTTCTAAGATGGCCCATATAAAGGAAAATCCTAAGGTGTCTGTTTATTTTTGTGATACAGAACAATTTAAAGGAGTGATGTTTGGCGGTGAAATAGAAATAATAGAAGATATGGAGATAAAACAACAATTCTGGTTAGACCGCTCTATTAGATACTATCCAAAGGGAGTGGAGGATCCTGATTATACAATACTTCGATTTAAGCCTAAAGAGGCAAGATTCTACTATAAATTAAATCAAGTTGAATTTAAGCTTTAGTTTTTTTGGTGATTTTTCATATGGTAAAAATGAAACGAGGCTATATTAATGGAAGAGGAGTAAGATTAGCTTATATTGATTTTGGAGGATCAGGAGATTATGTTGTTCTCTTGCATGGGCTTATGTCTAGAGCAACCAGTTGGTATGAAGTGGCAATCTGGCTAAAAGAAAGTTATCATGTTATAGGATTTGATCAAAGAGGACATGGAAGAAGTGAAAAACCAGATTCTGAATACTCAAGAGATATAATGATTGAAGATATTGCGTGTGCTATGAATGAGCTAGGTATCCAAGATAGTATTGTTATCGGACATTCTATGGGAGGTTCAATAGCTTGGGGTTTAGCGGTCTTGTACCCACATCTAGTTAAAGCTCTGATTATTGAGGATAAAAGTGCTCAAACAGCCCCTATGGAAGCTCTTGAAGAATGGGAGAAATTCTTTATTTCATGGCCCATCCCTTTTAGTTGTTTAAAAGAGGCGCGTAATTTTTTTGGAAATCTACATGCTAGCTATGCTGATCATTTTATAGAACTACTAGAAGAAAAAGAATTAGGATACTATCCTATATTTAAATTTCAACATCTTCTTAAAATACTAAGTTTAAGCTTCGGAAAATCAAAATGGGACGAATTAGAAAAAGTAAAATGTCCTACTCTGATTATTAAAGGAGCATCTAGCCAATTTCAACACGAGCATGCTGAACGGATGTCAAATATCATAAAAAATAGTAGATTTGTTGAAATCCCAAACGCAGGGCATGTAGTTCATGATGATCAACCTGATTTATACAAAGTCGCAGTAAACAATTTTCTGATGGAGTTATAGATATCTTATTTAGATTAGAAAGGTTTAAAGGAGGGAAAAGTAAATGGAAAAAGTTAGGGAAGGCGGATTTTTAATGACAAAGATCCGTAAATTATCAGAACGCATATTTGCTAAAATTCTAGAAGATTTTAATGTTGATGAAATAACAGCTGCTCAAGGCAGAGTAATGTTTCCTCTGTGGCAAAAAGATAATATTTCCTTTCAAGAACTTAAAAAAAAGACAATGTTAAGTAAAGCAACGTTATCATATATGTTGGACAAGCTTGAAGAATCAGGTCACATAGAACGAATTCCTTATGAAAAAGACAAACGTACTATCAACATAAAATTAACGAAAAAGAATCAAGCTTTACAGGATAAATTTCTACAAGTATCTAATGAAATGAGAGATATTTTTTATAAGGATTTTTCTGAAGGAGAGATAGATGAGTTTGAAAGCTATCTAAGACGGCTTCTTGATAATTTAACGCAATATAATGAGAAAAGAAAGAACAATAAATAAGAGTATTAAAATTCTATTTTATAGTATTAAACTCTTTTCAAAAGAAACAAATTCTTTAATCTTCTTTTTTTCTAAAGCTACTTGGTATATAAATCTTTAATTTAGGAATACTTATTTTTGGCACTTGAACTTTAGGGATTTTTAATTCAAATCCATCCTCGTCATCCTCAACAGCATTTTGAAAATCATCATCATTAGTATCCTCAATATTTATATCTTCTTTTTCTAAAAAATCGTTTTCATTTAGAACATCCAAATCACTGTTTTTTATTGCATTAACCACTAATTCTGTTTCTTGCTTACTTAAATTACTTGTTTCGATAAATTTAGAAAGTCGTTGTGTTTTTTCATATAAAAGACCGCTATAAATTTTTGTATGATTTTCTTCAATTAGCAAATCTCTAAAATCCTCTTTAGTAAAAATCCAGCCAGATTTAATATCATATATCATTCCAGTTACTTCAACATCAGGAAAATAAGTTTTAATTTCTTGTAAGGCATTAATCTGCTGTATAGTATTACGTATTTCATTATCAAAAGGTTTAAAGAAATTATATAATTTCGAAATAAGATCTGAGTAGTTTATTGATAAACGTTTGAGAAATTCATTAGAAAGATTCTGTCTGAACTCTTTTATATTTATCTTTGTCATTCCGCAATCTAGATGACCCAAAACAATTATATGTTTAACTTTATATTTGTGAATTGCAATTAGAATAGATCTCATCATATCTATGGTATAAATATTTCCAGCATTTCTTAAAATAAATATATCTCCAGGATTGAATTGGAATATCTGATGGATATCTATCCTGGGGTCTATACAAGTAAGAAATAATATAGGAAATTTTGGAATACTTTGATTAAATAACAATTTATCTGGATTTTGCTTTAGAATACTTTGATACTGCAAATTTCTTTCAAGTAAGAGCTTTTCTGTATCATTTAACACTTAGTTGCACCACTTTTAAATATTAAATTAGATTAAATTAAAAAAATATTAAAAAAAAAATTGAAATTACTTTTTAACTAAAATTTCTTTAATTTTTTCAGATCCGCCATTATTAAAGAATTCCTTGATTTTATCTGAATATTCGGGTAAAAGCTGTAAGAATGGTAAGATTGCTCTTGAAAGCGAACTGAATGCTTCATTTCCATCTCCCATGATAAACATCTTATCTGGATTCAGATTCTTAAAAATCTCGGGTAAAATATTGGTTAACTGAACTGCTAAGAATCTTTCATCAGCTGTACTCATTGCTTCAACTTGTTTCTGAAAACCTTCAGCTTGAGCTAGCATTTGTTGTTTGATATTCTCTGCTTCACCTTCTGCCTGAGCAATTAATTTTCTTTTTATTTGTTGAGCTTCAGCATCAACTTCGATTATTTTCTTTTGTCGATCCCCATCAGCCTCAATTTTCTTACGCTCTCTTTCTTGTTCTGCAATAGCGATCTCCTTATCTTTTCTACGCAATTCAATTTCTCTTTCTACGAATTGCTCTTGTATACCAACCTCATTCTTCACTTCTAATTCTCGAAGCTTTGATTCTCTTTCAGCTTCAGCTTTAGCGATCCTAGCTTTTCTAAATTCTACTGCCTGTTTAGTTGCTTCCATGTTTTTCTTTAGCTCTTGTTCGACAATAATCACTTCTATTATTTCTAAGGATTCAATTATTATACCCCAATCAGACGTTAATTCGTGTAAATCTTTTTCAATATGATCGATTATCTCTCTTCTTTCTCGAATAATCTTTTCCAATGGCATATTAGCACAGGTGGTTCGAATAATCGCTTCTGCGGCACCTTTTAATATTTTTTCAACATAGTTATCATCTCTCATATTCCACGATACCGCACTAAATGCTTTTTCTGGATCAACAACTTTCCAAATCAATAATCCCTCGATTTCAATGTTCTGATACTCACTTGAAACTACTTGTTCATGTGCTTCAACAACTGTCTGGATACTTGTAGTGGGAATGACTATATATTCATCTATCAATGGAAGTAGGAATAAGCTTCCTCCTAATCCAGCATGTTTTACTTTACCATTTCGCAAGTGTATAACAAATTGGTTAGTCTTGAATTTTCTATATCGAGCAGCAAGAAAGATTACAAATAGGAAGATTATTATGCCTATCGTAACTCCAAGTCCTACAAACCAAGGATTCAATTCTTGAAATAACACTTTTTTTATCTAAACCTCCATTATTTAATTTTTATAAAATATATTACTTTTCCATTTTTTTGTAGATTTTTAATACAAAATAAAAAATAATGAAACTATCATGACTTACCCCCATAAACCTTGAGAAACTGCAGCTATAACCATTGGAACAATCATAAATAAAACTATTATTGAGATAAAGAATAGGAATGCGAGTATTATTTTATAATTACGTTTAACCTTCTCGAATAATCGTTTTTCTATATTATCATTTTCTTTTGATTTTAAGTTTCTTCCACTAGTTTCTTTGAAATCTTTTATAATTATCGTCTTTTCTATTATTTCTTCTTTAACGTTCATTATTTTATCACTATCTTCTTTTTATTGATTTTTTTTATTTTTTTTAATTTAGGAATATGGTTATCTGAAAAAATTAAATCTACTAAATCTATTATAATCTCTTTCAGCTTCATCTTTAGCAATTCTAGCTTTCCTGAATTCCTCTGCTTGTTTAGTTGCTTGCTTTTGATCCATTTCCTTAATTATTATAAAATCTTTTTTATTTTTTTTTGTAGATATTTTTATCAACTCCTTCTTTTTATCGATTTCTTACTAATATCAACTAACAGAAACCCGTCTTTTACATCACATATGTAAACTTTATCCCCTCTCTCAAACTCCAAATTTTCATTGACAGGCTTAACGTGTATTCTCTCAAACCTCATAGGCGTAGAAGAAGGTATTTTTATCACACCTCCTCTCTCATCAACCCTTAACAATACTTCACCTTTAACTCCAATTAAGTTTTGGGTTGATGATATATTATAAAATCTAGATTTTGCTATAATTTTCCAAATAAAATTGATAACTTTGGCTGTTATATATGCAGCGGATGGAGCAATATAAAGGATAATAAATCTTAAAGTTCCTTCAATTATTTGATACAGTACTAATCCTGAAATACCAAAAATTAAAAATGCAGAAGAAAATAGAAGCATGATTGGAGCAGGAGTGATTGTGGATATTAAATCAGTATCAATTTCAGCTTCTGCTTCCACATCAATGTCTGAATCCACATCCACTCCCGCTTCCACATCAACCTCAGCATCTAAATCAACAGCATCCAATTCTATTTCGGCCCCTATATCATAATCTATATCAACATCCGCTTCGACATCAATATCAGTATCGATATCTACATCAGTATCAATATCTACATCAGTATCAATATCTACATCAGTATCAATATCTATATCAGTATCAACATCAATATCAGTGTCTACATCAACATCAACATCAGCATCTAATTCTCCTGCTCCTGAAATATTTGATTCCATTTGTGCTAAGAATGTTGAAACTATAGATAATATAATTCCGCCTATAAATAATCCTAAACAAATACTAAATAATATATCATAGATATAATCATATGAAAAACCTATAAAAGTAAATATTAATCCCAAAAGGATAATTAAGAAAAGAGCTACATTATCCTTTCTTTTCCAACGAATAATAGAAAATTTAGTTATCGCCCTTGTTTCTACCATAGGTTTTATTTATTTTATTTTGACAAAATTCAATAATTTTAAATTATAATTTTGTTCCGCATTGATGACAAAAATTTGCATCTCTATCGACTTTTGCCCCGCAAAATCTACAATAATTTATATCCGAAGTTATAGGGATAATTTCTTCAGCTTGTCTATAAATAGGTTCTTCTGATTGTTTTTTAATAGAATTTTGCATTTTATAAGGATTAAATTGCTGAGTTGACTCTTGAGGTTGATATTGATATGGTTTTATGAGTTCTTCATTAGCATTCTTTGGAGGTGCACTCATTAAAGACGCAATAACTCCTATAATCATAATAAAGATTATAAAACCTCCTAAGCCACTAATCATAGGCCATAAGGGTATTATTGTAATTCCATCAGAACGGAAAAAGAATACAAACATTAGAAGTCCAAATACCAAGAATATACCCAATCCTGCCACCATTCCGCCAACAGACCTGTTTCTACAACATCTATTACGCCTACCCGCAACGATAAATGGAACCCATGCCATTTTTTTTTAGAACACCTTTTTATATTTTTATATATTTATTTATATTTTTTTTGTTATACAATATAAATTTATATACCTATATATTTAAATGTTATGATCTAATATGAATTTCACTTAAAAAGCGCATAACCTTTAAATTTGAGTATTGAGATATATATATTAATATATACAAATAAATAGAAAATTACAAAGGATTAAGTATTCTTTTCATATATAAATCTATATATTCAAAAAAATATTTCATAAAGCTCTGTTATCCAAATAGTAAATAAATTTAAACTTTATTAATATAAAAATATATATTCAAATTGAAATGTAATGAAAAATTAACCAAAAATAAAGGAGATGGTTCTGATGGCTAAAAATAACGACAAAACAATTGACTCTGAAATTGAAGATCTTAAGGAACATGAACATAAAGATAAACCAATATATGTTAAGGTAAGTGATGAAACTCGGAGTCTAATTGATAAATATAAAGAAAAAGGAACAACGATTTCCGATTTAGTAAAAAATGCAGTTAAATGTTATGATGATTTTAATTCTATCTCACCAGAAATGCGTGCTGTTATTGAAAAATATAAAGAAGAAGAAGAATCTGATATTACATTTATAGAACGTGCTCTTAAATATTATGGAGATCAAAAAAACCTTGACAGAGATTTATGGGTACGAGCTCGAGATGAGATGAAAATGATGTTAATAGGGAAGACGACCTTCAATCAATTGATTGCCGCTGCAGAAGCTCCAGAAGACAGTTTAGAAAAACCATGGCGAAAAAATGTAGCTATTGATTTAATCTTGTGGTATAATGACTCAAAACCATTAAAAAGTCTTACTATAGAAGAGATAATAAATACTGTTCAAAAAATGTGGATAGTCGCCAACTATTTCTATGCAATTGATGTAAAAAAGGAAAGTGAGGATTTATACCATTTACTTTTCAGACATCGACAAAATAGACGATATGGCAATTATTGGCTTGGCTATTTTACTGAATTATTTACTTCTGAAGAGATGCCTTTTAAATGTGAAGTAGAAGGTCAAGCTTTTGATGAATCAGTTTCAATGACAATAAAAGTAGGATATAAAAAATAAAAATTATTTTTTAAAGAGTTTTTTATAATTTTCTCTTAAACTGGAGTAAATTCCTTTCTTAATTGTTCCTTTTCTTCCTCATTATCATATAAATCGAAGTATTCCCAAATTTTGAGAGCAAAATCCGTGAATGCATGACCCTTTGCAGTTATTATATTTCCATCTTGTACTAATCGAGTTTCTATATACATATCTCTAGGAAAAGGATCCTTCTCATTTATCTCTTCATATGATTGAGGATCTTTAGTAGTTGTATATTTTTTTCCGTTTAAGATTCCACTTTTAGCAAGAAATTCAGGTCCAGCACATATTGCGGCTATCAATTTTTTTTCTTTATTCAATCCTTTAATTAATTTTTTAAGTTCTGGTTTTAGTATTCTAGTAGCTCCTCCAGGAATTATTAAACCCGCAATGTTCTTACTCCCATCAATTTCTGAAACTGTTTTATCTGGATTAATTTTTAATCCACCAGTACTATAGATTGGTGTTTTTTTATATGCAATGTATGTTACTTTGTAATCATTTTGTTCATTTAATGCTGAACAAGTAAGAACAGTTTCAAAATCAGCAAATCCATCATAAATAAAACATAATACTTCTTTCATAGTTGATTTCATCTCTTTTAAACTTAAATTAACTCTTGGAATTCTTTTTCTGAAGGATGAGTTATTTCTTTCTCTTTCCGTGTATCATGATAACAAAAATCACAATACACATCTCCCATTAGTATAGTTTTTGTCCTTGTGAGAATGAAATTTGGATTTAAATTTTTGGTGTTTTCAAAATCTTGATAACAATTCATAGCATAACAAAACTCTAGATCAAAATCTTTCAAAATTTCACCCCATTTACATTTCTTGACTAAATAGAGCATTCTTTCCTCTCCTAGGATTTCAGCAACACAAGTTTGCATTTGCCATCTACCTAAATTACCTTGAAAACGATTAAGGATATCCTGAAATGACTCAACATAATTACTTGGATCATTTCTGGAGTGTGTTAATTCATCCGTCATTTTTTTAACATATTCAATTGCTTCTTCACGAGACATTATTTCTAATAACGAACTCATAAAAATGTATTCAAAATGAGTAAAAGTACGTACTAAATCAATGGCATCAATATCAATTTCTTCATCGATAGAATTTGGCTTGTATTTGTTATAATTTACTAGAGACAAAGCATGGTTTAAGCTTCCTTCTAGTATTTTGGGATAGTGATTGAGTATTTCATAATCTAAATTTATTGAAACATTATGATTTTCAATGTTCCCATATATTGTATTTAAAATATCAATTATTCTATCAAATGAATCTGGTCTCTTGGTTTTTATATTTTTCAAAAATAATTCAAGAGCACTTAAACAAGGATTAATCACATCGCGAATTTTATAACTAAGTTTTGCATTCTCATTATAGGTGCATATTAACTTTTTCATGCAGTTTCACATTTCCTTTAGCTATAAATTCAAAAGCATATTTTCTATAAATAGATTAACTTGATGAAGTAATATTGAAGTCTAAATCTGAGATTGAACTATCTCCAATATTTATTTTAAAATTTTAAAAAAAGTAAAAAAGAGAAACTTCTAACTTGATGTCTCTAAGACCTCAATTTCAGTTAAAAGTTTTTGTTTTTTCTCTTTCCATTCTTCACGCAGTTTAATGCCACAAAAACAAGTTTCTGTCGCGTGTACTCCTTTATCTAGAGTTTCTCTTGCTAGACCATAATTACCAAGTTTTATATGACATCTCGCCAATTGATGATAAGTATTGTAAGTAAACCATCCTAAAGGATCAAGGTCTAATGCTTTTTGAAGTATTTTAAGTGCTTCTTCATATTCGCCAAATTCCGTTAAAACTTCACCATAGGAATCATGGAAATTACCGTCATCTGGAGCAAGCTCTGTTAATAATTTCCCTGCTTTTATTGCTCCTTGCTTATCACCACGATATAGATGATAATAAACTTTATTATTTAATAAATCTAGATCTTTAGGATATTTTTGCCATAAATCATCAATAATCTCCAACCCTTTATCATAATTAGTCTTTTTTTTATAAAGGTACGCTTTATGAGTTAATAATTTTGTTTTCATTTCGGGAAAGAGTTTTATCCCTTCATCTATTAATTCTAAAACTTCATCTATTCTCCCATAATCTTGTAATATATTGTATTTCATGAAATGTAATTTAATATCCTTAGGATCTAAATCAAGACCATTATCAATCGCTTCAAGTGCTTCTTCAAACTTATTCACATGATTTAATACATAACTTTTAAAGTAATAATACTTAGCTTTATTTTTGTTATTTTCGTCTAATGAAATCGCTTGGTCAATATTATCTAAAACTTGGTCTATTTTTACCTTCTTATCATTAATACGATAAATAATCTTATAACCATCAATCAAAGCTTTGGTTATGTAGGAAATTGGATGATCAGGATATTCTTCACTTATTTTACTACTGATCTTTAAAGCTTTATCAAACCTATCCAACGTCATGTAGCAATAAACTTTTAAATAATTAATTGGAATAAAGAGATCTTCATCATTTTTATTCGGATGATCTTTG
The DNA here is from genome assembly GCA_048885525.1 of Candidatus Hermodarchaeota archaeon. GTDB lineage: Archaea > Asgardarchaeota > Lokiarchaeia > Sigyniarchaeales > SOKP01 > Loki-b32. The sequence continues at coordinate 58,712 of JBHLLP010000010.1, read as the reverse complement.
AACTCCTTCTTTAAAAAGCGTATTGCCTCCTGATGTCTATTTGATATACTCAAAACAAGAGCTTTTAGGAAAATCAGATCCAAATTATTCGGATCTGATTCTATAATAGTATTCACCTTATCCAAAGCCATATCAAAATCCTTTTGCTTCATCATATATTTCGCGTCTTCAATCATCTTCTCAATTTCAGGTGATTCAAATAGATTTAACACTTTTAAAACATTAAGATCTATCGAATATTTGAACTGCGCTTGTTCTACCATTTCAAATCGAGAGCTATATGATTGAAATACCTCTGGGATGTCTCTCCACGCAACACCCTCCAACTTATCTAAAGTATCCACTAACTTCCTTTCAGTTTCTACCTTATATGCAAGATAATTTATATATTCTGGTAAAAATATTCTTAAAGATTGCCTTAATCCAGAATCAAATAAATTATCGCAAATTTCATTAAGAATAGCATTAATTGTGGATGAAAGGGATAATTTTAGAGAGTTCTCCTGAACGTTTTCATATAGTTTACTTAAATATGTTAATTTAGTTACTTGATCTTCAACTATCGCGCTTAATACTTTCTCCAGCTTCTCACCAGCTTGAAAATAATAATCTTTATCACTTTCAACATTTAATTTGAAAAATTCTATATTATAAACACTTTTATCTATTATCTTACGAATATTAAATTCAAGATCTAATTGGTCAATTCCAAATTGTTTTGAAAACTCTTCGAACGATATATAGAAGGGATACTGATTTGGATGATTCATTGAAATGAAAAGTAATACTTTATTAAAATCACCTTCATTATCTATCGAACCTCTTAATTTTTCAATAGGTAAACTTAAAATATATTTCAAAAACCGAAATTTGATATCATCATCGGTAATACCATATCTTTTAAAAAACCTAATCGTCTTTTTTGTAATTTCTTCAATTCTTTTACTTTCTTCCTCTAAAATCGATTGTCTATCCAAATCATATAACTTCAACATCCTTGAATATTGGGATTTTCCTAAATTTGTGATTCGATATTCCTTTGTTTGATCATCCTTTTGGATAAAACTGTTATCTTTTAATGAATTAATACTCTTTGATAGTGAAGATTGGTTAATAAAAATGGGTGCTCGATCATCAAGAAAGTCAGACCATTTCAAATAATTATTATTATACGCCATCCAAAGAATAATATCTTCATAATTACGGCTATCTCCAATTACATCTGGAGGATAACTTAATAGACGTTTTGTTTCTTGCGATAGGGATATTTCATTAAATCTACCCTCACCCTTAGTTGTTATCTGATATTTACCTCTTTCTATCTTTTCAATGTAACCCTTTCTCATTAGGCTATTCATATAATTAGATAGGGTTGATTGTGCAATATTAATTGGGTCCTCCTTAAAGTTGGACCATTCTACTTCTTTATTGTTCTTAAGCATCCAAAGAATAACATGTTCAAAGTTTGGCTTCTCAAACCCGGATTTTTTATATATTTCCTCAGGTGGATAGTTAATTTCTTGAGTTCGACTCATAAAATTCACACTAAAGTCCTTTAATTAATATATAGTAACAGCTCTTATTTAAAAGTTTCGTGTTCACTCTAAATTAGGAACTCTAAGTGAACTACAAACTACGCTTGAAGTTTTGTAATTTAAACTATATATTGTAGTATTTCTTTAATTTTATTAACAAAATAAAAAATGAATTAAAAAAAATAAGAGTGGAAAAAAATGGCTCAAGCAATAATGAATAAGGATGTAAGAAAAAATTGCGTTAATGTTGAAAAAATTATTGAAGCATGCCTTTCTGAGTCTGAAGTTCAAGAATTTCAAGTAAAGGCAGAGCCTATAAATGTAATAAAGCTTAGTAAAAAGCTTATGAACTCGGTGTCAAATTATAACGCAAAGTATCATCAAGAATTAATTAATTTGAATCAGATCACCCAGAAATTAGACTATGGGTCTTATGAAGTAGGACTCATGAAGAGTTTTAGGAAATAAAAAGAAAAATATTGAAAATGAAAAAAGAGGTTAAAAAAAATGAAAAGAACAATAGAAAAAATAATAATAATCAAAAATGTTGTTCCAGGACAAACATCAAGTTATATTCCATATTAAATCAATTTTTTTTTAAAAATTTTAATTAAACTATAATCACGATAAATTTTTTCATTATATCATCTCAATTAAAAATCTTTTCCATTTCCATAAAAAACGTATTGGTAAATAAAAATTTGGGCGAGGTTCTAACACTCGCCCATTTTAAAAAATAATAAAGAGTAAATAGTTATGGGTTCAGAAAAAGTACACAATATTGGAAGATACTATCATTTTGGATACGTAAGTATTCATAATACAATAGAAAAGGAGAGTATTTCATCTTCTGTATTTAGATTAAATTCACTTAACGATAATTTAAAAGAATACGGAAAAGATACTGGAAAAGAATTAGTTCAATATCAAGTTTAAACTTCAACCAAAGTTCATATAATTAATCTATATATAAAAAAAATTACTTAGAAATATTAAAAATGAAAAATAGTAAAAATGGTAAACAATAATGGCAGAAAAAACTAGTAAAAAATCTTTTCATCATTATTTATATTTCTTACTTGGACAACAATTCTCTATGTTAGGTTCAATGATAGTTGGTTTTGTAATAACTTGGTGGATGGCCGGAAACGTTATTTATCTTTCAATTTCAACGTTTTTGATGTTTCTACCACAAATAATTGTAACACCATTCTCAGGAGTAATTTCAGATCGATGGAATAAAAAAGCTATTATAGCAATATCAGATTCGATGCAAGCAGGATTAACATTTTTTCTATTCATATTCTTTCTTTTGGGTATTCAAAACATCGCGTTTATTCTTACAATAAATACACTCAGAGCAGCATCATTTGCATTTCAATTACCAGCAGTACAATCCTTAATTCCCGTTATGGTTCCTAAGAAAAATTTGAGTCGAATTAATGGTTTAAATTTCTTAAGTTCTGGATTTATTTTTACTGTAGGACCAATGATAGCAGCATCTCTTATGGTCTTTATTCCAGAAACAGAAATGATTTTTCTAATCGATATCATAACATTCTTAATTGCTATGGTTCCATTATTAATAATAAAAGTTCCGAAAATACACCAGATAACTGAAGAAGCTGTTAAAAAGTCTATGTTTAAAGACTTCAAAACGGGATTATTGACGATCAAATTGGTACCTGGCTTGCTTGCTATGATTTGTTTTGCAATGATTTGGAACTTTATTAGTAGGCCTTGGATGGTTTTGTTGCCTAATTTTATCTATGAAACTCATGGAGGGACTGCCTTAAATCTAGCATTAATAATGACAGCGGGTCAAGTTGGAAACATAGCAGGATCAATAATTACTTCACTTAAGAAAACTTGGAACCATAAAATTAAAATTAACATTGTTGGAGCGGCAATATTTTTTGTAGGTCAAATACCTGCAATTCTTGCACCAAGGGGGAATTTTATTCTTATGATGATATCTCTCTTTCCCGGTTGGATGTTATTTCCCATTACGGTTTCTACATATTTAGCAATCTTACAAACGGTTGTTTCAAAAGATAAAATCGGAAGAATCATGTCAATAGATCACATGATTTCTATGGCAATTACACCAATAAGCGCACTTATCGCTGGACCGTTAGCATTATTATTAGGAATAAGAAGTTTATTTCTTATAGCTGCTATTTTAGGTATTATGATGCCATTTTTTATATGGTCTTTCACAAAAATAAGGCAACTTGAAATCATCGAAAGAGAAATACTCACAAAAGCAGAGGAAGAAGAAAGAGTAGAAGAAATAGCACAATCTCCAGAAGTAATTCAAGTAATTGAACCAATAGAATAAATTTTTTTTCTTTTTTCTTTTTCTTATCTTTAATTTGATCTTTCTAAAGAAAATTTGATCTATAGTTACTTCATGTTTACTATACACTTCAGTACAAACTTCATTGTCCGAGTCTATAAATGAATTGAAAATCTAATTAAATTAGATATTAGAAAATCATGATGTATCAAATTATTAGCATAGAATGGAATTCTAAGCTATAATGCCACCGAAAAATAAAAGTTAATAAATAATAATACTAACTGAAAGAGTTTTTTAAATTGACTGAAGAATCTAAACTTGATGGAATACTACTAGAGAGCGCAAAAATAATAGAATCAGAAGAGATTGATCCCGAAATTAAACTTATTGACAAAGTTATTCAAGATTATGCCCCAGAAATTGCATATCTATATCAGATTAGAGAAGATGAAGCAGAAGAACAACAAACAAAGACTGGACGCCTTCATGAAAATCGTATCTTAGGAATCGTGTTAAAAAATTACTTAGATGGAAAGGAAAGAATTACTACAGGAGAAGTAGAACAAGAATATAAAAAATATTTCAAGGAAATTGCGCGATCTACAACTTCGACCTATTTGAATATGCTAAAAAAAGAAGCTACTTTATATACAGAGCGAGATGGAAGAGTAGCTTATTATGTTTTTCGTGAAAAGCCACCTATAAGTATCAAACCATTTTGGTTTACAAGAATATTTTGTATAGTTCCAGCGTATTTTCATAGAAGTTTTCATTTCTCAAATTTATATATTAATGCTGAGAAACATATTCAACAATACATTAATGAAAATGGTAGTGAACAAAAAGATATTCTACTGAGAAATTTCAAATTTATTACAGGGTTAATAATAATAAATATTTTAAAAAATCGAAGTTCTAAATGCATCGATTGTCAATTTAGTAAAAGAGAAATATATAAAAAATTAGATGAGAAGATTAATCTCGCATTTAAAGATCGATCTGACGTGTTGCCAAACGAGATAACTATTGATTTGATTGAAAAATATTCAGAAATACCAATGTTTGATGGAATTTATATTAAAGACAATTTTACTATGGAAAATGTTGCCAAGGAGATATCTAAGTGTGCTAACATATTCAAAAAGGATTTAGACTTTCAAATTATGGTATCTTCTAGGAGAGAAACTTCAAGATTAAATCAAAGAAAATTGCAGGATTCAACTGAAGAAGTTGAATCAATTTAGTAAATTAATCGGTTTTCTTTCTATCTTTATTTTTTTTAATAAAAAACGGTGAAGAAGTTATATGGAACAAATTGAACAACAAGAATTAGAAGAAAGGATCGAAATTCTTGAAAAACCAAGAAAAAGTATTTTAACATATATTAAGTTTCTTCTTATTCCAGGGTATATAATGGAAGATTTAGCAATAAGGGAATTTGAATATGAAAAAACTATAAGTAAAAGAAAATTCATTCGAAGATTGAAATCCACCTTGACTATAATTGGGATATCCCTTATTTTTGTAATAGTTACGTTTGCTGTGTTTTGCCCATGGATAGCACCACAATCACTAGATGAAACAGTAGATTTTTATCCAAATCCAACCCATCCAAATCAATGGCCATACTCTCCACCATCTGCAGAGCATCCTTTAGGAACGACCAAATTTGGGCGAGATCTCGTATCTATTTTGATATGGGGGGCAAGATTTTCTTTAACAATTGCCTTGCCAGCAGTATTAATGGCTGTCTTTTTTGGTATTATTATCGGTACTATCGCTGCATACTATGGAGGATGGATTGATTCAGTATTAATGAGGATTATGGATATGTTCCTAGCATTTCCTGGTTTAATTCTCGTTTTAGTCTTCATCGCAATGTGGGGTCAACGTTTAGAATATTTTATTATGGCTTATGGAATTTTAGCGATTTCTGGATATTCACGTTTAATTAGAGGTTCAGTATTACAAGCTCGAGAATTACCTTATGTAGAGGCAGCAAGAGCAGCAGGAGCGGGAAATGCTCGAATTATGTTTCGGCATTTGTTACCAAATTGTGTTCAGCCAGTCATAATTTCCTTTACATTTAACATTGGTGGAGTAATTTTAGGATTAGCAGGTCTTAGCTTTTTAGGTTTTAACGATCCTAGGTTAGTCGAATGGGGTTTTTATATTGCTGAAGCAAGACCTCAAATACTTGCAGCTCCATGGGCGGTTTTCTGGCCTGGATTTATGATAATGATTACTGTATTAGGATTTATGTTAACTGGTGATGGATTAAGGGATGCTTTAGATCCAAGATTACGAAATATATAAGTTATTATAAGAAGACACTTTATATTTTGCAAAAAAAGGAGTTTCATGGAATTACCTAAAGGTTCTGGTATTTTTAAGATTGATGGTAATAATAACAGTGATACTCCATGAGTGCAAGTTTATTTAAAAAAGATTTAGACTTTCAAATTATGATATCATCAAGAAGAAAAACTCATTATTAAATCAAAGAAAGTTAACAGAAACATTAGAAGAAGAGAATGTAACTATAATAGATTAATTAATCATATTTCTTTTTAACTTATTTTTTTTTAATTTATGGAATTAAAGTGAAGAAATTTAAAGTAGTGAAATTTTTCGCACTATAATCACCTTTAAATATTCTATTGAATTTTCTTTTATTAGAAAGTTGTGAAAAAATATCACACAACTTAAATATAATAAATTAGTGTGAAACTTTAATGCAAGAAGTAAATGAAGAATTAGAAAAGTTAAGAATTAAAAAAGCCGAAACTTTATTAAAACATAAAATTATGCCAGAAAACGTAATAGAAATACATTCTTCTGAAGAATTTGATAAATTATTGAAGGATTATCCTGATAAAATAATTATTATAGATTTTTCAGCGGTTTGGTGTGGTCCATGTCAATTTTTTGCTCCTATTTTCAAAAAACTTCAAGGAGAATTTCAGAACGATTTTATATTTGTAAAAGTTGACGTTGACGAAAATACTGCTATAGCGATGCAATATAGAATTACAGGAGTTCCAACAATCTTATTTATTAAAAATAACGAAGTCGTAAATCAAATTGTTGGAGCAATGAATTATGAAGGCATGAAAAAAGTGTTAGAAAAACTAAGAGAATAAAAAATTAAGAATTTCATTTTTTGTTTAAATTTATTATAATATCTTGAGTAGATTATTAATGGAAGTCATTGGAAAGCAATTAAAAGAATTTGAAAATATTGATGAATTATTAGAAAAAAAAGAGATTTTTTCTAGTGAACGATTATTTAAATGCATATTAGGTTTAAACAGAACGGAGTCTGAGGTACTAGGATATATGTTGAATAATACAGATGTAAGGACATCAGAAATTGCAGATTTTTTAAAAATGGATAGAAGTTCAATTCAAAGAGCTCTAAAGGATTTATCTGAATTAAAGCTTATTAAACGTAAATCTATATCCATGAAAGAATATACTCATAAGAAAGGAGACAAAAATGACAAAAAACAAGGATATCTCTATGTCTATAACGCTAAAAACTTAGGATCCATAAAAATTCAATTTAAGAAATTATTAGATAAATGGTATAATTCAATGTTAAATTATATTGAAAACCTTGAAAATCTTTGTGAATGCTGTGGGTTACGATTTGACCCATGTTAATTTCTCCGGAGTTATGAGAGAAAAAACTAGAAATAAAACATATAGAAATTAATTTAGTTCTCAACCTTTGTTTGTTTTTTATATAATAATATTACTATAATAGATATTGTGCCAAAGAGTGCTACAAAAGAAAGAATGGCAATCAAAATAATAAGATTGTTTCCGGAATCCTTTGAGCCATTACTTGGTTGTTCTTCACAATAGTTATTTTCGAAAATATTACCCTGACAATTTATCTCAACGATACAAATTTTATTATCTATAAATGAATTTCCCGCAATGAGGTTGGTATCACTTTGTGATAAAAATAAACCGTTGGCTCCGTTATAACTTACATTATTGTTTAGAATATTGTTGTTGTCACTTTGATATAAATGTATCCCATTTTGGCTATTGGAGTGGACTATATTATCCAAAATATCATTGTTATGACAAATTTCTAAGCTTATTCCATATTGATTATTTTCAACAATATTTCCCAATATAGTGTTATTATAGCAACCAACGGCGGAATAAGCTTCTAGATAAATCCCATAATTATTGTTATTAGTGACAGTATTTTTTAAAATGATATTATTATCACTAGAGTGAAGATTTATCCCATGATTTCCATTGAAATTAACATCATTCTCTGAAATTGTATTATTATAACATTCTCGGAGAAATATCCCATTCTCTTCATTAATATTTACAGTATTTCTTGAAATTTTGTTATTATCACAATCCTGCAGAGATATCCCATTCCAATTATTGTTACTTGCGGTATTATCCAGAATAGTGTTATAATAACTTTTAAATAAGATTCTTATCCCATTCTCATTATTGTTGTTTGCGGTATTTTCCAAAATAGTATTGTTACTACCTACTAAATATATCCCAATTCCACCATATATATGAACTCCAAAATATGGATCCACAATTTGGATCCCTGAATTATAGCTAGCAACGTTTCCAGAAATTAAGTTTTTATCACCCCATACACCTATTCCATATTCTCCATTATTATTTGCACTATTTAGCAAAATAACGTTGTTGAAGCCATATATGAATATCCCAGCCCCTCCCCAACCATAAATATTATTGTTTGCAAGATTTCCCGAAATGGTATTATTACTACATTCATATAAAGATATTCCATATCCGTTATAATTTGCGGAGTTTCCCGAAATTTCATTATTATTACTACTATTTAAAAATAACCCATATGAATTGAACTTTATCTGGTTGTTTGAAATGGTATTATTTCTACATTCATATAAAAATATTCCATATCTGTTGTAATTTGCGAAGTTTCCCAAGATACTGTTATTTTTACTATAGAATAATGAAATTCCCATGGAACTATAAGAAACATTTGAGTTTGAGATTAATGATTTACTACAGTTGACTAAAATAATTTGCCCAGCATTCGTAAAATTATTTGAATTTAAATTAGTTTTATTGACATAATAATATAACGGTTTTTCATTCACTAGATTTGTTGTATCTATATTATGGGAATACAATTCGTTTATATGGAATTTCCCGTATATCGAACCGGATATTGAACTAGAAATAAATAATCCACATTTATTCATTACGTTATTCGAAATGTTATTTTTCTCACAATTAAATAGATGTATTCCAGAAAAGTTGTTATGGCTTAAATTATTACCTAAAATTGTATTATTATCACTTGAAGATAATCTTATCCCATCAGCAGTGTAGTCTGCAGTGTTGCCCATAATAGTGTTATTTTTACTTGAATATATAAATATCCCGTAATAATTAGATGAGCAATTGTTATCAATTAATTGAGAATTATTAACATATGATAAGCGGATTCCTGAATCGTCCCATCCCGAATTAAAGACAGTGCAATTTTCAATTCTAAAATATGCATTTGAATTTTCAATCGTTATACAATCTCCTGAACCTCCTCCATCTATTACCAAGTCTTCAATCACATACGGATCGGAATAAGTCCCTTGTCCAGTACAATTTCCAGCACTTTGGAAATCAATCCAATCAGAAGAACCATTTATATGAATTTTTCCTGATATTTTTGAGACTTTTAATTTTATATCATATGAACTTTTATCGGTATTTCCTAAAGACAAATTATGATTATTGGTAATTAACAGTAATAAAGCAGAAATGATTCCGAATATCAATAAAATTTCTGTCTTAAATACGGATTTCATTATTACTTGAATAGATAAAAAAAGAAATAAAAATGTTATGGAATTCGAACTATTCTGTTTTTAATAGGTAAGATAATAAAAAAAATAGATTTATTAAAGTTTATTTAGCATCTTCATCATCTTCCATAATACCTAATCGATTGCCTTCGGTATCTTTGAAGAACGCATAATATCCAACTCCTGGAATTGGACTTTTATCTTTTAAAATTTTCCCACCGCTTTGTTTTATTTTTTTAATAGTTGCGTCGACCGATTCTACACCAACATAATTAAAAATATGATCATCTTTATTCTCTCGCTTTTGCAGTCCTCCATTAATTCCTTCTTCATCTTCATCACCAGCAGTAATAAGCCAGTATTCAATAGGCCCTTCCCACTTCTCAATTTTCCAACCAAATACATTCTCATAAAAATCTTTGGCACGAGATAGATCATCTGCATTAATTTCAAAATGATTAATTTTAGGCATAAAGTTTCACATCACGTATTTTATCTTAAGTCATTTTTTTAAGAATTATTTTTTTGTATGAGAATTTAATATTCAAAAATATAAAAATGAAACAAGAGTCTGATTTTTTTGAATTTATTTTTTCATTTTATTTTTAACTTGTATTCATATTTAAAATTCTCTTAGAACATATAAATTACTTTAAAAGGGAGATCTTCTAATAATTTTTTTAGTTCTCCTTTAAACTTTTTCGAAATAGGTTTAAAACCATCTAATGTATAATTACTAATAGAAAAATGATCTGGTATGATTTCTAGTAAGAATTCTTTTAATTTTTCTACATTTTTAATGTTGTCATTAATATCTTTCAGAAACATTGTATAGATTCCTATTTTGCCTTTGAAAGTCTTACTAAATTCAATAATTCCATCCAAGACATCTTTAGAATTCGAAGATTCTGGGCACTTATTAATCTGTGAAAATTGAAAACTATTAACTGTATTAAGATTAATAGCAACCAAATCACACTTATGAAAAATATTTCGAACCTCCTTCTCTTGAAAAATTCCGCAATTTAAATATACACCAATCTTTTGTTTTGGATATGCAGATTTAATCATTTTTATAATTGCCTTAAAGTCTGAATGGTTTATAGACTCAGTTATTCCCTTGAACCAAATTAAATTTGGAGTCCCTCGAACTCTGATACAATCTCTAATTTCATTAAGAACCTCTTCTGTGAGATTAATCAAATCTATATCATCTGAAGAAGAACTAATATCAACTGAAAGAAGCGTTCCAAAATTAAAATTAAACTCAAGTGGTTTTACGAATCTGTAATCCATCAAATTCACATTTTATATTTGGATTATTCATTATTATTCGAATCTCCAAGTAAGGCTTTAATTTCAGAAATCATTTTCTCTGCTTTGGGTATATATTTCTCACTATAGCTCATTCTTTCACTCGGATGCATCTTTTCTGTTAATTTTATCCCTCTTTCATAATATTCAATTGCTTTCTCAAAATTTCCAAGCTCCTTAAAGCATTCTCCCAATTTTAGACATGTTGCGAAGGCAAACCAGCCAGTAGGTTCAATATTCAATGCTTCCTTTAATTTTATAATAGCATTTTCATAATCACCTAAAACCATTAATACTTCTCCATATGTATCATACGAATTTCCATTTCTAGGACTAAGACTTATTAGATATTCAGCAGTATCAATTGCTTCTTCTTTTCTTCCTAAATACCCTAATATCATTGCCTTATTATTAATAAAGATTGTATCATGCGGGTCTAATTCAATTCCTTCTTTGACAGTCTTTAAACCATCCTTATATTGTTTTGAAACAACTTGGATATACGACTTTTGTTTTAGAAGACTTTGTTTTAGTGTTGGGTGGCTTTCTAACAATTCATCAATTAAGTTTAACGCTTCAACTTCCCTTCTGGATGTGATTAGTAATAATGTTTTCCTATTATGTAAAAAATTAGATGTCGGTACCAAATCAATAGCCCTATCAATAGTTTCAATAGCCTCATCGTATTTTCCAATCCCATTCAAGATATGAGATTGTAAAACAAGATATGATGTTTTATTATAGTTAATTGGATCAAGTGAGATTGTAAGTTTTATTAATTCAAAAAAATTTTCAAGACTAGACTCATTGGGTGTAAAACTATAAATTAAATTATAACCCATTACTAACGCTTTTGTGAGGGATGAAATTGGATGATTAGGATAAAGTGTTAAAATTAAATTGACAATTTCTAAAGATTTATCAAATTTGCCACGTGCTAAATAGGAGTATGCTAAAATAAAATATGCAATTGTATCAATTCTGGGATTCTTTATAAAGTTATTAATATCAATTTCCTTTGTTATTAATCTTTTCGCTTCTTTATAATTATTAATTTTACAATAGTATAAACTTTTCAAAAGTAGGAGTTCTTGATCGCTTGGATTTAAATTGAGTAATTGATTTATTATATCTAAAGGTTGATTGTAATCCTTTACTAATGTCATCCAATAATTAATATAATTTATGAATTTAGCTCTTAATATCATTAAATTATCAGGATAGAAAGATAATAATTCTTCAATAAGATACTGTGCTTTCTCAACTTGATAGGTTCTCATTAAAATTTGAACTTTTTGACAAGCTATGAGCGCATTTGGAGCTATTTCTAATGCTTCCTCAATGATCTCTAAAGATCTCTCATAATTATCCATTAGAAAGTACGTGATTGATTGTAATAAGTATCCTATAAAATCATTGGGAAATTTTTCAATTATTTCATTAGTAATTTTAACTGACTCAATTAAATCATTATCTGCTGTTGTTATAATATCTCTTAAAATTAATTGTTTAATAGCTTTTAACTTAGTTTTATTATTCTGATATAGCTTTTTTGCTTTAGAAACTTTATTCCTATACAGAGCATCTATAATTTTATCATAGATAGCTATTTTATTCAGTTTATATTTCTCCTGAACTTCTTTTGTATTTAAGAAATTTAATTTGGAAAGAAACATAATATCCAGTGCTTTGAATATATTGCAATCTAATCCATAATAATATTCATCCTCCGTTCCCACCATTGGAATATTTGAAGGCTCAAAGGTTTGGAATTCTTCTTCAATATTTTTCCAAACAAGACCTATAAATTTAGCATCCCTGTCAACTAATTTTTTCTCAGTTTCAATTTTATATGCTAGATATCTAATATATCCGGGTAAGAATGTTTTCAATGAAGGTTTCAGGTGATCATTGAATAAATTACCACAAATATCATCTAAGATTCTATCTAATAGCAATTCTACATCTATTGTCGTAGTTTTATGAAATTTATTTAGATATGTTAATTTGATAATATGTTTTTCGACAAGCGCATTAAGTACTTTCTCAATTGTCTCATTCTTCTGAAAGTAATAAGTTCTCCCTTGTCCATTGTGGATTACAAAGAATTTAATGTCAAAAAATTCGTTATCTACTATCTCCCTAATATAATAATTTAATGTAGTTCTATCAATCTTATACTTCGATGAAAAATCCTCGGTTGAAATAAACTCAGGATATTGATTAGGATGATTAATCGAAAGAAACAATAAAATTTTATTGAAATCTTCCTCATCTTTCAACATTGCTTCCACTTTAGAATAAGACAACTTCAAAACATAATCTAAATACCGAAATTTTAATTCATCATCTTTTATATCATATTTCTTGAAAAAAACTTTTGTTTTTTCTGTAATTTCTTCAATTCTCTCGCTTTCTTGTTCTAAAATGGTCTGACGATCCAAATCATATAATTTTAATATTCTAAGATACTCTGTCTTTCCCAAGGGTGTTATGATATATTCTTTATTTTCTCTTGAAACAAATCCATCATCAATTAATGAATTTAGATTATTTGATAATGAAGATTGATTTATCAGCAGTGGTTCTTGTTTAAAATCCGACCATTTGCAAGAATAATTATTATAAAGCATCCATAAAATCCAATGATCATAATTCCTTTTTTTAAGTATTGTTCTTGGTGGATATTTTAATTCCCGTTTCCCTGACTTTCTATCATATACCATTTCACTAAATCGGTCTTGTCCTTCCGAAGTAATTCGATATTTCCCTTTTTCAGGCTTTTCAATATACCCTTTATTCATAAGTTTCTTTAAATTGCCTGATAAAGTTGATTCACTGATCTCAGCGGTAAAATCTGACCACTCACAGATATCATTATTGTTAAGCATCCATAATATTACATATTCATAATCAGTTTTTCCCATGACGGGATTTAAAATTTCTCCAGGTGGATATAGAATTCCCTCTGATCTACTCATAATAAATCGCGATTTTACTTATTTTAAAACCTTAAATAAAGTAAGTTCACTCACTTATTTAAGCTTTTCAGTTCGGAATAAAGTATGAACTTCACGTGAAGTACGAAGTGCGAATCTATTTATTGGAGTTCGATTTACTTTCAATATAAATAATAAATAATTAAAAAGTATGAAAAAATGGGTCAAGTATTAGATTTTCAAAAACCAGAAGAGATTATTATTATAATCCCTGAAATTGATATTAAAATAGAAAAAGTACCTGTAAAGGAACAAAAAAAATCACGATTTATAAAGCTCAGGAAACCTGCTAAGTATCATGAAGAATTAAATTGCATAAACAAGCTGAAAAGTAAACTTAACGCAAATCTATATAGACATAAACTAAATGTATTTTAAAATTCTATTCTTTCTTTTTTCTTTATGAAATAAACAATAACACCAAGTTGCAGAAAAATGAAAATAAAATGTATGAAATGTGGAAAGAAAATCAAATTAGAATTTAGAACTTTTGGAACTAATGTTGCTTTATGTAAAAAATGTGAGAGAGAAAATGCAAATAAAGTGTTTCTTGATAAATTAAAATTTGAGATGTAAATAAAAAGAGGTTAATTTATTATGCAAAAAGAGAGAGGAAAATTAATAATTATAAAGAATGGGGCTAATTCGAGATTTATTAGCTGTTAAACGTATTAAAAATATAAAAAATAAATTAACAAATAAAAAAGGTATCAAAAATGGTAAAAATAAAAGCAAATTGTATGAAATGTGGTAAGTCTATTAAGTTAGGTATTGATGATGTAGTTGCGATTTGTAAGCATTGCGTCCGACAATAATAATTAACTTTTATTTTTTTTTAGATTTCTTTTTCCATTTCCAAAATTTGAGGGGTGAGGTCTCATCTCACCCTTTAATTTTATTGTAAGGCTATAATGCTGAGTCTTGTTGATGCGACTCCTATAATTTGGAGGTGGGAGATCATTTTACTTATGGTTAAGAATTTTTCAAATTATATTCTTAGATTAAAAAAAATTCTTGATCAATACTCGAAATATAAGTGGCAAAACTATCTCAATTTTATGATAAGATTAAATATCTTGAAGTAAGGTTAAAACAAAACACATTTCAAATGATGGCTATAGATTTATAAGTTTACAAATTTGAAAATTTAATTAACCACAAATTTAATGAAAAATCATTTTCATTTTTTTTATAATACTTTTCCATTTCCATAATTTAAGGGGTGAGAGAAACGCTCACCCGTTAAATTTTTGAAAATCTTATCTTAAAATTGAAATCAATCAACCAGTTCGCGTTAAAAACATTTTAATAGTTAATTCATATTTAGAATGTCAAGAGTTATTATTTAGAAAGATATATCAAATTATTGTTTAAATGCTTAAACCTCACTCACAAAAACCTTTTTGGTCAAAAAAATATCGTAAAAATGTTTGGACTGGGTATGCTATATTTTTTTTCATTTTTAGTACAATTGTGTTATTAATTGCTTTATATTATTATTATAATAGGGTAGCTTATCAGGATTGGCGTAGATATTATAATTTTTTTTTAATGCTTGGATTTTTTTATACTTTTGCTGCGATTTCTATGGTATTTTCAGCTTTAAATATAATTTCAAACAGAAAGGCAAAGAAAAAAATGATTTATTTAAGTGATATCAAACATAAATTTTTTTTGGAAGTTGAAGGGATGGTTAATTATTATTTGAAAGTAAACGAAGGAAAGTTATACACTGCCGAGACTTTAGTAAGCAAATTAGAAAAATATTTCAAAGATGAAAAAAAGAAAAATTATTATAGAAACAATATAGAATCAATGTTAAATCTAATGGTTCAGCGTGGAACAATCCAGCAAGTGCTAGAGAATGGAAAGATCCATTATTCCTTTTAATTGTAAGTATAATTTAATAATTTAAATTTTGAATTAGTAAATGAGATCCTCTTCTTTTTGAAATTATAGTTTTATGTTATTACTCATTAAAGTTAACTATGAATTACTTTACCAAAGACACATTACTTTCTTCTGTTGGGAATAGTACTAATCCAATTGAGCTGAAAGTGGGAGAAAGATCTATTATAATCTCGGAATATGGTGGTCGTGTTTTAGGTGTTTTTCCTAAACAGGGTTGTTATAGTCTATTATGGATAAATCCAAAAATTAAGGATGTAATAACTACAAGAAACAGAGCAATTGGAGGGGATAGATATTGGATCAGCCCAGAACGCGATTTTTTTTATAAGGATCCTCTTAATTTTAAAGGGTGGCATTGTCCTAGCGGACTTGATCCAGCTAATTATGAGATATTAGCAAGTTCAGATACTTCCTGTACGGTTTCAAGTGAAATTTTTGTTTATAATCATAGAACTAAACAAGGATCCCAAGGGGAAATTACAAGGCAATTTAAAGTGATAAAGGAACCTTATAAAACAGGAATATCTTATTGTGGAATTGAATATTTGGATGATTGTGTGCTTTATAGACCAAACCTAAAAGTAAATGGGTGGAGTTTAGCTACAGTTATTAGTGGTGGTTCAGAAAGTCCGGGAACAGTTTTGATTCCTACTCAATCCAATCCTAAGACTTTATCTTATTTCAGAAATATACCCGCTGATCGTTTAAAAGTAGGAGATAATTATGTTGCATTCAAAATTGATGTGGATGATATTTATAAATTAGCTATTCGCCCAGAAGATATTGATTTTTCAAGACCAGCTAAAATTGGTTACATTTTGAAAATTCCTGATAGTGAGGATTATGGGTTTTTAGTGAAGCTTTCTGATGATATACCGAAAACCCAAAATGAATGTTTTGATGTTGCTAGAGATCATCCAAGTTCTGAGATAGGAGTCATTCAATCCTATAATTCAGAATCACCTGAATCACCAATTTTAAATTATGGAGAAATTGAACTTCAGCTAAATCAATTTAAAACAATTGATAATGCATCCCATGGAAAATCACGACATCAGCTTTTTGGGTATATTGGAGAAAAAGAAGAGATTTTAGGTGTTATTGAAAAATATTTAGATATTAGAAATCCTATTTTATTCTGATTTTTTTAATCTCCAGTTGGTGTTATAGTATTCTTTTCTATAACTAAAACTGAAGTACGATATGGAGCTCTTGTTCGATGAATTACACCTTTAGGCACAGCAAAACCTTGTTTTGGTTTTAATTCAATTGATCTTTCTTCTAGATCAATTATAAATAGTCCTTCGATAACGAAAAAGAATTCATCTTCTTTTTCATGTTTATGCCAATGAAATTCTCCTTCAACAACCGCTAGTCTAATAACGGCATCATTAACACTACAAAGAGAGATATTCTGCCATTTTTTAGTACAATTATCTATTAACTTTGGAACATCAATAATCTCTAAAGGTTTAAATTTTACTTCTAAATCTATTGAATACTTGTTTTGGTTTTTCATTTTTCATTCTCTAAAATGCTCTTTATTAAAAGGAATAGAAAATAGAATTATTTTAAAAGAAAAAAGTATTTTAAATTTTTAATTTACTTCTCCAGAAGCTCATTTTATTTTTTAATTTTTCTTTTTCAATATTATTCAGCAAATTCATGTTTGCTTTAAGAGCAGATGTACTCATTCTTATTTGCCTTAGAACAGCGCTAAAACCTTTTCTCTCAAGAATTTCATTTTGTAATATTTCTAATTTTGAAGCAATTTGTTCTCCTGTCATTGTATCAATCTTGCTTAATATTCTATCGAATTCTGTTGAGATATAACCATCAGAGGATATTACTGCTTCGGGTTGAATATCTGGTTGCATTTTAATGGGTTCAAATTCAGGTTCACTCGGTTTTGGTGGAGTTGGGAAAGGGGCAGGTGGTATCTCTTCAGGTGGTTTAGGACTAATTGGGGTTATTGGTTTTTGATATTGATTTTGTAGAGAGCTAACTTCTGGAGCATTTTTTATTGCTTGTGTAATCTCAACTTGCTCAAATTTTCTGCTTTGAATCCACACGTCTTCTAGAACAGCAGCAAATAGTTTTACATGTTCTTCTAATACTGATCCCATTCCCGCTATCTCAATTTCCCCTTCTGTTGATTTTGATACGACACAGACAACTACTTCTTCGAAATCTTTATTTATCGACCAAAGATTCTCTCTGGGATAGTGTCTAATTGTTAAATTTGTATAATCTGCTACTTGTTTAAATCTAACTTGATCCTCAGGATCAGTCAAATCAAAATTTGTAGAAATTCTAATATTAACATGTTTTTGTAATCTTGTTAATGCAAATAAATCGATGTCTTCTAACTTGGGGGCGACAATATGAACCCGCATTTTTACTCGGGATAATGATGCATTTATTTGTGCCTTAATTCCTTCAATACTTCTTACAAACCAAACATCTTTAAAGCTTAACAATGATGCTTTTTTCGAACGCTCCCAAAATTCATTCATCGTCAACTCAGCACTTTCTAACTGATTAATTATATTATTAATAATGTCATCTTGTATTGATTCGAAGATTTCTTTTCGGAAGAGTTCTTTTAATTCATTAATTCCACCGATAATATCATCGTAAAGTCCTGTTACTCTAGTATCTAAATCTTCTAAAGTAGTTACCATTCCACTTTCGATATCCGTAAATACAGTTCCTAAATCAGTACTGATCTCGCCTGCGGTATCTGTAATGCTTCCTAATTGATTTATAACTTGGTCAAGCATATTCTCTGTTGTTTGAACAAACTTATCTTTAAAAAATGCTGTAATTTCTGTAAACTGTTCTGAAATAACTTTAGAAACTATCTTTTCTGCCATACTACTCAGAGCACCTATTCTAAATTGCTTTTCAAATCTTGTAGCTATTTCTGATTTTATTGATTCTAATTGAGTCTCCATAGCTTCAAATTCTTTAGTTATATCAGCAGGAACAATTTCTTTTAAATTAAGGATAAATCTTCTTACATCTCGAAATCTATTAACCTGTTCAATTTCTTTCTCGAATTTTTCAAATTGTACTTTAATTTCTGCTGGTAATTTTGTTTTCATAATCTGAAGATAAGTTCTGTAGTCATCTAATTTCTTAAGTTTTGCCGAGTGTTTTTCTAAATTATCAAATTTATCTTGAATATTTTGAGGAGCAATATTTTGAAAAGTCTTTATGGCTTCTTTGAATTGATGGATCTGACCAACAAGGGCAGCATATGGAGGTAATGCTTCATAAATTGGTGTTTTCCCCGGGATCTGTTTAAGAAGACCCTTTTGGAATAAATTATTAGCTATTTCTGCTGCTCTTTCTTCGGGAACATTAGATATTAAAGCTATTTCACCAATCATTACTGGACCCCTTCCTGTAATCTTATAATACGTATTTACTTCATCATAAGCTAAACCAATGAGTTCTAACACTTGTTTTGTTGCAGAATCTTCTTCGTTTGACAAATTAAACTCAACCTCTATTTTATTTACTATATGCTTTTTCAAGAAACTCTAAATGTTTAATTGCAACATTTTTTTTTAATTTTCCATCCATTCTATCTTTTCTAATTTTCTCAATTAAATATTCGGGGTAAAAAGTATGAGTAACAATATCAGTTAATAAAAATACCCATATTGTATCTTTATTGTCCTTTATTAATTTAATAATATGATCTTTTTCTAGATCTTTTAAGAAGCTTCCAACTTCATCAACACTTTGTCCAGGAGCTTTTGGTATTTTACTAATCGGATATGCTCTCTCTCTAAATAATGTAATAAAATCGTAATTGTCTGGATTTAGAATAATTTGAGCAATTTTTAAATTATCTTCAAAATTAGGTTTGTAATCTTTGAAAAAACGATTAACTTGTGTAAGATACATTGTTGCAAGCTCTTGAGTCGGTAAATTTCTCCTTGCAGTCTCAACTAATTTAGTTGCTGGTGTTCTAAAAATAGCAAAATCAGATAGAAGAAATAGTGTTATATCAGTATCACCCTCAACCCAATCTTGCATAATTAAACCTGTTTTTATAAAAGGATCCAAGACATATTCTATATTTGGAACTATTTTTTGTAATTTATCTTCTATAATCCCTTGTAATTCTCTTCTAGATAAAGGTCTTTCTTGTAAAGCTTCGAGGATTGTTCGTGCCTTTTCACTACAAAATATTTGTGCTAATCTTTGTTCTTTTGATAAACTTTTTAGTCGTTCTAAGAGAATTAAAGTATTTTTTAGGTATAGTTTTACCTTATTTACGATTTCATAGCTCTGGGAAACATCGACGCTCATTTGCTTTAAGTAATCTATAATGTCATCATAAATTTCTTTTAGTACGGTTTCTCCAAACATTTCTGGATCTTCTCCTAATTCTAACATTAAATTTATCATTAAGGGTATATCAGATTCCAAACCAGTAAAATAACTTGAAACGTTAGAGCGTGCTTTTTCTAATCGTACCAATACATTTCCGGATGATCCAGCTCCCGTAATATGAGCATAAAAGATACGCATCATATCATCCAAATCTGTCTCAAGATTTTCGGGATAACTTAGTTTAATAACTAATCCCTTGTCCTCTGTCCATTCAGTTATAATAAAACCATGCGGCATTTATTATCCTCCTTCTTCTTTATCTAATTTATTAATTTTATCAAATGTAGATTCTTTTTTAGGTTCTGGAATTTCTTCTAATAGAATTTTAGGAGATTTTTGTTGTATTGGTTCTGACATTTTTACAATTGTTTTGATTTCTAAGTCATTAATAGGGGTTTTGTAACTGGTTTCTACTATTTTTTCACGTTTTTGAACAATCAATGGTTTTTTTACTCTTTTATTCTTTCTAAATTTTTTCTTTAAACTCCTAATCTTTCTGACCATTGGAGGGTATTTAAAATGAGTTTGATAAAGTGTAAAAATAGTAATCAAGCCAGCTATTCCCCCGATTAAGGTATATACAAGCCAAGTCCAATCGGGACCTGGACGCACTGTCGGAGTAGTTACAACTAAAGTAATTTCATAGCTTTTAAACTCATAATTATCTCCAGCAAATGCAGATATTGTTATTATATGAATTCCCTCCCGGACATTTTCTAATGTAGCTTCATAAATTCCATTGTTATCAGGATCTAGAAGGTTCTCCTGCCCATAAGACCACGTATAAGTTACTGTAGCATTTGAAATTGTATTATTAAGAAGATCGGTATATTTAATTTCTAATAAAATATCATCTCCTACTTCAGCTTCTATTTGAGATCCACCAATTTTTCTGCTAATAATAGTATTTATTGGAATTATATTGATTCTTATAGATTCGATTGTTCTAATTTGATAATTCACCCCCTGTGCAATAATTGTAAATAATTTAGTTCCAATACCAAAATCTTCTGTATCTAAAATTAAATAATGTTGTCCTAAAATATCATCTTTAGTCAAATTTGTAGGTACGCCCTTTTCTAACAATTGTACAAGTGCATTAGGAATATGAAGTCCTGTTTGATTATCTGTATATTTTACTGTTATATTTAAAAATTCTCCTATTTGTAGATTTAGTACTGGATCAGTAGTTTTAGGTAATCCATTTAAAAATAATTGTATTTGTGTTGATCTTTCAGTTACCTCCACAAAAAATTGTATTGATAGGGGCTCATAATTTTCTTTTTGAGCAAAAATCGTTAGAATATTAATCCGCTGATCTAAATCATTTGCATTAATTAATATATAATAATAGTGATTACTTGTTTCATTTAGTTTATACCACCCTAATAAATCAACCGTTGCGTTAATAAGATGATCTCCGGTGAGTTTATCTTTATAATGGAGGGTGATATTAATAATATTGTTAAGTTCAACTTCAATTTTATCCCCATCATTTTTAGGATTGTTGTTCAAAAATAATTGCAAGTTTGTTTTTCTTTCATTTATTTGAATGTAAATTTGTATATTCTGAGTTTCATAGAAATCTTTTTGTGCTATTATATTTATAATTGTTACCCCAATTCCTAAGTCTGTTGTATCTATATTTTTTGAATAGTTCTCTTGAGTTCTGTATTCTGTCAAGTTTCCAGACAATCCTTCGCCTATATATTGCAAAGTTGCATTAATAATGTGATCTCCGGTATCCTCAACCAAATATTTTACTGTTATATTTAAAGTCTCAAAGATTGTAAGATTAATAAGCGGATTAAGCGTTGAATCAATATTATTTAAAAACAATTGATATTTAGTTGCTGTTTCAACTACTTCAATAAAAAAATTGATTGAATTAGTTGTGTAATTAATGAGCTGCGCAAATATAGTAAAAGGATTAATACCACGATCTAGTTCACTTGTATTTATAGTTATATTATAATATTGATTGTTAGTTTCATTTAATTGATTCCATCCTAATAATACTACTGACGCATCAGGAAGATGTTCATGTGTTTCATTATCTCTAAAATATACAGTAATATTAACAGTTTGATCAACCTGTACTGTGATTGTATCACCATCATTCTTAGGATTACCATTTAAGAATAGTAGCATTTCTGTTTCTCTTTCAGTCACTTCCACGAAAATTTGAGTTTGATTAGTTTCATATAAAGTTTTTTGAGCTGTAATAGTTAAAATACTGACTCCGATTCCTAAATCGTTTGTATTAACAGTGTAATTATATTGCTCAAATGAAGGATCTGGGTCAAAAATGCCATTAACCTTTCCTTCTAATTGAACTAATGCCCCTGGTATATAATCACCCGTTTCATTAGTATATTTTAATGTAATGTTTAATTTCTCACCTAAAGCAATTTTAAGTACAGGATCATTTGTTTTATCTTTCCCATCTAAAAACAATTGTGTTTTTGTGGGTATATCGGGAACTATCTCGGTATATGTTACATTAAGATAAACATTATCAATAGAAATATTAAAACTTCTACTTAAAGCAAATTCATCAGCTAGATAAACTTGAATTGATAGATTAATCATTTTATCTTCTTGTATTAAAGGGGTTACATCAAAACCCCCTTGTTTTGCTTTCTGAAATGATGTTGAGGCTGTTGATAATTTTACGGTTTCTGTGTGTTGAATAGTATTTATATACATTCTTATCTCAGAGTTAGGAGAAGAACTAGTCCACGTTTCATTAATCATATATTCAAAATCAAGAAGTGCTTCATCTACTACTATAGGATTTGTAGTTATATCATTAGGTTTCTCTGTATCCTGATTCCATGATACCGAAGTTAGTTGATCGATTTTCTTCTCATAGTTAAATGTTAAATTAATATAATTAATAATTAAAGATTCCCAAAAATCGTCATCACTAACCCAGTTATCTTCGCACCAAATTCTTATTCCTAAAGTTATTGTAAAATTAAAATAATCTGTTTTTAGAACGGAGTTTAGAAAGAAAATTAAACTTTCTTCAGGAACTACAAACATGAAAGTATCATACATATAATCTAAATCACCAGCAGAATCCTTTCCTAATGTTACTGTTTGATTGTACGCTACTTCATATACTTTATTTTTATCTAAATCAGAAATTAGAACATAAAATCTTGCATAGTCATACGTAGCATATTGAGTTCCACCTTCTACTGCATCGCCAACAGCTTCTACACCTTCTGAATCACCATTATCAGCTTTTACAGTTCCATTAACAACTGCTTTGAGTGAGGCAGAAGTTATTATATAATCTGACATGTTAACTGGCATTGTAATATTTTGATCCCAATGAACGCTTGGAGATTGATCAGCACCTTCACTCCAATGATGATAAACTTCACAACCTTTATTATTAATTGTATAAGTGTCAGGGAAGAATGGAAATGCTGGATTTTCAGTTGCAGTCCAATCAGTAGCGAGAGGAGGATCCGCAACTAAGGAAAATACTCTTTTATCTCCAACTACTTCAAAATTGGCTTTCCCTCCACTAATCTCTGCATTAACATCTGAATTATCTCCTACAATGGACGGATACCAATATTGTTGAGTGGAAAAATTAGAATTTTTTATCCACTGTTTTGTATTTATTATTTCTCCTGAATTCTGTAATTTTTCTAGATCTTTCTTGATTATAGGGTTATCTTTTAAATTCAATACAGAAATTTGAACCATTAATGGAAACAAAATCGTTAATATTAAGAAGATACCAACTATTTTTTTTGTCCTCTTCATTTCTATAAACCTTATCTTATAAGACTTAATAAAATTTATTATTTATAACTAAGAGTAATTTATAGTTATTTATCATAAAAGTTACGTATTATTGATTATGATAAATATAGAATAATAATAGCAATATACTGTATTTAAAATCTTCTTTTAATTTATTAGAAGGTACTATTTTTTACTCATTTATATTCCAAAAATATAAGATTAATATTTTAATAAGAATTTTTTTAGAGAGCACTTTTTACAAATCCACCATCAACTTGAATTACTGTACCTGTAATATAACTCGCTTTATCAGAAGCTAGAAACACTACTAAATTAGCAAGTTCCTCTGGCTTTCCTAATCGTCCTAGAGGTATCGGGTTAATCCATGTTTTTTCAACTTCCTCATATGATCTTCCAGTATCTTGAACAGTCTTATTTATTAATTCTTTCATACGATCCGTTAGAGTTGGTCCAGGACATACAACATTTACCAAAATATTATATTTTCCGTATTCATTAGCTAACGTTTTGGCAAATCCAACAACTCCTAAGCGAGTAGTATTAGAAAGTACCAAGTGATCTAAAGGTTGTTTAACAGATACAGAAGTAATTGCTATAATTCGTCCACTATTTTGTTTTTTCATGATAGGTAGAATTAAATCTGTTACATGAATAAATGAACGCAAATTTAGATTAATTGAATTTGACCAATCATCTTTAGTTATTTCATCAATCGGACCTGAAGGAGGTCCTCCAGCATTGTGAATTAGTATATCTATCAGACCAAATTCACTTAACGCATGCTTTACGAGATCTTTTATTTGATCTTCATACAATAAATCTGCAACTATAGGAAAAACTCTGTTATTATGGTTTAATGATTCTAAGGATTCAATCTTATTTTTAGCAATCTTCAAATTATCTTTAGACCGACTACAAATTACCACATTAGCCCCTTCTACATAAAGTTGACTAGCACATGCCAATCCTAATCCTTTACTTGACGCTAATACTAAAGCAACCTTATTTTTAAAACCTAAATCCACAATCTATTACCTCTTTAGATGTTTAGAATCCGAAATGAAATTCGTGAAAATTACACATTTATGATAAAATTTATTGCATCTATTACAATTTTCTGCATTTATACAGTTATTTGCATTGGGACATAGTATATTTTTTCTATCTATCTTTATCATAACTCGGTGTAATCTCTGTTCTACATCATATCTCATAAATAATAACCTTGTATAAAAGCTGTTCTCTATTTTAATTTCATTTAAGATTAAACTTACATTTTGATAATTTAAGAAAATAATCTTCTATTAAAATTATTAGGATCTTAATATACAAATCACTAAAACTTGCATATAGAAATTTCAATTTCCTAAATTTCAGATGACTGATTTTAAAAAGATAATTTTATAAATTCAAAAAATTATAATTATAATAGTTTTAAAGATTAAAGAATATATTATTATAATAACAAAAATTAAGATAAAAAAGGTGTGTTCGATGAGTATTGACACCAAAAGTTTCGATAACATTCTCAGCAAAATTATCAAAAGTGAGAGTGGTATTAAAAAGGTAATATTGGTTGATAGAACAGGTCTTACTATCGCCAGTGTCTCTAAATTTTCATATTTCCCTGCTGATGTTGATGGGATTGGTGCAATTGCGAGCGCAGTTTTCTGTGCTAGTGAAGAGCAAGGTAAAAACCTAGAACTTGGTAATCTAGAAATTGTAACTTCGGAATTTGGTGGAGGTAAGATTTTTGCATCAAGTTGTGGTCCTAAGGGAGTCCTTACACTTATCTCAGATCCTGATATCAATATTGGTCTGATTAGATTAATTTTAAAGAGATCTGGTGATGAACTCAAAGATATATTGGATGAATTTCTATCAGAAACTGTTGAAGTTTTAGATAGTGGTTTAGATTTATCTGATCTGGACTCACTCACACCTGATTAAAATCTGACTAGAATCCATTTTTCATTGTTCTTATTCTATGAACGTACTTTAGATTCATCTTAAATGAAAATATTTCAAAAAAGATAAATAAATATCAAATTTAATTTAAATAGCTTTAAGTTTTTTATATTATTTTTAAAATTTTTAAAGATATATAAAAACTTAGTTTTTCACGTTAACAATATTTAAATACCAATTTTTCTATTTTAGTTTTATAATAAAATTTATCATATATAACTCAAAATCTCATTGGAATCTATTCTATTATTTTTATTGATGAAAATGTGGTGAAGTCTAATTGGAAAACTCTAAATTAGTATATAAAAAGAAAAAAGAACATAATCACGAACCACATAAAATTTTATTTACAGGATTAGATGGAGCAGGTAAAACGAGTATAATATTAACTCTTGGTAGGGAATTTTCAAAAATTGTTAAACTTGAACCAACTAAAAGTGTCCAAAGAACAAATTTTAAACTATTAGGCAGAGAAATTAGTGAATGGGATTTAGGAGGACAAAAGAGTTACCTTATTTCTTATATAAAAAATCCAAGTAAATATTTCGATAACACAGAAATTGCTATATATGTAATAGATATCTTAGATAAATCTCGTATAATTGAATCAATAAGTTATCTTTATGATGTTGTCGATAAGTTTAAAGAATTAAAAATTAAACCTCCGCTCAACATTTTTTTTCATAAATATGATCCTAAATTAATAAATAATATCAAAATTGAAATTGAAAGTCTAATAAATGAATTAAAGAAAGAAATAAAAGATACATTGGATTATGAAGAGATCCATTATTTTTATACATCAATATATGAACCTTACACAATAATGAGTGCTATATCTGAAATTTTGTTACAGTTATATCCAAAATCAGAATTAATACAAAAGACTATTAAAGAATTTTCAAGAAAATTAGATTGTGAGGGATTAATTATAATTGATAAGCATTCTATTATTTTAGGATCCTATTTTAAAGATGATGATTCCAACAAACTTTTAAGTAAGACCATTGCTTATTTTCTAACTTTAAATGATGTATTTATTGAGATGGATTTAGAAGAACAAAAAGATCAGATAATAGTCAGGAAATCAGGAAATTACTTTTTATTCAAACCAATTATATTTGAAGAAAATGCAATTTCTTATTATATGCTTATCTTAAAGAAACATAATCCCTTTGATCTTTATTTTATTAATAAAGATTTTTCTGCATTTGTTCATATTTTTAAGGATATCATTCTAAGTTGAGCTATTAATCGCTTATTTCCCCTTTAATTACATCTAAATTGATATTGTAATAATAAAAGGGTAAGAATTAGGTTTACTATTTAGATTATTAAAAATTATGAAAAATTATACGAAAGCTTTTTCAAGAGTATAATCTAGAGAAATTTATGGTATTTGATTTTGTTAAAAAATTAGATTTTGAATCGGATTTCTTTGACTTGTATAAACTCTCAGAAAGTACGTATGGAGCTATTTCCAAAGAAAATTCTGGTATGGGAGGAAATGCAGGGTTTATTGATATTGGAGATTATTTGATAATGATCGATACTACTGGAAATGTTGATGCCGCTAAAGATTTAAAGAAAGCTGCTGCTCAATATACTCAAAAAGACCCTAATTTTATTGTTATATCACATTATCATATGGATCATCTAATGGGAACTTCCTTATTTGATGTATCAACTCAAATCATGACTTCTGATAGAACTCTTAAGAATATTCAAACAGATGGTAGAAAGAGAATTGAAGAACTTAAAAATATGGATCTAAAAGAGTTGGAAGAATCTCTTAAAACTGAAAGAGACGAGGACATAAGGAAAGATATTGAAAACGATCTTAAATTTCTTAAAACTATCCGTTCAGACAGTTTTTTTCTTCGAGAACCCAAATTAACTTTTAAAGAAGGGTGTGTTATCCATGGCGACATATCTAATGTTCACATGCGAGTGTTTAGAAAAGCACATACCGATGGTGATGTTATTGTATATATCCCCGAAGAAAAAGTACTTTTTGCAGGAGATTTATTATTTGCGAGAAGTGATCCATGGCTAGGTTCGGGTGACCCTGAAGGATGGATATCTGTTAATAATGAGTTAATGACGCATGATTTTGAAGTTGTTGTTCCTGGTCATGGAGATTTATCATCAAAAGAGGAATTTGCATTAGAAAATAAATACATTACTGAAATAATTGAATTAGCAAAAAAGAAGATTGCTGCAGGAGAGGATCTAACCCAAATAAAAAGAGAGGATTTCTCCGAAGAGTTTCGAACATGGAAAAGTCCAGTTTTAGAAATGAATCTTAACTTTCTTGCAGAATTCTTAAAAAAACCCTAATTTTTTTTTTTAAGCTTTAGATCTAAATTTATATTAAAATGGTTTACTTGCTTTCACAATTTTGTAATAGCGGTCGCGCTCTTCTCGCACAATTTTAATATCATGCTGTAAATCTGTTAATAATTGCCTCAAATTCTCCTTTTCGTTAGTTACACCCAATATTTTATCTTTCAATTTTGTAATTTCGAGTTCTAACTCTGTAATCGAATCGCTGCCTCTTTTAGCTTTAAGTAACTGAAACTTTAAATTTTTATTTGTCTTGTTTAATTTATTTATTTCTTGATTTAACTTTTCATTTTCCGTTCTAATCTTTCTAATTTCTATTAGTAATTTTTCGGCACCTTTTTCAATTTCAGTAGTATCTCCTAATTTTGCTAATAGATTATTAATTCTTTCCTCTTTCTGATCTAATGCTAATTTTTGAACATTAGTTAATCTAGTTAATTCTCTATTTTTTGCTGTTAATGAAGCATTATATTCATTTAGTTCTGCCATTTGAACACTCCACTTTTCTAATTTTGAATATAACTCGGAAACTTCACTCTTTAGTGCTTCTACATTTCTAAGATGTTCTGATCTATCTGAAACTAATAAAGAGACTTTTTGAGCAAGGTCGTCAATTCTTCCCTTTTTTTCTCCTAATTCTTGCTGAAGTTCTTGCCGCTCTTGCCAATAAGCATCAAGTTCCCCTTTTTCTAATAAATCATAGGATTTAGCAAATAATTCTTTAAATTTTTTTTCCTTCCTTTTTGGTAATAACTCAAAAGCAATTCTTCGTACCTGACCCTCAAAATTTCTTGGAAGAATATCTTGATCAGAAAGAAAAACTGTAATAACATGATCTCCTTTCCCTATAAAGTGTTTAGATGAATGACCGGTAAAAAAACTCGCTACACTTAGATCACGTTTTATTTGCATTTCAAGATAATTAGGACCAGTTCGAACTCTTTTATGTTCATCAAAAACGGTTTCTAACATTGATTCTGTGATTGCTAATTCTTCACAGATATTTTGAGGATATTCAATATCAATAGATAATTCTGATTTTTTATCTAGATTTAGAATTACAATCCCTTTCAAGGAGTATCCCTAATGAATAATTAATTATATAATCCCTAATGTGTAAATAAAATACTTACTCTAATAATTATTAGTATTAAAAAGTATATTAGATATACCTTGAATATTTGTAATTTAAGTATAAATATGTGAAAAAGTCTCCAATGTTTTTATAATATCTGTAGCTAAATAATTTTGCTTAAATACTGAAGCAAAGAATGCTCGATCTTCTGGATTAAAAAATTTATATCCAAATTTTTTCCATTCGATATTTGGTTGCAAGGGTGCAAAAAGAGAAACCTGATCTTCTATTAAATTCATCAATAATAAATTTCTCTCTTGTTTAGTTTTATTAGATATGGTATTTAATAAAATATCTTCGCTAAATGAATCCCAAGAATCTTTAAATTGAATACAGAAATTTTTAATGTCTAAACTATTTTCAACAATTAATTTCGCTAAAACTACAATACACATATCATAAGTACTAATCTTATTTTCATTAAATAATGGATTAGAAAGGATTATACTAGGGTTAACTTTTTGACTTTTCTGAAATTGAGGAAGATTATACTCTGGCAGAATCTTTAATTGATTTAACCCAACAATATTTCTTATGTCTGCGATTGTTCCCCCAGTATCGAAGAATTGTTTATTAATAACATACTTAAGAAGCTTTTGTGCATGCGAATCTCCGAAGTATGGATAATCTGAGGCATATAGGATATATTCTGACCAATCTCGATTATCAACGCTCTTTTTGTTATTAGATCGAAACCATTTTCGAAAACTTTCAAAAAAATTACCTGCACCTGCGCCATGCAACATTGAAAGATCTCCATATGTATTCGGCTGTACAATAGTATTATAAACCTCATAATCATCGATATTCCCTTGGGCAAAATGTGCAATTATGACTTTAAAATGAGGTAATAAATCAGGATATTTGGATTGAATTAGATTTCTAGCAGATCTTATTAATTTGCCAATCTCCAAAATAGATCCTCTGCCTCTTGTATCAAAAATAATTGGTAGAGAATAACTTGCTGCTTCTAATAGCACATTAACTACTTTTTCAGAAGTCATTTTATCTATATATCCTTCTGAGCGAGGGTGTAATTTCAAACCTCGAAGTCCTAACGTTTCTCTTAAATATTTCACTTCATTTACCGCTTTTTGACCTTCCATTGGATCAACACGGCCATATCCAATTAATTTCATGGAAAAAGGGAATCTTGTTGTAAAACGTGAAACGTTAATGTTACTTGCTCTATATAGCGCTTCGGGATGTTTATCTCTAAATACATCCTGAAATGGAAAGCATACTCCTTGATCTATAAATGAATAAAACTTAGATTTTTCTTTTAAATCAGAATATCTTTTTCCGAGCTTTTCAAGTTCTGTATAAAGTCTATCAGTAAAAGGAAAAGGAGTAAAAGACCATGAGATTTTTGTTAATTTTCCATCCATTGTAGTTGTAAATGACTGTTCGCCTGTTTTCTCCCAATCTGCTTTTATTCTGCCTTGGACATTACCCCAAAAATCAAAAGTTCCTGCTCCTGGAGCTAGAGGATTCATCATAGTAGCTCCATCGACATCTTGCCCTAAATGGGAATGGGCATCAACGACAATTAAATGTTCCACTCTTTTTTTTCTATCTTGTTCTATTGTGCAGGTAAGCATAAAAATATCAATTAATGTTATTGTTTAGAAATTAGTAATAATTACCTAATTAAAACTTAATTATTAAAATATTATCTTGTAAATTATAACTAAATTAATTATATTAAAGAAGAAAACCCAAACTTCTATTATCTTTCTAAAATTCAAACGAGATTAGTAATAATCATTTTATTTTATAATTTAATTAAGATTTTTCTATTCTAATTAATTTAAATTTTATAATGAATAAGGCTTTAAAATAAAGACCATTTCTTTTATAGAATGAATGTACCAGCAATATTGTTAATTTTAGTTTTATTCGCTATTTTGATGGCATTTTTTTCGCAAGATAAAATTGATTATTTCCCTATAGCATTGATCATAGGAGTCATCGCGGTACTTTCAATGTTAATGTTCGGTAATGTTGATGAGATTGATATACTTGGATTTATCAATTTTAAAACTTTAATCTTCATCTTTGCGATGCAAATAATTATCTATTTTGCTGTTAATGACCGGGTTTTAGAATATACTGCGATAAAATTGATTCATATTACTAAAGGGAATAACAGGTTATTCTTCTATATGATTTGTCTGTTCACAGGCATAATTGTCGCCTTTATCGAGGATTTAACCCTTTCATTGATATTGATTCCATTGATCTACAGGACATGTCGAGTTTTAGAGATACCTGCGGGTACCTATATGATGGGGATGACCATTACAATAAATATTGGTGCTATACTCACACCTGTTTCCAGCTTGAAAAACTTAATTATAGCTCATGAATTTGGGTGGGGTTTTGGTGAGTATTTTGTTAATATGGGTATTTTATTTATAATCACCTTAATATCCACCATTTTTTTGTTGGATTGGTTTATTTTAAAAAAAGAAGAAAAACCAACTGAAAGAAATAAGAAGATTCTATTAGAAATACTAGCTCCAGAAATTGTAATCGAAAATAAGAAGTACTTTTTAATGACAGTTGTTGTAATATTAACTTCTTTTGGACTCATGTTCCTAGGATTTGAACCTGCACTTATTGTAATAATATCTGCTGCTGTCCTTCTTCTTATTCACTCTAAGGAAACTAATTTCTCAGATCTCAAGAGTGAAATTTCGTGGAGAATTATCATTGTTTTTGCGATCTTATTCATTCTTTCGAATTCATTATCATACTTTGGTTTTTCAGAGTTAATATCTACTAGCTTAGTAAATCTTGTAAATAATAACATTTATCTTGCAGTATTGGTAACACTTAGCATCTCTTCCCTCTTATCCGCATTTCTCGCGGGAACACCCGTGACTATCATCCTACTCCCAATTTTTTCGGCACTCATAGGAGAAGGTTTCTTTCCTAATCCAATCATCATTGCTTTTATAAGCGGTGTTAATATGGCAGGTAACTTTTTACCTCAAGGTTCTGCTTGTGATCTTCTCACTCTAACATTGGCAAAAAAATACAAAGTAGCGAATTTAGATTACAGACGCTTACTAAAAAATGGAGCACTTTTCGCCACGATACATTTCTTAACTATTTTAGCATATACTATGCTTTATACTTTAATTTTAAGTTAAGAAATTGAAAATTAAAAGATAAATGTTAATTTTATTGAAATTGTCCGGAGTAGAAATTACAAAAATATTCTTTATTTAAGAAAATTTGCCTTTGGGAATTGTGTAGGGGGGTTAATGTTTGCTTAAAATTCTTTCTAAAAAGGAAGTTCATGATAAGGAAAAATCCTAGATAAATCCATAGTAAAATTTGGTTTATGATAATAATTACAGCTCGAAGTTCATAAAGAAGTAAAATGGTTTGAATGTCTAGATCAAAAAAGAAAGGATTAGATGGATATGAAAAAGGCAAGAGTAAGAGAATTATAATACTCATAATTACCATTAAAGCGAAAATATAAATAAATAATTCAGAAACTATAAAGTTAGTATTTTTTAATAGATTCCTCTTATTTAATGATTCGATTCTGAATAAAGAATTTATTAAAATAAAGATACTTGTTGTAATACATAAAAGTACTAGATTTGGAATAAATTGGGAAAAAATATTATTAAGATAATTGCTTATCTCATTATATGTGCCTGAGAAAGTAACTAGAATTGAAAGGTAAGGTGGACTCATTATAACCATTATGTTTATAATGCATATTATCACTAATATAAAAAAAGAACTGTTTATTACTAATAGAACTGTCAATTTTGATCTATTCAATTTATTTTACCACTATTTTAATAAAATATGATTCTTTGATAAAAAATATCAAATTTAATGATTTAAAATTTATGGGCCTTCCCAGTACTATTTTTATATGCCCTATGATTAACAGGATTTACAAAAATATTACTCTCTATTCTCTCATTTCTTTAGGTAAAGTTAAAGTTCCAGTGAGGGGATTGTTTAGAGGATCTTGGCAATATAATATAGTAAAATAAATTAAATCGTATAATATACTTGGATCCTCTCCATTTTGTAATTTATAGTTATAAAGTGAAAGTTGATACTCTGCTTCGGTTATTGGTGGCTCAGCATACGACACACTACCAAAAACAGATTGTAATAAAGGCTTCATGAAGGGAGAATATAAAAAACCTAACTCTTCTAATTCATCTTTTAAGTAGAAAAACATTCGTTGTACTGCTTGCATCATATATCTTATAGGTTGATTTTTTGGTCCAAGATATTGTTCTGCAAATTCAGGATCATACTGTGCAAGTTTTTCCCGTGAAATATTTACAGATCGGAATAATGAAATCAGCCCCCTCTCTATAGCTCCTTCACGATTAGCTGCAATTGTTTCACTCCCAACGTCAGGTACCCAAATTCCTCTTTCTAGTAGCTTTCTTGTTTTATAGCACATAGCTTGAATTAACATACCAATTCCGATACGGCGACAAATAGAAATCTGGGCATCACTAATTCTGACTTCAATTGTTCCCCAATCCGTCACAGGGAAGACATCTTGGAATCTACCATCCTCAATACTTGCTTTCTGAACAGTGTGAAGAAAATAATTTACAGAATTTTCACTCAGATCAGTTAAATAAGGAATGTAATATTTCGGGTCATTTCCACTTAACATTGTTGTGTTATATTTTAAACGTAAAGATCTGATGCAGTTTGGAGCAGTAATTCTTCTGTTAATAATTTTTACCACATCTGTCGGTTTGTTATTTAAAATCGGAGAATTACATGTAAGAGCGATTAAATGAGGTATAAAATTTCTAATCATACAATAAGCTTGAATTTTTTCTAATTCAGAACTAAATGAACCTATATGCGAATGATCGGCCTGGGAGACTCCGCGCATGTATTCTTTTGTCGCAGGATTAATTGCGGAAGCTATAATATGCAAATCTTTAGGTAATGTAGTTTTTGCTAACAAAAATAGAGTGCTTGCCCAGAATGCCAATTCTTCGACATATATACATGGAGGAGTAACGAGTTCTAATATATAGGTAATTGCTGTGACATTTCCATCTCTAGCAAAAGCATCTATATCAACTGATCTATCTCCTAAGGCGTATCGTAAATTCATTGCATACCCTTTTTCAAGGTCATCTCGTCCCCAAGGTCTAGCTAATACTTTTTGTCTAATATAGTTAGGAACAGGTAAGAAGTCCTCTCTTCCCTCGTAGAGCATTTCATCCATAATTTTAATTGCATCCTTCACAATTTCTTTCATTCTGAAAACCATTTCTTCACCTGGAGGATATTCACCATTGTCATCAGCAATAATTAATTCCATTTCAATACCATGGGTGAATGGTAACGGAGTCCAATGCTCAACGTCAGCTAACATATCATCCCATGATCTTTCGGGGATATGTACCTCCATATAATCTGTTCCTAAAAATAACTTATCACCCGATCTATCAATACTTTGTCCTAATGAAACACCTAAACCAGCTTTTGCTTTCCCTTTTGTTTTATAAAATTGAGAAAAAGTACCAACTGCTTGATCACCTTTTTTTTTCTTCTTTTTCTCTTTCTTTTTTTTGTCTTTTGCCATCGACAATATCTCATTTTTATAGCTTAAAATATATATAATAAATCCTAATTTTAAATTTTAGTTTGTTTATTTTATTTTAGAATAAAGATTGTATTAAAGTTTTAAAACTGTTATAATCATTGACAAATTCGTAGGATAATATTAAATTAATAACCCTACACTTGTTAGATGGAAAAATTTGTCTCAACTCATCAGAAATTTTACCTCCATTAAATGTAGAACCGTCAGCAATCAGATTAATAGTTTCACCGACTTTTTTAATTTTAGAGAAAACCATGTCATCTACATCAGATTCCTGTGATATAATAACTGTTGGTTTTCCTAAATACGGAATGAAATCTAAATTAAAAATTGATATTTGACCAGGAATATTTTCAAAATTCTTAAAAAATTTTCTTAATGAACTTCTTAATACTCTAAACTCATCTTGATTATAATTATTTTTTGATGGGAAGGTGTAGTATGCGATAGATTTGTTTAAAGTGTATTTTAAATCGTTATATACACGATCCAATATTGGAAAAGTGCTAAAATCAAACCCAAATAAAGACAAAAACACAATATTAAAATTAAAATCATTTACGAGGATATTATTACTAACATTCCCACCAGTTAAACTAAAGTCTTTGATATCATTTGTAATGTTGGAAACATAAGTATTTAATAGGAAATATTGAGAGAAAGCTAATACAGATTCAAATCTTGTTTTAATTTCATCAACCATTATATAAATTTCATTATATAGATCTTTTGTAATTTTATCTTTAACTTCTTGAATTGGTATATGCTCAATAATAGAATTTGCTGAAGAGGGACTATCGGTTTCAGCAAGAGCATATATTGCATTTTTAAACATTTTATAAATAGATTTGTCTAAACCCGCTACAAGAATTTTTAGAAGTGTCTTAATTATTAAATTAATTACATTAATTAATTCAGATTTGACACCTTGTTTTCTCAATTTATTTGCAATATTGAACAGAATCTTAGTTTTTAGAATAACACTATCAATTTGATCTATTAATTTCAAGGCTAATAAAGGTTCCAACTCAATAATTTGACCAAAAACATTAATTAGAAGATTTTCTTTAATAGAGGGATTATTAATTAGATTTGCTATTTTAATTGCTTCTTCCTGATTAATCAATACTTGGTCTAAAGCTAAAACCTTGAGTATTTCCTGTCGTTTTTCTAAATCAGGTAAATTCTTAATAATTTGAAGGGTTGCTTCAAGATTTTTAAAAGCGTAAGCACGAATTAGATTAAGATAAAAATCTCTTTGTTCATTCTTATTTGAAAGCATTAATGCTAATTTTAATGCTTTTTGTGGATTATTAATTGAGAGATAACCTTTTGCAATTTGTTTTATATAAGCATTTATTTTTTCAAGTAATTCAGATTTAGACATCTCCAATGACTCTGATGATTTATATTCCTTTGTTAATGAGCTTAATTGCTTTTCAGCTTGCTTTATTACTTTTTCACTCATTTCGATTATAAAATCTTCTGAATTTAATTCTTTGATCGTTTCTTTAATCTTAAATTCCTGTTTATCAAAGATTTTGTTAATTTTACTGGTTTGGATCGCCTCTCTCACTTTTTGCTCTTTAACTGTATATTCAACCATCTTAAGCCAGTATACTTTAATAGTAAATTTACCATATCCATCAGCAGTAGGTTCTAAATTCAAATTAAGTTTTTTCGTCTCCCCCGCTTTAAATTCAACATTGTCTTTAAAAACTTCTGATTCTAATGAGATATTTAAGTTTTCTCCTTCAAAATCAAATTTATAATTCTCAGTTTTGCTCGAATAATTCATTGCTTGGATACTAATCTCATTATCAATTCCTGGAATTAATAAGTGTTGAGGGAATTTTGTAATATTTAAAGAAATGATTTTGTCTGCACTTGACATAATTCAAATGTTTTTTTTTTAGATGATAAATACTAATTCTTAATTTCTGATTAATTTTTAGGTTTAACAATTATTAATGAATTAAATATTTTGGATTTATGATGTAAAATAAAAAGAAGATTTATCGCCCCATTCTTCTATTTCTTCTCAAATAATCTTCTAAATCCTCAATTACCATTTCTTTATTATAATCGGGCCATAAATCATTTCTAAATTTAAACTCAGCATAAGAAGAATCCCACAGTAAAAATCCTGAAATTCTTGCTCCATCTTCCATACCGGTTCGAATAATATAATCCAGTGGAGGGAAATTTTTTGTATAAAGATAATTTTTAATTAACTCGGTATTAATTTCTTCAGTTTTAATACCATCATTGATAATTTTTTTTACAGCATCTACAATTTCTTCATGTCCATCATACATTATACATAGATTAATAAAATTCTGGTCATGGCTTTTTGTGAAATCAATTAACTCTTGAATTTTAGCTCTTGCTTTTTGTGGTAACATTGAAATCCTTCCTATAACATTAAATTTAACCTTTTCTTCTTTTACAATCGATTCATTAATAACCGTATCAACAGCTTTGATCATTATTTTATATATATATTTAAGCTCTTCATCACTTCGTCTCTTCACGTTTTCAAGTGACAATATGTACAGACTTAAATAGTGGATTCCAGCATCAAAAAAGTCAAACAGCCTTTTTTTCAGATTTTCATATCCTACTAAATGACCAAAATTTACATCAAGATTTCTTTTTTTAGCCCATCGTCGATTACCATCAACAATTAAGCCAATATGCTTAGGTAGCTGGTCTTTTCCTGTTTCTTTTAATTCTTCTAAAGTTGTGTTCATCTAATTCAATGATAGTTGTAATATTTTCAATATTAATATGAATATTAAAGATATTAATTTTTTCTAAAATGTTTATTGAATTAAAACTTCTTATTTAAATTCCAAATAATAAATATAGATGCAAAAGATTTAAATTTCTTAAGAATTATTCCTAAATAATATTTAAAGCTACAATTTTTACTTTTTGAAAGTTTATAAAAGAAATAACATACTATTTGAAATATATAACACTTATAAGAATTTGAACTGTTGAAAATATTAGTCTACTGAGAATTTTTAAATAATCAATTCTTTTAATAAGAATAATTTTATTTAGATAAGTTTTTGAACAAATAAGTATTATATAAAAGAAATTGGAATAAAGTAAAGTTATCAATTCAAGAGATCTCCTTAATGCTTTCTAACGATTACTTATTTTCGGACATTGGAATTGATTCTATTGGTTTTCATGCTCCAAGACACTACGTCAAATTAAAAGAGCTTGCTTTAAAGAGACATGTAGATCCAAGCAAATATGAAAAAGGTTTACTTTCGAAAGAGATGCGATTAGCCGAAATCGACGAAGATATTATTTCACTAGGTTTAAAAGCAGGATATAATGCCTTATTAAGAGGTGGTATCTCTCCAAAAAGTATTGACGCTTTATTTGTGGGAACTGAGACAGAGGTTTATGCAGCTAAAAGCATCTCCAATATATTTGCTGAAATGTTAGAAATCTCTCCCAATTCCCTTTCAATGGATGTCTATAACGCATGTGCGGGGGGTACATTAGCTATTCTTAATGCCATAGCTTTAATAGAAAAAAAAGTTATAAATAACGCTATCATCATAAGTGCGGACATTTCTTCATATCAATTGGGTTCTCCCGGTGAACCTACCCAAGGTTCAGGAGCCATCGCAGTCGTAATATCAAAAAATCCTAGAATAGCTAAATTTAGTAAAAATTTTGGAAAAGTTTCTGGAAATGTTAATGACTTTTTTAGACCATCTAATGATAAAAATGCTAGAGCATTTGGGCAATATTCCCAAGATGCTTATCTTAAATTTCAACTGGCTGCTTATGATGATTTAATTAGAAATATTGGGGACTTTCATGCTGATTTTTACACCTTCCATGCTCCATATTCCAAGCTTCCCCTAAAGTGTATGCAACAAATAATACTGAAGCGTTGGATAAAACATATTAATGAATTACCTAAATTTGACAGAAAAAAGATAAGATCATCTATACTCAAGAAACTCGATCATTTTCTACATGATGTAACAGTATTACCAGAATATCTTTATTTAAAATTAAAAGAAAGAGGATTTTCTTCTCCAACTTTAGAGAGATTTTCATATTGGGTAAATACAAATGTAAAAGAGCATTTACTTCCTCAGTTGAATGTTCCAATGCATTTTGGAAATATGTACAACGCTTCAATTTGGGCTCAAGTGTGCTATTTATTAGAAAACCAAGCTCGCCCATATGATACGATCTATTTTGGCTCTTACGGTTCAGGAGCTACCTGTATTTCAGGTCTCTTAAAAGTTCAAGAGAGCTTTAATGAAATTGTTCAAAAAGGGCCGCATATAAATGATTTCATAAAATTAAAAGAAAAGAAAAGTGTTCATGAATATGAATTAATTAAGAATGGTCATGCTAAACCAGAGATATTACTAGGTCATATTATTGAACATGAATATAATAATAAAAGAGGATTTACACTTCATTTTTGCGATGAAGGATGCCTTATCCCTAATATAAAAGGATTAAACCACTGTCCTAAAGGACATTCTGGGTATCATAAAAGGTTTTTTCCCCTTTTTGCAAAGCTAAATAGTGATCCAATTCCTCAATCAGATACTACTAACTTAAAATATTTGAAAGATGGATTAGTAAGAGTAGCTAACAACGTAAAAAAAGGTAACAGCTTAGAGTATGAAATACGTAGAGTTGAAAATCTAAACGAGGAAAACATTAACGCAAAAGGTTTATTAAATTGGAGTCCAATATATATCCCAATACCTGAAAAATATTTGATAAAACGAGATTATCAAATTCAAGATATGCCAATTTCACATTTAGAATGATTATACTTTATTAAAATATTTTATTAAATAATTATCCTTACTTAGTATTAATACTTTCTTTTATATTCTTTTTAATGAGTGATTAAAAGAAAATGAATGAAAAATACAATCAAATTATTAAATTAAAAGACGGACGCAAACTAGGATATGCAGAATTTGGAGTTCCTGAGGGAAAAACGATATTTTATTTTCATGGTCATGGGTCCTCCCGTCTTGAACCTAAAATGTATGGTTTTGATGATAAACAGTTTGATATTCGTCTTATTTCAATAGATCGTCCTGGAAGAGGACTTTCAGATTTTAAGCAGAATAGGACAATTTTGGATTGGCCTGATGATGTTATTGAGTTAGCTAACAATTTAAATATTGAAAAATTTGCAGTTTTGGGAGGATCTGGTGGATGTCCATATGCTCTAATATGTGCATTAAAGATTCCTGAGCGTTTGACGTACTGTGGTATTGTTTCTGGACTTGGTCCTATTAACTTGGGCTTAGAGGGGATGGATAAGGGAAAACAGAAAGAGCTTAAATTAGCAAGAGATAAGCCTGGACTTTTAACTAAGTTTTATAAGATTATTCAAAAGAAAATTTTGAAAATGAAAGAAAAAACACCCCAGGAACTCGAAAAGACATTTCAAAAAAGATCTAAAAATTTGCCAGAGCCAGATAAAAAAATCATGGTAGATCCTAATAAAATACCTTTATATATTGAATTAATGGCAGAACCCTTTCGACAAGGAGTCGCTGGAGTCGTTCATGATGTTAAATTATTAAGCTCAGATTGGGGGTTTAGCCTGAAAGAGATCCCTTCAAACATAAAAATCTTTCTATGGCATGGCGAATTAGATACTAGCGTACCCGTTAGAATGGGGAAATCAATGTGTGAAGCCATTCCTAATTGTACTAGTAAGTTTTATCCGAATGAAGCCCACGTATCGACAGCAATCAATCATATAGAAGATATACTTAAAACTCTTACATCAGAAACGTAAAACTTATTGTAATTTTCCTATATAATTATTCCATTCCCCATCTTTTAATTTTAAATTCTATACCTACTTGATCAAGAATTCGCCCTACAGTATGATCGATTAGTTCATCAACAGATTCTGGTTTAATGTAATAAGAAGGAACTGGTGGTGCTATTACAACACCTAGTTTTGCTAGTTTAAGCATATTTTCTAAATGTATTGGACTTAGGGGACTTTCTCTTACAATAAGAATAAGTTTTCTCTTTTCTTTTATTGTAACGTCTGCAGCTCTGGTAATTAAATTATCAGAATAACCATTTGCTATTGCTGCTAAAGTTTTCATTGTACATGGAACTATAATCATCGCATCAATTTTATATGAACCGCTAGAAGGAGGTGCAGTTAGATCATTAACATCATAATTGATTGAAGCTAATTGTTTAAGATCATTGAGCTTTAAGGAAGTTTCAGTTAAAATTACTTTTTCAGTTGATTTTGATATAATTAATCCAGTTTCAATATTTTTCGCTTTTAAAATTTGTAATAATCTATCGGCGATTAATATTCCTGACGCTCCAGTTATGCCAATTAGAATCATAATTCTCACAGATGGTTGAATATAAATCTAATTTTCGTATAAGTATTATTTAATTAAGAAAAATAATTATTTTTTGTATTAAATGTAAAAATGTATAACAAATAATTCTTTTTAAAAAAAAATTAATGTTAAATATGAGTAGATATAATTCTGAAATTTCTGGTTTTTATAAATTTTCAATAAAAAAGCGCAGAGAAATATTATCAAAACTTATTAAACTTGATGACAATGATATGAGATTATTAGAAAATTTAGGTTATTTTACAGAAACTCAAATTGATACTTTAATAGAAAATGTTATTGGTTCCTATCAGTTACCACTTGGAATCGCTTGTAATTTTAAAATAAATAATAAGGATTATTTAATTCCCATGGTTATTGAAGAACCTTCTGTTGTTGCAGCTGCTTCAAATGCAGCTAGATTTGCAAGAAAACACGGAGGATTTTATTCAGAAGAAGTAAAATCAGTGATGATTTCACAAATTCAAATTACTCAATTACCTGATATTAAAATCGCTATAAACAAAATTACAAATAATAAAGTTCAGCTTTTAAAAATTGCTAATGAACAAGATCCATTTTTGAATGAATTGGGTGGTGGTGCTTTCGATATTGAATTACGAAAAATAGAAACTCGTAAAGGTAAAATGTTAATTTTGCATTTATTAGTTGATGTTTTAGATGCAATGGGAGCGAATGTAGTAAATACAATGGCTGAAACTATCAGTCCATATATAGAAGAGATATGTGGTGGGAAAGTATATCTTAGAATTGTATCAAATTTGGCAACTCATCGAATTGCCAAGAGTAAAGCTACATTTGATAAAGAATTATTGGGTGGAACTGAGGTTGTTGAGGGGATATTAAATGCTTATGAATTTGCATTAGCAGATCCATTTAGAGCAACAACTCATAATAAGGGAATAATGAACGGAATTGTAGCTTTAACATTAGCTACTGGAAATGATACACGGGCCATTGAAGCTGGAGCTCACGCATATGCTGCATTGAAAGGTCAATATTCTCCATTAACTAACTATAAGCTTGACTCAGATGGTAATTTGACTGGAGAAATTGCAATCCCTCTTGCTCTTGGCATCATTGGAGGAATGACTAAAATACACCCAATGGCTCGATTATCGTTAAAAATTTTAAATGTTAATAGCGCTAATGAACTTTCTCAAGTAGCTGCTGCACTTGGTTTAGCCCAAAATGTAGCGGCTCTAAGGGCTTTAGCTTCGGAAGGAATTCAAAAAGGTCATATGGCACTCCACTCGAAAAATATTGCAAGACTTGCTGGAATCCCTGAAAATTTAATAGAAAAGATTGCCAGTCAATTAGTAAAAGATAAAAAAATCAGGATTGATCATGCAAAGGAAATTTTTCAACGAATAGTTAATGATGAAAACATTTAGTTTTATAAAATGTGTTTCTGTAACTCTTCTAAAAATTATTGAAAATAGAAATATTTGTATAATAGGAATTAAATTTTTGAGATGGATTATACTATGGGATTTAGAGAATATATAAATCAAATTGAAGAAAAAGGTTTTCTACGAAATGTGAATATTGAAGTATCGAAGAAATTAGAAATCGCGGGAATATTAAAAGAAATTGAGCCAACTCCAGTAATATTTAATAATGTTAGAGAATCTGAATTTCGTGTTGTAGGTAATGTGTTCTGTACGAAAAATGTAATTGCTGCGTATTTTGGTGTTACTCCAGCAGATCTTATCCCAATGCTCTCAAAAGCAATTAAGGAACGTTCAAAACCCAAAGTTATAGATAATGCTCCTTGTCAAGAAGTTATTGAATCTAACATTAACTTAGATAAACTACCTATTTTATTCCATTGTGAAAAAGATGGCGGAAATTACATTAGCTCTGCTGTTGTTATTACTCGAGATCCTGATTATGGGCAAAATATGGATTTTCA
Organism: Candidatus Hermodarchaeota archaeon; assembly: GCA_048885525.1. Lineage (GTDB taxonomy): Archaea > Asgardarchaeota > Lokiarchaeia > Sigyniarchaeales > SOKP01 > Loki-b32. Next base: position 15,200 of record JBHLLP010000010.1, on the reverse strand, counting down.
TCGAGCTATGCAATTTTCTAATAACAAATTTTCAACTCGTATTGTAAGTGGTCGACATTTCCATAAATTTCTTGAAAAAAATGGTGAATTAGATGTAGCTTTCTGCATAGGAAATACTCCAAATATTTTAATTGCTGGAGCAACTTCTGTAGATATTGGAGTTGATGAATTAGAAATTGCAAATTCATTAGAACCTATTAAAGTGACTAAGGCAAGCACTGTAGATCTTTTAATTCCAGCAGAATCTGAATTTGTTTTGGAAGGACGTGTTTATTTAGAAGAAAAACATTCTGAGGGTCCTTTTGTTGATCTAACTGAGACTTATGATATTGTTAGAGAAGAGCCTATCTTTGAAGTTAAAAAAATAACTCATAGAAAGGATGCGATTTGGCAAGCTCTCTTACCAGGTGCTCTTGAACATAAAATTCTTATGGGCATGCCACGTGAACCGACGATTTTCAATAAGGTAAATGAATTAGGTGTAAAATGTTTAGATGTAAATATCAGTCCCGGTGGATCTTCTTGGTTACATGCTATTGTTCAAATTGATAAAAAGACAGAAGAAGATGGAAAAAAAGCTATAGAGGGAACTTTTACAGGCCATACAAGCTGTAAACATGTTTTTATTGTTGATAAAGATATTAATATCTATGATCCTTTATCTGTGGAATGGGCTATGGCCACTCGCTTTCAAGGAGATACAAGAATGATAGTTAAAGATAAAGAACCAGGAAGCAGTTTAGATCCTAGTGCTGAACCTGGAACAAAAATGACTACAAAGATTGGTTTTGATTTAACTAAACCACTTATCATCAAAGGAAAGAATTTTGAAATTGCAAAATTTCCAGAAGTGGATATTAACAAATATTTTTAAGATAAGGAGAGAAAAATGAAATTAACATCAGAAGAACAAGATATGTTAAATGGGGTATACGGAAAGGCTGCTCGAAAATCGATGGAAATATTAACTACTTTAGGTGAAATATTTGAAGCTGAATGTATGGTTGATGTTTATGGAGTTCAAATAGCAGGGGTTTCATTTGATAACCTTGGCGAAGCTGGTTTAGAGTTCTTGAATGAAATGGCAGAGGATGGTAAGGTTAGAGTTTTAACAACCTTAAATCCTGCTGGAATGGATCGGGAAAATTGGCAAGTATTGGGGATAGATAGGGAGTTTGCAATAAATCAAAATCGAGCAATTGATGCTTTCGCTAAAATGGGTATAATTACGACGTGTTCTTGTACCCCATATTTAATTGGGAATACTCCACATTTTGGACAACATCTTGCTTGGGCGGAAAGTAGTGCAGTTTGTTATGCTAATTCTGTCATCGGTGCCCTAACTAATCGAGAAGGTGGCCCAAGTGCTTTAGCATCAGCTATTACTGGGAAAACTCCAAATTATGGATATCATTTGGATATAAATCGTTATGGGGAAGTTTTAATTAAGATTAATGCTCCTATTGAAGGAACAGACGCATTTGGCGTTTTAGGTAAAATAATTGGGGATAAATTGGGAGAATTAGGAAAGAAAATACCATATATAACAGGAATTTCCAAAGCAACTGTTGAAGAACTCAAATCATTTTGTGCATCTGTAGCAACTTATGGAGGAACTGCATTATTTCATATGGAAGGAATAACGCCAGAATATAATAAATATCCTAAACCAAATGAAATAATTTTTGAAATTAATCAAGATGAACTAGATAAAACACGATTAGAACTTATTGATGATGATATTAAGATAGATTTTGTTAGTATTGGGTGCCCTCATGCATCAATTCATGAAATTGCACAAATAGCAAACTTATTGAAGGGAAAAACAGTAAATAAAGAATTTTGGATCACTACCGCACGACCTACTAAAAGAATTGCTGATCAAGCAGGGTATTCAAAAATAATTGAAGATGCAGGAGCAAAATTTGCTGCTGATACTTGTTGTGTCGTCGCTCCAATTAAAGGACGTTTCAAAGGAATGATGGTTGATTCCGCTAAAGCGTGTTATTATGGTCGGTCAAAAAATAAATTTAATGTAAAAATTGGTTCAATTGGGGATTGCGTGGAGGAAGCAATAAAATGAAGTTAGAAGGAAGAAAAATATATAAAGGTACTGCTAAGGCAGAAGCGATTGTTACAAAAGATGGTATCTCATTTTATGGCGGTGTAGATCCTGATACAGGGAAAGTTGTTGAGGTTGGACATGAACTTGAGGGGGCATCTATCACAGGAAAAGTATTAGTATTTCCAACTGGTAAAGGATCTACAGTAGGATCTTATACCATGTATAGAATGAAAAAGAATAACATGGCTCCTGCTGCAATTGTTAATAAGCAAATTGATACAATCGTTGCTGTAGGGTGTATAATAAGTGAAATTCCGTGTGTGGATCAAATCGAAATTAGCAAAATAAAAACTGGACAAATTCTATTAGTTGATGGTTCAGAGGGAACCATCGAAATAATAGATTAATATTATTTTGGTGTTTATGAAATCTTCTGCAATTGCTTATTCAAATATTGCATTGATAAAATATTGGGGTAATTGGAGTAAAGTATCCCCAGAGTTAAATATACCTTTAAATGACAGTGTAAGCATGACCAAATATGGATTATCACAAAATCTCCATTTACAAACTCACACGACGATAGAATTTTCAGAAGATTTTAGAGAAAATACAGCGATTTTAAATAATACTCTTTTAAATGGAAGAGATATGATAAGAATTCTAAAGATCGTTACTTCATTAAAAAAATTAAAAAAAATTGATTATAAATTTAAAATGGTAAGTCTTAATGATTTTCCTACCCAAGCAGGTTTGGCATCTTCCGCAGCTGGTTTTGCAGCACTTACTATTGCCGCGGCAAAAGCATTAAATTTAGATTTAACAAAAGAGCAATTGTCTACATTTGCTAGGTTAGGTTCCGGATCTGCTGCACGGTCAATCCATGGTGGATTTGTATATTGGCATTGTGGTACGTCCCATGAAACATCATATGCAGAACAAATATGTGGCCCGAATGAATGTAATATTAATGCAATTATTGCAATTATAGATGAGGGAAGAAAGGAGGTGTCATCTGATATTGGTCATGAATTAGCTAAAACTAGTATCTATAATGAAGTAAGAGTTAAAAAGTCGCATGAACAAGCTATTGAAATCAAGAAAGCAATACTAGATGACAATTTTAAGAAAATTGGAATGATTGCTGAAAAAAATTGTTTATTTATGCATTCAGTAATGATGACTTCTGAACCAGCTTTATTTTATTGGAATCCAATTACCTTGAAAGTAATAAAAAAAGTGTTAGATATAAGGAAATCTGAAAATTTAGATTGTTTCTTTACGATTGATGCAGGACCAAATGTACACTGTCTATGCAGACCGGAAATCATTGATTATGTTCAAAATGTTTTAGAAAGTATTGAAGGAGTAGAGAAAACTATTCTTGTAAAACCTGCTAATGATTCTTATACAACAAATGAACATTTATTTTAATACAACTTATAATTGCTATCGTTCTTTATCCAACTTTTTAAATAATGTTAAAAATTATTTAATTAAGTCATAGATTAAGAAATTTATATTAATTTGAATATTTTCAATTTTTATCTTATCACACGATTATAATTGGTGAAAAATTTGGGAACTGGAAAGGGATATGGAAAGACCATACTCTTTGGCGAAATTTTTTTCCTATTTCAGGGATAAACGCAATCATTTTGTTGTTTATGGTCTTCCAGCAATCGCTTCAGCATTAGGATCCTATACAAATGCTGAAGTTAAAGTAGCTGAAGGTAATGGTTGGACAGTTGATGATCAAAGACTAGCAACACCGGGTTATAAAAAACAAAAGTTTAATGAGGCAATGCTTTCAATTAAAAATATAATTGACTATTTAAAAATTGATATAGTTAGTCAAAAGCTTAAGATAACATTTGCAGGAGACCTAATTGCCGCTAGCGGAGTAGGAGCCTCAGCAGCCCAATGTACATCACTTTCTCGAGCTTTAAGTAACACATTTAATCTTAATCTCACTGAAGAAAAGATAAATGAAGCAGCATATGAAGGAGAGAAAGCTTATCATGGCACGCCATCAGGGATTGATAACACGGCCTCTACTTATGGTGGTTTAATTTGGTTTGTTAAAAACTTAAAAGGAGGAGAAAATACTATGGAACTTTTACAATCTCCAAAGAAAATACCTTTAGTAATAATAAATTCAGGAATAACAGCTTCAACAACAGAGGTAGTGGCTGATGTCCGACGTTTAAAAGAAAAATTTCCAGAAAAGTTTGAAAAAATCTTTAAAAAGTATGAAAAATTAGCATCAAGAGCAAAATTAGCCTTACTTGAAGGGGATATTCCCACTATTGGAGACCTAATGAATCAAAATCATCAATTATTACAAAAGATAAATGTATCCGGAGAAGTTAATGATAAATTGGTCGAAATCTCCTTGCAAAATGGGGCTATAAGTGCTAAAATGACGGGAACGGGGCGAGGGGGACTAGTCATTGCTTTAGCTGAAAATAAAAATATACAAGATAAAATTGCAAAAATTTTTAAAAAAGAAGGATATGAAGCATGGAAAACAATGATTGGATGAGTGTGAATTAAAATTGAAAACCAAGAATGAAATTATTTTGTTGAAGTTAGGTGGAAGTTTATTAACTGATAAAAATAGACCTTTTTCTCTTAGAGAAGATATTTTAGAGAAGTGCATTAACCAAATTATCGAAAGTAAAAAACTAATTGTTTTGGTTCATGGCGGTGGATCATTTGGACACCCGATTGCTAAAAAATATCAAATTTCTCAGGGATTAAATGAATCTATTAAAGGGCAAATTATAGGACTTTCTAAGACTCATGAAGCAATGACTAAATTTAATTCTATTATAATTAACAAGTTTTTAGATAAGCAATGTTCTGCGATTTCAATTCAACCTTCTAGTATATTTATACAAGATTTTAATGAAATTGTTTTTAAATCTATTGATCCTATTGAAAAGATGCTTGAGCTCGGAATAATACCCGTTCTATATGGTGATATTCTTCTAAGCTGGGATTCTTCTTTTACTATTCTTTCTGGAGATCAAATTATTTTAAAATTATGTGCAAATGTTCAAAAGTTTAAGATCTCAAAAGTTATATTTGCTATTGAGGAAGATGGGATATATATTAAAGATAATGGGAATGAAAAGCTAGCTTTAAAATTAAAATCTAACGATTTGAATAATATAAAGTTGGCAGAATTAGATCAAAAAATAGATGTTACTGGAGGCATAAAAAGTAAACTAGAAACAATCAAGGACATTATAAAATTTAATATACCCGTTCAAATTATTAATGGAATCAAAAATGGAAATATCTCTAAAGCCTTAAATAATCAATACTTAGAATGTACTAATATTGAACCAACTTATGAGAGAGAAGTAGTAAATAAATTATATAATAGAAAGCTTGAACACATAAAAATACCTTTAGAGCATAATGTGCAACATGCAAAGAACTATTTTGATGAAATTAATCTAATCCATCATCCACTTCCGGATTATGAATTAGAAGATATTGATCTTTCTGTTGATTTCTTTAATAAAAAAATATCAGCTCCTATATGTATAGCAGCAATTACTGGAGGACATGATATTTCTAAAGCAATTAATAACATCTTAGCAAATGCTGCAAGTTCAGAAAATATTATTATGAGTGTTGGCAGTCAAAGAATAGGTTTAGAAGACCCTTCTACTATTAATTCATTTAAAATTGTGCGTGATGTTGCCCCTAATATCCCTATTATAGGAAATTTAGGAATTGGACAATTATGCGATCCTAATTTTGATTTAAATAACTTTAAAAATTGTATTGAGATGATTAATGCAGATGTCATGGCTATACACTTTAATGCTTTGCATGAATTAGTTCAAAGTGAAGGAAATATATCTTATAAAAACTTTGAGAAAAGATTTAAAGAACTAAAAAAGAATCTAAAAACTCCTATGATTGCTAAAGAAGTTGGAACAGGATTTAATAGTGATCTAGCTCTAAAGCTTGATTTGTTAGGATTCGATGGATTTGATGTTGGAGGAACAGGGGGTACTAGTTTTGCCGCAATAGAATCAATACGAGACGAGAGTAGTTTTGAAGTATATACTCGAAAAATTGCAGACACTTTTCGAGATTGGGGAATTCCCACACCGGTTAGTATAATGAATGTTAGAAAGGTATCTGAAAAATTAATAATAGGAACAGGAGGATTGAGAACAGGTGTGGATATTGCTAAGGCAATTGTTTTAGGTGCTGATATTGGAGGATTTGCATTTAAATTTTTAAATGCTGCTTGGCAAGATTATAAAAATAATACACATATGTACACACTTAACGAAATAAAAACTTTAAAGCAAGAATTAAGATCTTCAATGTGGTTAATGAATATTAAAAATGTTAATGAACTCAAATCTAATAGCTCTAAGAGGGTTTTAGTGGGTAAATTGTATCAATGGATGAATCAATAAATATCTAATAATTTTCAATACATCACATAGAAATCTTATTAAGTTATTGGTAATCCCCAATTATTTTGTTATAAAATCTAATAAATAATTTATGTAGTAAAAATATAAAGAAATATAAAAGAAAAAGAAAAAAACACTATTTTCACAAATTATCTGGTTTTTCTTCTAAAGCATTCTCAATTTCCTTTATAAATCCTGTAAAGGCATCTATTTGACCTTCAAAGTTTTTTAATTCCTCTGAGTATAGTTTAAAAAATTTATCTGATATCTTTTTTAATTCTTTATTAACTTTTTTTTGAGTTATTTCTCTCGAAGAATTAGCTACGAATATAAGCCCACTCTGTTTTATTATAGTAAATCTTGTATTTTGCAATTCAAAATTTGATAAACCTCTCTCAGCTAATTGTTCGGCAAAATAATTTAACGCACTCATCATCGCTCCGAACAGTTGGGGTGAGACTGCTTTATCGAACTCTCTGTGAAATATTACTATCCCCCCTTCATCCAAAATCCAAATGTCTTGGAGTATCTTCAAATATATCCTCCTTGAACAATTTCATATAATTTTGATATAAAGATTATTAAATAATTATAATTTTCTTTTATAATAAAATTATAATAGTATCTTACAAAAATGAAAAATAAAAAAAAAATATAATAATTTCTTTCTCTTAGAATTTTCTTTCAATTACAAAATCTAATAAATTTGTAAAGAATTCTACTTCAGATTGATTGATTACATTACTTAATTTATCTAGGTAGAGTTTTGCTTCGTCAAAATATAATTTTGCTAAATCTTTGCATGAACCTACGACGTCTACTTTAAGAAAAAAATCTTTAATTTCTTGGACATTATCTTGTGCAATATTTGGACTTTCAATGAGTTTCTCTAATCTATGTTTGTCTTTTTGATCTAATTTATTTAACGCTTCAATTAATAAACATGTCTTTTTCCCTTCAATAATATCTGAATCTGTCGGTTTTCCCGTAACTTTTTCATCTCCGAAAGTCCCTAAGATATCATCCATTATCTGAAAAACTATTCCGATATTAATGCCATAAATGGAAAGATAATTCCTAAGCTTCTCATCTACTTTGGCATAATTTGCCCCAATTAAAATCGATTTTTCAATTAAGGCCCCAGTTTTAAGTGTAATCATTTTAATATAGTCTGAAATTGTCGGATTTCTCTGGTTGACCATATCAGTTTCTATTAAAACACCATTTGCTATCTCCATAAAAGCTTGTTCATAGTAATTAATTGCTTTAAGATTAAGATCCTTTTCAAACTCATTGAAAAGATACGCTTCTAATCCTAAAAAAAAAGCGGAATCACCACCAATAATCCCGATTGAATTCCCAAAATCATAATCTGTCATCTTTTTCAAATTATACTTCTGATGATAATTACGAAATCTGAAATGGAATGCGGGTTTTCCTCTCCTAAAATCATCTTTATCAATGATATCATCATGAATTAAGGATGCATTATGAAGAAATTCTACTCCAATACTGGGTAGAACAATTTTATCATCTACTTTTTCATTGAAAGCATTGAAAGTAGCAATGCAAAGTAGAGGTCTGATTCTTTTTCCACCTGATAAGAAGTAGTCTTTCAATTCTGAATAGTAGTCCCTCAAAAAAGTATTTTTTACGCTTTCAAATTTTCGATCATAAATGATTTTGATTGCGTGGTTTATTTTAGGAATATATTTCTTCGAATATTCAATAAATTTCATTTTAAGTCAAAATTTTCAATTTATAAATATATTTTATCATCAGTATACTACATTTTATTTGGTAAAATAAAAGGGATTTCAGATTTTCAATACTCTTAACAATTAGACAAAAATAGTTTATTTATTAGTTTCCACAAATTAATCACTCCAAAAGTGTACACTCAATTCTAATTGTAACAATTACATGTGGTTCCATTGATATTTCAAGTATATTATCTATATATTTGTCTACTTTTGCTTTAATTTCATTTTTGGGGGTTTCTTCGAGAAAATTTACGATCTCAACTTTATTAATCAAAATTTTCTCATAAAATGTTAAAACTGCTTTTTGATGATTAGAGCTTATATTATAAATTCTAAGAATAACAGTATCTCCTACTTCTGATTTTTTAAATGCACTTAATAATACACATTTATTATCAATTTCAAAAAAACTAAGAGTAGGTGGAAGGAAAGTATCAAGATTATTCTTTTTAGGTTTAAAATAGTAAGACATAACTCCAGTCGGTTTTAATATAACTTTATCTAATACCCTATATGGGCTATTAGCCATTGCCGGAAAAATAGGTTTTAAGGGGTTGTTAAACTCTTTTCCTCTAAGATGTATATCTGAATCTAACCAGCTTGATTTTGATGTTGTAGTAATTGACAATTCATATGATTGTTTACCTAGACTCTGCGCTCCTGGAGTTTTAAAGCCAGGACCTGCATGAGACATTCTGCTAGCAAAATCATCACGAGATAACCATTCAACACATCGTAAAAGAGTTATTGCAAATGTAATGGTACCATCCTCATTCACTATCGCTTCATATTCAGGTAATCCTTTGTTCAATACAGCAAACGTTCCTGAATTATCGCTTACTGAAACAAAATCCTTTTGATGATTCATGGGTAAAGGCTTTTGAGTCCAATTATCTGCATTAGGCAATTGAACATTTCTAGGAATGACATAGAAATGACCATCAGCGTTTACAGTTTCAGATTTTATCTTTGTAGGAAATTTGACACGTATTCGATGATCTTTGCTATCATTTTCTAGTTGAATATTAAAATCTATCCTTTTAATTCCTTTATATAAGGAGATAAATATGGATATTTTGTTATCAACTAAATACTCTTCTCTATTATATCTATCTTCAGTTAATGAATAAGGGAGTTTTAAATTTAACCTCAGTTTAAATGTTTTTTGAGTAGGACCATCAATGTGTACTAACCTTTCAAATACTGCTGCATCATCAGAAGTAAAAATCATATCTGTCTGGTTTTCTCTAGGACCTGAAAAGTCATATTCATCTCCCCAATCTCCCATATCCTCAAATTCACAAACTTTTTCATATAAAATTCCTGTTTCTTTATCAATTATAACAATGAAACCATTCGATTTTATATTAATTTTGTAGTGCTCATTTTCTAAGTAATCTCGTGTAATTTTAAAAGTATCATCTTCTTTGAAAATAATTTCATTTTCAGATTCTACCGGAAAAACATAATATGTTTTAAAACCTAATGGAGGCACCTCAGCTAAAAATGTGAAATTATGACTCATATTTGTTGTTAAGGTAAATCTCGGTTCTTCTTCACCAAATCGATGCTGATATTCAATTTCTTTTCCTTCAGAGTCCATAAATTTTATATCATATGGAAATTTTTCACTGCCTGTTTTGTTAGCTATAAAATTAACCGTTACAACATCTTTCCGTTGCCAGGGAAGTGGATTATATATTAATAAGATATTAAGATGTTTATATTTAGAATCAGTATTTATAAAATCACTTATATAAGAGAAAGAATCCTTAAAAATTTCGTCTGCGATCTGTTCTGCCCAATCAAACCGAGTATTCATTTCATCATGAACCTGATCTAAGCTACAACCACAAATGGAGTCATGTGGAGCATTCTTTTGAAGCCACTTCAAACCAGTCAAAATATAATCTTTAGGGTAAATAAAATTATTATTTTTGTCAAGGATCCACGTGATTGTTGATAAGGGTTCAATATATTTTTCATATAGATATTCTATAGCCGTATTTCTTTGTTTTATCCACATACGTGCTGAGAGGACTCCGGATAATAAATGCGAAAACCTACCTCCTCTCAATTCTCCTTGGAACACGTTTAATTCTGGTTTGGATTCAATAACTTTATTAACGTAATATTCAAAATCTGCTTGTTCCAGATGCTTATCGGGATTAAAATCATTCCATTGTTTTACTATTTTGGGAATTTCAGGTAGTGCTTCAAGATGATCATTACCATTACTTAGCAAAACATTAGGAGTGATTGTTAACTCTTCGAATTTTCGAATAGTGTTTTTAATTGTTCTTAAAGCAGGTAAATATTTTCCCTTAATTGTTTTTGTGTTATATAGATTTAATGATCCATATCCATATCTTAAGAAAATCGCTAGAATAGATGCCGCCTCTCCGGGAGAATTCCATTTAAACTCCATATTCAGATTATTTTCCTCAAATTCATTTCCAAAACCTCTCTGAAACATCACTGATGAAATTTCAAATCCTTGAAGAATTTGAGGGAGTTGAGCTATATGACCAAAAGGATCAGGGATATATCCCACTTTCATAACTCTTCCGAATCTTCTTGCAATTTGATGCCCAATCAAAAGATTTCTGATGAGGGATTCTCCACTAACTAAAAATTCATCGGGAAGAACATACATGGGACCAATTGAGAGTCTCCCTTGTTTTACATATTTCTTAATTTCTTCTTCTCTTTCAGTCCTTACTTCTAGGTAATCATCTAATGGGATTACCTGACCATCTAACACAAAACATTTATAATCTGGATCAGTTTTAAGGATATTTAACAGTTTATCCATCATTATTACTAATCTAGCACGGAACTCTTGAAATGTTAAATACCACTCCCGATCCCAATGAGTATGCGGAACAATAATAATATTATTAGACTTCATCTCAAATACCCTAAAATTAAATTCCTAATTGAGTTTGATAAAGATTTTTTTAATAAAAACTAATTGAATATTGTCATTAAATAATTATCTTTCGTATTCGACCCATATTGGTCCAGCATAAGACATTCTTCCATTTTCTCCTACAACACGAATTAAATAATAATCAAAACCTAGAGTATTTAAGGTACTTGGGTCAATAGGATTGTCACTGTAATGATTAATATAGTAATTATTTCCTATTTTAACGCAACTATTTTCATAAGAAGTCCCTGTTATAGGTTCACTATCAATTATTGAAATATTGACTATCGGTGAATTTATTTGTTCGGTGTGCCATAACTCCCCATTTTTAATAATTTCAATATCTGCATTCCAATTCGGAATCCAATTTGGAGTGACTGACGCAGATTTGGATTTTAATGCAACTGGTGCCCCATCTTGAGCCAGAAATACATTTATTTCTCTATGTTCTGTTGAGTTTTTGGCTGTAAATGTTGATCCATCTCCTACTGGAGTTCCATTTATCTTAAATGTAAGAATCGGACGTCCGTGGTCCGAATTTGCATAAACTCTCTGATTTTCTATACCACTGAAAACTCCTTCTCTTGTAAGATTATTTACATAAACAGCTGTCAATCCTCCAGGATATGGATGTTCGTTTCGAGTATGCCATAAACTGAAAGGACGTTGATGCCCAATGTAAGCTCTAGTATGACTTAGACTGTGACCTGGATGACCATCATGCTCATCGCTAGCAACATACATTGTCATTCTATACCCCATAGTAAATGCATCGACTACTGAAGAACCATTTGTACATATAGGTGGTTTATCAATAGCACCTACATAATTTAATTCATGCCGTTGTTCAAATAGAAATTCTCCATGAACAGAAGATACTTCTGCAATCTTAACATATTTTGGGTTATTATATGTCCAATCTTGAATATAAGCTTCCTTGGTCGAATGGTGCGGCAGTGCCAATGCCCTTACTCCATGTCTTGATGTAAAATCATCAAGAATATTCCATAATGCTTGGGGAGATTTAACCGTAAAATATGAATCAAGTACAGGTGACTTTAATAGGGTATTTCCACTAAAAATGCAAACATAATGACCTGTTCTAACACTAGTCCATTCGATACCATGGAATGTAACAAAACTATTTGGTTCGTACCAATTATTCGTGCTAGATTCAAGAATGTTAAGCGACCATGGAGAAAATAACATAATCTCAGCATGATCTGTTAGCGCATTAAAATCTAGACATGCTATATATTTTGCATAATAAAACGAATGATCTGGTGTGCCCGTTCCATCAGAGAGTTCAGAGTGAGTATGAAGATCTCCCCAAACTATAAATGGATCTGATGATGTATAATTATTTACTAAAATTGGATTACTGTAATATATGTTTTTAGTTATGCTATCATTTACTAAAATATAATGGAACCCTAGAGTACTAATCCTAGCTTTAAATACATGCCTTCCGTTATCTTTACCATCTCTAATTTCATATGCAATATCAGATCCAACAATTTGACCTGTAAATTCATATGAATCTGGCAAATTTGCTTGAGGATTTGAGATTAAATCATAATTAGTAAAATTATATGATTTTATAGAAAATTCTACAATTCCTTTATATAGAGCACTTAAACGTTCAAAAGAATCCCAGGCTTCAACTGTAATATCAAACGTTTCATTAAGTTTAACCATTGTGGGTACATTTACCGATAGAAGCCTTGGATTATTATCAAACATTACCCTTAAATCAATACTAACAGAAGTCCATAAAGTAATAGGTATAAAGATAATCATTAATTCAACTGCTCTATGTTTTCTCTTTGATAAATTCTCATATCCCTGATACAACTGAATTATTTTTTTAAAAGTTATATTTTTTCTCTTAAAAATCTCTAAAATAAGTAAAAATAATGAATATGATATAATGAAAATAACAGAATACCATATTACAATAGGAAGAGGGGCAGTTTCCTTATAGAAGTGTACAAAAACTGTTACAAAACCAATGGCTATTGCTAATACAATTCCATTTCGTTTCCATGCGTTATCTTTTAAGAAAATATAATACATAACTCCAATAAGTAAACCAATAAAACACCAAAAATACCAAAAAAGTGTTACAATACCAAATCCGTAAACCATTAATCTAGGTAAACGTCTTAAACGAGACCATTCTCTTTTTGAGGATGTTCTATTGTCATTATCTTGCTTTTTTATTTTGACCATAATTCAAATTTAATTAAAGATCTTAATAAAAATTATTTTTCGAAAAATCCGTGATACTTTTGTCTAAAAAAATTTTCTTATATGATTTATTCTCATAAACAGAATAAAAAGGAAATTCTAACGATAATTTAATACAGATTTTCCAATTACACTTGAATGTGGCTTAATTCCTAATAAATTTAGTAGAGTAGGAACCATATCTGTTGTTTTACAATATAATAAATCCATTTCTGGAATTTCTTCCGAACCACCGATCATAAAGGGTACTATCATAGACTCTCGAAGTCCATTATCATGAATGTAAGGTGAATCACTTTGTGTTACTCCATGATCATAATTGAAGCCATATTCACCTAACGTGGAAATAATAATATCGCAAGATCTAGGATTTTTAAAATATCGTGGAATCTGATCAATTATCATAGGGAAATTGATATGATTGGTAGCCTCTAACCATTCTTCCACAGTATGAAACTTATTATCCAGAATTTTAACTGATTTCTCATTAGCACTGTAATGATAAAAATCATTACCTTCAAATGTATATTTTGTCTGTTGATCTTTTCCAAAACCTCGATATTCTATCATTCCATGTCTTTTTTCTCCTGAATCTTTATCTAAATATTCAATATATATTATCCCTTTTTCTGGTTTATTATCATCTTCTCTATAATACATATATTTTACTCCAGGAATTTTCCATAACGTATTAAACAAATTCATTTCCTGCTTTCCCTTTCCACTAACCTTAAATTTTTGCATCTGTTGAATTGAAGGATGATGTTGCCATGTATCCCCTGGAAAATTGAAAAAACCCATTGATCCAAAATTACAATCAAAATCTCCAATTCCTTTTTCGGGATTATATGGTATTAATCCTTTTTGCTGGAAAAATGGTGCAATATCAATAATATTCTTCGCTTTAAAATTGCCATGGTCAGAAATTACTCCAATTGCAGTAGAATCATAATATCCAGTTTTTTTCAAGGTATTTATTAAAGATCCGATGTATTTGTCAGATTCAATAATTAGATTGATATAATTAGGATCATTGAATCCCTTTTCATGCATTATATCATCTGTGTGAAAAATGTAAGCTACACTTATTAATGGAACTTCTTTATTAGAAAAATATATCCCCGGATTTTCAAAAGCTTTTGAAACGTTTTTAAATATGCCCTCTATATCAGAGACATTTTTGGCTACAACAAAATAAGCTCCACGATATAAGAAACATAGGGAACTTAACATATTTCCTTCAGGGGCTTGTTCAAAAATTGTTTTTACATTTTTTCCGATATCTTTGTTTATTTTTAATACTTGTGATCTATCTCCGTAATTACGTATAAAAGGTGCCTTTTTACTAGTCGATGGTGGGTCTGTCCTATTTATCCAATGATACAGAGGAACTGCATTTCCTTCTTTAGGATAATATCCCGAATATGAGCCAGTAATTATATTACCATAACAAGGAAAAGTTATAGCTGGATAGGAAGTAATACAATTTGAACAAGTAATTCCATTATCCGCAATTTGTATTATATTTGGAAGTTTTCCTTCCTTCATTAATTTGAATATATGTTCCGCCCGAACATCATCTAAAATAATCATAATAACTTGGTTAACTTTAGCATTACGACCCATTTTTATCCATAGTTAGATAATAATTTATATAAATTGTAAATAAAATATTGTTGTATAGAATTTGAATTTTAAATTTTTAAAGATTAACAAAAAGTAATAAGAAAAATCAAAAA
>JBHLLP010000009.1:101488-109680 GCA_048885525.1 Candidatus Hermodarchaeota archaeon | reverse complement strand
GTAAAAAAAGTAAAGATTTAACAATAAATTTGTAGCTATTGGAAGGAAATTATTAGTTAAATAAAACTAAATAATCTTTTTTTATTCTTGAGTTTCTTCTACTTTAATTTTAGATTCAGTATCTTCTGGTTTTTCCTCATGAATTTTAATATTTTTCATAACAAGAAAGTTTTGGAGTTCTTCAATTCCTACTTTTTCTTTATCTAAAAATCGTTTATCCACTAAATATTCATTAAATTCCTTTAATACTAAGGCTACATCTTCAGGGTAATAACGTTTTCTAATAAGAAAACCTTTTCGTTCTAAAGAATGTTCAGAATACCACCAATAAAAAATAACAGTTATGAGTATTATCAAGAAATTATTGATGAGGTTAATTTGGTTTCGATCTGCCAAAACCCCTGTGAGACTTCCTGCTCCCGTAATCATAATGATTTGTCCCTCAATGTATAAAACAGTAAAAGCAAAGAGGAAGAAAGGCATATTATTAGAATTGAATAAAATAGAATCATAAACCTTTTCACCCAAACCCCTAAGAACCATAATTGCAGTAAAAACTAAAAGTAAAATATCAATTAGGCCTGAAACAATATCGGGTTGTGTTTGGGCTTGAGTAATATTCAGTAATGAATTAAAGAAGCTAAAGGATCTAAACCAGAGTAAAATCCAAATCAGAATGTAGAACATGGAAGAATATGCATTGGTTGAGCTAATTTTTTTACTTCTTTGGTATAATGTAATTAAACGCCATGATGTAATAATTAAAATTATAAGGACAACTAAGCTGCTCGCAATAAATAAAGTTCTAGCTCCTTCCCCTACAGAGGAAAATTCAGGTAAAAAGCCAAAAAAAGTGCCTAATTCAATTAAAATTGGAACAATTAAGGCCAAAATCAAAAAAAGCAAACAGATTAGTTCTTTCTTTTTTGAGACTCCATATTTGTCAATTATTTTATCATGAAGTTTATCAGAAACGTCGTCAAAACCTCTTCTTAAGAAAAAGATTTGAACAAGATTCCATCCAAAATAAATAATTATAAAAATTGCTGGAAGAATCACGTCCCATCCAAGAAATTGAATTGTTAGTTTAGAAGAAGTGCCAACAAGAAAATAAGGGAGTACAATAAAAAAACCTATAAAAAAATTAATAGTAAAACAAATTAGCTTCCATTTATCAAATCTTTTTTCAATACCAAAAAGGTAGTTATTTAATTGAGGAATTAACCCTTCAACCATTAATAGGATAAAAGTGATAGCCAAAACTGTTGCTAAAAATAATATTAAATTCCCAACAATTTGGTTTGGAATAAGACTTAAAAGACTAATTAATAAGGAGGATAATAAGAAAATTATTGTATACAGGAAATGAGAATTATTAAATATCTTATGGAAATATTTATCCAATGTTGCCTGAATTTTAGCACCAAATCGATTTAAACTCATTAAATTTCACTTTTTTTGAATTAAATAATATTAGTTTTAAATAAAGATTTCTTTTCAGTTTATTAATTCTTCCTATAATTTATTTTTAAGCATTATTATAAATGGTTCTTTATTGGAGGAATTGATAAAGTTAGAAAGAGACCTAGATAAAAAAGCTTCTAATTATAAGATTCAACTGATTAATTTTCAATAATTAATAAATCCTTATATTTTTCAAATTTTGCAGCCAAGATCTTCATTATATCTTTAGAAAATGATTTAAAATGAGATATTTCTCCATTAAAATCTTTTAGAACTTCGTTATAATTTTTCAGAAAGTTTTCAATTATAGTTTCAGAAAATGTTTCTAGCTGTTTTTTATCTAGTTCTTCATTATCAAATTTAAGTACTAGATGATATTGGGACTTGTGAGTATAGAAGAAAAAGATTAAACTATCTAATGTCAACATTTTTAAACTTTCTTTGAATTCTCGTTTTGTAAACCTGCAGATAATATCAAAATAGCTTGCTAATGATTGTTCATCATTTAATCTATTCTCATTCAAGAAATTATGATAAAATAAGGCTATTCCTGCTTGATTAATTATCATTAATTCTTGGATCATTTTAGCCAGTTTATTCTTAGTATTTTTTCTTAATTATTTGATATATTCTTTTTAAACCTAAATAGCAGTGATATTTTATCAACTAACTTATGGTTCAAGTTATTTTTAAACTTTTATTGTGAAATTTATTTAATTCCTAATAATTTTATCAAAAGCTATAATTTTTTATTATAAATTAGTCCATTTAGAGTTAAAACCTATATGCTTGGTAGAATTATTTATAATTGATAGTTATTATTCAAAATTAATCATTATTCTATTATGATTTGGTGTAAAATATGGCATGGGGAGGTTCATTAAATAAAAGAGGTTCTGATTATATTAGAAAGTTGAGAGAAGCAGATAAGGTAATAGCATTTTTAGAAAGTATTAAAGAAGAGTTAAATCTAGAGGAACAAGAGATTCTCTCTAAAACTATTGAAGTAATCATGGATTATATCTCAAAAATCTCGGGAAAAAAAGAATAAGGTTCTATATTTTTAGCATAATTACTTTAATAATATTAATAATCTCATTTGCGACTTTTTGAATCTTGTTTGTGAGATTAAATTTAAAAAAAGGAATATCTATATTTTTAGTTCTCTCCTCGAGAGAGATTTCATCTTCTTTATACAAATTTAGCTCAAAAAATCCTTCAAGACTTTCTGGTACAATCCCTAGCATAAAAACCTTTAAATTGGGTAATTTTTCTATTACTATGTCAACAACTATATGAATAGGAATTGTATGAGTCGAAATTGGAACATGTTCTTTAATGGAGGTTCTTTCAATTATCGCCACAGTACCAGGAGGTTTATGTAAAGTACATGTGTCTAGAAGAACTAGATGGGATGCTCGAAAGTTGATCACTTCTTCAATTCTACTCATAGGATCAATTCCAGCATTAATAAATAAGAATTTTTCATTTGAATAATTAAGAAGCTCACTAATAATATAAGGACCAAAACCATCATCACTTAATTTTTCTTCTCCTATTCCCATAAAAACAATTTTTTTAGCATCACTTAATTTTAATAATAGCTTTTCAAGCATTTCTTTCATAATTATTTAAATCATTGATGTTTTAAAACATCATATAAAACCTGTCACTTCAGCTTTTAGATGACAAATTTAGAAATTCTCACTTAAAGAAAATAAGGATTAATTTTTCTTGAATTTTTGATATTTTTATATATTTAAAAATTAAAATAGAGAAAACCGCATGGATAAATTCATTAATTATAATTAATTCATAATAAATGTTATATGACAGAAGATTTACCCGAGAAAACAGAGAAAGTTCAATTAGAGGGAATTATCAAAGAAGATAAAGTTATCATCATTGATAAAAAAGGTATTGAAGAATTCTATAACAGTTCGTATATTGGTACTATTGAAAAAAATAGTAATAATCAAGAGATTTTAATACTTGGTCCTATTGAGACATTACTCCTTTGTGAAAGGAATAGGATATTATTATGGGAGAATAATGATAAAAGTAAGGCGCTGTATGATTTTGAAAATATATTGATATATTTTACTCAATTTGATGAGAGACTATGGCATAAATATATTATCTATAGTGACTTAAGGAAAAGAGGATATCTTGTACGGATGGGTTATGGTAATGGAATCGATTTTCGAGTATATAAAAGAGGAGCTGATTTTGAAAAGGATTCAGCAAAGTTTCTTATATTTCCAGTTTTTGAAGGGAATCCTATTGAACTTAGAGATTTAGATAAAATGTCTAGAGTGGCCATGAGTTCTCGTAAGGATTTGATAGTTGCTACAGTTGACCGGTTATCAAAACCAATCTATTATAGTGTAAAAAAGTTCCAGATTCTAAATAAGGAAAGCGATGGAGGGTTAAATGATGCCAGATAAATTTGTTTGTGACACTTCTGTTATATTCAATGGTCAAATTCTTAGTTTAATTGAGGATGGTGAATTAGGGGAAAAACCTGAAATTTTTATATCTAATATTGTTGTTGCTGAAGTAGAATATCGAACTAATGTTCATAAAGAGATTGGGTACTTTGGCTTAAGAGTTCTAAAAGAATTGAGAAATCTACATGATAGAGGCGAAATAACTTTACATATTGTTGGGAATCGCCCTTCTAGAGAAGAGATTAAAATGGCTCCAGGAGGAGAATTGGATGCTTTGATTAGAGAGTATGCAAAAAATAATAATGCTATTCTAATAACAGCAGACAGAATACAAGGAGATGTGGGAGAATTTGAGGGATTAGAAGTTCTTTTTGCTTGGGAAAAAAAGTCAAAGGAAGAGCTCTTACCTATTTCATTGAAGATACTTGAATATTTCGATGAGGAAACTATGAGTGTTCATCTCAAACAGAATATTCCTCCTTATGCTAAAAAAGGTTCTCCAGGAAATTGGCGATTACAAAAAATCAGCAACGAACCAATTTCAAATAAGCTAATAGAGGATATTGCAATGGAAATTGCTGAAGTAACTAGAGAAGACCAACATTCTTTTATTGAGATTGAAAAGGAAGGTGCTGTAGTAGCACAAATGAGAGAATTTAGAATAGTTATTACTCGCCCTCCTTTTTCCAATGATGTAGAAATTACTGCAGTAAGACCTCTTGTAAGTTTAAATTTGTCTGATTATTCTATTGATAGTAGATTACAAAATAGATTGCAGAAAGCGGAAGGAATACTAGTAGCGGGGCCTCCAGGCGCTGGAAAATCAACATTTTCAGCAGCATTAGCAAATTATTATTTAAGACAAGAGAAAGTAGTTAAAACTCTTGAAAGTGTTAGAGATTTACAAGTGGAACCAGAAATAACTCAATATACTAAATTAGAAGGTAATCTTGAAAATTCTGCAGACATTCTTTTACTTGTCAGACCTGATTTCACCATATTTGATGAAGTTAGAACTACAAAAGATTTCCAAATCTATTCGGATTTTCGCTTGTCAGGAGTTGGAATGGTTGGAGTAGTTCATTCATCTTCCGCAATTGATGCAATTCAAAGATTTATTGGTCGAATAGAACTTGGAATGCTTCCCTCCATTATAGATACTATAATTTTCATTGAAGGTGGAGATATTTCAACCGTTATGATATTAAAAATGACTGTCAAAGTTCCTCATGGTTTCAGAGATAAAGACTTAGCAAGACCAGTGGTTGAAGTAAGACATTTTAAGAGCGATCGCTTAGAATTTGAGATATATAATTTTGGAAATGATGTTGTTGTAAATCCAATAAGTTCTAAATACCCGTCAAGGAGTAGAGAGTTACCTCAAAGAAGAATGAAATATGATAAAAGAATTGATTTGGATATTGATGTGAAAAAACAAAAAATAATTATTAGAGCTAATCCAGAATATGCTAGTCAAAATATTGTTATATATTCTGATAATAAACAAATATTCACAGGATCCTTAAGTCGTAATAGTGATATTTCTCTTTCATTATCAAACAAAGAAGCAAGAAAGATATTAAAAGAATTAAATAATGACAAGGAGATCTTTGCTAAATTAAAATTACAATAATTTAATTAAATTAAAAATCTAGTTTTCCATTTATTTTTAATATTATTAAACCATCTAAAGTCCATATCGGTCTCCACCACGGTAGATTCTCATAGATTATTTTTAGACCACCATCGTCCTTAAGACCATTAAAAAAATTATCTGCTTCATTTTCTATTAATTTTTTATCCACAATATCGAGAGCATGATACCAATGTCGACTAAATAATGGATAATGTTCTTTATTTTTTTCACAAATGCTGGGGAATTGGGTGATAATATTTTGTAGCATCTTTTTGTCCTCTTTGCTTTCTCCCAAATATTTCAGATACATAAAATAGGGATAATCATAAATTTGGATTTCCTCAGGAAATTGAGAGTTTGCATAAAAGATTCTCACTTTAGAAAAAAAATTTTTATCTTCGAATCCAAATTTCTTTAAAAACGCTACGATAGAAAAAATTCTTATATTATCAGGGTTTTTCCACCAAGGTTGATAGGGATATTCTTCAAGGTTTTTTGGGGGGTGATTTATATATCCTTCACTGTTTTGAGAATTAATAACCCATTTAGCTATGTTAGTAACAATATCACTATTTGAAATTTCTAATATATCTAAAAAATATAGAGCAGTTTCAGCACCTATGGCAGTACTATCTGGACATAGTAGATCTGGTTCAATTCCATTGCCAAATCCACCATCAGAATTTTGATATGCAACTAATGCTTTAATAACTTCCTCTTTATTCCCATTTTTAAAGAAATATGAAAATAATTTTCGTTCAAGTAGTCTACCATTCTTAAAAATAAATTCTTGAATTTTTTTTAATTGATTTTTATTAAAACTTCTCATAATTGACAGCTACATAAAAAATTTTATACAAATTAAAAATTAAGACTATAAACATAGATAATTAAGTGTTTTTTACCATTTTTTTTACTTTTTCCATTATTGGGGGCAAAACTTCCTCAATTAAATTATCAAATCTTATATCTGCTACTTGATCATATGGAGTTTCACCTTTATTCAAAAGGATTAACTTCGCGCCACTTTGCTTTGCATAACCAGGCATATTTGCTGCTGGAGTAACTACTAACGATGATCCAATAACAAAAAAAACATCAGAATCTTGAGATCGTTGTATTGACTCTTCAAGTTCATCATAAGGTAAAGGATCTCCGAAATTTACAATACTTGAGATTAATCTCCCCTTGCAATCTGGACAGGATGGTTGATCTTCTCGAATTGGATGTGTTCTATATCCAGGACCCCATAATTTTTTGTCCCAACCGGCTTCTTCGAATAACATCTTTTTATTACACGCTAAACATTTCATAAAATATAAATTTCCATGTAGTTCACTTAACATATCAAAAGGGATCCCAGATTTAGCATGTAATCCATCTACATTTTGTGAAATTAAGTAATTTAACTTTCCCATTTCCATTAACTCCACAATTGCATAATGGTTGGTATTAGGTTTAACTTGATCCCATGGAGGGCTTTTTGGTGGGGGTAAACCCTTATCACGACGTGTCCAAACACCGTTTGGACCTCTATAATCAGGTAATCCACTCCCGGTAGAAATTCCCGCACCAGTGAAAACAACTAATCGTTCTGATTCAGCTATCCATTTTGCTGCGAGATCAATTTTTTCTTCAAAATCCATACAAAAAATAAAAAAATTGAATTTAAAAAGGTTTTCCTATAATTTATTCAATCTCACTTAAATTCACACCCTTAGTTTCTTTTAAAAATAAAAGGATGAGAAATATAACAATGATATATAATAAGCTAAAAATGGTAAAAGAGAGGGCTAAACCTTGACTGTAGGTTATAATACTACTTAAAACTAACCCAAATGTAATTCCAAATGAACTGGATAATGTTTTTAAACCAGCTCCAGTCCCCCTAGACTGGGTTGGTATAATTTCTAAAGCCATAATACTGATTAATATTCTTAATCCCCAATATGATAAATTAGCTAAACCAGCCCCAATTATGACCCATGTTAAAGCTCCCTCAGAAAAATTTTTTCCAAAAACAATAATAAATATAGAAACTGGAAATATTATCGAATAAATATAACATAAAGGTTTCCTTCCTAATTTATCTGCTGTTATTCCTGTTATAAAATATCCGATTATTGAAGAAATGCCCATCACCCAAACAACAGTATCAACGTCATCCTTAGAAAAGCTACTAGATAAAAAATCTTCTCCAACTAATATAAAAAGATTATTCAAACCAATAATTAGACTAATAATTAATATTATAATGAATTCCCTTTTTCGAGTAGATTTAAAAATATTCTTTAAATTTTGTTTAAACATTTTTCTTCTTTCTTTTATTAAAGAATTGTTTTCTTTTATTTCAAGATATTTTGAAGTTTCTTTAAAAGTAAAAAAGATTATTGGCTCAATGGAATTCCTAAAATAATTGCGAAATAGGTCATACCTCTCCAATTAATAATGATATCATGAAATACAGGTATTAGTAGAGCCCCAACGACACCTCCAATCAAAACAAAATTGGTGTATAAAGCTCTTTTATCAGATGGACTTTCTTCATTAATGTAAATTACCCAAATGTCTGAATTAAAGAAAAAATACAATAAAAATAGAAATATAGTATAAACAATTATATTAGTTGAGAAATTAATAAA
>JBHLLP010000009.1:57232-101388 GCA_048885525.1 Candidatus Hermodarchaeota archaeon | reverse complement strand
AAAGTGAGATTATTATCGATATTGCATTTGAAAAAGCATTCAAATATTACCTTAATAATCTAAATAAAAATTCCTATTGAGCAGTTATGGGAAAGAAATAAATATATATTGATTTTGAAAGTAAAACTCTTAAATTTTTTTCAATTTTACTAAGTCTATGAGGATTTTAAAGTTGCTTTCAAGGTTATAATATCTTATCATTTCAAAAGGTTCATCGATATCATCAAGAGTTCCTAAATTGTGAGAATCACATCCAATTGCTACAGGAATTTTATATTCTTTTAATTTTTCAAAAAATAGTTTATATTGGGTAGAATAAAAAGAAGGATAACTTGAGTTAAATTCAAAATAAATGTTATATTTTTTGAGGAATATCATTAAAGGATCGAGATCTCCTATAATAAAATAAGAAGGATCAAAATGAGCTAATCCTAAAATAGGCATTTTATTTAATTCTGTTAATTTCCAGTAATAAATTAAATTTTCAATAAAAGCAATTGACTCAGGACTTTGAAGGTATTCAAATAGAATCAGATCAAATTTATCTGCCTCAAGATTATTTTTTATAAATTGCTCAGAACTAGCAATATCTACTTCTATTCCTTTTAAAAGAGTTAATTGTTTATTATGTTGTTTTAAAAACTCTTGAAAATGTAAGATTTCTTCTAAATAAGATGAAATTATTTCAGGATCCTTAAGTGTTGATACCCAAGCTTTCCAAGAGTTAGTAAAATGATCTGTTATTGCAATATAATCTAACTTTAGTTTAATTGATTTTTGTACAATTTGTTTTATGGTTTGTTTTCCATCAGAATAGTTTGAGTGAATATGTAGATTTATTTTTGGAAGCTGCATTTTCTAATTTAATATATATTATAATAAAAAGAACAGTAAAATCTTTTAAATACGTAAGTTTTTTGTTTCCTTATTTATATACAAATTAAATGGACCACTAAACAATAAAACAGTACCAAGAAATATTAAAAAAGATACAAATAAATATTCTGCAGTTGATTGAGGAATTACAGTAGTACCAAAAGAAATACTATCGATTGAAATTAAATCAAATAAAAATAATGAGGCTAAAGCAAAAATAAAAATAGCAGAAATTATTTGAAAAATACCTATAATTATATTCACATAATAAATAGATTTGGCTTTTATTTTTTTAAGCTCTATAATCCGTCCGATTCCAATATCTATAGCTACTTCATCCTTATTAATCCTTTTTATAAAAAAATATACTAGTTCTTTAAGCGGTATCACATCAAAAAAAATAGTTCCAATGATAAAAATACAAAATACGATCAAAATTCGTAATAATATAAATGAAAAGACGGCAGGAATTCCTGGTATTGGTGAGTTTATAACACTCAGATTATTTAATATCCAGATAAATATTCCAACCAAAATTATAGCAAAAGTCTTTAATCCTGCTAGTGTTAAAATGATTGAATGCCGATCTGCAATTGTAAGTAAGTAATAAGTTACCCCAATACTTAAAATAATTAAACCTAAGAAGATCGCTCTCGGTTCTAAGAATAAAGCTAAGATGATACAGAAAGACATCACTACTATAGGCAAGTAAGGATAAAATGGTGCTTTAAAAGGTCTATCGAGCTCTTTCCGTTTACGTCGTAAATTAACGGCAGCAAAATTTATAAAAGCTAATCCTATGAAATAAATAAATGTTGTAATATTTGCAGTAAATCCAATGTTAGCAAACAATAAAGCTAATATAGTAAACGTAATCGTGATTAATATCGTTAGGATTAAAATATAAGTTGGTACACCTGTTTTTTTATTTATTTTCAAAAATTTTTGAGATACATAATGATCCCTAGCAAGAGCATTAAAAATTGCTATAGCAGAACCCAAGGCCGCATTCATCGCGATTAATGTCGAAATTATAGCAGCAAGCCCCATTAACAAATATCCCGGTAAACTTATTATATCATTTAAGATTAATGCTAACAAAATAGAAGATTCACCTGCCTTCGATTGAAGATTTCCAAGATTTATTAATACAGTAAAAGTAGTTAAAAGATATATGCTTAAAGTTATAGTAATTGCAATAACATTTACTTTAGGGATACTTTTTGAAGGATTTTTTAGGTCTGCATTTAAGTATGCCAAGTTTGAGGTAATGCTTGTAAAAAAAATGAATGTTGAAGCAAACACAATAATAATATTAAAGAAATTTAAGTCTGAAAATAAAAAACTTGGATTATAACTTGATATATTAAAATTTGGAGCAATAATTAAACCTGCAATAATAAAGATACCAAAAATTATAAGTTGAATTATAGTTAACGTAATTAAGGTTCTTAGTGCTATTTTTTGGGTTCTAAAAACCCCAATTGCAATGAACAATATTGATATAATTGCAATTATAAGAATAAAGGGCGTATAAAATGGTAAATTAAAAAATTCTTGGATAACGATTGCTAAAGCTTGAGCTGAAAATGAAAATGATGCTATATTAGCAATCCAGAGAAAAAAACCGATTATAAAAGCAAGAAATCCACCTAATGCTTCTTTACTGAAATTATATGCCCCACCAGAAATAGGTAAACTAGTTGATAGTTCACTATAATTTAAAGCAGTAAAAAATATTAAAATTCCTCCAAGAGATAAGCTGATTAATACACCTGACCCCGCATCATTTATTGCGGTACCTAATAGGATAAATATTGACCCTCCAATTCCACATCCAATTCCATATAATACTCCTACCCATAATGATACGGTTCTTTGTTGAATGGTTGAGAGTTCTTTTTCGGTCAAATTTATCTCATTTAATACATATCTAAATTAAAAATATATTTTAATAATCTGAATTTGAAATTCTACGATTTTTCTAAATGAAATACTCCTGAAATAATCGATAATATAGCACCAATTAATAGTAATATACTCATTAAAAAATTAGTGAATTCGCCTAAATCAATAAAATTATAAAATACACCCATAGCGCAGATGATAAAAAAAACACCCATACCAATTAAGATACCCCCAAAAAATTTAGAAGCCCTATATATAGCCGATAAAACTTCTAACCTATGAATTCGGCTTTCCTTATCTCTAATCTCTTTTTCTTGACTTTCTAATTCTACTTTTAATTTTTGTAAAATTGCTCTTGAATCATTGGTACTGCTTTCTATAGATTCTTTTGCTTTGCTTAATTTCTCATGATCAGCTTCCACACTTTTTAATTTTTCAGTTAATGACGCTAACCGTTTTTCTCGTTCAATATATTCCATATTTGATATTTCAATGTCTTTTTTTAAATCAGCTATTCTTTTCTCATTAGCTTCAATAAGATTTTCTTTAGTAATTATTTGTTCAATCAAAGAATTGGCTGATTCATTGAGTTCTTGTATACGAGATTCAATCTCTATCATTTGCTGCTGCTTATCAGCTAACTGAATTTTGTATTTGGCAAGAAGTTCCTCATAAGTTTCTTTTTGTTTTTCCATTTCAGGAAATCCTTCTTTATATTCTTCAAGTAATGACTCGATTTCTTTAATTCTTCTTTGTTTTTTATCAATTTGTTCAGTAAGTAGATTTCTTTCTTCTTCCTTTGCTTCAATTTCTGAATTTGAATGCTCTAATTCAATTTTATTTTTGCTAATGGTGACTCTTAAAGTTTCATTTTCAGCACGTTGACTTTTTAATTTTTTTTCTATTGCTTCTGCCTCTTCTCTTTGTTTTTGTAATAAATCTTCATTATTTTGGATCTCTTGATTCATTTTAGAAATCTTAGTACGAAGCTCATCTTGAGTAGTTACTTTTTCTTTTATAGAATCTGTGAGTACAATTAAGTCTACTTGTCTCGTTTCATATTGTTTTACCAATTGTTCGTTACTTTTCAAAAGTTCCATGTATTCCTGTTCCAAGTTCTCTTTACTTTCTGTGGTAATACTTAATCTTTCCTCTAAATTACTCATCTCATCAGTTTTACGATTGTATTTTTCCTCCAGTTGTCTTATTGTCTCTTCAATTACAGCAAGATATTCTTCTTTATCATCTATCTTTTTATTAATAGAATTAAGTTTTTCTTGAGCCTTTTTAATTTCTTCGCTAATTTCTTCTATTGCTTTCTTCTCAATCTCTTTTTCTTCTGCTGATTCTCCATTTGTTATGGTTTCTGATATATCGTCGATGCTATTTTCAACTGTTCTTAGTTTTTTATCTATCATATCTCTTGAGTTTTTGGCTTTAGATAGAAATTCCTTATCTACTCTGTCAGTTTCCCTTTCCGATTTAGATTCCTTTTCTTCTCCTTTAAATTCGTCAGTCATTTTATGAATATTGGATTATGATAATTTATACCTCATATAAAAATAGAATTTAAAATTTTAAAATTTAATTTTTGCATATGCAAAATTTGTTTTGTTCAAATAGATGTTGATATAAATAGAACATTATTTTGCTCATCATATTTGATTCTTAAGAAATATAGAAAGTTCAGATATTTAAATATTGATTTTTTCTGTCCGATTTTTAGGCAATAGAATAAAAGTAATAAATAAATTTATATATGATTATGTTTTAAATGGTAAATTGGATTTTTCCTTATCTTTAAATGAATATCTATGGGGTTTGCATGTCTTTTGACCGGATTGAATGATATCGGTAATACTTTATCTAGGGTTCGCGTTTGAACAGATATACTAACCCTCCTAATTTCATTTTATTTAATAAAGTCTGCTAATTGACAAATTTCTCATTCTTTCTTTTTGATTAATTTAATAACTTCTTCATATGAAGTATTAGCCATAGGGCCGAAAGATTCAACTTTAAGGGCTCCTACCGCATTCGCGAAAGTAGCAATTTTTTCCATATCCCAGCCTGCTAAGTATCCAACGATAAATGCTCCCCCAAATGAATCTCCTGCTCCAGTGGGATCTCTTTCAACTGCTTTAAATCCTTCTATTTTTCGTCCTTCAAGATCTTCGGAAGTAAAAATGGTACATCCTTCTTTTCCTTGTTTTAATACAATAATTTCTGGTCCCTTTTCAAGTAATTTTTGACAAGCTTTTTTTGGTCCATTGATTCCAACCAGCATTTCAGCTTCTTCTCCACTTGGGAATAAAATTTGTGTAGTTTCTAACACTGGTATACTCATCTCTAAAATAGTCTCAATATCTAACATTTCAGGTCTAAGGTTTGGATCAAATGAGATAATGACATCTGGATTAGATTCTTTTGCGATCTTGATCGCTTTATAACATGCATCTCGAGATTTATGGCTAATAGAAAGGGCACTTCCCATAATATGGAGATTTTTTATATTTTGGAAAAATTTTGGTTTCACATCATTTGTTGAGGTTTCTCCGGCAGCGCCTTTTGCAAAAATAAATTTTCGAGAACCATCTAGATTATATTGATTGAATGCTATTCCAGTAGTGAACTCTTCAGTGACTCTAATTTGTGAAGTATCAACCTGATCTGTTTTTAATTTTTCAATTATACATGCCCCAAATTCATCATTTCCTGTTACTCCAATAAATCCCGTCTTGAATTTAAAATTTTTTCCCATACGAGCTACAGTATCGATATATATCGCTGGTGCTCCACTAGGGAATGGACCTCTATATACATCTCCAAGCTTTCCATGGGGAATATCTCTTTCTTCACGCATGATTTCTACTAATAATTCACCAAGAGAAATAATATCAGGGAATATCATCATCACTAGAATTTTTTATCTAATTAAATTATTTTAAAAAAAGATCTTTCTCTAAAAAAAATTTACTTGAAAATAAATTATTTTATAAATTTCTTTTTAAAAGATTCTATAGTACTTGAAATTTCATTAATATGAAGTTTTAATTCTTTAGGATGCAATTCTTTTAATTTCTCTAAATTATCAATAATATTTTTCATTTCTTCAATCCATAAATTCATGAGGATTTCTTTTTCTTTGTTTTTACATGCTAGTTTTATTCCTTCATTAATCCATTCTTTTGCACTTTCATAAATTTGTTTTTTGAGGACATCAATAGTGATTTTGACTAAATCTTGTTCACTTCTCAAATTCTCTAATATTGATTTAAGATTATTTTGATATTCTATATTTTCTTCATTGAATTTTTTAAACATATCTCTAAGAATATCTTCTTTAGTGGCAAATTCCTCGTTAATAGCAACCAATTTATTTGAAAAATCTTGATTCATGGCTTTTATACCATCTTTTAAAGATTTTATCTCATTTTCGAAAAATTTTACATCGTTATTTAATTTCTGATCGATTGTATTGAAGTTTTGTTTTATAGTTAAATTAAGTGTTTTAAAATTTTCTTCTATTTTTTTATCAAGGATATTATAATTATCTTTTAAATCTTCTTCAAATATACTAGTTAAATCATCCAGTTTTTTATCAGTTATATTTACTTGTCTAATTACTTTCTCATCTAATTGTATGAATTGATCCTTCGCTTTTTGTGCTAAATTATTAATCTGTTCAGTTAACTTCTTTTCTATATTATTTATATAATCATTTAATTTTTGTTCGATTGATTTATCTTGTTCATTAAATTTCTTTTCTAAGTTATCAGTTTTATCATTTAGAATTCGGTTTAAATTATTCAATTGATCTGATAATTTTTTTTCTAGATCATTGACTTGATCAGTTGCTTTTTGTGGAATTTTCTTAGTTTGCTCATTCAATTTATCATAAATTTTATCAACTTGCTCCTTTAATTTCTGATAATTCTTAATATTAATCTCTTCTGACATATTATTCATCACTTTTTCAAATAATTAATATATCTCTATCTTATAAGCACAT
This sequence comes from Candidatus Hermodarchaeota archaeon, assembly GCA_048885525.1. Taxonomy (GTDB): domain Archaea; phylum Asgardarchaeota; class Lokiarchaeia; order Sigyniarchaeales; family SOKP01; genus Loki-b32. The sequence continues at coordinate 94,592 of JBHLLP010000009.1, read as the reverse complement.
CTAATGTTATTTAGATTGATTTTCTTTAACTTTAGATATTATTTTTACCAATTCAAACTCCTCTCGATTTAATTTTAATAATAAATCTGCATTTACTTCAAAATCTTTCTTAGCGGTTATGAAAAGAGTATTTAAGTTATTGATTAAATCTGTAACTGATTTCCCAGATGATTTTTGTAAATGGTTTATTGTTTTGTCAAGTTCAGAGATATTAATTAGAAATTGATCTGTAATTTCCTTTTTTTGTTTTTCATTTTTATCTAATTCTTGTCGTAAAAAATCATAATATTTCAGTTCTTTGACTTTTTTCTCAACAACGCTTTCCTCTTTAATCTTTGGCTTAATTTTTACTTCTTTTAAGACGGAATCAACGTTTGATAAATTGATCAGTTTGTTTTTTAATTGTTCTTTGTTTTTACTAATTAAATTTAGAAAAGTTGATGAAATATTGCTAGGAACCTCATCAGGTTTCAATAGCTCTGCTTTTTTTAAAATTGTATAAATCAATAATTCGAAGCCCTCATTAACACCTTCACTAGTTTTGGCAGAAATTAGATATACATGATCTCTTTTTGCTAATAATTCCTTTAATGTAGAATTAAGCTTATTACTGCTAGATACTAAATCTAATTTATTTCCAATAAAAAGTACCACAACTTCTTCAGAATAGCGATTCAAATTTTCTAAAAATGTTTTTTTTAAATTTAAAAATGTTTCTTTGGGTTTTGTCAAGTCGAAAACTAAAAGAGCTCCATCAGTATCCTCATACATTGCTGGATTAAAGGGGTTGAATGACCTTTGACCTCCCGCATCCCAAAGTGTAATGTTTAAAACTTTATCCTTCTCTTTTATTAAATATTGTTTTTTTGCTGTTTTATTGCCAATTGTAGGCAAATATCGTTCAGAAATTTCTTTCCCTAAATATGCATTTATAATTGAGGTTTTCCCTACTGATGCTTCTCCGAGAACAACTAATTTTAAATTAACGGATCCCTCCAACTCAGAAATCGCCTAGAAAAAAGTTTAAATTCTTTTTATTGAAAATTTACTGGTGTATGTATATCAATTTAGAATTATTTTTTTATAAAAACAAAAAAGACATTTATATTTAAATATATTTAGAAAATAACTTTAATAACTTCATAGACACAATTTTTCATTTTTAAATAAGACAATATTTCTTTAAAGAGAAGAGTTTCTAAGTAATCATTTTTAACGTTATAAAAAATTTATATTTTCTTCTTATTTCTCATTATCAATATTATATTATTATAGAATAATAAATTGAATTGAAAGTGGTATAAGAAAATGGGTTTAAAAACAAAAATAACTGAAATGCTTGGAATTAAGCATCCAATTATAGCAGCACCAATGGGACCATTTTACACTAAGGAATTAACTGTTGCGGTTTCCGAAGCAGGTGGATTGGGAGTTTTAAGTCATACCAATCTGTTCGGGAAGAGTAGTTTAGAAGAAATGAAGAATGATATGGAGTTTGTGATTGAACATACTGATAAGCCATTTGGTTTAAATGTAAGAACGTCAAGATTACAGTTAGATGCTCCAGGACTCTGTCGAGGGATTTCAAGATTTATTATGGAGAATCCAAAATTAAAAGAACAATGCATGTACGCAGTAACAAGTGCAGGGTCAGCCAAGATCTTACAAAAAGCGAAATCATTTCAAAGATTAAGAGAAAGTGGTTCTAATATTAAACATTTTCATGTTTCTCCCGCATTATGGCTTGCTGAAAAGTGTATTGACGCTGGAGCTGATGGTGTTGTATTAACTGGATATGAAGGTGGAGGACATCAATCCTATGAAAAAATTAGCACACTAGTGCTTCTTCAACAAGTTATACGAAAATATCCTGATTTACCTATTGTAGCATGTGGAGGATTTGCAAGTGGAGAGGGTTTAGCTTCAGCATTAGCAATAGGAGCGGGAGCAATTGCAATGGGTTCAAGATTTATTGCTTCAAAAGAAAGTGAATTTCACGAGAAATATAAAAACATTATACCACCTGCGAATGCAAGTGATACTATATATGTAACGGGCGTATTAGGCCCAATAAGACTATGGAAAAATAATTATTCTTTACATCATGGGGTTATTTCAAGCAAGGAAGAAAAATTGGCATTAGAAGCACAGATAACTCCCGCAATGGCTTTAGAAGATCAGAAATTTTATGAAATGACTTATGATGGAAATATCGCTGATGGCGCAGTTCTTCTAGGTCAAAGTATAGGCATGATTAATTCGATAGAAAGTGTCCAGGATATCATTGATGATATAGTTAAAGGTGCAGAACAAAAGCTAAAAGAAGCTAATTCATATCTAATTTAAATTTTGAATCAAAAAACCCTTAAATCTTTTTTTTCTTATTCTTTTATATTGCTTAATAAAATATTCCTTAAAAAAAATGAATTCAAATAATGAAGACTATGTTTATTGTGAAAATTGTGAGAAAGAAATACTCCAAGATAAAGCGATTTATGTAGGTGGAAGACCTTATTGTAAAAAATGTTATCGTGATGCTGAAGAGTATGAGACTATAGACGTATATAACGATGAGGAAGATTATAACGATGAGGATGAAGATGATGAGGATGAAGATGATAATAATGATGATGACTATGATTAAATTTTATATAAGAAAAATAAACGTATTTAATTGAAAAAAATGGTCTTTAATAGAAAAGAAATTGAACCATATGAATATATTGAGTATTTTAAGAGAAATACAGCACTAATGGTATCGATGGACAAAAATGGAAAGCCGAATGTGATGGCTTTAGATTGGAAGAAGATTGAAGAATTCGATGGTCAGCCTGTTATTAGAGCACAAGTTGATTATAGTCGATATACTTATCAACTATTAACTGAAGGAGTGAATGAATTTACTGTAAATATTCCCTCAGAAAATAATTGGGAGTCAATAAATATTGCCGGTTTTTATTCAGGTAGGAATACTGATAAATTCAAAAAAGCAGGTTTGGAAACCTTTCCGGGAAAAAGAACAAAAGTACCCACAATAAAAGATAGTATTTTAAGTTATGAGTGTCAAATAATTCATACTAGTAAATCAGATTTAAGTAGTCATCATTTCTTTTATGGTAAGATTCTAACTGCTTATGCTTCTAATGAAATTATTAAGTAACTGTTCTAAATCTCTTTTTCACAGAAACACGCTGAACTGTTTAAAATTTTTTCACCACATGGGCATTCTTCTGGATGATTATATTTTTCACAGATTTTATTTATTGTTTCACATGAAAAAAGTAGGCTAAATTTTTCACTTTCATCATGAGCTTTACTCGGATCGAGTCCTAACCCCTTATGTAATAGAACTTCGAGAAGTCTGCTATGTCGATTCAATTCCTTTGCCAATTCAATACCATTTTTTGTCAAATTTACTTCATGATATGGTTCATAATTAACAAAATTACGTTGTTCAAGTCTTTTAATACAACTACCTAGAGTTGAATGTGGTATTTTTAAACTTTTTTTTAGTGCACCTATTTTCAAAGAGTTTTGTGATTTAAATAAAAATTTTATAACAAGACAATCTAAATCTAGCATTTTATAAGCCTCTCAGTTTTTATTTATTGGTTAATGTTCATGTCCTCCAAGTATTAATATAAGACCCATAATAATAATGCCAAACATTACTAAAATCAATTGTTTTATGATTTCTCTTGTCCCTGTCTTTTCATGTAATCTTGGTGTTAAATCCGATAATGCTATATAAATAAAACTAGCTGATGAGATTGCTAAAAATATTGGAATAAGAAAGTCAAAAATGCCAATAATATAATAACTTATAATAGCAGCAGGTATTGTAGATATGCTGGATATTAAATTTAATATAAATGCCTTTTTTTTCAGCATTCCACCATGAATAAGTATACCAAAATCCCCTGTTTCCTGAGGTATCTCATGAATTATTATTGTAATACCGACTGCAATACCAATATTAAAATCTGTAATAAAAGCAGTTGCAATAAGAATTCCATCTGTAAAATTATGAAATGCATCTCCCACAAGAATTATTGATGCTGAAGCATGACTGTGAACTTCGCAACTGTTATTTTGACAATTCCGCCAAATTAAAAATTTTTCCAAGAAAAAGAAAAATAAAATACCTCCTAATACAATATACATGATGAAATGAGGTTCACCCGCTGAACTCTCGATAGCTTCAGGAATTAACCCTAAAAACGAAGCAGTTAGCAATGTCCCTGTTGCAAATGAAATTAAAGCAGAAACAATAACTTTTTGTATATTTTCTTTAAAAAGAATGAATCCTGAAGCAGTAAATATGGCACCAACACTTCCTAAAGTTGCGAATAATATTATCCATAATAAAATAGTAATTTTTCACCTTTTTTCTTTTCTTAAAAAATTACGAAGTATCGTAAATTATATAAATAAAATTATAGAAAAATATTTAAGATTTATGATCAATCAATTCTCTCCAAAAAGATTAAATCTTTTTAAGAGAACTTAATAATTAGAAAAATCAATTAATGATTAATTTTAAAGTATTTTCTATTTTAGAGGTTATTTCATTATTAAAAGACCACTTATCCTAACTTGTATTGATTGTACAAAACAGTTTGAATTTACTTCTATTAAACATAAATGTCCCGATTGTGAAGGATTATTGTGGTTTAAACTTGATTTAGGTAACCTGAAAGAGGATTTCTCTAAAGTTAAAGAAGATGGTAAATTTTGGGATTATAATTTTGCTTTTCCTCAAATACAGCATGACTTTATTATTTCTTTAGGAGAGGGAGGGAGCCCATGTAGAAGTTCAAAAAAATTTGGAGAAAAATTAGGATTAAAATACTTATTTTTCAAAGATGAGACTCTTAACCCTACAAATTCTTTCAAAGATCGTGCTGCTGCGTTATTAACTTCCCATGCGAGAAGTTGGGATTTTAAAAAAATAATATGTGCATCGAATGGGAATCAAGGTGCCTCATTAGCAGCCTATACATCTGTTGAGGGTATGGATTGTTTGAATATCATTCCAAAAATAATTGATGTCGGTAAAAAAGCTCAAATGATCGCATATAACTCTGAATTAGAACTAATTGGAGAAACTGTAGATGAAGCTATTGAAGATGTTTTAAAACGAGAAAACATTAAAGATTTCTATCAAGGTACTCCTGATTTAAATCCACTTACTCTTGAAGCCCAAAAGACTATTGCTTATGAGATAATCAAACAAGTAAAAGACCCAAATTGGATTTTAATCCCAATGGGAAGTGGAGAGTTATTAGTAAGTTTATGGAAAGGATTTCAGGAGCTTCGAGAGGCTAACGTTATAAAGCATCTTCCAAAATTAGTAGGAGTACAATCTCAAATCTTATCTCCTATTGTAGATGATTTTTTTAAAAATCAAGATGTCGCAGAAAAGGACCAAGAAATCCAAAAATCACTTGCTCTGGGAATTTTAGTAAAGAACCCAATATATAAAAATTTAGCTATTAGATGTATAAGAGAAAGTAAAGGTACAGTTATAAGAATACCAGAAGATAATATTTTGAATTCAATTGATAAACTAATTAGATATGAAGGAATTTTTGCTGAACCCGCTTCTGCTTTAACTGTGGCTGCAATTCAATTATTAAATCAAAAAAGTCTTTTTGGAGTTGATGATAAGATTGTTTGCATAATTACTGGAAGTGGATTAAAAGCACCTTATGTTTTAGAAGCAATATCGTCTCAAACTAAAACAACTGGAAAAGGATCAATAATAATTACAAAACTGAAAGTTTTATCTCAAATTTCATTATCCAGTATTAAAGGAATAAGTGGAACTAAAATTCAAGAAATTATTGGGACTATTAGTTTAGCAGCAATTTATCAGCATTTAAAAGAATTGGAAACAAGAGGGTTAATATATAGAAAAAAAGAGGGAAAGAGTGTTTTATACTTTATAACTGATAGTGGTAAAAGAGTTTTAGACGCTTTAGATGTATTAATTACACTACTTTGAGTTGTTACCTATTATTTGTTTCTTGTTTCCGTTTCAAAAAAGACTTTATCAAAAACTTGAGGTAAATTAGCCACAATATTTCTTCGAGCAAAAATGGCAAACAAAATCGCAGCTACAACTCCAAAACCGAATTGAATAGCACTATTAAAGAAAAACTCGAATAATGCCGCTGGAAAACCATAAAGGATTATCTCTGTTATAAAGTATCCAAAAACCATTATTAAACCTCCTGATATAACTGCAATTATATCTCTATAATTAAATTTTGAATAGTTTTTCTTTGGATTAGCAATTAATCCCACAATAAATCCTTCTAATCCTTTTATTATTAAGGTAGGAAATACATATAGAGGTGCTAAAAAAATATCTGTAAGTGCAGAACCAAGCCCTCCTGCAATACCACCTATTATTGGTCCAAATAAAATACCAGAAATCATAACTCCAATATCTCCAAGATTAATATAACCTCCTGTAGCTGGAATTGTCAAAGGTACAATAAAAGTTAATAAACACGTCAAAGCTGTAAATACAGCAATTATTGCTATAATTATAGAATTATCTGGTAGAAGATATCCATAAAAGGCTCCTACTTTTGAATACTGTTTTTTCTTTACAAGGTTATTTTCTTGATTCATATATATTTCACTTTATTTATGTAAGTTTGAACTTATATATAAGTTTCAACTTATGTTTATCTCTTCTTATATTTAAATGTTTAGATTTATGGCAAAATTAAGAGAAAATATAATTAGATATTAAAAAATTGAATTTTACCTTTAGTTTAAAAAAAATTAATTAAAAATTAGAATAAGTCATAAATTTATTTCCTGAGCCTAGACTATACAGTTCAAATTTAGTGCCTTTTTTTGTCTCGCAAAACATCTGAATCATTGGAAACAAATAGATTTGGGTAGTGATTTGAGCATCTTTATCCTTTTCTTGCTTTTTATAATCACTTCTCGCTGCTCCAATAGTCTTACTTATATTTTTATTCATATATCCTAATGAAGCTTCTGCTTTGGATTCTAACTCTTTAAAATCACTAAATCTTATTCCTTCAACATCTTCAATCATTTTATGAAGATCTTCTCCAATTTGTTTTTCATATTTTGTTTGTGCACTGCTATGTAAAATTGGGATTCCAGTTACTACCGTTTGAAAAGGAACTGGAAGAATTTCATATTTATACATGTTTTTATGTCCCCCACACTCTTTACATGGTTCCGATCTGTTTCCAGTTCCATAACATGCACCGCACGGATAAGAAAAGGGCTTTTTTTCTTTAGATTGTTCTTCTCCAACTAAAATCGTAAAAGTTTCTTCAATTTTTCCCGTTCCTTTGCAGGTTTTACATTTATCTTCGAGATATCCTTTTCCTTTGCAATTTTTACAAGGAACAACTTGAATTGACTCAAAATGAGGCACTTTTTCATCACCTTTCCAATTCTCCTTATTTATTTTACTTGCACCCTTAAAGGAATAATATTGTTCTCTTCCTACTCTTGGAGCTGTAACTAAGTTTTCTTCTTTCCCTTTTGGAGCTGGTCCAAGTGATTTTTTAACAGCAAAATATATTGCAGCTTCTTTCATTGTATCCTTAACATATTCAGCAGCACTTATAGCATCTAAAGAAAAAACTGCTCCTTTGGTGCCAAATTGTTTCTCCATTTTTTTTCGATTGGTTCTTGCAGCCTTTTGCTTCCATTTTTCAAAGATTTCATCAAGATTTGGTGTTTTAATCCTAACCGACATTTTTCTCAAATATTTAAAATTTAATTGAAAATTTCATTAACTTTATTTAATTGATTTAGAATTATAAAAATATAAAATAGAATAATTTATAATCTTATATAGAAGAATATAAAAAAAATAATTCAACATAAGAGAAATTTAGTATAAAAAATGTCTGCTGAAGAACGTCAATCTGTTGAATACTTCCTTGAGTGGATTAAGAATCAAGGTCTTTCGCAATGGTTGGAGCATTTCCTAAATCAGGGCGATGAAGTAAAACTTAGGCAAATTAAAGAAGTTTACGATAAAATTAAACAAGTTTTTGGATTTTAATTTTTATTGAATTATCTTAGTTCTTTATTTATTTTTAAATAATTTCAGTCATAATAGAAATAGAAAAATTGAATTGTTTAAATTCATTTCATTTAATAATTATTTATATTTTTAATTGGTCATAATTGAGTGTTCCTTCAAGAAACTATTTTATTGTTTTAGATAGAAATCGTGTGCATAAAAAAGAATTGCTTTTCAATATTAATTTCTTTTATCTTAAATCATTTAAGAAAAAAAGATTTTCATTTACTTATGTAAATGAACCATTCTTTAGAGGAACGGCAATATTTGGGTTAGATTTTAAGAATAAAATGAGACCACTGAATTTTAACAAAGTTGAAAAAGATGGAAGATCACAACCAATTGATCCACATTTGTTGAGAAAATTTATTCTTTCAGATAAAAATAAATTTATTGCTTTTTCAAACCAAACGTCTTCTGAGGATATTTTACCAGTAAAAGAGATGTTAAATAATTTTCAATATAATCCTGAAAACATAATTGAATTGACTCTATGCAATTCTTGTTTGGAAAAAAATATATTTACTTTAATAAATGAAAATCTTCAAATCAAATCATATAAAAATCAAATTTTTTGTTCTAAATGTGCTTTTGATGTTATATTGAATAGATTTAAGCTATCAGGGTTAATTTCTCAAGAGAAAATTAATCCTAAATTAAAGAATTTTTTAATGCATTTATTACTAAAGTTTAAGGATGTTAGAAAAGTATTAGAAGCATTTAAAGCAGATTTTAATCCAGTGAATAATAGAGATATAACTCTTTATGATATTGAAAAAACACCCTCAATAAGTAAGAAATATCTTAATCAGAATATAGAAAATTTGGAAATTCCTCCCGCATTTAAAGAAGTATTGAAAAGATTAAAATTTTCGACACTCTTGCCAATCCAAGCAATATCAGTTGAAAAGGGTTTATTAACGGAACGATGTAATCAATTGATTATGGCTCCTACTTCGGGTGGAAAGACACTTGTTGGAGAATTAACAGGTATTTCAAGAGTATTAAATAACAGAAATGCTAAAATGTTATATCTGGTGCCCATTGTGGCATTAGCTAATATAAGAACAGAAGAGTTTAAAGAAAAATATGAATCAATTAAATTAAAAATTATGAAAAGAGTTGGAGAGTCTTTATTTGGGAAAATAGAGGAGGATAATATTAAAGACTTAGCTAATGCACATATTATAGTCGCGACTTATGAGGCTATAGATTACATTTTAAGAAGTGGAAATAAGGAGCTCTTAAGGAATATTGGTACAATAATTATTGATGAGATTCAAACACTAATTGATCCAGAACGTGGTTTCATTTTAGATGGGTTAATAGCCAGGTTAAAGACACAATTCGATTCTCAATTTCTGTATTTAAGCGCAACCCTAGGTGAGCCAGAGTTTTTAGCAACAAAATTAAATTGTAAATTGATTAAATATAATAATCGCCCCGTTCCAATTGAGCGTCATTTATTATTATGCTTAAACGAAACTCAAAAGCAAAAATATATTTCGAAATTATTAAAAGCAGGTTTTTCTAAAAAATCAATATATGGGTTTAAAGGTCAATCTATAGTATTTACAAATACTCGAAAAAAATGTGAATCAATATCTGCGTATTTACAAAAAAAAGGAATTCTTGTATCAGCGTATCATTCAGGTTTAACAAATGAAGAGAGAAAAATTGTTGAAGAAAAATTTCAATCTCAGAGTATTACAGGCGTGGTAGCGACTGCAGCTTTAGCAGCGGGAGTAGATCTTCCAGCTCGACAGGTTATTTTCGAATCTTTAGCAATGGGGATAAATTGGTTATCAGTAGCAGAATTTGAACAAATGCTTGGAAGAGCCGGGAGATTAAAAAAGCATGAAAAGGGTTTAGCATATATACTTGTTGAACCAGGAAAGGTTTATTCTCCTAAAATGAAAAATACTGAAGAAAATATTGCAATAAAACTGTTAAATGGAAAGATTAAAGATTATGAACTCATACCCATTGAAGACAAATCTCAAACTGAAATTCTTGCATTTATTTCTATGTTTAGTCAATGGATCACAAAAGAAAGTATCTATGAATTTTATGACCATTTAATTAATAATCATTTTGATTTGGAACAAGTTTTGAAGAACTTAATATCTTTTAAATTAATAAAAATAAGGGAAGACTCCACACTTAAAGCAACACGTTTAGGAAAAGCAATTGCTAATTCTTTTTTAAGTGTTGATGAAAGCCTTGAAATAATAAAAAAATTGAAAAATAAATTATATTCACCATTAGATATCGCTATAGATTTAGAAGTTCTAAGAAATGTCTATTTATCAAAAAAGTTAGTGGCAGATTTATCAAAAAATATCAACATGAAGTATTTTTCAAATAATTTATTCAGTGCCAGTGTGTTATCTTTAATGAATGCTGACTACGTTAAGAAAAGAAAAACATTCTCACGTGATTTTATTGACTTTATAACTAAATTAACAAGCGATATTTTTAATTGTAGCTGTAAGGATAATCCCTATTGCGATTGTGGGCGTGTAAACTTGGAAAAGTTAATACTTAATTTACGTGTTAAAGAAAATATGACAATTGAAGAAATTTCTAATTATTTAATAAATGAATACAAGATTTTGGTTTTTAAGGGAGATCTAATTGATTATTTAGAGAGTTTAATCTATAGCTTAGAGAGTATTAAAAACATTGCTGAAGGTATACCTAATTTAGACGAAGATTACATTAGAGAGACTATAGAAATTCCAAATTTAATTGAAAATATCAAATATTAAGTCAAATGTATTTCTATAATATCATTATCTTTTAAAGCGTAATCCAAACCCACTTTCTTTCGTTTCTGGCGTTCTCCTTCGCGTATTATTATAGCATGGTCAAATGAATCATAAAAACTTCTATGTATTTTTAATGCCGCATCTTTAACAGTAGAGTTTTTATCCATTATTAATGGTATTTCAGCTATAATCCCTGAGTTCATAGTAAATATCCTAATTTTGTTTAAGAATTTTAAAATTTTTTCACCAAAATCTTTAGGAAAATGTTCTTTCTGAAGACTAGTACCAAAAATTATAGGAAATTTAACTGAATAGTTCTTTTTTAGTTTTTCAAAAACTTCTTGGGTATGAGGAAGATCTCCTTTAGTTCCTAACAAAATCACTTTCTTATATACTACAGAGGGGGTTAAGACATCAATGACATTATCCAGAGTTATTTCACCATAAATTTTTACAATTGCATTACGAATCCCATTTTCATTTATAATTTCTTTTATTTGTTCTGCGAGATCATCTAATCCTTCAATTTCTTTTGCCTCTTTAGTCAGATAGAGAACTTGAATTTTATTTGCTCCAGTTTTTTCAATTGTTAATGGTGGTGGTAATTTATTTATTCGAATGTCGGCTTTAGTTAGTTCATTTACTAGCAAATCTATCTGATCTTCTATATCTGTTGATAAATCTACGCAAAAACATAATAAATCTGCAGCTCTAAGTTGTGACATTATTTCTTTTCCATTTCCAACTCCTTCAGAGGCACCTTTCATAATAGAGGGCATATCAACCATTTGAAAACGGATTTTTTTATAGTGATAAATCCCAATTTCTGGTAAAACTGTAAATTTACCTATTTTTTCTTCTGCAGCTCCAGTTAGATAATTCAAAATTGATGTTTTTCCAACTCCAGGAGTTTGATAACAACTAATTAAAATTATTTGAATCCCTTCCTTCTTTATCGAAAAAGGGCTGATAACTTTTTGTGTACTTTTTTGTTTTTGCCTCCGGTCATCTAATTCACGCTTCATCTTTGCTAGACGTGACTTATTTAGCGCAACAATTTTTTCTGTTGCTTTATGTTTAGGAACTAGGGATAAGAATTCCTCTAATTTTTTGATTCTTTCTTCTAAAGCACCAGCATCTAGATACTCTTGATATTTGGCTTTAGCCTGAGGTGGTAAATTGGAGCTCAAAATAGAACCCTTATTCATTAATTTAAAATAAAGAACGAAATCTATCTTCTGTTTTTAGTCTTAAATCTCCCAAAATTTCATTAATCCGACTTTCAAATTGTTTGAAATATTTAGGTTTCTTCGAAAATACATCATTAAGAGGATAGCGATTGAGAAAATAAGACAGTATTTGACTTAACTGTACTTTTACTACTGATGCATCTGTTCCTTTTTCTATTATGGCATATGATAAAAGAGGTTGTTTATTCTCAGGGTTATCATTAGGTAATTGAATCATCTCGCAATAACAAACTAATTTAAAAGATGCTAAACTGATTATAGAAATATCATCACCGAATACTTCGGTAGTAAAACTTTCAAGAGCGGTTAAAAATCCAGCACGTAAGTTTGAATCTAAAACATTATCCGAAGATGTATAATATTTAATTTCAACTAAGTTTCTCATTCCAAGATTAATTCCAACTTCTAATATAGCCATTTTTGAAAAGGATATTTATAATGCATTTAATTTAATAATATAATCCGATTTCTCTTTTAATCTAAATAATTTTAGTTTTTTTTACTATTTTTTTTTTAACTTTAATTAATATTATTTTTATTGTTTTTTAAAATAAAAATTGTTGCTAAAAGAACTATTTTTAATTTAAATTGTTCAATAATTGAGTAATTTTCTCTTATAACACAATTGAAACATTAAATTTAAGTTAAATTTAATTGTTTTTTGTATGCAATAAAGGTATTATGGAGTAAAAAATGAACAGTAAGCGGTCCTATGCCTCCAGGAGAGGGTGATATCGCCCCACATTTATCCAAAACATCATCAAAATCAACATCTCCGCATAATTTACCCTCAACTCTATTTATTCCAACATCAATAATTACCACATCTTCTTTAATTCTTTTTTTTGTAATAAATTTAGGATGTCTTACAGCTACTATTAAAATATCAGCATTTTTAATATATTTATCAATATCTCTTGTAGAAGTATGACAGACAGTTGGAGTTGCATTTCTTTTAAGAAGCATAAAGAAAAGTGGTTTACCTACTAAATTGGATCTATTTATTATAACAATGTCTTTACCCTTAAGTTCTATCTTATAGTGTTCTAAAAGTGCGATTATTCCTTTAGGTGTACATGGAGCTAATTCCTCATTATAATCAAAAAGTTTTCCACGAGTGAGAGGATTTAATCCATCAACATCTTTTAATGGTGAAATTTTCTCTAAAAATTCAGGAGTATAATCTTTTAATATATCTGGAAGAGGTATTTGCAGTAAAATTCCATGAACAGTAGAATCTCTATTAAGTTTATCAATTTCATATAAAAGCTCTTCTTTTACAATATTTTCTTCTAATTCTAAAAGAATGGACTCAATACCTACATCTTGGCATGTTTTATGCTTAATATTAACATATACTTTAGATGCAGGATCGTTTCCTACTAGTATTGTCGCCAACTTAGGTCTAATTCCAGATTGTTCTACCGCTTTTTTAATTTGCTTTTTCAATTCTGAATTTAATTTTTTGGCTAAATTTTTTCCATCTAATATTTTATTATTCATGGTTTTTCTTGATTATAATAACATTTGAAAATAAAAAAAAGAATTATATTAACATCAAAATATCGTAATTATCTATTATAATGACACTAAAATCTTTATATTCTTCTCCTTCTCCAAAGATAAACCAAGGCTACAATACCTAAACCAATAGAACCTAACACAATTATTAAGATCCAATAATTAAATTCTACCATCCATATTTCATCATTTAAACTATATAAGGAATCTAAAGTTTTTAATGTCTCGAATGCATAATAACAAGCTATAACTGAGGAAGCTTTTTGTTGATACCCTCCAGTGTTCTCTGCAAATCCACCATCTATGATATTCTGTCGTGATAATACCCATGTTGTTATACTATGTTTAAATAATTTGGTATCATCCATTAAAGAAACGGCTTTAACACAAAAATAAGTACTACTCAACAAAGCAAATTGAGCAAACTCATCGGGCAAATATCCCCCGTAATTGGTAAGATCTGCTGAATCTAGAACATAATGAGATTGAAGATAAGATAATGTATTATTAATATTAACTAAATCATTAACTGAGTCTAATTCATTTAAAATTGAGATGGCATAATAAGTATTTGCTAACGTAGAGGATAAACTTTGATTTCCTCCATATCCTCCATCACTATTATTACAGGATAAAACCCAATTTTTATGTAATGTCATGTTTGCAATAGGTTCATCAATTAATGAGTAAAGCTGAAGAGCATAATATGTAGAAGCTAAATTTTCTGAGCTGGATGTATTTGAGTAAGAGAACCCACCGCCTATCTGTCCCGTATCATTAACAAATTTATATATTCTATTTTCTAAACTTTGATCAATTTCATAATCTTGATCAACAATATTAAGGGATTTCATTAAATAGAATAAATCATAGATATTTACTTCAATACTATTTAGTAATTGTTCAATGTCGTCTTCCAAATTAGTTTTAAGGGTCTCAATATCATGAGGATCTATTCCATAATTCTTTAGAATATTCAAAGCATAAGCTGTTGCTTCAAAAGATACTGTATTATCGTTATCAATAGCATTGGAAAATCCTACTCCTTCAATTTCATTTTCTAATATAAAACTAGTTAAATAGACACGTCTAGTTTTTCCTAATACACCTGGAATTGCAATTAATGCTAAAAGCAATATAAATGCAAAAATTGTAAAACTCTTATATTTTTGCTTCAAATAATAAGACCTATCTATTAACTTAAAATTTAATTTTAAAAATATATCTTGAAATTAAAAATTAACTATATAATTAAAGAATTTGATGTAAAATTTCAATTTTATATAATTAAGTAAGAAATACAATTAAAGTAGTAAATAATATTTAGTTTACTTAAAGAATTTCGCTAATATCTCTATATAACAATTCTCTGTTTGTTTGAAATTGTTCATAAGTAACAAACATTTGTTGGAAAGAGGGTAAACTCCCTAAAATTGCTGCTCCAGTAAAAATAGCAAATTGAAGATTATCGGGAACAAAGAATTTGATTACTTTATTAGCAGATTCCATTAATTCAGAAAATTCTTGAGCAGGTGTTTTTTTTGTAATTTCTTCTGGGATTTCAGCGGACTCTAAAGCTTCTATAGGTTTTCCACAATAAGGACAAAAAAGTGAAGATACATCAGAAAATTCTTTCAAACAATGTGAACATTTACCTTTTCTTTCATCCTTTTGACTTGAAACTCCTAATTTTATTTCTGGTAAGACTAATACCCCACCACAAGAAGGACATAATTCTTTTCCATCACTTAGATTTACAAAATTGCCACAATGGGGACAAGTATCATCTCGCTTTTTTGAGATTTCAACAGCTTGTAGCTTTATTAATTCACTTTTTACTGCTGAAAGAGGTGCAACTGGTTTGGGAATTTTACCTAGTTGAGGAAGGAGAGGATTCAACTCTGATTCAAAACGTTCTTGAAAACCGCTATATGAAAGATTTCCGCCTGAAAATACAATATGAGATAAAAGCTTATGCCAATAATTATTGTCTACTGCTCTTATACTGGCAATAACTGCTTGAGGTATATTCATAATATTTGCATAACCTAGCATGACTGGATTAAATAATACTTCTGGGGCTTGATAGAGAATATAAGTTGGAACATTAATAGTTGAACCATCTGGCATCGAAACACTGAACATTTCTCCTGGTTTTGTGGGGATGCTAGGATCCAATACAAAATAACAATTCTTCTCTTTTATTTCTTGAATAATCTCATCTGCTGCACTGGAAGAAATACTAACTCCTTCTCTCATTAATAGACTCTTTAAGTTTTGATTAACATCAACACCCGCTAATGGAAGTTTCTGAACTGCATGTTGAATTATCTGTCCATTAATTATTGGCACGATCCAAGTTAATCCATCTCCGCTCTCAATTACTAACCCAGTTGTTAAACCAACACTAAATAAGGACAACAATGGAGTTTGCATCATAATTAGGCTTTTTACTTGATGAGTTTCAAAAAAAAGTCGTGCAATATATTCTTTAGTATCTCTATGCATAAAGGGAGTTTCACAATAGAATACTGGATAATTAGAAAGATTTTCTATTCTAAGTAGTGAATAAAAAATATAATTTAAGACTTCATAGAAACTGTCCCAGTCCATAATTTCACCACGACTTAATGGATGTTTAATTTTAAGAACACCCCGCATGCGAGACACATCGTTTCCAACATAAATACTTCTAGCACTAACATCAACCATTACAGATTTATATTTTTCAGTCCCTGTAATGCAAGGAAATACAAATCTAGGTCCAGGTTCTCCTGAAAATCCAATTTTGACATATGCAGAGCCAATATCAATTATAATTGGTGTTCCAGGTAAGGGTAGTGCCATTTTCTATCAATTATTAAATTTTTTTGGTTTTTCTTATTATTAATCTAAAATTGATGATTTTTATAATTTTTTTATAACATTAATATATTTTTAATTATTTTTGAAAAAATTCAAGAAGAGTTTTTAAGATCATATTTTGTATTACTAAACCTATTAATTCATTATTATCATTTACAACTGGTAATCTTTGTATTTTTTTGTCAAACATAATCTCTAAAACATACTTTACAGTGTCATCTTTTTTTACAACAAAAGGTTCAGGTGTCATTAAATCCTTAACAATTATATTTGGTGAATTTAAATTCATCGCAAATCTAGCGAGACGTATATCTCTTTGGGTGATAATGCCTATAAGTATTTTATTCTTACTATCATTTACGACTGGAAGTCCACCAATATTTTTCCTTACCATTATAAGTTCAGTAGCACTAATTTTTTCATTTGGGAGTGTAAAAAGTGGATCTTTAATCATTATATTGGATACTTTTATCTTACTGAATTGCTCTAATCGATCGTCCATAATAAAACCTAATACTCCAAGATTTTATGAAAATAAAATAATTCCAATTTCCTAATTGAAATTAATCAATATTGAAATTAAAATATA
Organism: Candidatus Hermodarchaeota archaeon; assembly: GCA_048885525.1. Taxonomy (GTDB): domain Archaea; phylum Asgardarchaeota; class Lokiarchaeia; order Sigyniarchaeales; family SOKP01; genus Loki-b32. Next base: position 77,504 of record JBHLLP010000009.1, on the reverse strand, counting down.
TTTATTAAAGAAGTTTTATCGTTTCTCTAAGCTTTTTTCAATTTTTGTTAATTCTCTGAGATATTCATTGTAAGTTTCTAAGAGATAAAGCCCCCAATCATTTAATTGTACCCAACCACCTCCACCACGTCCTCCTTTGCCTGTTATCACTACCGATTTCCCTGTTCTTTTTTCTATTCGTTTTAATATATTCCATGCGTATTTATATGAATAATTACATTCTTTCGCTGCTTGAGTTAAAGAACCATCTTTGTTTTTTTCAATATTTTTTAACAGTTCCGCCCATCCTGAACCCAATATACTTTTATTGTCAAATTCTAACCAAAATTTTATTCCTAAACTTATTTTAGATTTTAACTCTTCAATATTGGGTTGATTTTCCATACTATTATAATGTATTTTTTGTTTGTTTAATAATTTTATATTTTTGGAAAAGAAAAACATTAAAGTTACGCCTTTTTAATCTTTTTAAGCAATTTTTATTAAGAATTTCATTATGTTTTTCTCGAGTGTAAATTCTGAAAAAAAGGGGAGAGAAGTTAGATCTAATCTATTCTTTTTTTCTGAAAATCAAATGTTGGATTGTAATCAATACATTATTAAGGATCCAGCTACAGATGAATTAATTTTATTTGATGCAGGTAATGGTATATCTCTTAAAGGATTATTCAAAGGAATGGAAAAATTAAATCTTAATCCCTCTAATATTAGAAAAGTGTTTTTGACTCACGAACATGTAGATCATGTTTTGGGACTTTATCCTTTAGTAAAACTAAATAAAAATAATCCCCTTGAAGTTTTTGCGTATGGTGAAACGGCTAAAATCTTGACAGAAGGAGATGAAAATCGAATATTTCCAGGAAATCTTGGAATTAAACCTAGTATGTTTGGAGTTGAAATTATTCCATTAGAAATAATTGATTTAATTAATACAAAAGAGATTAAAATTTCCTCTGAATACAATTTCCAAATCCACTATACTCCTGGACACTCCTTAGGATCAATTTCTTTTTATGATTCTAATAATAAGGTTTTAATCCCTGGAGATTTAGTTTTTATAGGAGGAAGTTTTGGGAGATATGATTTTCCAGGAGGTTCGCTAACTAAGTTAATCAATTCAATTAAATATGTAAATAATTTGGATGTAAATTATTTACTTCCTGGCCATATGGGGATAAGCGATCAAGGCAACCAACAAATCGCATTTTCATATAAAATGGTGCAATCTATTAGTTTCTTTTAGTAATTGTTCAAATAAATTAGTAGTTATTTAATTTAGTTCATTATTTTTATTGTTAAATATAATGGAAACTAAATAATCAAAAACTCATCTAAATCAATTTTTAGGTAATTTGAAAAGATACTAATATTTAAATAACACATCTATCTATTATTTTTATAATCTTCTTTAAATTAAAATAAATAATAAGTGAAAATTTATTATGTCTGAACAAAAAAAACCAATTAAACACCCAACTGAAATATATTTAAGGAGCTATCCAAAAGTCATCTTTTTCTGGCCATTACTTATCACAAGTTTCGTTTTATGGCTGATTCAAGCATTTACAAATCCTAATTATGTGCTTGGATATGTTTGGTTTATAGTTTTCTTTGTAAATATATTTGTAACAGCCTTTGATTTTTCTTCGACTAAATTCTTTGTACTTATATTAGCTATTGTTATTATTCTCTTGATTCTTGTTTTCTTAGTTCTGCCGAATTTCGCTTTCGATATCACGGGTATACAACTTGATTTAGCATTACCATGGGAGTTCTATCTGGTGATGACATTAATTTTAGCCTTTATCCTAGGGATTATAGTTATTAGTACGAGATTCGAATATTATAAAATTGAAAGAAATGAAATTATCCATAAATCGGGTATTTTTAGCTCAGCTGAAAGATTTCCAGTTAAAAGCTTACGATTTAGGAAAGAAATTCCTGATGTATTTGAGTTCTTCATGCTTCGATCCGGACGTATGACTATTATGCCAGGAAAAGCAGATGAGGTTATGATCCTTAACACAGTACTAAATATTAATAAAAGGGAAAAACAACTCGATTGGTTGCTTTCTCATGTTTCGGTTGAACCGGACGAAATAGATGCCTAGAATTTTAAGAATATTTTTTATTTTTTTTTTTAATTTTTTATTCTTTTATTTGTTAAGATAAAACGCGTAAATATCGATAAATTTAATTGGTAAATAGCACTTTTAAATACAAATATGTCTCACCCGCCAATTCTTTTGTTCGATTTTGATGGAGTTATCATTACTCAAAAAGCACTTGAATATTCAGCTTTAATTTCATTGAGAAATAAGTTTTATAGGTGGCGGAATATTGAAAATATGAGACTTATTGATTGTGCTAGACTTTTTGAAGAGTCAGACTCAAGTAATAAACTATTAGCTTTAAAACAAATTAATAAGGTATATCAACCCTTTATTCCAAGCATTTGGAGAAGAAATATTTTTTTTATTAAATTTCGGCGTATGTATCCCAAATATGAAAAATACGAGACTTTAAAGCCATATCTTGAGGAAATTTTGATCCAACTTAAAAAGAGGGGAATATACTTAGGAATTGTTTCAAATACAAGCAAAAAGAGATTAGATTATTTTAAAAAAAAATTAAATTTAGATAAGTTTTTTTCTGTCTTTGTCTCTCGGGATGATACTCCTTTTAGAAAACCTAATCCATACCCTATCTATTTCGCTTTAATGAAAATTAAGAAAAAACATAATTACTCAATAAATAAAGATAAAGTATTTTATATCGGTGATCTACCAGCAGATATTGAATGTGCTAAAAAAGCAGATGTTAAAAGTATAGCTTTACTTTCTGGTCATGGTACAAGGGAAGATTTAGAAAAAACTAATCCAACATTTTTAATTGAAAACATTAAAAATATAATAGAAATTGAATATTTCAAAAAATTCTTATTGGATTAAAGACTAAATTAAATCAAATATGTTTAATCTTGAAGAGTTTGAAGATAGCTTTATTCTAGAAAAAGTTGATAGACTTAACAAATATCTAAACAAAAAAAAGACTGATAAAATATTAAAATTACTTAATGAATTTCAAAATTTATTAGATGAACAAGAATATGTTGTACCAATAACATATATCTTAAGTATTTTAGCTGAAAACAGAATAGACCTCATTACTGATGAATTAATAAAAAAGTTCGTAATTTTTCTTCAATCTGAAAATGTAAAATTAAAATTAAACTCATTAATTGTAATTGGTTTTGCTTTGATTGCTAGACCTATTATAATTGAAAAGTATTTCCATAAATTTGCTGAACTTCTAACAGATCAATCTAAAGACGTGAGAGATAATGTTCACTATTTTTTCTTAGAATTAATTAAAAAAAATCCAGAAATAGTAAACTTAAGTAAAGATATCTTAATTGAAAGTCTTGAGATTGAAAAAAATAATTATAATCTTAATTCTTTATTAAATTTTCTTGATTATTGTGAAGATTTAGAATTTGATCAATTATATAAATTAAGAAAAATCTCTAAATCTCTATTTGCTTCATTTGATGAAAGTCAACCATCTGAATTTTATAATAAATTAATAAATTTGCTTAGGAAATTTTTACCAATGCTAGATATACCTGATTTTAATGAGCAAAATGCTAAAAATGTTATAAAGTCATTAGATAACCATTTTTTAATGAAAAAGTATAATCTCACAGCATTGAGTAAAAATAAAAGTTTAAAATTAAAAGAATATTTGAAAAAATTTGAAAAATCAAAACAAAAGAACAAAAAAATCTATTTCTATACAAAATCCAAAGAAAAGGTAATATTTGTTTATGAGTTAGAGAAAGCTAAACTAAATAAATTCTTTGAAGGAAAACTAAAGATATCTAATGAAAAAATACGAAAAGTTTTTTCTCAGGTTATAGATAATGATTCAGAACTTAAGATCTTTATTAAAACATTGATTAACTTAAAGATTATCAATGGATATTATTCTGATATTGGATTTTTTTATCCACATAATTATGTGAGGCTTAAACTTATAGAAGATCTAGAAATAAATGGAACTATAAATTTGAAGAATTTTAATTTCCTTCCACAAAAATTTATTAATAAAATCATCGAAAATATTTCTAAATCTACAAATGAAACATTCTTATTATATAAAGATAAAGAAAACTATGCATCATTAAAACAAATCAAGGAACAAATTAATTCTAAAGCAGTAAAACAGAGTGTAATAGAACTGAAACTATATAGAGAAACACTAATAGAGGAGGATTTCATAAGATTAATAAAAAATTTACCTAGAGAATACCTATCTGGATTTCGTAAGGGAACGCAGTGGTTGACTAATCTAGGTGTACAAAAAGTAGCTAATGAAATCCAAAATTCTAAAATCGTTGGTTATTTTGATATTATTAAAATCTCAGAAAAACTTAACATTGGGCATCTTCTTTTAATAGACGTTTTTGATCAATTTGTAGATTATAGAAGTGGTATTTGGGATAAAAATAAAGAAATATTCTATTATTCTAAATTTTTAAAACAAAAAATTGGCGAAATTACTAAAATAATCGACGAAAATGAAAAGCTCACCCAAATTATTAAAATTTCTAAGGAACTTAATATCGATAAAAGTCATATCTTATCCAAGATTGATGAAAACTTACAATCAATTGCAGAAGAGATAAAACAAAAAGATAAAATAAGAATAAGCGAATATCTTGAAAAAACTGGGATGGAAGTAAACGATTTTTTAAAGTTTGTTGAGGAAATAGGTATTTCTTATTTTAAGAAAGCAGATTTATTAATATTTAGCCCACAAAAGATAGAGGAAGCTAAGAATGATATTAAATATATGCTAATTGATAGATCTAAGTCTGAAGATTACATTTCTTTAGGTCGTTATGATATCACTTCAAGTTTAATTGAAGATTTAATTAATGATTTATTAAATGATGGAAAATTAAAGGGAATTTTTTATGAAAATGAGGGAGAAGTTCTTTTTTATACAGAACGCGGTATTCGCAATCTGATATTAGAAAATAGTTTTTTATTTTCTTTTCATGATTTATTTTATGGAAAAAGCTTAAATAATTCAGAAATTGACTTAATAAGAGAAATTTTTGATAGTTTAGTTAATAAAAGAAAGCTAAAAGGAAATTTCGATGAAGAGACTCTAACATTTTCTAGTGATGAAGTCTTATTTGCTAAAGATTATAACACTGTTTTATTTGAGCTTGAAAAAATGGTAAATAAATATCTTCAAAAATTTGAAATTGAATTTCAAAAAATCAAAAATATATTAACTAAGAAAGAAGAAACTATTTATCCACAAGAGATAAAGGTTATTCAAGAAACAATTGATAAAATTAACGAAAAATATATTATTTGGAGAACCGGTTTAGAAGCTTTTATTCGTAAAACCAATAATAAATTGTTAAAAGATCAAGGTGTTAGTATAAAAAAATATAAAAATATGTTTTCAGGAGAAAAAAAAGAAGAAGTAAAAGCTTTAGAAGAAGACCCCGAAGTTTATGAACTATTAAATAACTTTAACATTTGGGTGAAACGATTTAATAAACTTGAATTAAAATATCCAAATATAATATTTTATCAAAAACGATTAGTTAACAATCCAGATAATAAAGAGTCTCAAATTAAATTAGACGAGTTGCTAGTAGAGTTAGATTTAATCTAAAAATCATCTTTTTTGTTTTCCTTAATTTGGGAGAGTACTTTATCAACATCAATTTTTTCATTTGATAAAATCTTATAAGTTTTAGGATTGGTTATTCCATTTAATGTTAAGATTCCTTCTTCTTCAAGACATTTTAGAGATCTCCAAATAAAGTTTATCTTAGATCGATTTGAAGATTTTATGTTGTAACACCTTCTAATTCTCTTAGTATTAACAAGGTTAACATTATTATCTATTAATTTATTTATCGCTTCAATTGTTTCTTTTAAGTTATCAAGAAAGAAATCCATCTTTTAAAGAACTCCATCTTATTAAGATACGATTAGAAATACTCTCCTCATTTAAAATAATATTTTAAAATATCAAATTGATTTTTTTGAGTATTATATTATTGTTTTTATTCCTTTAAATATTTTTTTTATAACAAATTTGTTAGATCTAAAAAGAATTTTATGTAAAAAATAAAAACTGAATCTTCATATTATTATGAGAGATTAAAAGTATATTAATGTCTGAAGACTCTTTTACCACAAAATACTAAAGCACAGCCTAGATCATCTGCACATTTAATTACAACGTCATCTCTTATGGATCCCCCTGGATTAATGATAGCTTTTGCTCCAGCTTCAACAGCAACTTTTAATCCATCAGGAAATGGGAAGAAAGAATCTGTACCCATAAACGAGTTCTTTAATTCTTCTCTATGTCCAAATTCTATTGCTTTTTGAATTGCTAATTTAACTACATGAACTCTACTATGTTGTCCAGTACCAATTCCTATGGTATTAATTCCATCATCATAAATTTGAGCAAAACATGCTGAATTTGATTTAGCCCATTTAGAAACTTTATATGCAAAGATAAGAGCTTCCTTTTCAATATCATTCACTTCTTTCTTGCTTACAACATTCCATTCTTTAATAACTGGTTTATAATCATACTCTTGAACAAGGACTCCACCCAGTACACTTCTGATTTCGAGATTTTTATATATTTCGTTTCTTTTATTGAGAAAATCTCCATATTCAATTATAATCATATTCTTTTTTTGTTTTAATATATCTAATGCCTCATTTTCAAAGGAAGGTGCTATCAATACATCAACGAATATTTTTTCCTTATTTATAATATAATCAGCTACTTCTTTAGTCAATTCTTTGTTAACGCCCCAGATTCCTCCAAATGCCGATAAAGGATCTGTGTTGAATGCTTTTTTCACTGATGTAAGTTGATCATTGTTGTCTATTGCTAAACCATTGGGACTTGTATGTTTTAGAATTGCTGTTGTATAGTGTTCAACTCCAAAATCTAAAAGAATTTGTATACAAGAATCGATATCTAAATAATTATTAAATGAGATTTGCTTACCACTAAGTTTTATTAAATTATGAAGTCCGTATTCTGCATAGGAATCTTTATAATATGCTGCCACTTGATCCCAATTTTCCCCATATCTACAATCTTGTACTTTTTCATATACTTTTATCATTGTTTTGGGTAATAAAGCTTCTGGATTGTAATATTTTTGAAGAAAATTTGCAATTGCAGCATTATAATCTGCCATAATAGAAAAGACGTCTTGAGCGAGGATAATTCGAGTTTTTTCTGTAATTGCACCTTTATTTTTTCTAAGCTCTTCAATAATTTCATCATAATAGTCTGGACTTGGAACGACAATAACATCGGGAAAATTTTTTGCTGCCGCACGAATCATAGTTGGCCCTCCGATATCTATAAGCTCCAATGCATCATCAAGAGCTATTCCTGGTTTCTCAATTGCTTCTTTGAATTGATACAAATTACAGATAACCATATCAATTGGTTTAATATTATATTTATTAGCATCATCAACATCCTTCTGCAAACCTCTACGATATAAAATTCCCCCTTCAATTTTAGGATGTAAAGTTTTAATTCTACCATCAAACATTTCTGGTGATTCAGTAAATTCAGATATTTTGGTATATCTAATTCCATTTTCCTCTAAGAGGGTCCCAGTGCCTCCTGTAGAAAGAATTTCAACATTGAATTCATTTAATAATACCTTTGCAAACTCAATAATCCCACGTTTATCAAAAACACTAATAATAACTCTTTTTATTGCTTTCATATAAAATCTAATTTGAATTAATTTGTTTAAATATTAGAAGTAATAATAAAAAAGAAAGATTTATTTTTGTTAAAACTTAGTTAATAGATCTTTAATAAGTAAAATTAAGGTTGATAATTTAAAATCTAAAAAAACTAAAGATTTATACAAATATTCTTGAAGAGGGTGGAGATCCAGAAAATATTGATAAAAAGCAACTTATACTAATTCCATAAGTTATTTTAAATTCTATTTTTTTTGAAGATCCATATTAAGTATCTAAAATTTACCAATAAGATTGTGTGGTGCAGTTTCACGTTGACCAACAACTGATACTATTCCTAGAGAAACCTTATTCATCTCTTTAATAGAACTAGCACCAGCATATATCATTCCATTAGCTAATCCTTCTTTTAAAGTTGCTAAAACTCCAGCTACATCACCTACATAGGGCACATAATCACTAACACCTTCAGTTAGCATTTTTGAGCCTTCTGTATAACGATCCGCTATATAACCTGAGACTCTTGCGTCTTTACTCCCCATACCTCGATAAACTTTTACTTTTCTTCCCGCAATAGTATCTATAAAACCAGGAGATTCATCAGTTCCAGCAAAGAAATGTCCTGACATAATTAGATCTGCACCTGCGGCAAAGGCTTTTGGTAAGTCCCCAGGTTTAGTAAATCCCCCATCTGCAATTAAAGATAATTTTGAATTATAATCTTGTATAGCATCAGCTACCTGTGCTGTAGCAAATAGAGTTGGAGCTCCCACCCCTGTTTGTATCGATGTAGTACAAATCGAACCAGAACCCATTCCCACTTTTAATCCAATAAAGCGGTCCTCTATAAAATCACATTTTGAGATTATATATTCTGCGGCCTGATAAGTGCCGATATTCCCTAAAACAAAATCTGATTGCAGGAGGCTCATTAGCTTCTTTGTACCTTCGATATCATCTTTCTTATAAAAATCAGCAACATCTATAAAGAAAATGTCTACAAATTTATCAATTTCTTTCAAAATTTCTTGAGATTGAGAAGATTCTGGAAACTTAGGAGATAATGCTAAAGCGCATAGTAGATGCCCTTCATCATCTTTAGAGGCGAATGGAAATTCTGGGGCTAAATCCTTCTTTGTGATTAATCCTTTCAAGAATCCATTTTCATCTATAATTGGCAATTTCTCTTTACGTGATTCGTATAAAATTTTCAGTGCTTCACCTCTAGAAGCTCCAGGTTTGATAGAAATTACATTTTTAGTCATATAATCTTTTATTGCTCCATTTTGTAGATCTTTTTCAAAGAAAGGAATATCCCGCTTAGTAAAAATACCACATACTTTATTAGATTCATTAACTACTACGATTCCGCTGATATTATAATTCTCCATCATAAATTTTGCTTTAGAGACTTTTGAATTAGGGCTAATGGTTGCCACGTCTTCAATTACAAAAGATCGAGCTCGTTTTACAATCCTCACCATTTCTAATTGTCGTTCATAAGAACAATTACGATGTAAAACTCCAAGACCGCCTCGTAAAGCCATACTGATTGCCATATTTTCTTCAGTGACAGTATCCATAGCCGATGATAATATGGGAAGTTCTAAATGATACTTTCCTAAGGTTGAAGAAGTTTTAACTTCATTTGGTGAAAAATTTGTAAAGCCCGGGAGTATTAATACATCATCAAATGTAGCTATAAGGTCTTTTGAATGTATTTTTTTACGGTAATAATTCGGCATTTTGATTAACCTCGTTCAAGATCTTACTATATTCTTATTATAACGTAAAAATATATGTTATAATATTAAAGATATTGGTATAATGACAAACTTATAAATTTTTGGTATTGACTATTTAATTAGTCTTTCTAAACTAATTTTGAGTCTATAAACTCTAAAAAATAGGAAAAAATATAAATTTAGACGGGGATATCCCGTTTATTGAAAATTAATATTGAAGCAACAGCTAAAATAATCGTATAACTTGAGAGAAACACGATTTTTATTGGTACTGCATCCCAATTACCATTTACAAGGAGATTCGACATGTCAGAATAGTAAAAAATACTGAAATATTTAATTCCTTCCAAATTTTCCCCAAAACTCTGCCAGAATTGACCAATTGCATATAAGAAGACAACTACACCAAAACTTAAAACTAAAGATTTCTTTGTGTTCATGAAAGTCGAAAAAAAGAATCCAGTTGTGACAATACAGAGATTTAGCAAGATCATTACTGCAAAAGCAGCAAAAAATTCTGCCCATGGAACTTCATTAAGTATAATATTCGGCATAACAAAGAAACCTGTAATTACTGCTAACATTACTCCTCCTAAAACGATAATCGCACCAGAAATATGATATAAGTATTTTCCAAGAGAGAATTCCCATCTTTTAATAGGTTTGGACAGCATTAGATCAATTGTTTTATTATCAATCTCTCTTGGAATATCTTGGGAAGCCTTTAAGATAAAATAAATTCCAAAAAAGAATAAACTCATTGAAAATAAATATATATTCAGCAAGCCCCCAATTGTACTAAGAGAAAAATATTCTCCAATCATCTGCCTTATTGCTTCTGGATAAGAGTCGAGCAATGCTTCAAAATCCTCGAAGAAGACGGGGTCAAAAATGGAAACAAACCACATATAGAAGAGTCCCATTAAGCCAGTATATAAAATAATTCCTTTTTTACTTGTTGTAAGTTCTTTTAGTACAATTTTAATTGAATTCAATTTCATGCCGCTTCGCCTCCTTCTATTGTATCATTTTTGTAATATTGCATAAAAATATTCTCTAATGTGGAATGAGTAACCGAAATATCTCTTATAGGTGCCCCATCCCAGTTTTTCTCGCTAATTTCATGTAAGACTTTCCGAGTTTGTTCTGGAGGGACTAAAAATTGAAGCTCGACATTGTAGGATTGTTTCACAATAGCTTCAGGAACTTCAGAAGATAAAAAGTTTGTAAATGCTTCTAAGCCTTTCGGTGTTTCAAAGAGTAATTCAATATTTTTCAAATTTTTAGCCTTTAGATCCCTAACATCCGAAATCTCTGCAATTTTCCCTTTTTTTATAATAGCTACCTTATTGCAGAACTTTTCAACTTCTGGTAATACATGAGAACAAACAAAAACAGTACAATTTGATTCTTTCTGACGTTCAGATACAATTCGATAAAATTCACTCTGATTTAATGGGTCAAGTCCTGAAGTTGGCTCATCCATGATTAATAAATCAAATTTTCCCATTAATGCTACTAAAACTCCCGCTTTCTGTTTATTACCTTTGCTTAAAATTCCCATCTTTCGGTCCATTTCGATTTTAAGGCGTTCAGCAACCTCATCAATAAATCTCCAGTCAATTTCAACTTTGTAAAGCTTCGAAAAATATTTAATTAATTGGGTAACACTCATTTCCTTGTAGATCCCGAGCTCCCCAGGCAAATATCCAATTCGATTTCGTATTTCTACATCCTTTTTGGGATTAATATTTTTTCCAAGAATAGTTATATCACCAGCATCAATGTTTAAAAATCCAAGTAAACAACGAATAGTTGTGGTTTTTCCTGCCCCATTTGGTCCAAGAAAACCAAATCGGGAGCCTTCTGGAACCTCAAAAGAAATACCATCAACAGCTTTAACTTTTCCTCTGTTATAATATTTTCTTAGATTTTTTACTTCGATTGCATTCATAATTTTCAACCTTTATGGTTCTTTATTTTTCATGAATAATGAAGAACATGATAAAATAATATTAATCTGGATATATAAATGTTTCTCATTCTTCATGAAAGATATAAAATTATAAATAGGTGTTTGTACATTAATAATATTAAAGAATGATAGATAAGAAACTTTCACCTAAAAATCATAGATTTCAAGGAAAGATTAAAGAATATGAGCAAATATTGATTGATTTTGTATTAGAATCTGGAAGAGCGAAAAGTGTTGATCCAAATCTTCAATTAATTCTTGGTTATATTGGAATACATAAAACTTTAACACAAAAGCAGTTAAAAAAGTTAACCGGTCTTTCTGCAGGTACAATCTCAAAAAAGTTAAGAGACATTTTAAAACTTAGAGTTATAAAAAAGGAAAGAATTCCAAAAACAAATGAATATTTATATATAAATGCCCCCGAATCATACGGAGATACAGCTGATGCAACATTAGAGGATTTTATGGAAATTAATCAATTTCTAAAAAAAAAAATCATTGAGATTGAGAAATATAAAGACAAAAAAGGAGCAGAATTTCTCTCCAAAAGATTGAAAAGCTTAACAAAAACTTTCGAAACGGTTCAAAATATTTGGTCAGATATAGAATTCATTTTTAATCAAAAATAGAAAGAAAACTTATAATGAGTATAGAAGAGATATTTGATTCTGAAATTAAAAAGATAGAGAGTGAAGTAATTAATAAATTATTAAACTATATTATTTTTTCTATTCGGGGTGAAATAACTTCAAAAATACTTTTCTATTTTATAACTCGGAAAGATTTAACACAATCAAAAATCCAAGACTTAACAGGTTTTTCTGCGGGAAAAATTTCTCAAGAACTTAACAATTTTCTGGAATTTAATTTAATAAAAATTTCTAAAAATTCAAAACCTTGGGTTTATTCAATGGAATCAGTAGTAGCAGAAACCTTTAGCAGAGCAATTAACCTTCTAAAAACAAATGTCAAATGGGAGGCAAAATTTCTTGAAATGAAAAAGGATTTGGAAGATAATAAAGAAAAGCTTCAAAAATTAAATGGATATAATGAAGTAAAAGACTTTATTGAGTTAAATCTCATGAGATTTGCTGGATATAAGGCTATTATTAAACTTTGGGAAGAACTTAAAAATAAATATGAAAAAGAGGGTAAATAATTAAATCTGATATAAGCTTATCTTGAACTATTTTCTCCTCATTTTAAAAAAAAAGGATAATAAAAATTGGATTAATTATTAATTAATTATCATATATTGCTTTCATTAAGATTTGATTTGCCCTTTCCTTGATTTTCATAATTTTTTCTGATGAGATTGATTCTTCCATATGATTTAAAGTAATGCTTAAACGTTCTCCATGTGTTACCACACCTAAAACTAACTCGGTGTAGGGTGAACAAGAAGGCATCAAAATTAAATTCTTCAATAATAAGGCTCCATATTTTTCTGGAAAACCTGGTTTTCCAAGATTAGTCATTATTTGGGCCATTGCGAATCCTTTCGAAAGTTTTTTATTGATCATTTTATTTACTATATTTTTTTTATCCGAGATAAATGCCTGAATTTTATCATAGCTTTTTGATGATGGTGATATGAGAGGACCAAATGCAGCGAAAATTTGAGCTTCATATAAAGTTGGGTTTAGCAAAAAGGCATTTAGAGTACCTGCTAACGTTTGTTTTCTAATTTCTTTAGGTGTCAATTTTGAGTGAACTTTTTTAACCATCTCCCAAAAATTATTTTTATTAGAATATTTAAATTTCAGTTGTATACCTCCTGCGAAAAACCCGAATTGTTGACCCACAAGATTGCTGAGAAAGTCTCTCAAATTCACTGCAAATGAGATATTCTGCAAGTATTTTGGAGATTCAGGGTTCAATTGATTTTGAGCAATAGCAAACATAATCATCAATGCTGTGTTCACGGTCACTCCATTTTTACGGCAAGCTTTAATCAACTTTTTAGTTTGTTCTTTGGGAAGCTCGTATAAATGCGCTTTATAAGTATAGTTGTTCCAAAAGACATCATGGAGAGCATAAAAATCATCATAGTTAAAAAGCAATTCACTTTTTTCCCATTTCTTATTAATTGTCTTACCAAAGATTCGCATCACTAAACTGGGCTTAATATCAGATGGTATATTATCTTCGTTAACCAATGGTGGTGGGGACATTAATTCAACTTTTTTCGCCGGATCTCCTAAATATGTCATTATATCTCTTGCTAAATATGCTAGCGACATGCCATCACAAATTGTATGTTGGCAAAAGATAATCAAATCTGAAATTTCAGTTGAATGCAGTAATATGAATCTAATTAAGGGACCTTGCTCCATTTTAAAGGGGATTTTATGTTGTTGAATTATTTCATCTCTCCAATGGTCATCCGAGTTACGCTTAATTACTTCTAAGGGAATTACTAAATTATTAGTTGCCACAAGATAGAGTTGCTTTTCCTCATGTTGCAAGCGTGCATTTAGAATAGGATGACGTTGTTGCATTTTTTTAATAACCTCTTTCAAATGATCAATGGAAATATTACCCAGAATAGTTGCTATCATTGATATATTTGAATTTGGTACTTTTGAGTGCACACGCTCTCTTTGATTTAATTTCCTTTTGAAATATGGATTATTAATTTCAATCTGTTCTAACATTTTTTAGTGCCTAAAAATTTACATTATTGTTAAAGTGAGACATATTCACTTTCAATAATTGTATATAAACAGAATATTTAAATGTTTTTGTGATCAATATTTAAATAAAAGTGAATAGTTGACACAATTATATCTTCTTATAGAAAACGTTATGCGAGGGATAAGGAGGAAAGAATTGCCCATATTGTAAAAGTTTCGCAAGAAATAATTGAAAATGAAGATTATGACAATCTCTCAATGAATTTATTACATAAACGTACAAAAATTCCTATAGGTACGTTATATAAGGATTTCCCTGATGGTAAAGAGGATGTCTTATTGGAAATCTTGAAGAGTTTTAAGGATCAATTTGATGAAAAATACGTAAAATTCGACGATATTAGTTTAAGAGATTTCTTCTATACCGCATTGGATGTTGGACGAAAAAGAAGAAAATTCCTTATTGCACTTCAGCTTGAAACATTGAGAAATCCAGATAGTTTTATTATGAAAGCAAGAAAATATGCTACTGATGTTGATTTTAATTTATTTAAGCAAGTTATAGAATACATTTGTGGTCATTCAATAGAAAATGAGAAATTAGTGGATATGCTAGCGATTTGGAAAGCTATAATACGCCAACATATAATATTTAGAAATCTTTATGGTTCTGATGAAAAGTTCATGAATCTGATTATTAAAATAATGAGAGGGTTAGGATCCTAAGATGTTAAGGATTTTCGATACTTCAGGGATTTATGTATCTGGTTTTAATAGAGCTAAAACAATTTTAGTCATCATTTTAATAAATTCTTCTTCAGTTCCGAAAGTGCTATTAATGAATGTATAGCGATGAATTAGAATATCTACCACACTAAACACTTGAATTTCTTTACCATCAAGAACCAACCCTTCCTTAGAGAATTTTGTTATTAATTCCCAAAATGGTTTTAAGAAAAGTTTAATTTGTGCCGCCGTTTGTTCCTTTGTTACAATATCCTTCTTAATTTTAAGATATTCATCAAGTTTAGAAAATAATTCTGCTTGGATTGCAAGTATAAAGTCACGTTCCTCACCATGTATCCGAATAAGTGCGAGAATTAAATCATATAAAGCATCCGTTATGGAATCATAGTCATTTTCAATTGAATATCCATAATTTCTTAATTTAGGTGTATAATCAGAGGTAGATGCTTTTCCAATTTCTTGAAAAATTGATAATTTTCCTTGAGGAAAATGATAATATAAAGTTCCTATACTCACCTTTGCTTTGGCTGCAATTTCCTTGATATAGGTATTAACAAAACCTTCTTCTTTAAACAATTTTATCGCTATTTCCATTATTTTTTCTTTAACAGTTGTTTTCATCATAATCAGAAATAAATTAAGATTTTTAACTAATTAAACTAGTAAATCACCTTTTATATAAATATTTTGAGCCGAATCGAATCGATAGTTTTAAATAATTTTAAAAATATTTTAATCATGACTTTTTTTAATTCGAGTCGAATCGATTCAAAATAAAAGAATGGTGATTAAAGTAACTGAACCTAAACGTTTAAGCATAACAATTTTAATTAGAAAGCTCATCGCAGTAGTTTTAATAATGCTGGTTTATTATAACTTGATGTTTTGGTTGATTCTTCCACAAATCTTTATAAATCCTATTACTCTAACAGCACTTATCATATATTATATAGTCGGATCTATAGATATTTTTATAAGGCCTATTCCAGAAAAAGTCAAAATTACAACAGCAGAGAAATTAATATCATTAATGGGGTTATTACAACCGTTTTTATTAATCCTTGCCTACCTTGAAAATCTATATATAATTGCTCCATTTATTCCTTTTTGGAATGATCTAATTGTTGCATATATAGGGATCATATTTCTGATTATTGGAGGAATTATCATGGTAATCAGTAGAATTCAACTAGGGAAATATGGGACTCCAGTAGTCCATACTGGAGAAGAACATAAATTAGTAACTAATGGATTATATAAAATCGTAAGGCATCCAATGTATTTTGGGGCAATTATGATGACGCTAGGGACATACGTAGCTTTTAGGAGTATACTCTTATTAATTGGTGCAGCAATATCATATATTCCTCTAATGAGAATACGTATCAAAGTGGAAGAAGAAACTTTAATAGGAACATTTGGCGATGATTATAGGAATTATATAAAGCGAACCAGAAAATTAATTCCATTTATTTATTGAACCTTTATCCTAAATATTTTTTTTTATTTTTTTTTATATTGTTTCCAAATTTCAAATTTCATGAAAATATTTAAATAGTAATTTAACCTATATTTAATTAAGAAATGACAGTTGAAGAAGAATCTGAAATTGAAAGTCACCTTTTCAATGATAAACTCCGAAAATATGAAGATAAACTTGTAGAATTTCTTTTAGATATTGCCCAAAGCAAACGAGTTAATCCTAAGATATCCACTATCTCCTCTTATTTATTAATTCATGGAAAGTTAACTCAGAAGGAATTAAAAGAATTAACGAAATTCTCGATAGGTTCAATTTCTACATTTCTATCAGTTATGATTGGTACAGGTGTTTTTCAAAAAGAACGTATCCCTCGCACACATACATTTACATACTCTTTTACAGGTCAACTTGAAGATCTTACCACCAAAGGTATAGAAATTGCATTAAGCAGTTTTAGCCCTTTAGATGTTTATTTAATAAAGAAAAAGGATGAACTTAAAAAATTTATTGAACAATCTAAAAAAGGAGCTCTACATCTTTTTAATAGAATTGATGAACTGCTTGAAACGTTTGAAATCTATAAATTTTTATTCCCATTATTAACAAAATCTTCTACCGATGAATCTTTAAAAGACATATCTTCAAAATCGTTCAAATTGATTTCGAGAGAAGAGGAAGTAAAGAAAATTTCTTTTGATCCAGAAATCTACCAAGTTGAAGATGATATATTAAATCAACTTATCGCTTCCCCTATGTTTTCTAGTCGAGATCCAATGTTCATTAGGATTCTTGGGTACTTTATTACAAGAAAATATCTTACTCAGAAGAGATTGAAAAGGATTACTGGTTTGTCAGCAGGGAAAATTTCTGAGGAAGTAAATTTGCTATTAGAAGATGGATTAATAGAAAAATCAGATATTTCACCGAAAGGTAAAATTACTTATGGTGCTGAATCTGTGGGGAAACTCCTCCTAAAATTTTCTCGAGCCGTTATAATCAGGATGGCAAAATGGGATGAGGAGTTAAAGAAAATAAGAAAGGAATTAGAAGATAATAGAAGTAATTTGGAGAGATTAAATGGATATGCACGAATTTACAAAATATATGAATTCCTTTTAGAGATGATATCTAAATACAAAATTTTCATTGATATGACCGATAAATTTCTTGAGATATAAAAAACTTAATATTTTTTTTATCCTTAAAAATTCACATTCTGATTAGGTTTTTTCTAGGCAAGTTCTGGATTCTAGGGTCTTTAATATAAGAATCTAAGGTTTTTATAAACATGTCTCGATCTTCCTTTATATTTGAAGATTCTATTGTACAATAATTAGATACATGGTCATTAAAGACTTGAGAAGTAACATTTTCACCTAAATTATCTATGATATCTCTTTCCTCTTTTATATTTTCTAATGGGCTCAGTAACTGAAATTCACCAGATTCCCATTCATCCCAAAGAGGAGTACCTGGCATAATATTTAATGTTCGGAATCTAAAAATAGTTGGATTTATTTCAGTTAAAACCCTTGCAGTCTCTTTCACGTGTTCTTCCGAATATTTATGACTACCTAATCCTAAAATAATATATAATGATAGTTTTATTCCAGCATTTAAAATTCTCTTTCCAGCTCTAATCATAGATTTAGCATTAGTGCCTTTATTCATAATTCTTAATATTTTACTTGAACCGCTTTCTAAACCCATATAAACAATATCTAATCCTGCATTAGCTAATATTTTTAATTCTTCATCAGATTTTCTTAAAATATCTAATGCTTTAGCATAACAACTTATTCGAGGAACATTTCTTAATTTAATTCTTACATATTTGATGATTTCAGCCAAAAAATCTATTGGTGCCGAAGTAGGATTACCTCCCGCTAAAAAAACTGGAAATCCGTGATAATTTGATTGAGCATACTTATCAATATCTCTTTTAACATCTTCTACAGAACGTATGGCATAATCTTGAGTAATACCATAGACGCCGCGATATGTTCCGCAGAATTTACAACCCCCTGTTGTGGTGTTCCATGAGCACCCCCCTGTTACTGCTATTAAAACCGAATAAGCTTCTACAGGAGGCCTAATAATTATTTGATCAGGTGGAACTTTGATAACCATATTTACAATTATAATAAAATAAAGGTTACTTTTAGATATTATTATATAAATTCTCAAACATAGACTTAAATATTAATATCCTAAACACTCTTTCTCACTATCTCTCAAAATCTTATACATTTATATTTGTGATTAGCTACTATATCCTTAGGGAAAGATGACAGAAAAAGAATTTCATGTTAACGAATTTTTGACATTGAAATTAGAAAATGATAAGACAAACATTTATGTTGGTGGGGCATTATTTCGACAATGTAAGTTCTTGATGTTAAATATATCAGTAAATGAATTAAGCTCAATTAATGATCTATAAAGGCGTGGAGCTTTTATTAAGGTCTGGTCTCAATGCTCAACTTGCTCTAGAGCATGTAGGAGTGGATGCTATTGAGGGGTATTTTGATTCTATTTCTTACTACCAATGATTATTATTTATGGAATTATATACTATAACAAAGCATGATCTAAGAAAAACTAAATTCTAAATTCCTTTAATTGTAGGAATAATTTCTTCGCTTATCATTTTGGTTACGTCCCAGTATGTGAAAGGAGCATTTCTACTTGAAACACCATTGATGAGCTCAAAGAGGAAATATTCTGCACCTAATTTCATGTACTTTTGAATTTTCTTAATAACTTCTTCTTTGGTTCCGATCATCAGATTATCTCTTATGACTTCATCTGGAATGGAGTCAACAATCACAGATAATTTATTGACATCAAACTTTCCTACATCATCCCTGTCCAATTTAAGATAGCTAATTTCATCACATTTATATCCTGTTGCTTCACAAAAAATTTCGTCAAATTCATCTTTCCAGTATCCCATATCTCGTACAAAACTAGGTTGTAAAGCTATGCCAAATTTATTGGTTTTTATTTGTTCGCTAATTTTTTCCTCATCATCATTAATGAAAATACGTTGAAAGCATGCAAAAGTAAATTTTGACAAATCTCGGCTGCTATCTTTCTGAATTATCCCCTTGATTTTCTCAACATTTGATTTATAAAAATCAGTTGAAACACCTAGAGGCATCCAGCCATCAGCTATTTCTGCCGTCATCTGAATTGTCTTAGGACCATTAGCAGCAATCCAAACAGGAATTTCTGATATCGGTTTTGGCAGAAGTACTGCTTTTTTAGTTTGGAAAAACTTGCCCTTAAAATTAACACGCTTACCTTTTTTCCAAAATAATTTCATCAATTCAATACTCTCTCGCATTTTAGTGAGTGCACTTGCATAAGGAATATTATAAGCTTTTAGATTCATACCCTCTCCTGCACCCATACCCAATATAAACTTCCCTCCCGAAATATGATTAATTGTAGTTGCAATTTGACCTAAAACTGCAGGATGCATTCTATGCGGGTCGGTCACGGCAGAGCCAAACCATTTTTCTTTAGCTATTTCTGAAAACACACCATACAAAGGCCAGAGTGCTAAGAAATCATCAATTGCTCCCCCTGGCATACCACTTAAATGATCAGGTAACCAGAGAGAATCCCAATTTTCCTTATTTGCGGATATTATCTTTTTCTTTAGAAGATCATAAGCCTGAGAATAAAATAACTGAATTCCAAATTTGATATCATTCATTTTTCTACACTTAGTGTTTTTAGATAAATAGAAATATTACGTTTAAATTTTAAGTTTTAAGCTAGCCAATCAACTTTTTCCACTTTTGAAACTCTTAAAAATATTATAGAGTATCGAGTTTTCAAGCAAATTATTTAAGGTTCACATAATTCTCTCAATTAAATCTATT
>JBHLLP010000009.1:0-57132 GCA_048885525.1 Candidatus Hermodarchaeota archaeon | reverse complement strand
GGTGCTAACGGAGCTTTATTAGTATTCGATTCTGTTAATTACCCCTCATTTTATCAATTAGATTTCTGGTACGAAAAATTAATTGAGAATGCTGTTGACTCAAAGATTCCTATAATATTAGTAGGTAGCAAAAGCGATTTAATCGATAAGACGACAAAATCTGAAATTATCGCAGAGGAATTAATTTCTAACTACTTAGAAGAGAGAAAATTAGAAGGATTTTATAAAACATCTGCATTAGAGAATCATAACGTTTTAGAGGTTTTTAAAGAGTTAAACAATCTAATGTTAAAAAGACTAAAAGAAGATTATATTGTAATTTAAAATGAAAAGAAGTTCTCTAATATTCTCTTTGAAATACAAAATCTGAAAATTCGCTAAAAAATCTTTTTTGTTCTTTGTTTAAATCTGGGTAAATATTCTTTAAGGAATTTTTAGATTGCTCTACTAAGTTTTTAGCTAAATGCTCGGCAATCATTAAAGCATTAGTTTTATTAAATATATCCTTAACTTCTTCAATTTCATTCTTGGTTAATTTTTCTTTATGATATATTTCATTTATTCTCTTAGACTGGTCTTCATCTGTATTTTGAACGGCTAAGATATATACGATTTTCTTCTTTTTTCCTTTGATATCTTCTTCTAAATCGAGAAGATCATCACGTATAGAATGGGCTTGCCCAATACTTAACATAGCATCACTTAATGGTTTGATCTGATAATGAAGATTTCCTTTAGCTAAAATTGCTCCAATTTTAGTAGATTTTTCAAACATTCTTGCTCTTTGACACTCTGCAATATTTAAATATTGTTCCAATGTCATTGTAATATTATTATAACTCATATATTCTTCAATTAATTGTCCTTTCATTAAATAATCCATTGCTTCTGTATACTCATTAATTGCTAATAGTTTTAATTGTTCGGGAAATTTAGATGATTTTAATATATCTAGACCTAAGAGATATCCTTGAGTTCCACCTAAAATTGACATATCTCGTCCATACAATTTAACTAATTCATCTTTTTTAGGAAGATCAATATCTTTATAAACTTGGTTCAATTCACTTTGTAATTGCATATGGAAAGTAGGCTTACTTCTTCTTATAATATCATCATCTAAAAGATCATCATAAATTAAATGACCACTATGTAATAATTCAACTGCTATGGATACTTCACGAATTTGGTTAATTTGATCTCCTAAATACATGGGATTAACAATTCCAGCGAAAGCAGCTGTTAATAAAATTGGATGAATTCTCTTTGCTTTCTCATTTAAAATGAATTTTTCTAACTGATTTATAAAATCTCTAAGAAGTATGTCTTTTTCTATTTTGTATAATTGAGTGAAATAATTCTTTAATTCATTGTTAATAAAAGTTATTTCTTTTTTAAAGAAATCTTCAATCATAAATAATTCACAAAAATTCCTTATTAATATAAAACATATAATAATGTAATTTAATTATATCTAATTCAATTAAATTTTAAACTAAAAGAAGAGTTTTTAGCAATGAAGTTAGCAGTTTTATCAGACAGCCATGATCATATGAATAATATACTGAAAGCAGTATCTATAATAAATGAAAGAAATGTTGATGCCCTTATTCATTGTGGAGATTATGTGGCTCCATTTGTAAAAAGATGGTTTGATGATTTAAATGATTCAATAAAAGAGAATTTTTACGGTGTTTTTGGTAATAATGATGGAGAGAAATTATTTTTAAAGAAAAATTTAGGAGAGATATGCAAATTTGCTGAGAATGGCAATGAAATGATTTTAGAACTGGGAGGAAAAAGAATCTTTGTATCTCATATGCCAAAACAAAGAACAATAGATGCTTTAGCAAACTCAGGTAAGTTTGATATAATTTTGTCTGGTCATACCCATTCTTTATCGAGTAAAAAACTAGATAGTGGTATTTTGATTGTTAATCCCGGGGAAGTCTGTGGTTATTTAACGGGAAGAGCAACTTTTGTTATTATAAATACTGATAAAATGGAATCTGAAATAATTGAATTATAGAATTCAATTAGTTTTTTTTCTTTTTTTTAATTATAAAATTATATAGAGTTTTTTACCGATTCATCTTGGATGGTTATCTGGAATAATAATGGATATGAAATATTTGGATTAAGTAGTCTAGGAGATATTAAATGGGTACAAAGAAGTAAAAAACGTTATGTTCGCTAATTACTATTAAATAAATACATACAATTCTGTTTTCTCAAACTTTTCCTCTATACTTTTATTTTATCTATTTTTTTTAATATTATGTCATTACCTTTAGAAGGGAAAATTATATTAGATCTAACGAGAATGTTACCTGGTCCATATTGCTCTATGATTCTCTCTGATCTTGGCGCAAATGTAATAAGGATAGAAGATCCTTATTATCCGTATGGACAACCACCTCCATTCTTTCAAAGAGGAAGATATCGAGAAAGTGCTTTCAATTTTATTCTTAATAGAAATAAACATTCTATTACGTTAAATTTAAAAAAGGAAAAAGCAAGAGAAATTTTTTATAAATTAGTTAAAAAAGCTGATGTTGTTCTTGATACTTTTCGACCCAAGGTGACAACTAAATTAAAAATAGATTATAATACATTAGCTTCAATAAATCCATCAATAATTTGTTGTTCCTTAACAGGATATGGGCAATATGGTCCATATGAACAAATAGCTGGTCATGATCTCAACTATATAGGTATATGCGGAATTTTAGATTTAAATAAAGAACGAATAGTGTATGGTGATAAAATTGAAGAAAAAAAACCATTAAATCCGGGTGTTCAAGTAGCTGATATTGGAGGTGGTTTAGTATCGGCTATTGGAATTTTGGGTGCATTAATTGAAAGAGAGAAAAATCCTGAGAGAAAAGGACAATTTATTGATATATCTATGACTGATTGTGTTTTTTCATTTATGCCTCTTGTAGCTGCATATCATTTTTCTATGAATTTAAATAATGGTGTTGAAACCCAAAATCCCCTACACGGTGATTTTCCTTTTTACAATGTTTATAAAACAAAAGATAACAAATTTTTATCTGTTGGTATTATTGAAGTGAAATTTTGGCGAGAATTTTGTAAGGGTCTCGATCGTGAGGATTTGAAACTAAAACAATTTGTTAAAGGAAAGGAAAAAGAGGCCCTCTTTGAAGAGATACAAAAAGAATTTTTAAAAAAAACTCAAAGGGAATGGATGGATATTTTTAAAAACTTAGATGCCTGTGTTATGCCAGTAAAATCATTTGCAGAAGCTTGTAATGACCCTCAAATTAAGGCACGTAATATGGTTTTAGATATAGAACATCCTAAGTTTGGTAATATCCAAAATGTGGCTTCACCTATAAAATTTTCACGAACTCCTTTAAAAATTAGAAGCCTCGCTCCTAAAATCGGACAGCAGACAAAGGAGATTCTTAAAAACCTTGGTTATTTAGACGATGAAATTCGCGATTTCAAAAAAAAAGGAATTATTTGAGTTTTTATCAAAATACGTGGAATTCGATTATTACTATCAATGTTGCTATTAAAAGAGATATAATAGTAAATACAATTAATATAATAAACATCGGCCAATCTTTTAACTGTCCATAAAAACCTGCCGCATTTATCGTTGAATAGATTCCCATTCCAATGGCTATAAAGAATAATGCCACACCCCATGGTTGATTCATTATAAATCCGATTCCTCCGATTATTAACATAATAGCTGTAAGAAATTCAGCAACCAAATGAAGAAATATTTGAGTTGGTTTAGTTTTAAGCTCTGGTACTTCTCTCTTAATTAATAAAAGAAACCACATAGCTAGCATTGCGATTCCTATTATAATTGTATATAAAGAAGCAATTAATTCAATAAAGATCTTTTTCACCTTCCAATATTTAAGTAAATCGAAGCTAATTAAGATAAAATTTACTTAAATTTTCGTAAATAATTATACAAAATGTAAGATTCAAAATTAATTTATTAGTTTATCACTAAGGTGTAGAAAATTCAAATAATACTTTAACAGCTTGAGTTTTAGATTTATTAGCTAATGTATTAAATGCATCCTTGTAATCATTAAGTGGAAATTTATGAGTAATTAACATCTGAGGATCTATTAATCCTTCTGATAAAAAATTTAAATAATGCTGAAATGCATGCAAAGACTTATCACGGAAAATTTCTTTACCAAATCCATTTGAACCAATAACTTCGAGTTCTTTAAAATAATGAAGAGTATTTTCAAACCTTTTTGGTATGCTTACACCTAAAAACACTAATTTACCTTGAGTACAGAGGATTCTCTCCCCAATTTCAAAAGTCTCAGCCGAACCTATCGTATCAACAATACCATCTACACCATCTAATGCCCATTTAAGACCTTTTTTAGGAGTATATAATTCAACATTATTATATACTGCTATTTCTTCAATTAATAAGTCACCTGAGCTTAAGAAAACATGGTCAGCACCTAATTTAAGCGCTAATTCTCTTTGAAATTGATATCGTCCAATACCTATTACATGTTTTACTCGAAAAATATTTTTTAAACAAAGTATTGTTAACAAACCTATAATTCCTAAACCATAAACTAGGATTTGGGAATCTGGTTTGGGATTTAATAATAATAGAGAATGGAAAGAAACTGAAAATGGATCTGCTAAAACTGCTTGTTCAAACGATATTTTTTCAGGTATTAAAAAACATTGAGATTCATGAACTGATAAATATGGACTAAATCCCCCAAATCCACGTGTAACACCTAAATGCATTCCTACTGGAAGATTTCCTTTCTGGAAATTTTGACAATGTTTAAAATCACCTAAAGAACACCTTGAACATACAGGGGAGATTCCTCGAGGAATACATGATAACCACGGAGTAATTACCACGCGATCTCCCTTTTTTAACTTCTTAACTTCAAGCCCAACACTATCTATAATCCCAACAGGTTCATGTCCCATTATCTGAGGAAAAGAAATAAAAGAACGTATAGGATTATCAAGTGACCCCTTAAGATTTAACTCAGTCATATCACTACCACAAATTCCACAATAAACAGTTTTAACAATAACCCAGTCTTCAGCGATTGATTTTGGATATGGGATGCTTTTTATAGATACTGGCCCTCCTGATTTCCAAAACCCCTTAGGATTTATTTTTTTTTTAAGAAATGCTTTCAATAACTTGAATCTTTTTAATTCGAATATTAACGCAGGGATCGGACCCTTTTCTTTATTTGAATTCATATAACTTTTTACTCCACTTATTAATCATAATAAAATTTAACTTTAATCGATTTAAATTTCTCTTGATTTCTGGCAACTATAAACGCTTTTTTATAATCTCTCAAGAGAAATTTATGTGAAATTATTGGTGTTGGATCAATTCTTCCATCTTCTAATAATCGAAAATAATGATAATAAGCATGATCTCGAGTGCCTTCAAAATCTTCTATTGCAAAGGCATTACTACCAATAATGTTTATCTCTTTAAAATACCATGGTGTCCATTCAAATCTCTTAGGAACATGAACTCCAGTCAATACAATTACTCCAGCTCTCTCCTTATTATTCTTAAAATCTACAAATCTTGATTTTACGATACGTAAGCCTGTTTCTAATGTTTCTCCTGATGCAACTGTATCAAATAAAAAATCAATTCCTTCTAATAACCAAGGTTTCTTTTTTTTTAAATAATAAATATCATAATTTAAGTAATCTCCAACACTTTCAATTACCCTGCTTGGTGGAGATGATTTGATTACTAGATCTGCACCAAATTTTTTTGCCATTTCTATTTGATGTGGAAATCTGGCAATAGCGATTACTGTTATATCTTCATAAATACTCTTTAAGAATTGAATTGTCAATAGCCCCAGATTTCCACAACCATAAACCCCACAAATCGATCCTTCATAAAGTTCAACTTTTAGTATAGAATGAAGTACGACTGAAAATGGATCTGACAAAACAGCTTGCTTAAATGAAATTGAATCAGGAATTTTTATTGCCATTGTTTTATGTGCTGGAAAAAATTCTGAAAATCCCCCTGTAGCATCACTACTAGTACCTGAATGAATTCCGGGAGTGAGAATACCCTTTGTAAAATTTCTACAGAGATATTTATTTCCTTCTTCACAAGGCTTACAAATAGGTTTAATCTCTCGTGGTTCGCAACTTATCCATGGATTTAAAGCAACTCTATCACCCGGTTTTAAATTTGATGACTTTCCAACTTTATCCACAATCCCAACAGCTTCATGTCCTAAAGTTTGGGGCCATGAAAGTAAGGCAGTTATGGGATTATCATAATTTCCATCAAGAAAGATTTGTTTCTGATCAGAACCGCATATCCCGCAATATTTTGTCTTCACAATCACCCAATTGTTAGTTTTAAGCTTTGGAAAAGGAACATCTTTCAATCTTACTGATCCAAATTTAGAAAGATATCCTTTTAGATAAAATGCTCCAAATATTCGAGCTAATGCTAACCTGTAAAGTTTGTAATTAAATACGAGTGCTTTCATAATCCATATTCATTAGATGTGGTTTAAAAATTATTAACTAATTACAATTAAATCTAACCGATTGAAAAATTTTATTCAAGATAACATTTCTAGTCTTTTAAAGAATTTATAAGTCATTTTTGTAATTACTTTTATAATAACATTGATTGAAGAACATTAGAGCTATGAACGTTGATATACTATTATATGAAATGATTAAAGATTCTGGTATAGACTTGATTTTATCATTACCTTGTATTTTATTGAAGGGTCTTTTAGAAGAAATTGATGAAAGACACGAAATTCAAAATATTTCTATAACACGAGAAGAAGAAGGTGTAGGAATTGCTGCAGGTGCTTACTTAGCTGGAAGAACTCCAGCGCTGTTGATACAAAACTCGGGTTTAGGCAATTCAGTAAATGCTATAAAATCATTATTACAATTGTATAAAATTCCAGTTGTATTTATAATGAGTCATAGAGGTGCCGAAGGAGAAGAAATAATAGCTCAAATTCCTATGGGACAGCTTACTCCGAGTCTATTAGACATATTGAATATTGAAAAATTCATTATTGATTCATTAGAAAAAGTAATAGAAATTAAAAATGCTGTTGAATTTAGTAAAAACTCCAATAAATCAGCAGGAATTCTTTTAAAAAGGCAATTATGGAGAGAATGATATGAAAAGATATGACGCTATAAAAAAGATTGTAGAATTGTTAAATGATGAACTAATTATCTGTAATATTGGTGCACCTTCACGTGAGTTATATAATATCTCTGATAGAGCCACAACCTTTTACATGTTAGGATCTATGGGACTAGTTAGCTCTATAGCTCTAGGTGTTGCTCTTGCGCAACCTAAAAAAGCAGTATGGTGTATTGATGGAGATGGTTCCTTATTAATGAACCTTGGAAGTCTATGTACAATAGCTAATAATCATCCGAATAATCTAACTCTAATAGTTATTGATAATTCTTCATATGGTTCCACAGGAGACCAAAAGACATATACAAGTGATAAAACTAAATTAGAAATCATTGCTAAGGGAGCTGGATTTAGATCAATTACCGTTATTGATAAAGAAGAAGATATAATTAAAAAACTAAAAAACCTAGGGAAGGGATGTCATTTTGTTCTTATTAAAACTCAACCTGGGAATGCTGAGGTAGAAAACATCCCTTTACTCCCAGAAGAAATAAAAAATCGGTTTATGAAATCGCTATTAAAGAAATGATAACTAAAGCTTCAAAATAATTGTTAAATAATCTATTATAAACAGATTTTACATAATTTTAATTAAGTATACAATTATTATTTTTTTAGTATTAATTAATAAATTAGAAAAGGTTGATATGTCAGAGAAATTCAAAAAAACTAATAATAATAAAAATTCAGGAAACGAAAATATGGAATCTAATTTAGAAAATGAAAAGACAAAAGAAAAAAAAATAATAGAAAAAATAAGTAAGCCAGTTGTTATTAGAGCAGATGCTTATAAAACAATAATCCTATATGCAAGTCGATATGCAAATAAGTCAATACCTCCCGAGGAATGGAAAGAGATCTATGGTATTTTAATTGGAAATTCTGATGAAGAATTAGTATATATAGAGAGAGCTGAGGCTCTAACTTTTGGTCATGCGACAGATGTGCAGTTAGATGAAAGACATTATGGATTTATTGAAAATATTCAGGAAACCCTGGATAAGGAAGGAAAAGGATATTATATGGTTGGATGGTTCCATAGTCACCCTGGATTAAACTTATTCTTTTCTTATATAGATCTACTTAATCAGTTGGGTTTTCAGCAAAACAATGATGATTTTTGTGGTTTAGTATTCGATCATACACTATTAGGAAAGAAAAAACAAGAAATTAAAAAAAATGAAGATGGTTCTGAATATACAATGACTAAATATGACACGGGGTTTGAAATTTATAAAATAACTGATGTTACTATGGACATTAATGATCCTGATTATGATAATAACTATCATAAAATCGATTATGTTGTGGATGGACTTAATAAATATTTTTTCGCAAATGTGTTATCAGAACTATCTGCATTAGTTACTGAAGGAAAACCATTGCAATCTGCATATGGAGAGAATACATTGCCACCAGGAAAGACTCTAATTTCATCAGAACAAGAAATTAAAGAAAGATCTCAATTTGAGAGTAAACCTAATAGTATTGGAAATAAAGAGTTCTTATCTGAAATTCCTATGAGTGAAGATATAGCATTCGATGTAGATGATTTCTTTTACGGTGAGATTGATGCGAAGAAAAAGCAAAAGGAGATAAAGTTAAAAGAAGCAGCAGAACAACTAATTTATGAAGGAAACCAAGCTTTTGAACACAAAGACTCATTTACTGGAATTGAAAAATTTAGACAAGGTATTAACAAATATAAAGAAATTAAAAATTTTGATAGAGTTTTAGAATTATTAAGAATCGTCTCACATATGTGCATTTCAAATGAACATCTAATTTTTGCTGAAGAATTTACTGATGAATTATATAAACTCGCTAAAAAGCAAAATCGCAGTTTTTATTTAGGAATAGCACATTATATAAAAGGGTATTTATTATTGAAGGAAGCAGATAATGAAGTTTTAGAGGAAGCTTTAAATAAAATTCAAGATGCAGCCATAATATTCGAAAAAGAAGAGGATTTTGCTGGAGCTGGAATGTGCTTCAATAAAATTGGAACAATATATCAATCGAGACTTAATAAACTAGAAAATGCTTGTTTATTTTATAGAGCTGCAATTGAGAACTTTAATAAAGCTATATTAAAAACACATCCATTAAGAACATCCTTTTGGAATAAAGCAGAATTACTTGTCCAAAAAGTTATGGAATTAAGAGATATTGTTGAAGATTTATTACCAAATCTCGAAAACATTGAATTGAAAAATAAAATTGTTTACGATCTCAAAAACATACATTATAACTTTTAAACATAATTCTAGATATCCAAAAATTTTATTTTCTTTCATGCAATCCAAAAAAATTAAATTTTAAGAATAATTATCTAGAATACTTCTTTTAGTGAATTTCATGCCAAGACGTAAACAAAAAATTAAATATTCAAGGAAAGTTGCGTGCAAACATCTTGAACCAAAAGGTAATATAAGCACAAGTCTTCAAGCTTTATGTTATTGTCCTGCTAGAGATTTAATTTTAGGTACTCGAGCTTATGTTTGTCAAGTGTGTAATATATATGATCCAGTAAAAAATAACCAGCGATTTTCTGATGTATATGATGAAAGCAAAAAGTTAGCAGAAAAAAAAATTAAAGAAAGAAAAATAAAATTAGAAGAATTCGAAATCGGAGAGATAATATCTGATGAAGAAGTTGATTTATCAATAGATGAGTTTGAGGAAGAGGAAGAAGAAGCACCATCAAAATTCGAAAAGAGAAAAGCAGGAAAAGCACAACTAGAAGATTCAGAAGAATTTGGAGAGGTAGAATGTCCTTTTTGCGGTGAATTATATGCAGACTTAGCTACACATATTTCTCAATGCGAGTTTGCACCAGATGATGCAAGTATGGAAGATATTATGCCATTGAAACGAAAAAGGAAAAAAAAGGGATCTACTAAGAGATCTACAGGAGTTGCTAAAAAAACTGGAGAGAAACAGAAATGTCCATATTGTGGAAAAGAATTTTTAAGGCTTGGGCGACATTTAAATTCTTGTCCGAAAAAATCTTCTGACATTGAGGAGGAAGAGGAAGAAGAAAACGAGGAAGACGAAGACGAGGAAGATGAAGACGAGGAAGACGAAGACGAGGAAGAAGAAGATGAGGAAGAAGAAGAGGATTATTAATCATCTTTTTAATTGAGTAATGACAAGAGAAGACGAAATATATTATTGTAAACCAGTTTTTAGGCCCCCTAGTGAAGCTTTTTCATTGTTAATTCAAGTTACTGAAGGTTGTAATTATAACTGCGATTTTTGTATGTCAAATTTAGGAAAAAAATTCCTAATTAGAAAATCTAAGGATATTCAAAAAGATTTAGATGTTGCTAAAAAAATTTATGGACCTAACATAAAAAAAATCTTTTTCCTAGATGGAAACGCGATGGTGACTCCTACAGAGAAATTAATAGAAATTACTAAATATGCTTTTGAAATATTTCCATATTTAGAGCGTTGTGGAGTATACGCTCATTCTAAAGATATATTAAAAAAATCAGATGAGCAATTAAAGACTTTATTTGAAGCAGGGATTAAAATTGCATACGTTGGTTTTGAATCTGGATCTGATGCTTTACTTGATATGGTTCATAAACAAGCGCATAAATCAGATCATATTAACGCTTCCAAAAAATTAATGAAAGCAGGTATCATATTATCAGCTACATTAATAAATGGTCTTGGTGGATCAAATAATCCAGAAATTTCAAAAAATCACGCTTTAGAATCAGCTGATTTAGTTAATAAGATTTGTCCTGGAGATGATAGAGTTTGGTACATTGCTTTTCTTACACTTATGGTTCCTTCTGGGACAGAAATCTTTAGAAAAAAGATAAAGGGAGAATTTAAGGAAATGACTTCAATAGAAATTCTTCAAGAATTAAAAATGTTCATCAATATGATCAATTTTCAAAATAAGGAGGCAAATTGTGTTTTTAGATCGAATCACGCCTCTAATTATTTACCAATAAAAGGTGTTCTAGATCGCGAGAAAGGTGAGATTTTAAGTACAATAAATTATGGATTAACTCATAAAAATATATTACGTCCAGAATTTTATAGAGGGTTATGATCTACTTTCAAACAAGGAAAATTCAATCCTTAGTCTTTTAAAATCTTGATTTTTTGAAAATAATTTCTTGAGTATCAGGAATAAAGTCTTGTATTGGACTTTTTGATCGGTTTTTTATTATATTAATAAAATCACATAGTTGTTCTTGATTTATAGCCAACTTTTCAGAAAGGGAAGAAAGTGAAAGTTTGTTAAATTTCTTTGAATATTCATATAATCTATTACTGATTAAGTTTTGATAAGTTAAAGAGATTAACATCTTTAAATTTGGGAAATTCTCACATCTAATATCTCTTACAAACTCAAAAATTTTATCTGAAGCTTCATGATAATTTAAAACTTTATAACAACTCAATATTTCATACATTTTCTTTATAAATTTAAAATATTTAGTGATTTTAGCGCTAATATCTTGAAGATGATATTTATCTAGATTCTGATCTACTTCATTCTTCAACATAGCTAATAATTTTGAAAAGTTTTCTAAATTAGTTTCATCAAGTTTTTCTCTTAAAAGATTATTAAATCTGCGTTCATAAACCATTCTATGATTATTCAATTCTGATTGTATTCTCTTACTTAACTCGTAAAAATCAATAAGTTCTTTTTCAGTATTAAAAAGATTTTTATGTTCTTGAAGTAATATTAATGCAGATCTTACCTTTTCTGAAGCCGAATTATAATCTCCACTCTTTACCTTCTTGAGAATAATAGATTTATAATAATTTAGTTCTTCATCAAGATTCTTTTTGTTTTTAAAATTTTCAACCTTAGAATTAAAACTCATACGCTCTCTAAAAAAATTTCTAATAAATTATATTCTTATTACATCTAAATAGAATAGATTCAAATTTTAAATTTAATATTATCGTTTTAATAAAATATATTTTTTAAAATTACTATTTTTGGATATTGGGAAGAATGGTACAGATTTAGATCTTAAAAAATAATTTATAGGGGAATAAGAAAATTAATTACGAGCGCCACATAAAGAACACACTTCTGCATCTCCTATAGGATTACCACAGTCCTTACATCTTCTGATTTCGTCAATAATATCTTTTTCTTCAGAAATATCCACTTTTTCTTCAAAATCTACAACTTTTCCTTTTGAAAAAATCGTTCCTTTGATGTCACCTGGCCAGATGATGTTAACTATAATACCAGAAACTACTATAATTATACATATTATAATGAAGATTGTAAAATTGTTACTAAAATTTTGCTGTAAAAACTCCATTACAGCCGTAATCCAATCTTTCATCCACTGTCCAATAGGAGTTAGAACAGGTTCCATGAGTATCATTAATGCTCCCAGAATATCAGCAAGAGCCTGCAAAAATCCAATAGTTTGAAATATCATTTTTTCACCCCTTTATGCTTTCATCCTATTCTCTCGAATTAGTTTTCTATTTACAGCAAAATCTATGATATCATACACTTTTAGAATGATACTGAGGAAATACACACCCATATAGACCAAAATCATTGTTTGGAGGTTTATATATAAAAAACCAGAATATCCAGTTATTTCAAAATCTAATAAAATGTCGGAAGCTCCAGAAAATTTATAACTCCATATGTATAAACAATTAACTGTAACTTGGACAAAGGCAAAAATCGCTTTTCTTATAGATTGTTTGGGTGAAGAATATGAAAAGAAAGCACAACCACATACAACCATTCCTAAAGCCACTATCCAAAATATAATTCTACTATAGCTCTCTTGAGTTAAAATTATTTCTCCTACATATGGTATTTGTAGATTTTTCATCCAATTAAATAATAATAAGGGAATTCCAATCGTAGTAATAACATAAATACTTGCAAATATAGTTCCTCTCACCATATTTTTTGTTGCACTCATCTTATTACCCTCCTAAAACAATGAGTAATTTCCTATTGCTATATTTAGCAGACTAAATGAGAGAGAATGCAATCCCAAAGAATAAGTTAAATCAATAGTAAAATTGGCAAAAAATTCTAAATCAGGGAGTGGGGTTCTAAACCAATTTATTTCTGTTAATGCATTTGGAAAAAATATAATGTCGCTTATATTACCTGTATAATTAAAAAAACCTATAGTACCCTTTCTAATGTTTCCAAAATTCTGTTGTTTTTCAAAATACTTAAGGAATCTAGTGTAATTTAATCCATCACCTGTATAATTGATATGTTCATATCTCACTGCTATGTCAATATCTAATTGGAGATCTTCTAAATCAAAATAACCTGCATTAGTTACATTAAAAGGCAAAGTAAAATTGAAGACAGTAAGATCACCAGTTGAGTTGTTAAAATCTACATCAAAGCTTGCATTATAATAGTCAATACCTATATTTTTAGAATTTGGATTGAGTATTATAACTGCAGATAAACCTCCTAAGATTGTTACAACAGTTACAGAGAGAGCTAAAATTATTATGAATATCTTTAAGATTAACCTAACCACTCGAGAAAGTCTCATAATAATCGAGAAAATATATTGGTAATTGTTCTTTATTTTGGTTTTTTGAGTTAATTAATTTACTTTTATTAGATTTATTATAAATATAAACTTTGTATTTATATTTTTTAACAATTTAAGCCAGTATAAATTAGATAAAGCAGATCTAAATTTGCTTGAATGTGACAACTTTATGTAAAATAAGAATACGAAGTAAATCTTCTTAATATTATACTCATTAGGCTTTAAAGAATTAACGGAATGTTATATCTATTTTCTATAACCAATATCTATAAGTGAATTTAAATTTATTCATTAAATAATTAGATTATATAGGAAATTTAATTATTATTTTTTAATTGAATCTCTAAAAAAAAATTGATGATCTTATGATAGATTTAAAAAATATTCGCGCACACTCTATTAACTATGAAGTTGTAGCTGAGAAAATGGGTACAACAATAGAAGGTGGTTTAACTGAAAGTGAGGCTGCAAAAAGGCTTGAAGAATATGGAAGCAATGAGTTAATTAAAGAAAAGGGAAAAACGGCTTTGCAAATCTTCATAAGCCAATTTAAAGATTTTCTTATATATCTATTAATGTTTGCTATAGTAATTTCAATTGTAATTGGAATATATGAATCTAGGCGTACTGGTGAACCTTGGCCTTCAGAATATATTGATGCCATTGTCATTGCCGCAATTTTGATAGTGAATGCTATATTAGGATTTTATCAAGAATATCAAGCAGAGAAATCTCTTGAGAGTCTTAAGAAATTAGCGCCTCATTTTGCTAAAGTTCGTAGGAATGGAAGAGTAATAGAAATCGGAGTTGAAGATGTAGTTCCCGGGGATATTGTACTCTTTGAAGACGGTGATAAGTTTCCTGCTGATATTAGACTTAATAGAGAATTTTCACTTTATGTTGATGAGGCAATTTTAACAGGAGAGTCAAAACCAGTTAAAAAACAATTAAAACCTGTTGATGATAAGATGATTTTAGCTGATAGGACCAACCTCGGCTATATGAATACGATTATCACTCGTGGAAATGGAGAAGGAATCGTTATCGGAACAGGAATGGAAACCGAAATTGGTAAAATTGCTGAAAGTTTACAAGAAGAAGAAGTTGAACTTAGTCCGTTTCAAAAAGAGGTGAATAGGTTTGGAAAACTTCTTGGAGTCATAATAATAATAATTTGTCTTGCTGTTTTTGTAATCGAGCTAATCATTTTATTAGTAACTGAATTTAATTTAGAAGAACTTATTGAAGCATTTGAGATATCAATATCATTAGCAGTATCTGCGGTTCCTGAAGGTTTAATTGTTGTTATAACAGTAGTTATGTCTATAGGAATGCGCAAAATGGCGGATCGTAATGCTCTCGTTAGAAAATTGACTGCTGTCGAAACTTTGGGCAGGGTTAATGTTATTTGTTCAGATAAAACCGGTACACTTACAAAAAACGAAATGACTGTAGTTAAAATTTTTCTTGGAGGAAAAGAATTTAATGTTGAGGGTGTAGGGTATGCTCTTGAAGGAAAAATTATAGGAGCAAAAGGAAAACAAGTTCTATTATCAGACGAAAATTATCTTAAAAGGTTTCTTGAAGTTTGTATGTTCTGCAATAATTCAAATGTATCTCCGAAGAATGATGGTACTCATGATACTGATGTAGTGGGTGATCCTACCGAAATCTCATTAAAAGTTTTAGCTATGAAAATGGAATTAGATACTAAAGCTGAAAAGATTGATGAAATTCCTTTTGATTCTGATAGAAAAATGATGTCAGTTGTGTCGAAAATTGATAATCAGATTGTTGCGCTAATTAAAGGTGCTCCAGATGTACTACTGAATAAAGCTGGAAAGGCAGTTATGGAAGGTCAGTTGAAGCCTATTAGTGAAGTAAAAGATATAATTCTTCAAAAAAATGAAGAATTTGCGAAGAATGCACTACGAGTTTTAGGAATTGCTTATAAACCATTAAATGAAAGTTATAAAGAGGAAGAAATTGAGCAAGATTATATTTATCTTGGCTTAGCAGGAATTATTGATCCAGCCAGGGACGAAGTAAAAGATGCAATTGAAGAGGCTAGACTAGCTGGAATTAGGACAATAATGATTACAGGAGATCATAAAATTACTGCGATTGCAATAGCGCAAGAGATAGGTCTAACCGATTCTAATGAAGCAATTACAGGAGAAGAACTAGAAGAAATGAATAATGATGAACTCCGAGAAAGAGTTAAAACAGTTGACATTTTTGCAAGAGTTACATCAGAACACAAACTCAGAATTCTACGCAGATTGAAAGAATTGGATTTAGTGGTTTCAATGACAGGAGATGGGGTGAATGATGCACCTGCTGTAAAGGGCGCACATGTAGGTGTAGCGATGGGTTTAAAAGGAACTGAAGTAACTCAAGAAGCTTCAGAAATGATATTAATAGATGATAACTATGCGACAATTGTAAATGCTATTGAAGAAGGACGTGGAATATTCGAAACTACTAAAGGATTCTTCCGATATATGTTAAGTACTAATTTTGATGAGATCTTTTTAATTCTTGTCGCATATATAGTAATGAAAATATTTCCATTTGTGTTTTTAGCCCTTCCAGTTGCACCCATTCAAATCTTATGGCTCAATATAGCAACAGATGGAATTCCTGCTATGGTATTGGGTTTTACGCCTACGGATCCAGATGTGATGAAAGAGGAGCCAAGAAAGGGATTTACATTATTACCTGAGATTAAAGGTCCAGTTCTTCTGCTTGGGATTTATACATCTATTACAGATGTAACATTGTATTTACTTTTATGGACTGTTTTAATTCCGAGCTGGACTGCTGGTGGTGTGGATCCAGCACTAGTGAGCGGTATAACAATCTTTGGTGTAGCCTATACAGCAGAGCAGTATGTAGCTGCATTAGCACAGACGATACTATTTTCCAATTTAGTTATATGCGAATTATTGTTTGTCTTTACATGTACTTCCAATATTAAGCCATTTTACTTGTTCCCAAACAGACATTTATTTTGGGCAACTGGACTTTCTTTAGGATTACAACTACTTTTATTATTTACACCGATGGGAATAGCATTTCATGTTGTACCATTAACTCACCCTTATTACTGGATAACTCTTTTCATAGCAGCTTTTAGTGTTTCTGTTGTTGATGAAATTCGTAAATGGCGAATTCGTAAAAAGAAAGGGATGACAATTTGGAGAAAAACTTAAATTTCTTTTATTTTAAATCTTATTATTTAATATTTTATTTTACAGCTATTTTTATTTATTATAACCTAATGGTCTAATGCTTTTTAATTAATTTTATATTTTTTTTATAATTTTATTTAATAATTAAAAGTAAATAGTTCAATATCCCAAAACGGTAATTAAGTAATGAATATAGCTGAAGTATTAAAAACTAAATTTGAATCTGGTAAAACAG
This sequence comes from Candidatus Hermodarchaeota archaeon, assembly GCA_048885525.1. Classification (GTDB taxonomy): domain Archaea; phylum Asgardarchaeota; class Lokiarchaeia; order Sigyniarchaeales; family SOKP01; genus Loki-b32. The sequence continues at coordinate 39,942 of JBHLLP010000009.1, read as the reverse complement.
TATTAACTGAATTTGAATCTAAAGAATTATTACAAGAAATTGGTATTCCTATTCCGAGTCAAAAATTAACAACTTCAAAAGAAGAAACCCTTACTGCAATAGAGGAGATTGGATTCCCTATTGTATTGAAACTCATGGCAGAAGATGTAGTTCATAAATCTGATACAGGAGCCGTTAAATTAAACCTCAAAACAAAAGAAGACGCAGAGAATGCTTATAATGAATTAATCAAGATTCCATCTCAGAAAGAAAAGAAAATTTCTGTACAGAAAATGGCAGATGAGCCTATAACAGAACTTATTATTGGTATGACAACAGACCCTCAATTTGGTCCTGCACTAATGTTTGGTATTGGTGGGATTTTGGTAGAACTTTTAGAGGATGTAAGTTTTAGGATTGCACCAATAACTGAATATGACGCTAAAGAGATGATTCACGAAATTAAAGGCTTTCCAATACTAGATGGATATCGTGGGAAACCAAAAGCAGATTTAGATGCCATTGTTCAAGTACTATTAAAAATTTCTGATCTCGTAGTTGAGCATGAAGAAATTAATGAAATGGATCTTAATCCAGTATTTATTTATGATAAAGGATTGATCTGTGTAGACGCAAGGATTATCTTAAAAGAGAAAGAAAAAACAAGTTAAAGATTTTTTTCAAAGATTATTATTATCTTTTTAAAATAAATATAAAAAAAATTAAATGTAAATTTCTACTCAATATCTCATAATTTCTCTATATCAGATATATTTAAAGGAATTAATCGCAATATAACCCATATATTTTTCATATTTTTTACAAATTAACCTACAAAATTATTAAGATTAATTGCTAATAGAATTATAAAAATGTTAAATTAAATAGAAAAAAATTGTTGTGACTTATGTTTAACTCTAATATTAAAAAAAATAGACGGATTCTAATTCTTTTTCTTATAACGATTACGCTAAGTTTTTTGAATGTTGGCCAATTTATTTCGAACTTTAATAATCCTTACAATGATTTAGATTCACCAACTGAATATGAATTATTTAACGAGCTTAAAACTTCAGATTACTCTTCAAGCTATAGTGGTACTGGTGAGAGTATGAATATAACATTACATCAATCTTATTTAAATAATTCATTCAATACTTTATTGAACGCTTCTGATGTAAATAATAATACTTTTACTCTACCTTCTCCTAAATATCCTACTTTTAATTCTAGTTTTGTAAATGTTACAATTAATGATATATATGCTCCTGACAAAGCATTAGATGTTGAACCGGGCCCCCTTACTAATTGGTTATTGGAAACGTCAATTTGTTATACTTCATTTGAGGTTCCATCAAGCTGTTATTTAAAAGCAGTTGATGTAAATATACGATCAACTGCTGCTGGTAGGATATTTACATATGATGTATATAGTGCTAAATATACAAGTGGTTATATTAGACCAAATGCAGATCTTACTGGTGGTTTGGCATATCTAGGTCAAATCGGAAATGATAGTACCACCGATGTGTGGTTAAAACTTACGGGATTAAATCAATTACTTAATGCGAGTAGTGCGGAAACATATAATAATACATTTTTTATTAGACTTACCTCAAGTGATGTAAGTACATATTGGAATATTGATAGTGTTGGAAATAGTTATGAAACAATTTCATACAGAAACCCACTCGAAACAAGTGAACCTGAGTCATATGATTTCAGTCTGAAAGTAGATTTAGCACCACTGAGCAATACACCAAAGCCAAAACAAATAGGATTAGAAATTAATGATATTGTCGTAGAAAATGTCGCAGATGGAAAAGGATACTGGAACCCAAGTGATGAATTAAACGATTCAGATGGTAATTTAGATTTTACTGTTACAGCTGATTGGTGGGATGTTTCTTTTAATGTTGCAAAAGTTCAAATTAATTATACAAGAACAGATTTAAGAGCAAGTTCTAAATTTATTATTTCTGGAGATGCTCAACCGGTAGAATGGAATGTAACTCGGAATGGAGGATTAAATTATTTTGATTCTCGTTTAGGTTATAAACAAATTAATTTTACAATACCAGATACGTGGGATGAACACAGCATAAGAGTATTTAATGGCAGTACTCCTAAAACATCAGATAGTACTAACCATTCATTAGGGAATGGATATAGAGAAGTCAATATTTTAGGTGCAGGAAATGGAACATTGTGGTATTTAACAGCAGAATCGACAAATCTTCTCCCAAGTATGACAGCGTATACAGAAACTAGCACTCCTAGTAAATTTAATTATACAAATATAGTACATCTTAATGCCACATTCTCAACATACGTAGATGATGGTCTAATCAATCTTACTGTGTATTCTCCTGTAGAAATTAATAATTTCTTAAACTATACATTAACCAATGATTCTTTCTATGCAGGAGATGAGATATATTTTGGTGATTGGAATATCTCGAAAACTGTAATTAAATATGGTGTTTTTAGAATTAAATTAGGATGGAATAATTATACTGATGCAGGGTTTTTAGAAGATACTATAGAAGTTGTAGCAGATACATCATTGAAAATTCTTTATCCATCACCAAATGTCATTTACAATGCGAATAAAGTATTTAATATTACTGTTTTTTATAATGATACGGGGCAAAATCAAATCATTGCAGATGCAGATATCCAATATAAAATTAATAATGAGGATTATAGTCCTATTAATGAGAGTGTAGAATATATTACTAATGGTCAATATAATATCACTTTTGATTGCAATAATTCTAAATTTAATTATGGTCAAAATAATATAACAATTAGTGCTGGTGGTAATTATTATAATAATCAGACTGAAACATTTTATTTTAAAATATTGGGAGTGACAGATCTTTTCAATACAACAACTGTAAAATCATCCTATAATTCAACTGAAACTTTTGTAATCTCCTTATTTTTTAATGATACTATTAAAGATCTTGGCATACCTGGTGCAACAAGAGAAGTTTTTATAAATCAAACTCTTCATTCCCCAGTTAGTAATATTGATCAAGGCCTTGGAAATTATGATATAACTATAAATTGTAGCGATGATGATTTTGCTACTGAAGGTTATGGTTATTTCAATTTAACCATAGATGTTAAAAAAACTTATTATCACAATCAATCTATATCATTTATAATTTATATTACGGGAGAAACTAGCTTAAGCGCTACTAAATTTCCCGATCCTATAATAGGATACTACAATTCTGATGATATATTTAATATCACAATTTCCTTCAAAGATATTGGTAGGAATGATGAAGGAATTGATGAAGGTCTAGCAAAGATTTATGTAAAAGAAGTGTCAGCCAGTTCATATCAAGCATATACTCCTATAATAATTGATCCATATAGCGGAGGATTTTATAATATTACTGTAAATTGTAGTGATCCAATATTTTATCCCTATGCTAAATATAACATAAAAATCAATATTACTAAAACACATTACTATACAGCAAGTACAGTCTTGGAAGAAATAGTAGTTGGAAATACGACTCTTACTATTCATACCCCTGAGCAACTAACATCTTATGTAGAAAACGAAATCTTTGACATATTAATAGAATACATGGATCATACTAGATCTATAGGGATTAATGAATCTATCATAAGCTACTCAATTAGTGGTATGGGATTTAGACAAGATAATGTAACGGATAATAACGATGGCACATATAATATTACTATTTATGCTAATCACGCTGACTTTGATGACAATTATGGTTTTGTAGATATCATTATTAGAGCAAATAAAACCAATTATATTAATTTAACAAGGACTTTTACTTTTGAACGCCAAATTTTGACGCAGATTACACCTTTTAATAATCCTCCTCTCATAGAAGTAAAAGGAGGTCTCAATGTGACTTATACTTTCAATTATTCGGATAGAAAAGGAAACCCCATCGTTGAATATGATACGTTTGGACCAGCTACTCTACCTTTTGGCTTTGATTACTATATTTGGAATGATGGTAATGGTAATTATACACTCGATGTTATAACATCAAGTGTAACGGTTAGAGTTGATCCCTACATACTCAATTTTAGTATTTCAGCTTTTGGTAATCAATCCCAAAAAATTACCTTAACGATTCTATTAACGATAATTCAAACTAGAATTGATAATATATCATGGAACGATGATGCTGATTTTGCTCGGACTACTTGGACTAATGTATCGGTAAATTTCTACTTTAACGATACAACAAATAACAATCCAATTGTTGGATTAAATGAGACTAATGTTAATATTAAGGATTATTATGTCGGCACTAAATGGCTTCCTGGATTTGATTTATTCACTGAACCGGGACCTGGTAATTATAAATTGAATATTAGCATTGCAGGGAAAAATTCAGGTTTATATACATTACAGTTAAATGTCTCTAAATACCCTGATTATAATTGGAGCTTGGCTTACATTCAATTTTATTTAAGAGGAAATCACAGTCAGATCAATATGATTTCAGTAGAAGATCCAGAAGAGATACTCATTCCTACTGGTATTGGAAATAATTATACAACCTTCTTAGGAAGCGACCTAACGATTGAATTCAACATAACGGATACAGAGTGGAATAATAATATAGTTACTCTAGTTCCAAGTGATTATATTATAACTTTCAAACAGATTAACACAGGAATGACGGGAACTCTTCAAGAAAGCCTCGGGTTTATTCCATTAGCACCATACACACATTCAGGAAGCATTGTTACGTCAGCATTAACAGATACTGGATTTTATATAATTAATGTTACTGTTATTATGTTAAATTATGAAAATACTACGTTTAGTTTTAATTTAACTTTAATAAATTCACGGATTAATATTATATTAATTTCAAATCAAGGAGGTCAATTAGAACCATCCGGAGTCGGAAATTATTACAATTCTACCATAGCTCTTGACCTTAATTTAGAATTCAATATAACTGATACTGAGTCTTTAAATAAGACAATTGCTAGAGATGCGTCTTTATATTTAGTGAGATATATAAATTTGGGCACAGGAGATAATGGAACTATTCTAAATAGTCTTACATTTAATTCACCTACTTCAAAGTATATTGGAACTATAACAACATCCGGTTTAGGTGTAGGAAATTATTTGATTAACGTATCTGTCGTAATTTTAAATTATAAAATAATTCCACTAACTTTCAATTTAACAATTGTTTATGCAAATAGTAATATTATATCGATAACAAATCCAGGAGGACAATTAGAACCATCAATCATAGATAATTTTTATGAGACTTTCATTGGAAGTAATATTGGTATTGAATTTAACACATCAGATGTGCATTTTGGAACTATTATTCAAATTGGTACAGGTGTCTCTTATTCTATTTTTTATCAAAACATTGATACCTTAGCAAGTGGTTATGTAATGCACACAATATCCGAAAGTATCTCCTTACATTCGGGTAATTTAAATATTTCTCTATTATCCATTGGTAATTACTCCTTTACAGTAATGGCCTTAAAAAATGGTAATAATGTAACAAGTGTAGATTTACTATTAAGAATTATAGATAAATATGAAACTAGAATTACTGTTGTAAACCCACCTGAAAGTGTGAATGCAGGCCTTCCATTTTCACTTATTATCAGAGCAGAATTTTTTGATGGTTCTGTCTGGTTGCCTATTGATGGATCAAGTATCAATATTACGTTATACTATAATAATGGAGTTGGTGAATCTGAAGATTATTACACTAATAGTACAGGAGAAATAAAAGTTATAATACCTACCTATAGCGATACTTTAACATTGAATATAACCGTTCAATTAAATAGTGCATATTATCACAAAGGAAGAACAGCTAAAATTTCAGATATTGATATTATTCCAATACCAGCAGGTTTTCTTTTTGAAGATATTTTACCATACTTGATAATTGCAGGGATTGCTGCTGCTGCTATTGGAGGATCAGTAGCTATTTATCGGGGTATTGTTGTTCCTAAAAAACGAGAGAAATTACGAATTCTAACAGAAGTAAAAACCATTTTTGATGATGCTATTAATTTAGAGCATATTTTAGTTTTATATAAGGGAACGGGCACATGTATTTATTTCAAATCCTTTGGTTCTGAAGAAATCGATCCCGAGTTAATTTCTGGATTTATTTCAGCAATAAGCAGTTTTGGTAAAGATCTGGTAAGTCAAGAAGAATTAAATGAAATTTCATATGGCGATAAAATGTTGCTCCTTTCAGATGGTGAAAACATAAGGGTTGCATTGGTGTTAGGAAAAAAAGCATCTCTCATTCTACGGAGGAATTTAATGGAATTTATACATGTTTTTGAGAAGATTTATGCCAATGAACTTCCGAATTGGAGAGGTCAATTAAATATATTTAGAGATTCTGGAACTCTCGTTGATGATATATTAAATACTTCAATTATTTTGCCACATGAGATAACTTATGAAATTACTAGTACTAAAACTCTTAAAAAATCTCAATCACGAGAGGTATTGAAGATTGCAAATAGCTTGATGAAAGATTCAGAGAGAAATTTCTTCTTTATAGCTACTTTATTAAAAGAGGCTACGGAAAAGGCGGGTAAAGAAACAGCAGAAATTTTCATGGGGATTAAAGAATTAAGGGATAAAAAAATATTAATCCCGATTGAAATTACTAGTATTGAGGCACCACCAATTTCTCAGCAAGAATTGAATCTTATTAACCAGAAAGTTTCAGAATTGGTTGATTTATCACCAGAAGAGAGAAAGAAATTGGTTAATGATCTTGCTCAAATAGGTCCGGCTGAAAGAGAAGCATATTTTGTGAGTTTAAGTGAACAACAAGAAATTGTTTCTGCTCCAATAGAATCAAAAGCAGGAGCTGCAGTAATTGATAATATAAAAGGAGCTAAGAAAGAAATTAAAAACTTAAAGAAGAATGCTTTAAGTGCAAAGAAAAACAAAGATTATGATACATCCATTAAAATTTTACATAATGCTATAAAAATTGCAACCAACTGGGAATTAACAAGCGATGCACAAATTTTAGATGATCTAATACGTATGACTAAAATCGAAGATCTTAATATTAAGCTTAAAAAACTTGAAAAGGAAGCAAAATTGGCTGCTAAAGATAAGAATTATAATGAAGCGGCTCAGAAATATAAGATATCTTCAAAAATTGCTTCGGAAATATTTAAGTTAGGTGTAAATGAAATGACAAAAGAAGTGAAGAGATTAACAAATAAAGCAAAAGAATTTGAAAAGCTGATTTAATTTTTTTTTATTATTTTTCTAATTAAAATTCTAATATAAATTAATTATTTGTTTTAGAGTAGATATCTCTCTTAATTGATTTTAATGAGTTAGGAAAGTTATTATAAATGGTAAATACATTTATATCTATAATAAGAACTAATTATATTTAGAGAAGTCCATTCATTTATTATTGAAAATGTTCATTTGATTCAGTAACAAACAAAAAATGAAAAAGGAAAAAAGACTAAAAGGGAATGAATCCTCCGTAATTAAATCCTCTATTGTAAAAGAGAATTATATCTCTGAGAATGGAAGAAGAAAAGTTGAAAATTATTCCTATTGAAAAAGATCAGGGTATGGGTTTACATTCAATTAATTCGGATAATAATAAATTTCTGTTAGTACCATTAAAGATTAAAGAAAAAATTGAAAATTTAATTTTAAAGATTTTTTATGATCAAAAATCAGTAAAATCCTTAAAAGAATTAACTGAAAAAACCTTAGAGAGAGCTGCTAGAGAAAGAATTACTATTTCTGAAAAACCAATAAACTTAATTATTCACCAAATGAATAAGGATGAAAAAATATAATTCACTCAAAAAGATGGTTGGAAAATAAGAATTTAAATTGATTTAAACTAATAAAGATTTTTTCCGTCTAATCAGATATACCATTTTCAGTTATAGAGAAGATAGCTTCCCCCTCTGGTAGATGGGGGGCATCCACAATTTTTGCAATTCTTTGTTCTCCCTTGCCTTTTCTTAAATAAATTCTAATTGTAGAACCATGTGCTACAACATTACCCCCTGCAGCTTGTAATGGGTTTCCATAAAAAACATCAGGTTTAGCTTGAACTTGATTTGTCACAACAATTGCTAAATCTGGATATATATCACATAATCTTAATAAATCATGTAAATGGGAATTAATTGTCTGTTGACGGTTTGCTAATGTACCACGCCCAATATATTCACTTCGGAAATGTCCTATAAGTGAATCTACTACAATTAATTTGATGTTTTTTTCTTTAATCAAGTTTGCTGCTTCTTTAATTAGAAGAATTTGATGATCAGAATTATATGCTCGCCCAAAAACTATATTTTTTAACACTTTTTTATGATCTAGATCTAATCCTTCAGCCATTTGTATAATCCTTTCTGGTCTAAAGGTCCCCTCTGTATCAATATATAAAGCTTTTCCTTCAAGACCTCCTTTTTCTTTGAGTAGTTGAACATTAACACATAATTGATGCATAATTTGAGTTTTACCAGTCCTAAATTCACCAAAAAACTCAATAACACTGCCTGTTTCAACTCCACCACCTAACGAACCATCTAGCTCTTGGCTCCCCGTAGTTATTCTCGCGATATTTTTTCTGTGTTCCCACACATCTTCAGCGGATTTAAATCCAATATTTAATTGTTCCATTGAAGATTTGATTAATTTTTCAGTTGTTTTCTCTCCTAAACCACTCTCTTCTTGTATAATTTTAGGAGGTGTGAATGCAATTGATTCTAAACTTGAAAATCCTGCTTTTATTAATTTATTTAAAGTAGCTTCTCCAACACCAGGAAGCTTTTTTACAGCATCGATGCATCCTTTTATACTTTCCTTATCATTTAACTCATCTTCACTTTCTAAATCTAAATCATCATCTAATTGATTTTCAGCTTCATTGGCATCATCATCAATTTCATTAAAAGTTTCTACCAATTCTGCCTCATCATCATACTCATAATCATAAAATTCAATAGTTTCATCTGCATTATTTTTATCTTCACTATTTTCAAAGAAGGCAAAATTTATGTGTTCTTTATAGATTTTCCCTTTTGTATGATTACGTTTGCATTCTTTACAATAATAAGGTTTACCCATTTCAAAAGCATTATTTTCTTCAATTTCACTTGCTTTAGCCATTAAAATTCACTTTAAAGAAAAAAAATGTGTTATTTTTATAGATACATTATATTATGTATAGTTGGTTATACCTTTATTTTAAGCAAAATAGAGTTCTAATTTTCAAATTTTTTTAATGGCGAAAATGATAGTATTGTTGATCTTTAACATTTTTTAGAACTTAAACACGATTTCGTGTAAATTCTATGAATTATGATATTAATTAATAAAATAATAAAAACAAGAGTAGATTATATAAATGTATTAATAAATTTACTAAAGTATAAGGGTTCGAATCTTATGACTTCAAATATAAAATTTGAATATTATCCTAAAATAAATGAATCTATACTGAGAGATTCAATAGAATTAATTGCTAAAAATAAAGATAATTGGGATTCTCCATTTTTCTTTGATACAAATACCTATTTTGATATTAACGAAATTCAAAACACTGCAAAGCAATTTATGACAGATGAGTTAAAAAACATAATTGTTTTAGGTACAGGAGGTTCAATTCAGACCTTACTTGCCTTAAAACATTTAGCAAAAAGAAAAATTTTTCCTGTTACTAGTTCTAGGGCTGTCGAATTAAAAGGATGTTTAGATAAAACATCTGCGAAAGATTCACTTGTGATTCCGATATCGCGAGGGGGAGAAACCTTAGATATTAATTCAACTATTGGTACTTTCTTAAAAAGAGGGTATAAATTTTTAGGACTGTCTTCTATGGGAACTATGAATAATATATTGAAAGAGATAGAATGTCCTATTTTAGATGTACCCAATCTTTCTGGACGCTATGCAGGATCCGTTACAAACGTAGGAATTGTTCCTGCTTATATTGCTGGTATTAATATTAAAGAATTTTTAAAAGGATTAGAGAAAAGTTATGAACTATTTTCAGAATATGAAAAGCACCCATCTATTGAACTTGCAGCATTTCTATTTAGTTTATATAAAAAAGACTATAAAGTAGTCTTTTCAATGCCATATTCAAAAAATCTTGAAGGAAGTGTTGGATTATGGGTTCAAGGAATATCAGAAAGCACAGGAAAAGATGAAAAAGGAATGATTGGTACTTATCAATCTGCTCCAATTTGCCAACATTCTGTTTTAGAATATCTCTTAGGAGGGACCAAAGGGATTGTTATACCAATATTATGGACAATAAAAAATGAAGATCCCGATATTATTTTAACCTCTTCCATCAGGTATGTGGATGGTCTAAGTGCTCAAACTATCGTAAATTCTCAAGCAAATGCGACATTTCAAGCATTAATACAACAAAAAGTACCTGCAGCAAAGATCTCAATTGAGGATCCTTCGGAGAGGAATATCGGACATCTTATTGCGTTCATATTGTCATCTATATATTACCTTTGTCTATTATTAAATGTAAATTGGGCAAATAATCCTAAGGTAATAATAGGAAAAAAAATTTGCAACGAAGCTCTTATAGAAAAAATATCTCCCGAACAAGAAGAAAAAATTAGAAGAGATCTAGCTCAAGAAAAATTTAAAGAATTTTACTAATCTGGAATAAAAAACTCATTTCTTTTTTATATTTGTTCGATAAATGCATTATACAATATATTTATTGCTTTGTAACAATTTTCTCTTTCAATAATAGCAGTGAAATTCAATTCTGAAGAGCCTTGAGCAATAGCTAAAATGTTAATATTGTTATTACCTAAAGTTGTAAAAACTTTTCCCGCAATCCCTGGTGTATAAAGTAAACCAGCACCAACAATAGCTACTAAAGAAATATCATTATTTATTTTAATTCGAAACCATTTCTTTCCAAATAATTCAGAATTTCTCAGAAGAAAACTTACTTTTTTTGAATTTTCAAACTCTATACCAAATGTGATATTGTTTTCTGAAGAACTCTGAGAGATGAATAGAATATTTACATTATTATCTCCTAATAAAGAAAAAATTTTTGAGGCTGTTCCGGGGAGAGGGACCATTGTGTCGCTTTCTACTGTTACCATAGAAAGCTTATAAATCGAAGTTATAGCTTTGATGATTTTCCCATCCTTTACAATTTCTTTAGTGATAGTTGTAAATTCCTTTGAGTCTGGATCTTTAAAAGATCTAATTTCTGAAGTAATATCTCCTTTTTCACCTACATCAAGGCAAAGCGGATGAAGTACTTTTGTACCAAAAAAAGCAAGTTCTTTTGCTTCCATATATGAAAGCTGTTTTAAAAGTAAGGTTTTTTTAGCAATACTAGGATCTGCATTTAAAAATCCTTTAACATCCTTCCAATAAATGACTCTACATCTAAATTTATCCCGTAAGGAATAACCTAGTATTGCTGCTGTTAAATCACTTCCTCCTCTTCCTAAAGTAGTAACTTTTTTATCTTTTGTAGAAGCATAAAATCCAGTTACACAAATCACAAGATCAGAATCATAAATTAATAATGGAACTAAATTCTCATTTACTAGATTTTTAGTTTCAATCAATAAAGGTAAAGCATTCCCAAAATTATCATCTGTTAGAATAATTTCACTAGAAGAAAAAAATCTTGCTTTAATACCGGTTGAAAGTAAATATTGGGTTATAATGAATGTACTGAGTTTTTCTCCATACGATATTATTAAGTCTTGAATATCCATACTTGGTCTAATTAATGTTATTACACGTCCTAACTGGCTTAACTCTTCAATATTTTTGTTCAGATATTCAATAGAATTTTTAAATTCTTCTTTTTCTGATTTAATTAATTGAAATATTAATCCTCTATGAATGTTTCTAACATTTTCAAGTAGATATTCACATTTAGATCCTTCACTGCAAGATTTATTATAAAAATCTATTAATATATCAGTTACACCCATTATAGCCGAAAAAACAATAACTAACTTAGACTTTACTATATAGGATTTAATTAGTCTCCTTATCTGATCAAAAGATTGAGAATTTTGGAGACAAGAGCCACCAAATTTCATTATAATAAGGTTTTCTTTATTATTTGGTATCATATTCACTCAAAAGAATCTTATATGAATCAATGATATATTAAAAAGAACACTGTTATTAGGTTTTGGTAAAAAATATGAAAATTTCTGAATTAATTGGTTAATGGATAAATTAAACCTATAATCTATGAATTAATTAAGTATTTGTATTTAAAAATTGCATGATATACTGAAAACTTCTTTATAGAAATTAACTAAAAGCTATGTTATTTCCATGTAATAGTTATTCAGTTTAATAAGAGTGCTTTTTTCTTATTTCTGTTTTTATTTAGAAAATTTTTTAAGAATTTCAATATGAAAACATATATGGAAAATAAGTCTGAACTATCCTTAGAGAAAAACTTTTTAGAGAAAGTTTTAGAATATAAAGCTTTATTCCTTATCGCTTTTGGTATAATAATTAGAATTAGTATGCTTTTATATTATTATTATACTCATGCAATAGATCCTGGAAGATCCTGGGGAGATTTAGGGTTCTATTTTGAGAGGAATCTAACAAGTACACCCCTAGCAATATTTTTTTTAGAAATCTTTAGATTTCTTTCTTTTGGAAGTATTGAAATTTTTGCATTTTGGGGTTTTTTTTGGGATCTTTTGACAGTATTAATTTTTTATTTCGTTTTAAAGAGTTTTGAAATTAAAAATATTAAGTATGCCTTTGGATTATTTATGGTAAATCCATTTTTTTTTTTAAATAATTCATTTAGTTTAGAAAATTGTGGATATCATATTACTGATGCTTATTTCTTCTTCTTTTTATTCTTAGCATTCTCATTTTATCCTAAAAAAGAAAAATATGCTAGATATTTATTTTATTTATTTTTAGGTTTATCAATATGCTCAAAATATTATACTTTACCAGCAGTAGGGTTTCTATTTTTGAAATATTTAATTAAAAAAAATTGGCAAGAGATGAAAATATTTATCTTAACAATTGCACCAATTATAATTGCTTTGTTAATCCTTCCTCTGTTTGTAACAGATTGGTTTCTAGATACATTAATTAATTGGTCTTCTTCTGGCACTGAATTACCATTATTCATCAGAATAATACCCTTCATAATTATCGCTTTCCTGTTTATTTTATTTAGATTAAAAGAGGCTGATCAATTCGAAATTATAATTATTTCCACAATTACTACTGCTTCGTTCATGATCTTCAGCTTTTTATATGCACGTTGGTTCCAGGCAATCTTATTTTATGGAATCTTGAAAGAAAAAGATTTTTTTTCATTTAATTTAAATTTAGGACTTTTTAAAAGGGAAGTTAAGGTAAATAATCACATTTTAACATTTTATTTATCTTTTGTAGCGGTTTTTATTTCTTATCTTCTCATAATTTTTATTTATTAAAAAACAATATTAAAAAAAAACGTTTATAAGGAATTTTATTTGCGTAGTCTTAGTCCTAAATGAATTAGCGGTTTAAAAATACTCCACCAGCCAGTTATTGGTTTCATTTTTGTATATCCTAATTGTTTAGGTGGGTATAACTTTTCTACGGGTACTTCTGTTGTTTTGTATCCAAGAACTATTAATTTATAATATAAATAGGGTTCAAGTTCATAATGATCAAGCCATGGTTGCCATATATTTATTCTTTTATCTTTAAATATTGAAGTTTTAAACGCTCGAAATCCATTAGTGCTTTCAGTAACCCACTTTCTGGAAATGATAGAAAATAATAGGGGATGGATTCTTGTAGCAATAATTCTATAAAATGGCATTGATCCGTATCCACCTCCCTTTTTGAAGCGAGATCCCTGAACAAAATCAAACCCATTTCTTGTTATAGGTTCCAATAATTTTATTATTTCATTTGGATTGTCTTTATTATTACCCGCAATTATTACTATTATATCATATTTGTTTTTTATACCATATTCAATTCCTTTTCGAAGAGCGAATCCTACCCCATAAGTTTTTCCTAATGAAATAATCGTTGCTCCTTGTGCTTTTGCTGTTTCAGGTGAATTATCAGTCGACCCATCATCTACTACTAAAACTTCATCCACTATTGTTTGCTTGACTTTCTTCACAACTTTATCAATTTTGTATAATTCATTGAAACAAGGAGCGATACAAATTATTCGTTTTCCATCAAACAATATGGCTTCATTCCGTAACTATTCAATAATTTAATTATGAAAAGAAATTTGATAAATTATTAAGCATAACTTTTCTTAAATAATTTTTTTTCTTAAATTAATCTAATTAATTTAGATTCTCTTGATAAGAATATTTTAAATTTTTAATTACAACTCTATATCTTGAATTTCTTTTAGTTTGTAATTATAATGAAATATTGAATATCCCCCATAGAAAAATAGGTAAACACTCCTAAATAAATGATCAATAATAAAAAGTGAAAGAATTTCTGCGTATGGAATTGAAGGATAAAATAGAGAGACAAATAAAGCTCCAATGTTTTCTGATATCCCCCAACCTCCGGGAGTAATTGGAAATGTTTTACTAAAAAATAACAATATTGCTGCTAAAATTAATATAAAAACATTAACAGCGTATCCTGAAAAATAGAAGAAGATTACTATAATAATTGCATCAAAAATCCAAGTAGGAAAACTTAGTATGACAATATATAAAAAATCTTTCTTATGATTTCTAAACTTCTTAATCCCTTCTTTAAAGTTAATTAAAAATCTTCGCACGTAAAATTCTAATTTTTTTGAAATTTTTTGGACAACTTTTAATACAAGTTCTGTTTTATAGAGAAGCAATAGAAAGAAAATAATGAGAAGTATAATTAAAATAGCACCTATTATGAGATAGAATTGAATTCTTTGTCCTAAAATAGTTACATCAATATTAATAATATAGAGATATACGAGGGTAAAGCTGCAAATAAGAAATAAAAAAATAAGATCTAACACTCTTTCTATTGAAATTGCTGCAACTGATTCGCTTAATCTTTTACTTTCTTGGTCTTTTATTATGAATATTTTCGCTATATCGCCCACTTTCCCTGGAGTTAAATCATTTATTACAAAACACGCTCCAATAGAAAAAATTGACGTACTAAAGCGAATATTTTGATCAAGTCCAATAAATATAAATTTTAATTTATATGCTCTAAGGAGAAAAGCTACAGAATAACAAATGACAAATAAGAATGTTCCCCATATACCAATTGTGGTTATTCTATCTATAAAACTACGGAAATCTACTAAGAATATCATCAAAATGATTAAAAATAAAGTAGATAAACCAATAATTAATCGTTTATACTTTTTTAACCAAATAACAAATTTATTTTTAGTTTCCTCAGACATAAATTAACATTCAAAATTATTATTTTATCTTAAAGTTTATTAATTGTAAAACTGACTTTAAAGTGAGAAAGATAATGAGAAATCCTTATAAATAGATTAAATTCTTTTCAAATAATTTTTAGAATATATTGTCAGATTCGATTTAATAATTTAAAAAAAATGACTTAGAAGTAATTATTAATCGTTTCTGTAATGTATTCTATTTCCACATCATCTAGAAATGGGTATATTGGAAGACTCAATAGTTCATTCGCGTATTGTAAAGCTCTTTTATTATCGAAGTGATCTAGATATTTAAATGGTTTGGTTTTCTGAATTGGAATGGGATAATGAATAATTGTAGGAATATTATGTTCAGCTAAATAAGTTTGAAAATCATCTCTATTTTTAACTCTAATAGCATAAATATGATAAATTTGCTTGTCAATATATGGTGCTTGCTTAGGAGTAATAAAATTCGAATTATCATGTAGTAATCTATTATATTTATTAGCTACATCAATTCTCATATTATTCCATTTATCTAAATATTTCAATTTTGAATCTAATATTATTGCTTGAATTGTATCCAATCTATTATTCCAACCCCGATATTCATACTCATATTTCTTAAAGGAACCATAATTTCTTAGTGCTTTCACTTTATTAAATAATTCTTCATCATTTGTAGTTATTATACCCGCATCCCCAGCAGCTCCTAAATTTTTACCAGGATATAGTGAAAATGCGGAAATATCTCCTAAACCTCCAACTTTTTTATTTAAAACAATAGAACCGTGAGCCTGAGAAGCATCTTCAAGAATAAAACATTCAAAATCTTTTGCAATTTCAATTACTCTTTTCATATTAGCAGGATGCCCATAAAGATGGACTGGTATAATTACACAAGATTTCCAATTTCTTCTGTATTCTTTTAAATATGATTCTAATAATTCAATATCAATTTGATAAAATTGATCACAATCAATCAAGATTATTTCATAATTAATATTGCTAAGATAAGTTATAGCTAAAGCTGTAGCAATAAATGTATTTGCTGGAATTATTATCCCGCATGGAGATTTTAGATCTAGAGCTGCCAAAGATATTTTTAAAGCATCGGTCCCATTTGAGACTCCAACAGCATATTTTGTATTACAATAATTCGAAAAATTTTTTTCAAATTCCTCTATTGCTTTACCGCCAATGAAATCAGATTTCTTGAATAATTCTTCTAATCTAGGCAATGTTTCTTCTCTAATTATATCCCACTGCTTTGATAAATCATTAAATTTAATATTCAATACTTAAACCTCCAAGATTTTTATGGTACTAATTGTTAAATCTTTTTGATTTAACATTTCTTCTTCTGAAAAAGTAAAAAAGGAATTTATGGAATTTTTCAGTGGAGCGTGGTATTCACTACATGGATAACTCAAATTACCAGAATAAATTGGAAAACTTACGTTACTAGCGTCTTCATATTGTAAGAATCTTTTAAAATCATCCCATACAATGAAATAATTTTCAAACTCAAATACACATTCCCTTACTTTTTTCCTATAATACCAACTTACATTAATAGTTGCTGAAAAATCTTTATATTCAATTAACCCTAAGGAACTATCTTCTTGTTGGGACTCTAAATTTCTTTTATAATCTGTCCATCTAATACTTTGTGGTTTTTTTGAAAAAATGTATTGGATTATTGAAACATCATGAGATGCTAAATCCCATCGAGCATTAACGTCAAATCTTTCAGGACCAAGATTTAATCTATTCATAAAAATACTTCTAATTTCGCCTAATTTCCCACTTTCATAATCTCTCTTCATCGTTTCAATTTGATTATTGAAAGTAAATACCCAATCTGTAAATAAAATTACTTTATTTTTTAAAGCAATATTGTATAATTCTTCTGCTTTAAAAGATGACAATGTTAAAGGTTTTTCGCAGAAAACATGCACATTCTTTTCTAAAAAGTATTTAGTTATTTCATAGTGAGTTATCGTTGGGGTCGTGATAAAAACATAATCACAATCTAATTTTCTATAATCTTTAAAGGCGTTGTATTTATCATACACATTAGTTTCTGGAAACGAAATATCAGATACAATTATGTCTTTCTTTCCCATACTTTCTAAATTTTTTAATATAATTTTACCCCAATAACCCATTCCGATAATTCCAATTTTCATACCTATTTAACCTCAATTTTTCTAATAATTTTTGCTGGATTTCCTGCTATAACACAATTAGCTGAAACATCTTTAGTGACTACTGATCCAGCTCCAATTATAACGTTATCTCCAATTTTTACAGGTAATATTGTTACATTTGCACCAATTCGAACATTATTACCAATTTTAGTTTTCCGTAATATCCAACTTTCAATATTTGGAGAATCAAAAAGATCATTAGTAAACATCGTTCCATGGCCAATAAAGCAATGATTACCAATTGTCACTCCTTCACATATAAAAGAATGACTTTGAATTCTAGTATTTTCACCTATGATTGTATTCTTTTGTATCTCTACAAATGGTCCGATAAAACATTTGTCCCCCAATTTACTACCATATAAATTAACGGGTTCAATTATTTTTACATCATTTCCAATTTGACAATCTTTAATAGGCATTCTTTAAAACTACTTTTAACAAAATCGTTAAATATAATTTTATTTTTAAACTCTTTACTTCTTATTAATTGTTCGAATTTTAATTATTTTAATAATTTTATTAAAGATAGTTTATGGTTTTCCAACAATAATTTAATCCTAAAAAGATTCAAATAAATTATTAAATAGAATCTATAATATATTTATTCTAATTTAATAAAGTAGTTTAATAAACAATATCTAATTGAAAATAAAACTATGGAAAAAGTAGAATTACTAGCGCCAGCTAAAAATATTAAAGCAATAAAAGCAGCGTCAAAATTCGCAGATTCAGTTTATTTTGGGATTGAAAAATTCAATATGCGAATGAGATCTGAAAATATTGCTTTAAATGATCTGCCCAAAGTAGTAGAGTTTTGTAAAAAAAATAACCTAAAAACATATCTAGCCACAAACATTTTAATTTACGATAATGAAATCAATTATTTACGTAAAATTATTGAAACAAGTAAGGGAGTAGGCATTGATGCTGTTATAGTTCATGATTTAGCTGCAATAGAGATTGCAAAAGAAATTGATATTCCATTCCATATTTCAACTCAATGTAATGTCTCAAATTCTCTTTCTGCTAGATTTTATGAAAATTTAGGAGCAGAACGTATAATTTTAGCTAGAGAATTATCTCTTGAAAAAATTAAAGAAATAAAAAGGAATTTACAAATCACTAAAATAGAAACATTTATCCATGGAGCAATGTGTACATCTGTAAGTGGTAGATGCTACTTTTCTCAAGATATTTGCGGAACTGAAGAAAAATCTGCCAATAGAGGAAATTGTGAACAGCCTTGTCGGAGAAGATGGTTGGTACGGGAAGAATCGGGAAAAGAGTATATTTATAATGGAGTTAGATTCATGAATTCAAGAGATTTATGTACAATTGCTTATATTCCCAGATTAATTGATGCCAAAATTGATGCCTTTAAAATTGAAGGTAGAATGCGACATCCACATTATGTTGAAATTGTTTCTAAAACATATCGAGAAGCAATTGACGCATATTATGATGGAACATTTACGAAAGATAGAGTAGGACGATGGGTAACTGAATTAAAAAAAGTTTATAACAGAGGATTTACACCTGGTTTTTATTTTAAAAGAATGACTGAAGAAGACCATCAACATAAATCACCCACAAACTTATCTCATTATAGATATATAAAAGTAGGTCAAATTGAGAAATATGACAAAAACACTGGATTCACAACCATTTCATTAGATAATGGATATCTCTCTATAAATGACGATATTATAATCATGGCTAAAGATACTGATACTTATATTCACCAGAAAGTTGAAAAAGTAAATTATCAAGGAAAATTAGTTAATAAAACACCAAAGGGAACAAGGCTTAAGAAAATCGTTATTGAATTGAAAGTAATTGATAGAGTTGTTGGAAATGGTAAGGATAAAGTTTATGTATTTACTGACAAAACATATTATAAAAAGAAATATTCATTATGATTTATTTAAATTAATTCAACTAAGAACTCTAATAATGTAGGTTTTTTATATGGAAAAAGATAAAAAAAAAATTATAGAGTCTATTCCGAATTATAGTGAAGGACAAAACAGTGAAAAAATTGAATTAATCGTTTCTGAGATAAAAAATACTCCTAATACTCGGATTGTAGATGTTCAATATGATTCTGATTATAATAGAGCAGTTATCACTTTTGTTGGAACTCCTGAAGCTGTTTTAAAAGCAAACATCGATGCTGCTAAAAAAGCTATTGAAATAATTGATATGAATACGCATAAGGGTCAACATCCTCGAATTGGGGCTGTTGATGTAGTTCCTTTTGTTCCAGCAAAAAACGTTGCTATGGAAGAATGTATCGAGTTATCGGTTAAGTTCGCTGAAATCATGGCAAAGGAAGGAATCCCTGTTTACCTTTATGAAGAATCTGCTCGGAGCATGGAGAGAAAAAATATTGATAATATTCGAAGAGGAGAGTATGAAAAGCTAAAAGAAGTCATTAAAACGGATCCAGAACGAAAACCTGATTATGGACCGTCCGAATTCCATCCTACTGCGGGTGCAATTATAACTGGAGCAAGAAATCCATTAATAAGTTTTAATATTAATCTAGGTTCTAAGGATATCAGAATTGCAAAAAAAGTTGCAAAAGCTATTCATCTCCGTTCTGGAGGACTTGTAAATATAAAAGCAATGGGTACAGAACTGACAAATCGTGATTATGTACAAGTTGGAATCTCTAATATTAATTATAAGAAAACACCTTTATATAGACAAATGGAGCTAGTACGTATGGAGGCTGCACGCTATGGTGTGCCAGTTATAGGTTCTGAATTAGTAGGTGTTTTACCTTTGGGTGCAGTTCTTAACTCATTAGAATATTATTTACAATTAGACAAACCAGATAAACTAGAAGATAAACATTTGTTAGAATATTATTTTGATTTTTAACAATTTAAGTTGAAAAGTCGTTTTCAACTACTATTTTTCCATTTTTTATTATTTTTAATGCTAAATTTACGCCAAAATGATAAGGTAAGAATTGATGATTAGGTACATCAAAAACTATTATATCAGCTTTTTTTCCAATTTCAAGACTCCCAATCTCTTCTTGTCTTTGAACAGCACATGCACTATTAATTGTTGCTGCTGTAAGAGCTTCTGCTGGTGAGAGTTTCATATGATAGCAGGCTAAGGCAATTATTGTTTGCATTGACTCTGTCCAGCAATTTGGATTAAGATCTGTTGCTAGAGCAATAGGTACTCCTAATTCGATCATCTTTCTTGCTGGTGCGTAGTCATCTAACATTAAACAAAATGGTGTTCCTGGTAGGAGCGTAGCAATAACTCCTGATTTTGCCATAGCTTTTAAACCTTCATCATTAGATTTTAATAAGTGCCCTGTTTGAATTGCCCTTATTTCAGAAGCTAATAATGCACCATTTGTATCTATAATCTCGTCAATATGTATTTGAGGTTTTAAACCATATCTAATAGCTGTTTTCAATATTTTAATTGTTTGTTTCCTATTAAAAATCCCTTCTTCACAGAAAACATCACAATATTCAGCAAGATTTTCTTTTACTATTTTAGGAATCATTTCTGAGATAATCAATTTAACATATTCATCAGTTTTATCTTCATATTCCGGAGGTATTGCATGTGCTCCCATAAAGGTTGGAATTATATCTAATGGATGTTGCTTGTTTAAAATTTCTATAGCTCTTAACTGTTTAATTTCACTTTCAATAGTTAAACCATAGCCAGATTTTGTCTCAACTGTGGTAGTCCCGAATGACATCATTCTATCTAAGATTTTCTTACCGTTTTCAATCAATTTCTCTAATGGTGCTTTTCTAGTTTCAGCAACAGTCTTTAAAATTCCTCCTCCTGCTTTTAAAATCTCGATATAAGTCTTTCCTTCAAGTTTCATTGATAATTCATTTTCTCGCGTACCATCAAAAATAATATGTGTATGCGGATCGATAAATCCGGGAGTAACTAACTTATTTGTAGCATCAATTTTAGTTGGAATTTTCCCGAATTCATATTTTGATATTAATTCATCGGTTGTCCCTATAAAAACAATTCTATCATCCTTAATAGCTATTGCACCATCATTAATGATTGCTAATTCGGACATATCTCCAGCTATTCTTGGAGCACCATATTTTGTGTTCATAGTAACAAGTTCATTACAGTGAAATATCACTAAATCTGGTTCAACACCACTGAAAAGTTCTTTTTTTGAATATGTTGATGCAACAAACAAATTAATTCGCCTTATGAAATTGTTAAACAATAGTTAATAATTTATTACTTTTTATAATTTCTATTGCTAATTTAATATAATCTGAGAGAATAGTATCTTCAGTTATAAAAGGTATTTTCTCTCGAATATATTTATAACAAGCTTCTAAAATTTTGCTAGATTTTAATGGTCTCCTAAAATCAAATGCTTGAGTTGCACATAAGAGTTCAATTGCCAAAATTTTTTCTAGGTTATTGATTATTTTAAGTGCTTTTCTGGCACTTATAGAACCCATACTTACATGATCTTCTTGTCCACCCCCTGTAGGTATACTATCTGCACTAGCAGGATAGCAAAGAGATTTATTTTCACTAACCAAAGCAGCCGAAGTATATTGAGCTATCATAAATCCAGAATTTAATCCAGCTTTTCCTATTAAATATAAAGGTAAATCCCACTTACCTTCAAGCAAAAGGAAAATGCGACGATCTGATATATTACCAATTTCAGAAGCTGCTAAACATGCATAATCTATAGGTAAAGCTAATGGTTGTCCGTGAAAGTTTCCACCACTATAAGTTTCATTTTCTTCGAAAACAATAGGATTGTCTGTAACTGAATTAAGTTCTCGTTCTAATTGTTTTTTCAAATGGGATAAAGCATCTCTAGATGCACCATGAACTTGCGGAATACATCGGATAGAATAAGGATCTTGTACTCTTCCACAGTCTTTATGTGATTCTACTAATTGTGAATCTTCTAAAAACTTTCTCATTCTTTTCGCAACTATAACTGCTCCTTTATGAGGCCTTAAATTAATAAGTTTTTCTGCAAAAGGTTGAATAGATCCTAGGTAACCTTCAACTGTTAAAGCACCAATGAGATCAGCATGATCAAGACAATTTGATAATTTTTCAGCAATTTTTATAGCATGAGCGGCGATAAATTGAGTTCCATTTATTAATGCTACTCCTTCTTTTGCCTGTAGTTTTAAGGGTTTGAGATTTTGTTTGTCTAAAACCTTTTGAGTGGGGTAATAATTGATACCATCTTTAGTCAATGATCCTAGCCCAATCAAAGGTAAAAATAAATGAGCTAAAGGTGCTAAATCTCCAGAAGCTCCAACTGAACCTTGTTCAGGAACTAGTGGAATAAAATCATTATCAATATGCCAGCATATTCTTTCTATCACCTGTAAAGATACTCCTGAATAACCTTTTGATAACGCTTGTACCTTTAAAATGAGCATTAATTTAGCAATTTCAAGATCAATTGGTGTACCTACACCTGCACTATGGCTTTTAAGAAGATTCTCTTGTAATTTTCCCGTTTCTTCTTTTGAAATCTTAGTAGTGCAGAGTGACGCAAATCCTGTATTTATGCTATATACCAATTTTTCTCCTTTAGCTATTGATTGTACTATATTGTGATTTTTAATAATTTGCTCTTTTACTTCATCTGTTAGAATGCCTTTCATATCTCCCCTTGATACTTTTAAAGCTCTTTCAATAGTGAGTTGATCCTCTGCATATCTAAAAGTATTGTTCATAATAATTCACATTTTTAATCATATTATTACTCTACTTTAAAATGTAGATACTTTCCTAATTAAAAATTTATTAATCAAGTTAAATTGATTTTTTTTTTCATTTCAGCTTCCTTAAATAATTCTCTACTATATTTTCTAAAAGTTTATCTTCTGCTATAAATGGTAATGTTAAATGTCCTCTTTTTTCATTTTCTAAATTCCAATTAATAGCCGTCTCATAAGCATTAGTATTTCTAGCCCAGCTTCTTCTTGCTATACCTCCTATTACATCCCATTCGATTGCACTTCTGATAACGCTATCAACTTTTTCAGAACCATCCAAAACTAAGCCAAATCCTCCGTTAAAGCATTTACCAATACCAACACCCCCTCCATTTGATAAAACCACATAAGTCATACCTCTTACTGCATTTCCAGTAAAACAATGAATAGCCATTTCAGCCATTACATTACTCCCATCTCTAATATTTGACGTCTCTCTAAAAGGAGAATCTGTTCCAGATACATCATGATGATCTCTCCCCAACATTATTGGTCCGATCTCTCTTTTTCTTACCATCTCATTAAATTTTAAAGCAATATTAATACGCTCCTTAGCATCAGCATATAAAATTCTTGCTTTTGTTCCAATAACTAGTTTATTCTTCTTAGCATCACGTATCCAATAGTAATTATCTCGATCTTGTGCATGTCGCTCTGGATTAATAGAATTCATAGCTATTTGGTCAGTCTTATCCAAATCTTCTTCTTTACCTGAAAGACAAACCCATCTAAATGGCCCATAACCGTAATCAAAACAAATAGGTCCCATTATATCTTCAACATAAGATGGAAAAATAAATCCTTCTGAGGGATCTACTCCATTTTTTGCTATATTTTTAACACCAGCATCATACACAGCTTTCATAAAGGAATTACCATAATCCCAAAAATATGTCCCTCTTTTTGTCATGATATTAATGAACTTAAATTGCTCTTTTAGAGACTCATCAACGAGTTTTTTAAATCTCTCAATATTGGACTTAATTAATTCTCTACCCTCTTTAAAGCTTATTTGATAAGGAGTATACCCGCCATCGTAAACAGCATGACAAGAAGTCTGATCTGAAGCAAGTTCAACTTTAATATTGTTTTCGACAACATATCTCCATAAATTAACTATGTTTCCATGGAATGCTATAGATAATGGCCTATTCGATTTTCTAGCGTTATTAACCCATTCAAAGATCTCATCTAAATTATCAGATATTCGAGAGACCCATCCTTGCTCATATCTGGTTTTAATTCTTGATTCGTCAACTTCTGCTATTACACCGATCCCTCCTGCAATTTCGACAGCTTTAGCTTGTGCACCACTCATACCACCCAAACCAGAAGAAAGATACAAAATCCCATTTAAACCTTTGTCTAGAGGGATATTTAAGTACAATCTTCCTGCGTTTAATAAGGTAATGTAAGTTCCATGAACAATTCCTTGAGGCCCTATATACATCCATCCTCCTGCTGTCATTTGACCGTAATTAGCCACACCTAAGGCTGCTGCCACAGAAAAGTCATCAGAATTATCAAACATCCCAACCATTAACCCATTAGTAGAGATTACTCTAGGTGCTGTTTCTGAAGTAGGAAAAAGTCCAACAGGGTGTCCTGAAGCTATAACAAGAGTTTGATCTTCATTTAATTCCTCAAGATATTTTTTAACTAATCGATATTGCATCCAATTCTGAAAGACTTGTCCACTTTCTCCATAAGTTACCAATTCATAAGGATAAAGTGCGATATCGAAATCAAGATTATTATCAATCATTACTTGCAAAGCTCTTCCCTCAAGTGTATTCCCTTTATATTCATCCACAGATCTTGCTTTTATAGGACCTTCTGGTCTGTATCTATAACCATATATTCTTCCTCTTGTTACTAATTCTTCCATAAACTCAATAGCTAATTTCTCATGTAAGGAGGGGGGTATGTATCTTAAAGCATTTTTTAAAGCTAACTTTGTTTGAGCTGGAGTTAATTTATAACCTCTAGATGGTGCTCTTCTTATACCTTCAAAGAATTTTGGATATTGTGGTAGCTCCTCTGATAATTTGATTTTTATAGCTTTTGAAATATCCATAGTTTTATCTAACTCCATTTAATATATAAATCATATTATTTTAGAGTTGCTACATGACAAAATAAATTTCATAAGTTAATTGTTTATGATTGAGGATATATTAATGTAAATAAAAAAAAGGATTAATAGAACTAATAACTATTTGAGAATTTTAATTCCTCTAAGTTCTAATTTATGTAAAAAATCTAGATAGCCTTTCAAATTGTTCTTTTCTATATTTAGATATTGAAGAAAAGGTAATGATTCTAGAGTTTCTGGTAATTCAGTTAAATAGTTAGATCTTAGAAAAAGATATTTTAACTTTTTAAGCCTACCTAAAGATTCAGGAAGACTAGATAATCTATTATTGCCCAAATATAAATATTTTAAAGATTTTAATGACCCAACTGAATCCGGAATCATTTTCAATTCATTATAATATAAATATAGATGTTTTAGAGAAGTAAGAGAACCTATTGTTTCTGGAATTGATATCAAGATATTTTTTCCTAAATCCAAAACTTCGAGTGTTGTAAGAAATCCAAATGATTTGGGAATCTCTTTTAATTTATTAAAACCAAGGATTAGGGTTTTTAATATAGGAAGTGAACCAATAGTTGGGGGTACTGTCTCTAGCTTATTTGTTGAAAGGTCTAATTCTAAAAGCGATTTTAAAGATCCTATTGATTCGGGAAGTAATTCTAATTGGTTCTTACTTAGATCCAATATTTCTAGAGTAGAAAGGGATCCAATACTTTCTGGCAAATTTTCTAATTGATTATCATATAAATTTAATTCTTTCAGAGATTTTAAATTTCCAATTGAATTAGGTAATTCTGTTAATTTATTAATATTAAGGGTTAAAATCTCAAGGGTACTAAGATTTCCAATTGAATCAGGAATATTTTTTAAATTATTACGTTCACATCGTAATATTTTAAGTGATGATAGTTCCCCAATCGAGTCTGGTAACATATATAAATTATTATCAGATATTTCAAGCCTTAATAATGATTTAAGAGAACCTATTGAATCAGGAAGCTTAACTAACTTATTAGATGAAACACTTAAATTTTCAAGAGAAAAAAGTGAACCTATACTCTCAGGAATATGAGTTAAATGATTTGAAGTTAATCCTAAGTAAATTAAATTTTTTAATTCGCCTATAGATTTTGGCAATTTAGTTAAATTATTTCCTTTTAAAAAAAGAGAAGTCAATGATAACAGATTACCTATTGCTTCAGGAAGATTAGTTATGTTATTATTTCTTAAATTTAACCTTTTAAGTGAAGTTAGTTGGGTAATTGAATCGGGTAGTTTTATTAATTTATTGTTTCCTAGGAAAAGAATTTCCAATGAATTCATCATTCCAATGGTGGTAGGTAATTCCTCAATTTTATTCCTGCTTAAATCAAGTGTTTTTAACTTTTGCATCTGACCAATTGAATTAGGGATATTTTTTAACTTATTTTCACTTAAATCTAAAATTTCCAAAGATGTGAGAGAACCAATTGTTTCTGGTAAGAAAGCTAATTGATTCGTCTCTAAATGCAGTTCTTTAAGTGAAGAAAGTAAACTAATTGAGTCTGGTAATTCTATTAAATAATTTTCACTTAAATCTAAGATCTCAAGTTGAAGTAAAGAAAACAATTCTTCTGCAACTGAGCTTAAATTATTACCTCTAAAGTATAACTCTTTTAGCGAGGAAAATGATCCTATTTCTTTTGGAATTTCAGATAAACCACAGGAATATAAACTTAAACTAGTGATATGCCCATTTTCTGCATAGTAACCAAGTGAATAACGTTCTATTTTAGAAATTTCTAATATTGATTCTCCTATTTGATTTTTTAATATATCCAATGCTTCTAATTCATTTTCTGAAATTGACATTTTTTCGTCCAAACATCAATATTAGTTTAGAAATATTATCACTTATACTTTAAAAATTAATATAATGTGGTCATATTTATGTTTATTATTTTAGAAAATTAATTAGAAATCAACATCCTTCCCCTCGAAAGCATATTGATAAAGACGTGTTATTTCTGTTTTGCCTGGAATTCTAGGAGCCATAACACCACTAGGATCTTGGAAAAATAGGCTAACCAAAGTTTCCAGATTGTTGTCGAAATCTTCTTTAGAGATTCCTAAATCCTTAAGATTGGATTTAAAATCCACAGAATTTTGAAGCTCTTTTAATTTAGCCACAACGGAAAAAGCAGCGCTTTTTGCGTCATCATTCCAATTTGCCCAACCTAATTTTTTTGCGAGATCAGAGTACATTACGATCGATTCATTATTATCACCAGGTGCATTTAAACAAAATTGAGTAATATAAGGAAGATAGAGTCCTACGGATTGACCATGATGAATATGAAAAATGGATGAGCTACTATGTCCTAGAGCATGAGCTAAATGTGCTTGTGAGTTGCTAAATGATAATCCTGCCATAGTTGCTGCCTGATGTAAGTAATCTCTTGCTTCCTTGTTGCTTCCATCTTTATAAGCGATAGGTAAATATTTAAAAATAAGTTCAATTGCTTTAAGTCCCATAGCATTACTAAACTCATTTTTCCACATTGAAATATATGCTTCAAGAGAATGAGATAATGCATCGAAAGCAGTAGCAACTGTTAATTGTGGTGGCAATCCCATTGTAAAAACAGGATCTACGATGGCAAAAGTAGGAACTAATACCATATGAGTCATTGACATTTTTCTCCACACATTGTTTTGTAATCTAGAAATAACCACTGCCCATGTTACCTCTGATCCGGTTCCTGATGTAGTTGGAATAGCAACCATTTTTGCTTTATTTGCAAAATCATACAATTCATCGGAAAGAGGATCTATATTATTAAGGGTATATTCAGGATATTCATACATTGCCCAAATTGCTTTTGCCGTATCGATAACAGAACCTCCACCTAACGCTATAATTAATTCAGGTTTATATTTATTGCACTGCTCCTTACCCTTCATTACATCATCTTCATGAGGAGCAGGTACTACTTCTGTAAAAATCTGATATTCCTTTCCAAATTTATCAAGTTTATCTGTTAAAATCTTTAATAAACCTATTTCTTCAATAGTCTTGTCTGAGACAATAAAACATTTTTTTCCTTTAATTTTTTCTAAAAAATTTAACGCATCTTCACCATATAATATATTTTGGCAATGAAAGTGCCACATATCTATCTTTCCACCTTTGAATTTTACATTTAGATTTTTAATTTTTTTATATTTTGATATAAATGTTTATGGTTTTATTAAATTTAATATTTAAATTAAAATTATATAAAAAATTCTAATTTAACTAGGATTAATATTAATACAAAAAGGAAATTAGGAAGGATGAATTAAATATGGAAGAATCAGATAAAGAAAATTTGTTTATTACATTTCAGCAGACTATTGAAAGTGTAATAAAAGAAAAGAGACAAAATCCCAAGAATGAAAAGTTATTAAATAAATTTAATGCTAGAGTAATTATTGGTCTTCAAATGGAAGTAGACTATTATTTTTGGGTAAATCTAGTTGCTAACGATGGTAATTATGCCTTAGGAAAGGAGAAATTGGAAGAATTTGATTTAGAACTGAGAGCAACTCCAGAAGATTTAGTTTTTTTTGTGAATGGGGAGAATTCAGTTCTTAATATGCTACTCAAAAATAATACATTCGGATATAAGAAATTAAGATTCTCAAAGGGATCAGCTGGTAAACGCAACCTCGGAATTTTATTAAAGCTTTCTAAGATTCTCGTTTTAGATTGATAGATGCTTAAAAAAGTAATTAATATTTTTTATAAATCCTATTCTTCTTTAAGATAAAATAGAATTCTGAAGTATTTACTTGTCTTATTTTTTTATCAAATTGAAAGAGTTTTATAAGAATATTCTTATCTCTATTATCAACATATATTTCAATAAAAGAAGGAATACCGCTGGCAATAAATGACCATGCACCAGTAACACTTCCAGGATTTATTAATAAAATCCCCCCGCTTGTTAAGAAAACTTCCTCTTTATGCGTATGTCCTGAAACTAGTATAGTATAACCACGTTTTAGCGCAAGATTCTCTAATTGATCGTGGTCTCCTCTAGGTCTTACTTGCGCTCCATGTGTCAAACCTAATATAATTTTATTATTATTTTCAAAAGAAATATCTAATTTTTGGTAATTAGGTAAATCTCGGTTCCCGTAATAATAATCCATATTCCCTATTACTTTAAATAAAGATCTTTTGGTTTTTATATTTAAAAAATCTAGCAATTCAGGGAAATTAATTAAATCTCCGGTAAAAAACGTAAAATCAAAAAGTTCTGATTCTGTTATTTCATTTATTTTATCATAAATTTGCATAGGTAATTCTTTTGCTCGAATAGGTACATGAGAATCTCCTATACATAAAATACGAACCATAATAATGAATTAAGTTTTGTTTTTATTCTTTGAATCTTGAACTAGGACCCAAAAGTTTTTAATCATGTCTTCTAAAGTTGGAAATGCAGGGACATTATTGTCAGCCATATATCGAGATACTCTTTGAACTTCTTTAACTTCACCAATTAACCAGAAGAATATTGGTTTAGAAGCGTTATTAATCATTTTGACCATTTGTTTGTAATTAGTAACACTTCCCCAACGTTTTGAGCAGAACATCATATTTAATATACCTTCAATTTTTTCATCTTTTATTAGAAGGTTATATACAATAGCCATGACTTCTCCGGGATTTTTATTATTCATCATCGCCTTCTCTATTGCTGGCCAAAAATCTATAAGTGCAAATCGGTTAGGGGGCATCCATTCTGGAAATATTTCTACTAATCTATGATATACATCATCACTAAAGTAAGGGAATTTCAAACCATATTCAGCGGTAATATCGGCAATTATTGTACCAGCCCCACCAGATCCCGTAATTAAAGAGACATTTCCTTGTTTTGGTAAAATTTTATTTTCATTATACATCATTGAAAAAGTTCTGGCAAATTGAAATAGCTCATGAAAATTTTTTGCGTGAATTACTCCAGATTGTTTTATGATCGCGTTAATTAATTGTGAATTCTCTGCTAATGCGCCTGTATGACTTAAAGTGGCTTTTTGACCTTGGGGAGTTATACCTCCTTTTACAAGAATTATAGTTTTGTCTTTTTTATCTTTTATTTTCTTACATAATTTAATAAATTTTCTTGGATCCTTAAATGATTCCAGATACACAGCTATAACATTTACAGTTGGATCTTCTATAAAGTATTCCAAAAATTCAATTTCGCTTAAATCCATCTTGTTTCCAATTGAACATGAATATCTAATAGCCAAATCAGGATGCTTTTCCATCATATACATCAAAAATCCACCATTTAACATTCCTGATTGGGAAATTATCGCAATATTTCCTCGTTTATATTTGTAAAAAACAGCGAAGCTTGTAAAAAAACCTCCCTTCATATTACCTTCTGTATCACTATCTCCATCAATCCGAGTAAGACCCATACAATTAGGTCCCATAATTCGGATTTTTGTAAAATTATCAGTAATTTTTAAAATCTGATCTCTTAATTCAAGACCTTTTTCACCTACTTCTTCAAATCCTGAAGCCTCAATAATAGCACCTTTAATCCCCTTTTGAATACAATCGTCTAGCATGCGCGGAATTTTACGATTAGGAATATAAAATACCGCTAAATCGATATCTTCCTCGATATCTAAAACTGACTTCTTAAATTGTAATCCAAATAATTCTCCTTCTGAGTTAGGATTTATTGGATATATTTTCCCTTTAAAATTATTTGTAACAAGATTATCTACAATTCTATGACCGCCTTTCATTGGGTTTTTTGACGCACCAATTACTGCTACGGATTTTGGGTTTAAAAATAGATCAATTATTTTATTATGTGACAAGTTTATATCCATTTTTAGTCATTTCTGCTTAAATCTCATTCGCTTTATATTTCTTATATTCTCTTTGAACAAATTGATATAGTTTTTTAGCATACTCGTCAGTTTTAAAATGCTTTATAATAGGAGCTAAAAATTGATTAAGATATTTAACTACAGCTGGTTTTAAATCAGGTGGATTCAACTTACCACCTGCATAATCTTTTTCTAATTCAGCATATGAACTATATTCAATATTTCCACCATATTTTTCAGGTCGTTCAATTTTAAAGACATTAACTAATTCAAATATAATATATTTACAATATTCTAACACAGGATTTTCTTTAATTTGCTTGGGGGGACAATATGCTTTGTTTATTTTACGTTTTACCTCATCAGGAGAATTTAACATAAATATCGATGAATCAGGGTCCGATTTTGACATTTTAATCTCTATTGTTCTATCAACACCATTTAGATCTGTTACTGGTGGTTTATTTAAACCCATTAACATATGATGATGAATCGCAACAGGTTTTGGTTTATCTAACTTTTTAGCAACCTCTCTTGCTAGCATATTTACCTTTCTTTGATCCATGCCAAGTTGGCAAATATCAGCAGGAAGATAAAAAATATCTGTGCATTGCATTAAGGGATATAATATTTGCGAAGCGTAAAGTTTATCAGATTCGCTTCTTCCCATTATCTGAGTACATCTTTTAACTCTCTTTAATGTTGTTTCTATTCCAATCTTTAGTACTAATTCCCAATAATCAGTGTTTTTTACTATATCTGAAGCATAAATAAACTCTACTTTAGTTAAATCCATACCGCAAACTTTCCATAATTCAATGAAAAAATCTCCAACTTTTTTAATTACTTCTAAATTGCCACCAAACTTTTTATTAGCAGCAGCATGCCAATCAGCAACCAGAAATTTAAAGCGAATTCCCGCTTTTGTTATTTTATTTACATTAATAGCTCTTAAAAGCCCTTGAGCTATATGGATATTACCAGAAGGTTCAAAACCATCATAAGCATATATCTCTTTATTATGTTCAACTTTCCATTTAATCATTTCCCTTAATTCATCTAAACTAATAATTTCTTCTCCAACTTCCTCTAATAAAGTAATTTTTTCATCTAAAGTTAAAGACATATCCTCAATCACTAAGCATTTTATAAATTAGTAAATTCTTCTATTGATAAAACCTTTATGGATTTTAGAAATTCATAATTAATCAACAATTTTTAAAATTATCTAAAGAAATTAGATTAAACAATTAATATTCCATTTTGAAAATTAGGATAAAGTGATTTTATTTTTTCTTCTTCGATATAAAAATCCTGGAACCCATAAAATTATCCCTAATATAGTTCCTAATAAAAAAGTAATCGGATCGTTCCATAGAAAGATTTTATAAATGATTATGATAATAAGGACTAAAACTCCAATCAGAATTCTTATTGAAGATTTATATTTACGATTTATAATTTGATGAAGTAAATAAAAGAATATTATGATTGCATGACCACTAAATGGAATATTAATAATATATCTAATAAAAGAAAATATACCAACAATTGCTGTTTCAATTAATAATAAAAAGTATGAGATTCCCTCTTTTCTTTTAATCCAGAGCCAAATTACCTCACCAATTAATATCCCATAAGGAAGAAAAATAGAAATCATGTATAATGGAGGTGTAGAGATATTTAAGGTCTCGGTAGCAGTATTTACTAAAGGATAACCTCTAATAGCGAAGAATATTGCTGATAAAATTAAAGTTAAAAATCCAATTCCATAGATAATAGTTAGTTCCTTCGCTTTAGTGTTTCTTTTATATATCACAATCTATGCAATGCAATCTTGTTTAAATTAAGTATGCAAAATCCATAGTGGTAAAAAATAACAAAAGGAAAAAAATCTTAATTAACATTTATTCTTTATTCTGTTCAATTGCAGCTTGAGCTGCGGCGATCCTAGCCACGGGAATTCTAAATGGAGAACATGATACATAATCTAATCCTATTGAATGAGCAAACTTAATCGAACTTGGTTCTCCTCCATGCTCACCACATATTCCAGTTTTTAAATCCGGTCTAGTCTTTTTGCCTAGTTTTATCGCCATTTTCATTAATTTTCCAACACCTTCTTGATCAAGAATTTCAAAGGGATTGTTTTCTAAAATTTCTTTATTTAAGTAGATTGGGAGAAATTTACCCTCAGCATCATCTCTCGAGAACCCATAAGTCATTTGTGTCAAGTCATTTGTACCAAATGAAAAGAATTCTGCTTCAATAGCAATATCATCTGCAGTTAAGGCAGCCCTTGGGATTTCTATCATAGTCCCAAATTTATATTCTAAATCTACATTATAATTTTTAATTGTTTCTAAAGCCACTTCCATTAATTGAGCTTTAACCAATTGTAATTCTGAGATCATCCCAACTAGAGGGATCATAACTTCGGGGATAACTTCAATTCCTTTAAGTTTAAGCTCGCATGCGGCTTGGAATATTGCTTTTACTTGCATTTCATTAATTTCTGGCCAAACAATTCCAAGGCGACAACCCCTTAAGCCCATCATTGGATTTTCTTCTGATAATGACCTTATTAATGAAATAACTTTTTTCTTTTTTTTAATTTCATTATCTAAAGGACTAGTATCCAATAAAGCTCTTGATAGAGCATTTGTCATTTTAAGTTCTTGATTTTCTAACAAAACAGTAGCTAAATCTGGTAAAAACTCATGAAGGGGAGGATCCAATAATCTAATGGTTACTGGTTTTCCTTCCATAATTTTAAATATTTCTATAAAATCTCCTTTTTGCATAGGTAATATCTTATTAAGAGCATCTTGTCGTTCCTCTTTTGTTCTTGCTATTATCATCTTTTGTACCACAGGTAATCTGTCTTGCGCCATAAACATATGTTCAGTACGACAAAGACCAATTCCTTGTGCTCCAAATTCTATTGCTTTTCGAGCATCTACTGGAGTATCAGCATTAGCTCTTACTCCTAAAACTTTTACCTCGTCTGCCATCTCTAATAATTCAAGGAATTCTCCTTTAATTTCAGGCTCGACCAATGGAACTTTTCCTTCAATAATACGTCCAGTTGTCCCATCAATGGTAATCCAGTCGCCTTCTTTCACAATCATTTCTGCAACTCTAAATTCTTTATTCTCTTCGTCAATTTCAACATCTTGAGCACCTACAACAGCAGGTTTGCCCATTCCTCTAGCAACAACTGCAGCATGTGATGTTTTTCCACCAAATTGAGTTAAAACTCCAGCTGATGCATAAAGCCCATGTACATCTTCTGGTTTTGTTTGTGGGCGTACTAATATTATTTCTTTTTGCTCTTGATTCGCTAATTCCTCAGCTCTATCAGAGTCAAAAATAGCAATTCCGGAAACAGCGCCAGGTGATGCATTGATTCCATGAGCTAATACATGAACAATTGAATTTTCATCGATACTTTTAAAGAGTAATTTAGCAACTTTTTTAGGATCAATACTCATTATCGCTTCTTCTTTTGTTATTAACCCTTCTTTAACCATATCAACGGCTATTTTTACTGCTGCTGATGGTGTTCTTTTACCACTTCGCGTTTGTAATATATTTAATTTCCCTTCTTCAACAGTAAATTCAATATCCTGCATATCTCTATAATGATTTTCTAATTTATCCATCGTTTCCAGTAATTCTTTATAAATTTCTGGAAATTCCTCTCCCAAGACTTCTAATTTTTTAGGAGTCCTTATCCCGGCTACAACATCCTCTCCTTGAGCATTTGTTAAATATTCGCCAAATTTACTATTGTCCCCAGTTGATGGATCACGAGTAAATGCTACTCCTGTGGCGGAATTCCATCCCTTATTCCCAAATACCATTGTTTGAATATTAACTGCTGTACCAAAATCTGGAATATTGTTTATTTTCCGATAAGTTATAGCTCTTCGGTTATTCCAGGATTTAAATACTGCTTCTATGGCGAGAAATAGTTGATTAAAGGGATCTTGTGGAAATGGTTTACCAATTTCTTTTTCATATAATGCCTTGTAGTCCGCTATGACTTTTTGTAAATCTTTTACTTCTAAGTCAGTATCTTGAGCATTCCTTCCTATAGCACGTTTATATTTGTTTAAAATTCTCTCGAATTTCTCATCTCCAATTCCCATGCATACATCTCCGAACATTTGTATAAATCTCCTCCAAGAGTCATAAGCAAATCGTGGATTTTCCGTTTGTTTAGCTAATCCTATAACACTTTCATCATTTAAACCCAAATTGAGAATTGTATCCATCATTCCGGGCATACTCATTGGTGCTCCAGATCGTACACTAACCAATAATGGGTTATTTTTATCACCAAACTTCTTACCAGTTAATTTTTCAAGTGTTTTTAAATGCTCAATTACCAATGGTCTTATATCTTTCATTACTTTTTCTGGGTTTCCAAAATACAGTAGACATGCCTCGGTTGTTATTGTAAAACCAGGCGGAATACTAAGACCTAATTTAGTCATTTCAGCTAAGTTTGCACCCTTTCCACCAAGGAGGTTCTTTAAATCTTTATTACCTTCACTAAAATCGTAGACAAATTTCTTATTTTCAGTTGTTGTCATGTAGATCTACCAAAATCTCGATAATCAACAAATTTAGATATGATAAAAACAACAGTTTTAATTTTTATAGTTTATCTAAATAACTTGTAAAACATTTTATATTAAAGTAATTTCTAAAAAGAAATAAAATTTTCGAATAATTGAAATCAATAATGGAATAGTTCAGTCATATTTTATTAAATTCGTCTAAAAGTTCCCATATTCCACTTATAATAAAATCGGGTTTTAGATCACTATTTTTTATCATATTCATAGTAATTTCTCCAGATAATACGCAACATGTTGTAACCCCTGCTTCAATGCCCATTTGTATGTCAGTATAAAGACGATCTCCAAATATTACAGCATTTTTAGGTAAGACACCTAACTCGTTTAATTTAAAAAGGAGCATTTCTTTATTCGGTTTTCCAAAAACTTTTGGCATTCTTTCAGTGGCTTTATATAAAAGAGCTGCAATTCCACCAGCATCTGGAATATAACCATTTTCAGTAGGACATCTATCATCTAGATGAGTAGCAATATATGGAAAATCGTCTTTTTGAAGGAAATATGCAGCTTTTACTAATCGTTCATAGGTTAATTCTTGATCGAATGCAAGAACTAAAATTTCGGGATTATCCTCAGTTAATTTAAATCCCTCTTTTTCAAATTCATCTTTAAGAGAATGTGTTCCTAATAAAAATATATTTTTGAAATTATTTTTTTTAAGAAATTCTATCGTTGGATGTTGAGATAAAATAAGATTGTTTCGTGTGATGTTTAGGTTATATTTATTTAGTGTTTCAAGATAATCTTCAGTTGATTTACTTGAATTATTTGAAAGAAAATAAAACTTTCTCTTTTTTTTTCTTAATACTTCTATTAGTTTAGGGACTCCTTTAAAAAGATTTTTTCCTAAATATATAGTCCCATCTAAATCAAAAAAAAACACTTGTTTAGTTGTTAATTCAAATAAATTAGCTTTATTGATATCCATCTTAGGCTTAAAATGATAATTAGGATTGATTTAAAAAGAAAAAAATAATAAAAATACACATTTTTTAATAAAATTCAGTCTCTACCATTGTACTCGACACAACAAGTTCCTGTGCCGCTCTGGTGGCTCTTAAGACTTTAGCCATATCCCCCTTTAGTTTAGTTTTTCCTGCAAGTAAGGCACGAATAGGATCTAATTCTTTATTAACGATTGCCACCCAAGCATCATAAGGACCAGCATATTCATATTCTACATCTACTTCTTCTCCTTCTTCTAAGCGTCTACAGCCGGTGCATTCCCCATGGTAAAGTCCTACAAATATACGAATTTCGTGATCTAAATTCCCAGAGGGTTCAATAACAAAAAGAAAATCACCTTCCCATCCATCAGGAGGAAAGCCTTCTGGTCCAGCAGCATCTCTATAATTTTCATTTTCATTAATTGCTTTACAAAAATCCTCAGCCCATTCTTGAGTTCCAAATAACATAATATTCACTCCAATTTTTTATAATAAAACTTTAAATATTTTATGTATTTTAAATTTTAATTGATTTTTATAGATACTCTATTTTTATTCAAGAAAGTAAAAGTAAAAATTTTTAATACGATTTTATTTTCTAATCTATTTAATTTCTCCCCTTTCCTTCATTTTAGCGATTTCTTCATCTCTGAGTTTTCGTTTAAAGATTTTCATGGCTAATGTTAACGGCAATGACTTACGAAACTCAACAAATTTTGGTACTGCATATGGTGGAAATTTCTCTCTGCAATACTCGAGAATTTCATCTGTTGTTGTGTCTTTAAATCCAGGATTTAATTGAATAAATGCTTTTACTCGTTCACTTCCAGGACGTTCTGGATCTGGGACTCCAATGATAGCAACTTCGTTTACTGCGGGATGTTCGTACAACAGATCTTCAAAGACTCTAGAATATACCTTCATGCCTGAAACGCTGATCATATCTTTAATTCTGTCCACTATATAGAAATAACCATCCTCATCCATCTTTCCAATATCACCTGTTGCTATCCATCCATCTTCAGTAAGTCCTTTTCCTGGGGTAGGCCAATATCCTTTCATAAGTTGAGGACCTCGAACTATTATTTCTCCAGGTTCTCCAAATGGAACCTCTTCACCAGATTCTGGATCGACTAATTTAACATCTGTATCAGGAACAGGTAATCCAACGCTTCTTTTTACTGCTGACATAAATCCTGTGACTTTTGAAAGACCCGAAAGATTTATATGTGTTACAGCTGATTCAGTCATTCCATAGCCCTCACCTAGAGGAACACCCGTCTTTTTCTCAAATTTTTCAGCGACTTCAGGAGGAAGTGCGGCAGCAGCAGAATAATAAAAGATTGGCATCTTTGGTATATCTCTTTCAGCAAATATCATATAATGAGTAGGAACCGCACAAACCATAAAGGGCCGATGTTTCTTAATTATATCCAAAATTTTATTAATGTCTCTTGGATCAACTAAAAATATATTCATACCCATATAAACAGCAGCAAATACCATCATATGACCATACTGATGGAATGCTGGGACACATATTACTAAAGAAGATTTTCCTTTTATTCCTACTTCCAATGGTTTTATATACCATTGAAATGTCTGAATAGTGGTCGTTGTAACATTAAAGTGAGTTAGCATAGTACCCTTTGGAACACCTGTAGTACCTCCAGTGAAAGGTAATTCAGCAAGATCCTCTTTAGGATTTATCTCAACATCAGGGGGATTTGGTTCATATTTGTTTATTAAATCTTCAAATAGAATTGCTCCGTACGTTTCGTTTATTTCTGGTAATGAGTAATCAGGAAAAATGGGAATACAGCTATAAATCATAGTTTTAACGCTTATTTTATCCTTTATTTCATTCACTCGTTCAAGGCGTCTATATGAACAGATTACAGTTTCAGCTTTAGATTCACCTAATTCATATAATAAATCTGGAGCTTTATGCAGTATGCTAAGAGGGACATGAACTGCACCAATTCGCAAAATTGCAAAATCACTAATTATATACTGTGGACAATTTGGAAGTATTGTTGCGACTCTATCACCCTTTTTTATCCCTAAATCTGATAATGCTGTAGCAAATTTATCTACTTGTAATTTTAATTCCTCGTATGTTATAACTTCATCCATAAAAGTAATCGCTTTACTTTCTGGGAAGTTAGTTGCTGAATCCTCAAGAAATTTATAGGCGGATATTTCAGGAAAAGGTGCCATAGTTTCTGCAAGTTTGAAAGGGCCAAGCTTATAACTCTTTTTCCATGGTTTATCAGCATAGGTTAACTTTTTTTCTTCAGCTATGATTTTTTCCCCTCTTTTAATTGTTTATAAAATTATATAAATTAGTAAATTTCCTTAATTGTCCATTCTAATCCAAGTTCTATTAGTTTCTCCTTAGTTGGTTTGCCAGTTTGTTTATCCCATCCGCGATTTTCATAATATGAATTTAAAAGCGGTTCTAAGTTTACTATTTGTCCTTTAGCTGGTCCTTCAGGCAGTGGTTCTTCTAATAGACGCGCTGGAAGAGTATCATCTGCTCTAGTCAAACCTTCTCTTATATTATAAACTCTCGCAAGATTAAAAAGTCTTTCACCTGTCTTTCTAAAGTCTGTTACAGTGAATTCATACCCCAATAGTTTAGAAATTAAGGATGCCCAATCATCAGCAGTGAGAACAATCCCCATAAACTTACAACCTCCAATTGCATCAAATATTCCAAATCCATCCTCTAAATCTTTAAGGATGAACGTTTTTTCTGGGATTTCTTGAAGAGGGTCACCTACATCAGCATCATCAATAAGCATAAAAGGCATTGATAAGAAAGCGGGACCTTCAATCCACGCAGTAATGTGGCAACCTCCTCGATTAGCAGTTACATATGCTAATCCTGTGATCTTAGCAGCTCTACTATCATATGCAGGAAGTTCTAAACCTTTAACCTGCATTGCAAATTTAATAGAAT
>JBHLLP010000008.1:0-111734 GCA_048885525.1 Candidatus Hermodarchaeota archaeon | reverse complement strand
GAAATATTAAATTTTAATTTTTTTTTTTTTTCTTGTATTATGATACAAATCAATCTCGCACTTACAGATTTTTATTTTAATATTTCTGCAATCGAATTTTTTGTATTTCAATAATTTTAATCCGAATGAGAATTGATAAATAACTAATAGAGTAGTCACTTATCCTATCTCTTTTGATTTTAATAGATGATTATATTATTTTTTTAATAAACAATTTTTTTGTTAATTTTGAATTACTTTTTTTAACTAAAATTTGAAAATTAATAAATTTTGAATACAAAAAATATAAAGAAATTCCTTATCGTATATTAAAGAAAAATTCCTAAAAAGAAACATAGATAACTCTAAGTTTTTACTTCAAGAAATCTCCTTTTAATCAAGTATTTTACATTGATACTTTTAGAATTTATAATAATATTTTCAAACATTAAAAAAAACGCATGATCCAACGTAAGAAAAATATGAAGCAAAGCAAAATCAGTTTTATGATAAGATTATTTATTATTTTGAAGAAAGCTTAAAACATAACACGATTCAAATTATGAACAAAAATTTAAATAAAACTAATCAATAATATAAAGAAAAAAATATACATTTTTTTAAGAAATTATTTCAATAGAAGTAATAGATCTAAAAAAAAATAACATTAGAAAGATGAGTTTTATCCCTTTTTTAATTTACGCCGATATATTAAAAGAATTTTATGAGAATAAAAAAGTTGTCATTAGTAAGCAACAATTGGCTATTGACTTAAAAGTCTGGCTTGAGAAT
Organism: Candidatus Hermodarchaeota archaeon; assembly: GCA_048885525.1. Taxonomy (GTDB): domain Archaea; phylum Asgardarchaeota; class Lokiarchaeia; order Sigyniarchaeales; family SOKP01; genus Loki-b32. The sequence continues at coordinate 110,963 of JBHLLP010000008.1, read as the reverse complement.
AGTAGATTTAATAATAGATCGAGAATTATTATTAATAATAAAATTAAAAATTATGGATTAGAAAATATTGATTTGGAGTATTCAGTATGACAATTAAAATTGATTTGGGAAGACAAACGAATTTTGTATTAGCAATATTATTAATTTATTTCGTATTTTTTGGGTATGTTTGCAATCTATACCCAAAAACCGCTGATCAACTCATCAATGAATCAATTGGTGAAAAAGTAGTATTCATTTATCAAGCTTTATTTAATCCATATTCGATTTTATCATTAGTAATTCTAATATTAATTATATTTTTCATGGCATTTAGAGAAAAATTCTTTGAATACGGAATAAGGAATAGTTTTTGGCTAACCTTTATTATAATCGGATTATCATTTATATGGTATTGGTTTATAGTAGAGAGATTTGATCTTACGATCATTGCTCAATTTTTTACTAGATATGAAGGTTATCTTACAATTGCATCTTTATTAAGTATTAACACTTTCACGGCAGTTTTGGCTGCAATTTCTAGAAGACAATATGATAAATACAGAGTTTATTAATTAATAAATATAAAAAAGGGAAAAACAAAAATAAAAAAAAAGAAAGAGGTTATGAGATATGAGTATGCTTTCATATATTATGAAAAGGTTACTAACTTTAATCCCTGTGTTATTTGGAGTGTTAACTATAACATTTATACTTTCCAAATTAATGCCCGGTGATCCAGTTCAAGCGTTATTACCAATACAACACACAATGGACCAATATTGGGCAATGTATCGTTATCTAGGATTAGATAAACCATTAATTGTGCAGTATTTTAGATATCTTGCCGATTTATTTACAGGTAATTGGGGTGCATCTTTTGCCATTAATAGAGGAGTACCTGTTTGGGACCTGATCTGGGAGAGATTTCCAAGAACCATTGAACTTTCAGTATTTTCAATATTAATTGCTGCTTTTATTGGAGTTAGAACTGGTGTAGTTGCAGCAAAACACAGAAATAAATGGCAAGATACCACTTTTAGAGGTATTGCCCTTTTAGGAGTTTCAATCCCAGTATTTTGGTTAGGAATGATGCTTCAATATGTATTTGCTTATCAATTGAATTGGTTGCCTTCAGGTGGATTTAAAACAATGAAATATGGAGACCCTCCCATAATAACTAATTTTAGATTAATTGACTCTCTAATCACTGGTAAATTCTATATTACAATAGATTATCTACTTCATTTAATTTTGCCAGTTTTTTGTTTAGCTTTCATAACCCTAGCTTCAATTACACGACAAACTCGCTCAAGCATGTTAGAAGTTTTACAACAAGATTATATAAGAACGGCCCGAGCAAAAGGTTGTAAAGAGAAGGAGGTTTTACATACACACGCACTAAAAAATGCATTAATCCCAACTGTAACAATTATCGGATTAAATTTTGGTGGTTTATTAGGCGGAGCAATTCTAACTGAAACAACCTTCACCATGGCAGGAGTCGGACAGTTATTAGTAGCTGCTATTAATTTACGTGATATCTATCTTATAAATGGACTTGTGTTTTTTTCTGCTTTATTGTTTGTTATTATAAATTTAATAGTTGATCTTATCTATGGAATTATAGATCCAAGGATAAGATATTAAAAAAATAAAAAATGGTGAAAAAATAGATGGAACAAATTAAACAACAAGAATTAGAAGAAACAATTGAAGTTCTTGAAAAACCAAAGAAAAATATTTTAACATATATTAAGTTTCTTCTTATTCCGGGATATATAATGGAAGATTTAGCAATAAAGGAGTTTGAATATGAAAAAACCATAAGTAAAAGAAAATTCATTCGAAGATTGAAATCCACCTTAACTATAATAGGGATATCACTAATTTTTGTAATTGTTACGTTTGCTGTGTTTTGTCCTTGGGTTGCACCACAATCATTAGATGAAGCCGTAGATTTTTACCCAAATCCGACCCATCCAAATCAATGGCCATATTCTCCACCATCTGCAGAACATCCTTTAGGAACAACCAAATTTGGACGCGATCTCGTATCTATTTTGATATGGGGAGCAAGATTTTCTTTAACAATTGCCTTACCCGCAATATTAATGGCTGTCTTTTTTGGTATTATTGTCGGTACTATCGCAGCATATTATGGAGGATGGATTGATTCAGTATTAATGAGGATTATGGATATGTTCCTAGCATTTCCAGGTTTGATTCTCGTTTTAGTTTTTATCGCGATGTGGGGTCAACGTTTAGAATATTTTATTATGGCTTATGGAATTTTAGGGATTTCTGGATATTCACGTTTAATTAGAGGCTCAGTATTACAAGCACGAGAATTACCCTATGTAGAGGCAGCAAGAGCAGCAGGAGCCGGAAATGCTCGAATTATGTTTCGGCATTTATTACCAAATTGTATTCAACCAGTCTTAATCTCATTTACGTTTGATATTGGTGGAGTAATATTAGGACTAGCAGGCCTTAGCTTTTTAGGTTTTAACGATCCTAGGTTAGTTGAATGGGGTTTTTATATTGCTGAAGCAAGGCCTCAAATACTTGCAGCTCCGTGGGCGGTTTTCTGGCCAGGATTTATGATAATGATTACTGTATTAGGATTTATGTTAACTGGTGATGGATTAAGGGACGCCTTAGATCCAAGATTACGAAATATATAACTTAATATTAGAAGACAATTTACATTTAACAAAGATTAGGATAAAATTAAAGATGACTGTAACACCAAATAATGAAGGAAATATTGAACAAGCTCATCAATTAGATTCTGAAATTAGTAGAGAATCAAAAATGTTACTTTCAGTTAAAGATCTTAAAACTTATTTTTATACAGAAGAAGGAGTTGTTAAAGCTGTTGATGGTGTATCATTTAACATTTATGAAGATGAAGTACTTGGACTTGTTGGTGAAACGGGTTGTGGTAAATCCGTTACCGCTCTTTCTATTGTACGGTTAGTAAGATCACCCGGAAAAATTCTTGAGGGAACAATTCTATTTAATGGAGCTAATTTGCTTGAATTAACAGAAGAAGATATGAGGGGAATCCGAGGTAATAGTATCACGATGATATTCCAGGATCCTCTTAACTCTCTTAATCCAGTTATTTCAGTTGGAGATCAATTAGCCGAAGTCTTTACATTACACCAAACGGAAGAACTTCGAAAAATCTTGGACGAACGGATTTTAAGTAGGAAGAAAAATTTAGAAAGAATTAAGCAGTTTAAAAAAGACTTAAAAGAAGATGATCGTTTAACAAAAGAAGATCACGAACTTATTAATAAAGAAATTGAGGATCTCAAATTAAGTACTAAGCATATACCAAATTTAAATGATATGATTCAAGAAAAATCTATTAAGATTATTGGAGAAGTCGGAATAGCAGATGCTAAAGGTATATTAAAGAGGTATCCACATGAGCTCAGTGGGGGTATGAGACAGAGAGTCATGATTGCCATGGCGCTTTCTTGTAATCCATTGATGCTAATTGCTGATGAACCTACAACTGCTTTAGATGTTACAATTCAGGCACAAATTCTTGATTTGATGAAAGATTTAAAACAAAGATTCAAAACATCAATTCTTATGATTACGCACGATTTAGGAATTATTGCAGATTTATGTGATAGAGTTGCTGTTATGTATAGTGGTAATATCGTTGAATATGCAACCGCGGTTGATCTATTTAAAAATCCACGGCATCCTTATACAATTGGACTTATTAGTGCGATTCCGAGTCTGGAAAAGAAAGATAAAAAATTAGATGTTATAAGAGGTATGGTTCCAAATTTGATATATCCTCCATCAGGTTGCAGATTTCACCCTAGATGTGATAAAAGGTTAGAAATTTGTGATAAAGTGAAACCTAAATTTATTGAAATAAGAGATAAATATTTTATTGCATGTCATTTATTTGATCCTAAATATCGAGATTCACCAAAATATCAATGGGAAAAAGAAGAGAAAATAACTTCTACTTTAGTATAATATATAACAAAAATAATCAATTAAATATATAGAAAATAGTGTAAAAAATAAAAAATTCTGATATGAATAAAATGTCGAAATCAAAAGGACAAAAAGAAGTCGTTCTCACAGCAAAAAATCTAAAAACATATTACCCTATATTAGGAGGTTTTTTTAAGCGAAAAATTGGAGAGGTCTTAGCTGTAGATGGTGTAACTTTTGATCTCTATAAAGGTGAAACATTAGGGTTAGTTGGAGAAAGTGGATGCGGTAAAACTACAATTGGGAATACAATATTAAATTTTGTTCCTGCAACATCAGGTGAAATTTACTTTCATAGAAAAAGAATTGTTGAGGGAGTATCTAAACAAGAAAGCATCTTAGAAAAAAAGCCAAAGAGTATTAAAGAATCATCTATTATCCTTATTGGAGGACCCTTAATTCTACTTTCCACAAAACTGTTTAAGACTTTTCTTGTTCGTATAAGGCGATACATAGCAAATATATACAATAAAATAATAAGAAAGAATAAATCACTACCAAATAATGTAAAAAAAACGCTTATTAACATATGTTCTATCTTAATCAATTACCATTTAAATTTATTCAAACCTTTCAGTAAAGAGACTCGCAAAAAAATTCAAATTGTATTTCAAGATCCTGATGCCTCATTAAATCCGCGTAGAAAAATAGTTGATATTATAGGTGAACCCCTAAAAATCCTTGCGGGACTAACGAAAAAAAGAAGGATTCGAAAGCGAGTTCTTGAATTACTAGAAGTTGTATCAATGAAAAGGGAACATTTAGATAGGTATCCCCATGAGTTCTCAGGCGGACAAAAACAAAGAATTGTAATTGCTAGAGCTCTTGCATGCAATCCTGAGATAATTATTTTAGACGAACCGACTTCAGCTTTAGATGTATCCGTTCAAGCTCAAATATTAAATTTATTGAAGGAATTACAGGATACGTTCAATTTTTCGTATATCTTTATTACCCACGATTTAACAGTAGTACAACATATAGCAGATAGAATTGCAGTAATGTATTTGGGTAAATTTGTCGAGGTTGGAACTATTAGAGATGTTTTTACTAACCCATCACATCCATATACTAGAGCTTTATTATCTGCTCGACCTACATTCGATCCTACTTCAAGAATAAATAGAATTATCTTAGAAGGGGACGTCCCTAGTCCAATAAATCCTCCTAAAGGTTGTGCATTTCATCCTAGGTGCCCTGATAAAGATAAACACGTTGGTTGTGGGCTTGATAATCCAAGAAAGATTGCACTTGGTGGAGAAACTGGTGAGCATTTCATGTATTGCCTTCCATTTAAAAAAGCAAGCAAATCATATGAGGGAGTATCTAAAATATCAGATACTTGGACTTCATAATTTAATGAATAATTTTTTAAAATTTTATTTTATAAATTTTTTTTTCTACTCGAAATAATTTTTAGATTAGAAAAGAATACGCATTCCATCATTTCAAAAGACATTGAAATATTACATATTAAATCTTAAACATTTTTAATTATGGAACACTTACTTATAAAGCTACAATTAAAAAATATGTTTTTTAAGGAAAATGAAAAACAGAGAATTGTTATGGGGTTTTATATTTTTATTTTCAGCTATATTTATTATATATATATCTATATGGAAATTTTTTGTTTATTTAGAAATTTCTTTTATATTATTATTTAAAATATGGGAATATATTTTTTTCTTATATGCATTGATTATCACGTCAGTAGCTTTAGCGGCAATGGTTCGAAGTTTTTATTATTTTAGAAAAGATTTAACCGAGGAAAAAACTGTCAAGTGGTATATTAAGGTTATGGTTGTCGTCTCAGTTCTTTATTATCTCTATAATATTTATATAGTAATAGATGTCATTTTGAGATGGTAATAAGTATAATAGTTATATTTATTTAACTTAAAAATAAATTGAATTTTAAAAAATAAATCTAAGGTTTAAAACAAGAAATAAATGATTATGTCAGAGAAATCTCAAGTATTTGTTATCAAAACAACTCCTAACACGGTTTTAGAGGATTATTCTAAATTAATGAAAATGACGGAGTATGATAAATATTACAAAAAAAATCAAAAAATAATACTTAAACTTAATCTTAGTTGGTCAAAATTCTTCCCCGCATGCTCCAGTCCTCCATGGCAACTTGAAGGAGTATTAAAAACGATGATAAATGATGGTTATGATCCGAAAAAAATCTTCACTGCTGAAAATAGAACTGTTGTTACTAATATAGAAAAAGGCTTAAAAGGAAACAAGTGGAATCCAATTATTAAAAAATATGGCACTTGGTTCATACCACTAACTCGTATACCATTTATACCATATGACTCTTTAAGATCAAAATTTCTAACTCTGAAAAACAAAAAGTTACATGCATTAGATTCGAAAATATTTCCAGAAGGTTTTCTAATTCCAAAGTTTTATATTGGAAAATCGATAATACATCTTCCTACGATGAAAACTCATGGTCATACCGGAGCTATTGGTGGATCTTTGAAAAAAACAAGCGGAGAATTGAAACATGGTGGTATAACATGTGCTATGAAGAATGCATTTGGTGGGCTTTTAACTAAAAGAAGACATTTTTCACATCAATACATGTCGGAAGTATTAGTAGATCTACTTATTATTCAAAAACAAATTCATCCAAATATATTAGCAATTGTGGATGGTACGGTGTGTGGTGATGGAGCAGGTCCTAGAACAATGATACCTCGGATTAAAAATATGATTCTTGCTGGGTATGATCAAGTTGCTGTTGATACTATTGTTGCTAAAATGATGGGATTTGAACCTTTGGAATTACCAGCAATAAGAATGGCTCATGAAGAAGGTTTAGGATGTGGAGATTACAACCAAATTGAAATTATTGGTGAAAATGTATTCAAAATAAATTGGAATTTCAAGGTTAAACGAAGTTTAGTCATTTGGGGTGATCAAATGGTAAGAAAAGGGCCTTTACAATTTCTTTACCCTCTGTTTAAAAGTGAACTTTTCTTTTTAGGTCCTACTTATGCTTCAATGATTTTTCATGATATGCTATGGTATCCTACTATTGGAAAACGAAGAATTAGAAAATTCTTTCAATCAGAATGGGGTAAAATTTTTTTAAATTATCCTAAAAAATAAATCCTTTCCTTTATAAATTAATTGAATAGTATATGAAGTATTATAATTGTAAAATATCTTTTATTATTGTAATATAATTGCGATCTAAATTAAAAGGTTCTAACTTTAAATAAATAAAAAATTCAATAGAACCTTCCTTGCCTAATATTGGAGATTTATCGATTTTACGTAGAAAAAATTGATTTTCTGTACACCATTTAATTAGATCAGAAAGAATTTCAAATAATCGATTTGGATTTTGTATAATTTTGAACTTTGATTTATCGTAAAATTCCGTCTCAAAAATAGGTTTTACTAAAGCTATTATATCTCCTCTTTTTTTAACGATTTTTTTTACATTTGGCAAAATTGTTCTTAGCGAAGCAAAATTTATATCAATAGTACAAATATCAATTTTCTCTTCAATAGGTATTACTTGACGAGCATCAACACCTAATATAGGAATAACTTTTTCTATCATCTTTCGACTTCTTAATGAAGAATGAAGAAAATCAGTAGCAATATCAATTGCATATACTTTAGAAGCTCCATTTTTTATTAAGCAATCTGTAAATCCTCCTATAGAAGCTCCAATATCAGCACAAATCTTCCCTTCTACTGAAATTGAAAAGTCTTTTAAAATAGCTTCTAATTTCAATCCACCACGCCCAACGTAAGGGAAATCTTTTAACACTTGGATTTCAAGAGAAAAATCAATTTTTTTACTAGGTTTCATTAGTTGTTTTCCTTCTACGAATACATAACCCTTTTCTATAAGCCATTGTGCCTTGGATCTACTTTGAGCCAACTTTTTTTCTACTAATAAAATATCTATTCTTTCTTTCATTAATTTCCCAAAGTTATTTCAAATGATTATTGCATTCATCATTTAAAGTATTTACAAAGTTAAAAAAAATTAGTAATTTGACTTAAACATTTATTATTTATGAAGAATTTCATAAGATTTCCTAATAGAAATTTCATTATTTAATATTTTATCTATTAATTCTTGAAAATTTGAAATCTCATCATTGAATTCTTTTAGAAATCTGTTATTCTCCTTAATATAATTCGAATCTTTCAATTTAAATTGTTTAAAAATTTTTAAATAATTGGTTTCTTTTACTTCAATACCTTTTCTGAGAGATAAAATCAATGCTGAGAGTTCATGCTTGGTCCTTATTCTCCTATTTTTATCTTTAATTTTTGTTTTTGAAGATTTAGATTCATCAATTAAATATACTTTTAAATTCTTTTGACCACCAAAAGTATTAAAAATCCTCCTTAAAAGCTCGATTGTCAATGTTAGAACGCCGCTTCCAAATTTAAATATAAGATTTATGAGATTAGGATTGCTTTGTTGGAAGCAATTTATTTTATCATTAATAAATTCAAGGAATTTGTCTTTATCATATAATGTATGAGAGATTAAAAACAAATCCTCTAAAAATATCGCGATTCCAATTTGTTTAGAACCAGGATCTATAGAAAACATTAATTCTGAATAAAAATCTTTGTACCCTATTTTAAATGCGGCTAATACTTTTAATATATAATGTTGAAAATTTTCCTCATAAGAATACGAGATAATTTTTGCTTTTTTATAAGAATTCCCAAATCTATGGATCTCCTCAGAAGTTGTTAGTATTAAACAAGGTAAATTTGGAACTTTATCTCTTACATTTAAAATCTCAAACTTGATATTTAATCGAGAAAGTTCCTTGTTTGTTCTATAGAAAAAATTTAAATTTTCTGTGCTAATATATAAAATTTTATTTCTCAAATTATAATTATAAATATTAGATAAAATTAATAATTTTTAATTAAATGAAATTTCCTATCTTAGAATTAAATCAGTTTTTCGATTCAATCGATCTATTACAAGGTATTTTTTCTATTTGGGGTGATTTTGGGGTAGGAAAAACTACTCTTGCGTTGCAAACAGCTATAAATACCTCTGAAGATAACAAAAAAGTTATATATATTTATACTAAACCCAATTTACCTTATGAAAAAATCATTAAACTCTCTAAAAACCCAGAAGATGTTCTTGATGGTATCACAATTATAAAACCAACGAATTTTGAGAATTTAAACAAGATTATTTTTAATTTAGAATTCTTAATTTTAAATAACTTAACCAATAATGAAGATAAATTAAAATTAATAATTATTGATTCAATTACAGATTTATACCGTTTAGAATTAAACCAAGAGAAGAAAGAAAAGAATTATAATCTAAATTATATGTTAAATCAAATACTAGCTAATTTGGCTTATTTGAATGAGACTTATAACATTCAAATTATAATAGTAAATGAAATAAGTAGAAAAATATCTAAAGGGCAACTCATAGAAGTTCAAAGTGGTGATAAAATTATGGAATTTTGGGTAAATTATAATATAAAAATTATCAGAACTAAAAATTTAAACCAACGGAAATTTATTCTTATTAATACTTCTAAAAACTGTAAATCTGAATTTATTTCAGATCTAAAAGAAATTGGATTTATTTAGTATTTCAATCAACTAACACATTTTGCGTTTTTTGGGATATATTAATGACTTTTTAGGTATTTTTTCAGTTTGGGGTGATTTTGAATATTAGATAAACAATATCTGTGATGCAAACAGCTATAAATGCCACAAACGAGAAAAAATATAAAAAATATTCCCATTATAGTATTAAAAGAGTTAAATTTGGTATTGATTATATTAAAAACTATACAAAATTTAATCTTATCTTTAGCTTTATTTAATATAGAATAATGGGAAAAAATGATCTAACTTTAATTAAAGAAGGCTCAGTTGAATTTTTTATCCATAATGTTGATAAAGATTTGGTTCCTTCGAAGTCAATGAATGTTTTTTATAATAAAAGAATGGAGATTAATCGTGATATCTCAACCTTAGCTATTAATGCTTATAGGGATTTATTTAAGCAAGATCAGTTAATAATTGTTGATTCTATGGCAGCATCAGGATTAAGTTCTATTAGAATGCTAACAGAGTGTTCAAAAGTAAACAAAATATTTATTAATGATATAAATCCTAAAGCAGTTATATTGATTAAAAAAAATCTCAGATTAAATAAATTAGATAAAAAAACACCTCAAATAGAAGTAACTAATAAAGATGCGAATCTGCTTTTTTTAGAAATTGCCTCTAATGCATGTAAAAAACAGAAAAAACCAAATGTAATCTCAATTGATCCTTTTGGTACCCCAAATCTTTACTTAGACTCTGCGTTTAAGGCAATACACAAAGTAAATGGTTTAATGTGTGTCACTGCCACAGACACCGCTGTTTTGTTTGGAGTACGACCTAAGGCGTGTTTTAGGAAATATTTATCAAAACCACTTCATAATGAATATTGTAAAGAAATTGGTGGAAGAATTTTAATATATTTCGTTTCTCGAATAGCAAATATAAATAACATAGGAATAATTCCACTTTTAACTTTCTACTCCGGGCATTTTATCAGACTTTTCTGTTTGTCATTCAAAAATAAAAATAGGATATCAAACTCATCAAAAAAGTATGGATATGTTATACATTGTAAAAATTGTGGTTATCGCTCGTCTTTTAGAAACAATATATTAATTTTACCAGAAGTATGTCCCGAATGTGATAAAAAAGAAGATCTTGATTATGCAGGTCCTTTATGGGTGGATAAAATTCATAATATTGATTTTGTTAATAAAATGTTAGGTTTAAATAACAACTCCAAATCTCCAAAAAGAAAAAGGATAGAAAAACTTTTAACTTTTGCTGTTGAAGAGATTGATCTTCCTATTTCTTATTATAACATTCATAAACTTTGCCAATATTTAAAACTTACATCCGTTCCCAAAATTCAAGATATTATTAATGTGATTAAAGAAATGAGATTTCAATGTTCTAGAACTCATTTTGACTTTTTGTCTATTAAGACTGATTTGGATTTATTCTCATTGAAAAAAATTCTAATCGAAATACAAAAGTAAATTATTAGATTTATAATGGTAAACAACAGAGAGCTTCATAAAAAAGAAAAATTTTACAAGCAAGCCAAAAAAGAAGGATACCGTGCACGATCTGCCTATAAGTTATTAGAAATCCAAGAGAGATTTAACATTTTTAAAAGGGCTTTTTTTATATTAGATTTAGGAAGCGCTCCTGGTTCATGGTTACAAGTAGCAAAACAATATGCTGAAGAAAACTTAAATAAATATAGAGATCAGTATTATCATCGAGATCATTATAAAATAATGGGTGTTGATATCAAGAAAATATCTCCCATTGAAAGTATAAATATAATAAAAGCAGATATAACTAAGTCAGAAATGCTAGAATACATTGATTTTTTCTTTCAGAGTGAATTGGATTTAATTTTATCAGATGCCTCTATAAAGAAGACAGGTAATAAATTTACAGATCAATTAAGACAATTAAATTTATGCTATAAAGTATTAGCTTTAGCAAAAAAAACAATAAAATATAAAGGTAATTTAGTGATAAAGGTTTTCCAAGGTTCTGATTTCAATAAATTTTATAGAGAAATGGATTCAGCATTTAGATTTTTAAAATCCTATAAACCAAAATCATCTAAAAAAAAAAGTAATGAAATTTATCTAATTGGTTTACAAAAAAAATAATTAAATGTTTTGCAAGCGTGTCTCTATTTCATCAAAATTAATATCATATTCCTCACCCTTCGATGCTACTTCAATCCAATCAGTTAACCAAGGGCAATGTTGTGGGTTAAATTGATCTAAATTAGTTTCATTACACTTATCTCGAAAAGGGCAAATAAAACATGGTTGTCTGGAAAACATATTCCAAATAAAATCTTTTCTGTCTTTATCAATTTTTAGATCTTTTACTCTCACATCAATTTCTTCAAGAGCATAGATGTGTTTAGTCCAAGAGGCATTTACTAATTCTCGAGTCATTTTTATTTTTGACTGGAGTACCAATAATTCTAAAATTTCTTCTAATTCATTTCTCACCTTATTACTAAGCTCCAAAAGTCTATCAAAGAGTATATCCCTTTCTCGGTTTATGATATTTAGAATTGCTTTTTCATCCTTTCTTAAGGTTCGTTTGAATTCTTTTCTTTTTTCTTCTATCCTTTCAATCCTTCTCTCAACATCAGATTTTTCTTCTATAGGACCTTCAACTCGTTCCTTTATCTTACACTTATGACGAGATAGATAAGCAAAACTTTTACCACAATAAGGACATACTTCTTTTTTTTTTTTTGCCATTATAATAGTCTATTTTAGTAATTTTGAAAAAAAAATTTAAAATTAAAAACGATATGATATTATGATTATGAATATTTTAAAATTAATTTTTTGTTTTTCTTCAGATTTAAAATAATATATTAGCTTATTTTAAATTAATAATTTCTAATTGTATTTAAACTAAAAAGTTCATTAATTAATTATTATGAGTATTTTTGAATTACTAGAAATCGATAGACTTCAAATTGTTAAAAAACAAAAAATTCTGAAGGATTATAAAGGTTTAAAAAATTTAAAATTTGTTTTACATTCAGGAGCTAAAAATTTTGATGAAACTTTAGGAGGTGGTTTTTATCAAGGACGAATGTATTTGATTTTTGGAGCGAATAAAACAGGTAAAACTCAAATATGTCATCAATTATGTGTTCAAGCTTATATTCAATTAAATAGATTATTAAAGAAATCTAATACAATGAATAATCAATTTATATTTTATTTTGATACTGAAAATACATTCCGCCCTGAACGGTTAAAAGAACTAACATTAACCCAAGGTGTTGAATATAATAATTTACTAAAAAATATATTTGTATCAAAAATTATGAGTAATTCCGCTCTCCTTCTATCATTAAAAGAATTAGAAAGACTTTTAGAATTAAAGGATTTTAATATTTTAATCATTGACACAATCAATAACCATTTTAATTCTGAGGTGGCAAATAAAGAAATCTCTATCGATAAAACTAAACTTATTTTTTTAAAAATTTTAAGTTTAATTAGTGAACTTACAATAAAATATGGATTAATCACTATTGCAACTGCTCAAGTAACTTCAAATTTATTTAAAGAATCCTTATTAAGAGTAATCCCAGTAGGTAATTACCTATTAAATCATTTCTTTTCTGAATATGTGTTTTTGGATTATAAAGAACATGATAAAAGATATGTTCAATTAGTTAATTCTATGAATTTTCCTGAAAAAAGAATACTGTACAAAATAACACCTTTAGGAGTGCAAGATTATATAATTTAACTTTTTGTTTTGAAATGATTTAAAAATTCTTCAATTGTTAGATTTCTAAAATCTTCAACTATGAATTCTGAATTAACGAAATAAATGGAATTTTTGATCTGCGTTTTAATCCATTTTATTAACTTCATGGCATAAAGGAGTTTTTTTTGTTTTATTATATTTGCTTTTTGGCTTTTTTTTATGTCTAATTTCGAATATTTTCCAATAATACTTCCAAAATCCATTCCAATAAGGAATACACTGTGATTTGAAGATAATAAAGTACGTAAAAAAAAAAGGATTCTGTCTCCATCAGTAAATCCCCCTGGATTCACTAAATTTTCAATTGGCTCTACTTGGGTTGTTCCTATTACATTTTCGAATGTAATGATATCATTTTCAAAGAATTTTAACATATCGATATTATCACCATGGGCATGAACGATGTTAAAATTTCCATAATGAAACTCAGACTTGGTAATTCCGTCTAAATCTGTAAAGATTCCGTTAACTTTTATTCCTTTTTCCTTTAATAAGATTGAGGCACCATCTGCAGTTAAATTAATGAAATTTTCAAAAAAATCAATCCCTTTTTCTTTCAAAATTATGTTAACAGTTATTTCTAATGAAGGACCACATCCATACAATAAAATTGCTGGTTTTGTTGAAATCATATCTCTAAATAATTCTAAAACTTTATTCAAATTCCATTTCTGATTTTTTTTCAAAAAAATTAGCGAAAGATAATCACGAGCTTCGCAGTCCTTTTGATAATCAAAATTAAAATCTTCTTTTATTTGAGTATACCAATCTTTAAACTCTGTATAGAAGTTCATTTGAGTATTTAACTTAGAATCCATTTTTTTTAAATTATTTTATTGGAAAAATCAATAATAAAATTTTAAATTATTACCTTAATTAATAAAAACATACTATTTAATTCAATATTATTATAATTTATAAATTTATTAAAAAGGAGTAAGTTAAAAATGGCTAAATGGTTTACAAAAACACATCAATGGTTTGATGATTCTTCAAAAATGGTTGGAATTACACCATACGCGGCAGAGCAGCTTGGAGAGATTAGTTTTGTTGATGTTGAGGGACTTGAAGGTGCTGAACTTGAACAAGTGAAAATGGATGGAGATGAACCTTCAAGTGATCCGATTGATTGTACAGTTGAATCAAGTAAAGCCGTTGGTGATATTTATTCGCCTGTAAGTGGCAAAGTTATTGAAGTTAATTCAGATTTGATGGATGAACCAGAAAGAATTAATGAAGATGCTTTTTCTGCCTGGCTATTCAAAATAGAACCGTCAAATTGGGATGCTGAAAAGGGTAACTTATTAGATGAAGGAGCTTACAATTCATTTGTAGGTTAATAAAAAACAAAATCTTTACTTTCTAGGTTTTTAAATTATTTTTTATTTTTTTTATTTTCTGGAAATATATGGTTGAATTCGATAAATCTATTTTTGGTTTAATAATAAATCCCATCTCAGGAATGGGAGGGTCTGTTGGTTTAAAAGGTACTGATGGACGAAAAATATTAATGAAAGCTATTGAACTTGGAGCAATACCTACTGCTAACAATCGTACGAGAACTTTATTAAATGAACTGAAATCAATAAAAACAAACTTAAAATTTGTCACATGTCCAGGAAGCATGGGTGAAAATATTTTAAACGAGATGAATTTTGAATATGTTTGTGTCAAACATCCCGCTTTTTCAAGGATAAAAAATATTTTAGATACAACATCTCGCCATACTGAAATAGCAGCGGAAATTATGAAGAAATCAAAAAAATTAAAACTTATAATCTTTGTAGGTGGTGATGGTACTGCTCGAGATATTTTAAAAGTGGTTGGTAATGAAAAACCTTGTCTCGGGATACCTGCTGGAGTTAAAATCTTTTCCAGTGTCTTTTCTATTAATCCTAAAGCAGCAAGCTCTATCATAATACAGTTTTTATGTGGTGAAATTTTCTTAAGAGAATCGGAAGTCTTAGATATTAATGAAAATGAATACAGAAAAGGAAATTTAATTTCAAAATTATATGGATATCTCCTAATCCCTTATACTCCAGAATTTTACCAAACCTCAAAAATTGGTAGTCCTACCTCAGATTTAGATAATCAAGAAAGAATAGCAAAAAGAATTATTGAAATTCTTGAGAAAGATATCTATTATTTATTAGGTCCTGGAACTACGGTTAAAGCAATTACCGACCAATTATATCAGAAAAAAACGCTTTTGGGAATAGATCTATTACTTAATGAGAAGGTTATTGCCCAAGATTTAAATGAACAACAAATTCTCAAAATTCTTGAAGAAAGAAAAGTAAAAATTATCATATCCTTAATAGGTCAACAAGGATTTCTTTTTGGAAGGGGAAACTTACAAATCTCACCAAAAGTATTGAAGGCAATAAGTTTAAAAGATTTAATTATAGTTGCAACTAAATTTAAATTACAAACTATAGCTAATCAAATATTACGGATAGATACTAGAGATCCTGAATTGGATGAAAAAATGAAAGGTTTATATAAAATTATTGTAGATTATGATGAACTAAAAATTTGTAAACTTAAGTAAATCTCTTTTTTATCTTTGCAATTAAATTTGAGTTGTTCCTGTTTTCACGGATAGTATATATTGTAGCAATATAAAGGTTATAATAATCATCAAAACACCAATTAATAAAATCCAAATTGCCATCTTTTTATTATATACATATTTAGATGCTTGATATAATAAAATAAATCCCATTGAGCAAAAAAATATTAATATAGAAGCAATTATTCCTTCGATAATAAAACTTTCATGAATATTGTTAAAGATGAATACAGGATCTCCAGCAGAATTAGCCCCTAGGGCAGGAGGGTCTCGAACGAGGATATAAACGACTCCTGTCTGCAAAACAAACAACATTATAAAGATTATTACAATACTTAAAGATCTTGATGGCATTGGAAGGGAAATTCGTGGAAGCCTCATTTTAGGGAAACTAATTTTGGGTTTCCTAAGTGATTTTCCAAAAATCCATGGGGTTCTGCTTTTAATTTTTTCTAAAACAGTTTCTGACCCGATAATTTCTTCTTTCTTAGTTGTATCTTTTTGCATATACTATGAAATTATTATTAAATCAAATTTATTAAGTTTTTCAAAGGTTTTTTAACTAATTCTTATATATTAACTTAATTTTTTTATTAAACTTATTAATAATTTCCAAACTTTTTCTACAGATTTAATAAGTAATCGTTCATCTGGTGAATGAGCACCCTCGTTTCTCGGTCCTATTGAAATCATTTCCATTTGAGGAAACTTCTTTTTTAAAATTCCACACTCTAAACCAGCGTGAATAGCTTTAATTTTTATATCCTTATGAAACAAGTTTTTATATATTTCTTTACAATGTGATAATAGTGTGGATTTAAAATTCGGTGTCCATCCCGGATAATCAGAATCTTTTTTAATATTAATGTTTAAACCACTTATATCTAGTAATGCTTTTGTCTTTTCCCATATTACATTTTTAAAATATTCACTTAAACTTCTTTGACTTATTTTGATTTCTATATCATTTTTTCTTGTTTTTATCGTCGCTAAATTACTTGATGTAAACACTAAACCCTCAATTCGGGGATGCATCGATATAGGACCATTAGGTATTAAGTAAATAATATCCAATAATTTATTTTGAATTTTTTTTGATAAAACCTTAAAATTACTATACTTATCTAATTGCTCAATTGAAAGTTCTAAATTGGGTTCGACTCCATTGAAAATCACTTTTATATCATTAAAAGTAGTATTAATAAAAGATAGTATCTCATTATATCTATCTTTTTCAGCATAAAGGATGGCATTTACTTCTCTAGGTATAGCATTAGTTCGGTTTCCTCCATCAATTGAACAAAGATGAATTAAAAATTCTTGATTTAATTTCCATAGAAGCTGGCCCATTATTTTTAAAGCATTTCCTCTCCCTAAATGAATATCCACTCCTGAATGTCCTCCTAATAAACCAAAAACAAAAACATTTATTGGTACGAATTTTTCAATGTTTTGGTTTAAATCTATTGTATCTTTCGTTATTTCGATAAAATGAACAAGCCCTCCAGCACATCCTATTGTCACCGCATCATCTTCTTCTGAATCAAGGTTGATCAGATAATTTCCATCGAAAAAATCTTTTTTAATTTTAAATGCACCTCTAAGACCTTGTTCTTCATCAATAGTAAATAATAAATCCAATCCTAAAGAGTTAAAATTTAATTCTCCTTTTTGAATTTTTTTCATTAGAGTTAATATGTAACATATTCCTACTCCATTATCTGCACCCAAAGTTGTTCCTTCAGCTGTGAGCCATTTTTCATTATCTATTTCTTCAATGCTTAATTTCAATGGATCTTTTGAAAAATCATGTACAATAGATTCATTTTTTTCACAAACCATATCCATATGGCATTGCAAAACACATTTTGTTTTTTGCTTTAAGTTTGAAGGAATATTGATTACTAAATTACCAGTTGAATCAATCTTACTTCTAAAACCCAAACTCTCTGATTCCTCCTTTATAAAAGACCTAATTTTCTCTTCATGCTCAGAACATCTAGGAATTTTAGAAACTTTTTCGAAATATTCCCAAAATTCATTGGGTTGCCCTAAATCTTTTAAATCTAGCAAAACTATCCCTTTTAATCAAAATATATATATTGATTCATTTATAATAATTATAAAATAACACTAAATTCCTTATAACTTTATTTAAAGGCTTATCAAATGAGCTGGAAAGATTTATATTCGGAAGTCAAGAAACGCAAAATGGAAACACTAAATAAAAAAGATGTGGTCCAAGCTGTTGAAAAACATGGAAAAGTTTTAGCTGTTAGCGGAAGATATGAGAAACCAAAAAAAGTCATTGAACATATGTATGCATCCTTAAAGAAAGTAGTAAAAGAGAAAGAAATTATAAAAGAAGACTTGTCTGAGTATGATGTTGTACTTATAGGGTGTCCAGGAAGTGATATCCCATATGCTTCTCATCCAAAAATTAGAGATTTTGTAATGAATGGGGGATGGTTAATAACTACTGATTGGGCTCTACGTAGTATCGTTGAAAATATTTTTCCTGGTTATATACGTTGGAATCACGCAAAAACTGCTGATGCTGTCGTTGCTTGTCAAATTATTGAACCAAACCACCCCTTCTTAGAAGGAGTCCTAAGTGAAATTCAACAAAGTAAGTGGCAAAAACAGACGGTTAAGAACACAAAAAAAAGTGAATTTCGGTGGTGGTTAGAAACGCGTTCGTTCCCAATACAAGTTATAAATCATGAGGCCGTTAGAGTGTTAATTAACTCGTGGGAAATTCAAAATAAGTGGGGAGAATCTCCTGTACTTGTCGAGTTTAATTATGGAAAAAGAGGTGGACGAGTAATTCATATGATCAGTCATACTCATTTACAAAAAGGAGGAGCTAAGGGGAAATATGCTTCTGCATTAATTTTGACTAATATTTTAGATGAGAAAATATCTCAAAAAATGGGTCTTTCAAAAACGTCGTTATCTCAATATGTTTCTAATTGGCAAACTCCTCAACCTCAACAGCAGAATTATCAACCTCCCTTAGAAGAACAATGGGTATCATCATCTCAACAAAATGGTTATTTAGCACCAGCCATTGGAGGAGGTGGTTTGACAGAAACTTCTCAAATAATTGAATTAAATGTTAATAGTTCTGATTTCTCATTTACTAGTATCTGTGTTTATTGTGGTTTTGATTTTACTGAATATACAGGAAAAATATATGGCTGTCAAGCTTGTAGTGCACCGTATCATGAAAATTGCCTTAATACTCAAGTGAATGAGGGAATATGCAAAAAGTGTGGCAGGATATTACTATGGTAATCTTTTTTGTTTAAAATACTATAAATTTCTTTTTATTTATAATTACTCCTCTAATAATCTATTATTAATGCTAGAGAAAGTAAGATGGTAAGTTTAAGTTAAATTAGATTAAAGAATATTACATCTCTTATAAAAGTAAGCATCATGTTTCTGTTTTACGATTTACAAACTTTAAAAAAACTAGTAGAAGGAAAAAATGAAAAAAATAAAAAATAATTACTGATTCTAAAAACTTAGTTTTCTATAATTTCTATTGCCTCTTCAGGACATTGAGTTTCACAAGCTCTACAACCAACACAATCTTCCCTGTTTTCTTCAAGAACATGTACTTTTCCACCTTCAGGTTCACCAAAACATTCAGAAGGGCACACTTCATAGCATGTACCACATCCAGTACAGGCATCCATATCGATTTTTATATCGAATGACATAGTTTTTTGACTCCTTTCAGTTCTTATTTCTGTAATTTGATTATTTTATAATAATCCTAACTTTGATAATAATAGAAAAAATATAAATTTCGTTTTTATTAAGAAAAGTTATCAATTACTTATTATTTTAAAAATTTAAATTAGATCTTTTAATTTCATGATATCGATTCACGTTGATAGTTAAAGAACTTTGGAATTTCAAATATAATTTACCGATTTTAGGAATTGAATTAGCTGATATTGATGGTAATGGACAAATTGAGATTTTGGCTTATACTAGAAATGGAGTTATGTTGGTTATATCCCTTATTGGCAAATTACTTCATGAAAAGACAATTTCGAAAGATTTACCGATTTGGCATTTAAAAGTCTATGATATTGATAATGATGGAAAAAATGAAATAATTCTTGGTGGAATGGATGGCTTATTAAGAGTCTTTAAACCTAATGCAAAAAATAATTTTGAGCTTTTATGGGCTCATAAATTTGATTCCTCTATTAGTGGAATAATTATTGGTGATATAAATAATGATAAAATAATTGAAGTAATTGCGTGTTCTCTTGATAAAACTTTAAGGATTTTAGACCCATTTACTGGTAATTTAATTTGGGGTCAAGTTTTTGAAGAGGGAATAGGAGAGATGATTATTTTTATGAACGATA
This sequence comes from Candidatus Hermodarchaeota archaeon, assembly GCA_048885525.1. Lineage (GTDB taxonomy): Archaea > Asgardarchaeota > Lokiarchaeia > Sigyniarchaeales > SOKP01 > Loki-b32. The sequence continues at coordinate 90,596 of JBHLLP010000008.1, read as the reverse complement.
AAATGGGACTTAAAAAAGAAATAATTGCCTGCGCAAATGATGGAACTATCAGAAGTTTTAACGGAACCAATGGAAAACTTTTATGGTACAAAAAATATTCTAATAAACTACGATCTATTACTTATATGAATACAATTAAAGGTACATTAGTAATTTGTGGAGGAGATGACAAGAAATTACATATTATAAATAAGAAATCAAAAAATGAAATTAAAACAAAAGAATTCAATAATTATGTTTGGAAATGCATCTCTTATCCATACTTGATTTATAATAAACTTCTCGTTAGTTCTTATTCTTTTGATTATCTTAATGATGCAGTACCAATTGAAAAAATTGAATTTACTTCAAATATAATTTGTTTAAATGAATTTCTAGAGGTTATTTGGGAAACTATAGGATTTAATATTGAGGTTTTAAGAATTATAGTAAATCAGGATAATTTATTTATTCTTGCTGGCACTACTAGAGGAGAGCTCCTCATTATTGAAGAAAAAACAGGTAAAATATTATGTATTAAAAAATATCATTCCTGTATAAATATGATTCAATTTCTAAAAGAAAAGAAATTAATCTTTAGTTGCCATGATGATGGAACAATTAGAATGTCTAAATTAAAGGAAAGTTTAAATTAATATAATTCAAATAAAATTTAAAATAAAAAAAAGAAAATTTGTATTATAACTTATTCCTCGGCTTCTTCTGCAGCTAATTCCTCCTCTAATTCTTCAAGTGGAACGGGCGCAGGGGTAGTTAACATACTATAACCAATCCAAATAGCTATGATAGCAATAAGTATTACTAAAAGCCAAAGAGGTGCGACCACAAACAGTTTCCAGTCAAGCCAGTCTATTCCAAAGATTCTAATCCATGAATCCCAATTTGGGTTATTCCAGATTGTGTCAAACAATAAATCTACAATCGACCCCATGGTATAGATGATCGCAATGAGAATGCCAACAATCATTACTATGGCTCCAATAACTTTATCCTTAGCCATGGCTATAACCTTTTAGATTTTTATTATTTTATTTAACATTATTAATTCTTTATAATGTTAAGCATGTGAATTATGCTTAATATTATTTTTAAAAAATTATTCAATTAAAACCATTCGATCAAAAACTAGAGGATCGTAAATAAAATATTATGATGATCCATAAATAGATTATAAAGAGATAATAAAAATTTTAAGAATCGCTAATTATAAGGGTACCTCTTATGTCTGAAGAAACTAATTATGTGCTTATAATTGGTTCTAGTAATATGGATTTAAATATTTATTCTAAGAGACTTCCAAATCCTGGAGAAACAGTTACAGGAGGAGTATTTAAACAAACCCTTGGTGGAAAAGGAGCAAATCAAGCAGTTGCTTCTGTGAGATCGGGAACTACAACTTTTTATATTGGGAAAATCGGTCTCGATCTATTTGGGGATCAGATGGTTTCTCGATTAAAAAATGAAGGTATTAATATGGATTACATTATCAGAGATTCGGAAGAACCGAGCGGAGTGGCTTTTATATTAATTGACGAAAATGGAGAAAATATGATAAGCGTAGCCCCAGGAGCAAATTTTAAACTGAATTCTGAAGAAATTATAGCTAGATCCCTCGTCATTAAAAATGCAAATTCAGTTGTTGTCCAGATGGAAATCCCAATAAACACTATTAAAGAAATATTTTCAATCGCATCTGAAGGTAATGTAATTAAAATTCTAAATCCAGCTCCACTAAAAAACATTCCAATTGATATTTTAAAAAAAATTGATATAATTATTCCAAATGAGGGTGAACTCTATCGTTTATATTCTTTATTAGGGTTCAAGAATTTAAAAGAGAAGGGAAAACAAAGAATTATTCATATTTCAAAACAACTTGCAAACTTAGGAATAAAATATGTTATAACAACATTAGGAAGTAAAGGATGTATAATTTTTGAAAAAAAAACTGAAAAATTTTTCGAAGTAAGAGCACCTGAAGTGAAAGCTGTGGATACAGTTGGAGCTGGTGATTGTTTTGTTGGGGTTTTGGCAAGTATGTTAAGTAAAGGTAATTCAGTCTTAGATGCTTCGAAATACGCAAATATAGCAGCTTCAATTGCAGTCACGAGAAAAGGGGCCCAAGATTCAATGCCTTTTCTAAATGAAATTCGAATGAGAGTAAGAGAATTAAATTTAAGGGAGTAATGAAGGAGTATTAAATTTGATTCATGAAAAAATAGGTGCCTTACGAAGTACAGGTTTTAGAAAAAATGGTCCAAAAAATTTAAAAATTGAAGTTGATAAGGAAAATTTTCACAATATTTTCTTAATTAACGGTATAAATTTTAAAACTGAAGGGATTTCGCGTTCAGATTTATTAATTAAGCCAGGCTCTTTTTACATGATAATAAATAATGGAAATTGTCCACTTGATCTCTATTATAACCAAGATATTTCAAACCATTTAATAATTTATGATCCATTTAAATATGAATCTTCACAAAAGATACCTCTAAGTCCAGAAATATTTAAAAAAAGATATAATATTCCCAAAGGCTATATAGATACCCTACCAAAATGGTATAGTTTTAAATTTTCTTATCCAAATTATAATCTAATTTTTGTACGTCCAGAATATGGGCTTTCAATTCAGTTACATCAATATAGAAATGAAGTATGGAAAATTTTGGAGGGTGAACCTATTATTATTAATAGGGATAGAGTGTACTATTTTGTTAAAACTGGGACAATATTTCAAAACCCCATAAATACTTATCATTCTGTTATTAATCCCAATAAAGAAAAAAATAAATTTGTGATTCTTAAAGAAAGTTGGAATGGATTATTTGATGAGCGTGATATAAATCGCGTTTTTAATCCAAATAAATATGAATAACTCCTTTTTAATTTTAAAGGAAGTAGACAAAAATCGTTTTTTTATTCAAAACACTAAAATACATGAAAATACCTTCAAATTTACATCTAACACTTATAAGTTTTATGATTTTTGCTAACTTAACCTAAAAGTTAAAATTTAATACAACACTACAAACCTTACCGTAATATCTTAGATAAGAAAAAAATTAAAGAATAATATAAATGGAATAAATAGATTGGTTAAAAAATGGCTCCGGATGAACAATCTGATGAAAAAGGATCAGAAAAATTAGAGGAAGAATTGAATAGTGAATTAGAAAAAGGTTCAGATTCTGAGAAAGAGATAGAAACTGATATTGAGAAGGAAAAGGAAGAAGATTTAGAAGAAGAAGGAGATATTGACACCGAAGTAGAGTTAGATCGGTTAAGGTTCAAATATAGAGGATATACATTAGAGGAGTTAAAGAAAATGAACATGGATCAATTTATTCAACTATTACCCGCAAGAGCACGACGTTCATTAAAACGTGGTTTACCTCCAAGACAAAAAAAGTTACTTGAAAGATTAAGAAGGGCTTATAGGGCTAAAAAAAGAGGAAAAGATTTGCTTACACGAACACATGTAAGAGATATGATTATATTCCCTGAAATGGTAGGTCTAAAAATTGGAGTATATAATGGGAGAATTTTTGAAGTAGTTGATATAAAACCTGAAATGATTGGTCATTATTTAGGTGAATTCTCATTAACTCGAAAAAGAGTCCAACATGGTTCACCTGGGATCGGAGCTACAAGAAGTTCTAAATATGTTCCATTGAAATAATAATAAATAAACTGAGTTGAGATTAAATGCCTACGTGGGGTTATTCTTTTGTAGAACAGAAATATGATGCAGATAGATTAGCAAAAGCATCGGGGCGGGATATTAGAATTAAACCAAAACACGCTAGAGAAGTTTGTGCTGTAATTAAAGGAATGAAGATTGATCAAGCAAAAACGTTTTTAGAAAAAGTAATCAGAATGGAACAATCAATTCCTTTTAGAAGACATAAAAAAAAAGTTGCCCATAAGAATGATTTAAAGCAATTTAAATGGTATGCTGGAAGATACCCTCGAAAAGCTGCTGCTAGAATTTATGAAATTCTCACATCAGTTGAATCAAATGCAGAATATAAAGGTTTAGATCTTGATTTATGTAGGATTATTCATGCAGCAACACATATGGGCAGAATAATTAAGAGATATATCCCACGCGCACACGGCAGAAGCTCAGCAAGATTTAAACATCTTTCACATATAGAAATTGCAATTTACGAATTTCCAAGTTAGCAAAATAAATAAAAAAAGATATCTAAAATTTATGATTATTGAGAAAAAATGAGTCCTTTAGTAAAAAATTTTATTGAACAAGGTATTAAATTAATGCAAATTAATGAATACTTACGTTCAGAGTTAGTTCGTGCAGGATTTGCTGGCGTTGAGTTACAACGTACTCCTCTTGGGGTAAGAATCACATTAAAAACTTCTCGTCCAGGATTAGTAATTGGCAAAGGGGGAAAGAGAATTCAAGAAATTACAGATGTTCTACAAGACCGATTCGGATTGGAAATGCCTCAAATTGAAGTGGAAGAGGTCGCTGAACCAGATTTAGATGCTCAAATAATGGCAGAAAGATTAGCATATTCATTAGATCGAGGACGCCATTATCGCAGAGCGGGTTATTATATATTAAGAAAAGTAATGGATGCTGGGGCACGTGGTGTAGAGATAATCGTTTCTGGGAAGGTTACTTCACAACGCGCTCGCACACAAATATTCAGAGCAGGAACAATGTCCAAATCGGGACAACCTGCAGCAGCAGTTGATAAAGGTGTAGCTCAATGTATACAGAAATCTGGGGTTTTAGGGGTAATAGTGAAAATAATGCGAGCTAATGTTAAAATGGGAGATGATGTCAAAATAAAGGATGATCTTTTAACAAAAGCTCAAACAGAAATGGAGGTAAAATTAAAGAAAACGCGAGCAGATTATGTGATCGAAGAAGAAGAAGGCGTTTTAAGCGAGGAGGATAAGAAATTACTTGATGAAGTTGATGAGGAAGAAATTTCCGAGATTTCGTTGATTCCTGATACTGAAGGTGAACAAGCGGAATCAGAGAAAAAATAAAAATAATAACACAATATTGTGGTATGAGATGGATATTATAACAGCAAAAAAAGTTCGAGAAATGGATGAACGAGAAAGAGAGAGAAATCTAATTAAGTTACGAGAGGAGTTAATGATGTTATATTCAATGCAAACTGGTGGAGGGCTTTCTGATAATCCAGCCAAAGCAAAATTATTAAAAAAACAAATAGCCAGAATTCTAACAGTGATGAAGGAGGAAAAATTATGATTAGTTTAAAGTATTTAATATATCATGATCTTATAGGCTTTAATACCTATGCTAAACGCAAGTCATATGATAAAAAATTCTCAAACATAGGCGTTGTAATTGATGAAACAAGAAATCTGTTAATTACTGAAAAGGATAATAAGATAAAGAAGTATGTTAAAAAAGAATATATATTTAGATTTAAAATTTCAAATTACCAGAATAATGAAAAAGATGATTATTATTTAGAAGTTCAAGGGAATAAGATTGTTGGACTTCCTGTAAATAGGTTAAGGAGTTTAAAAAAGAGGAGAAGGTCAAAAAAATGAGTAAAAATATTGGTATTCCTGGTGTTATTCCTCCCAAAATTAAAGCTGAAGATTGTAAAGACCAAGCTTGTCCCTATCACGGAAACACACGAATTAGAGGAAAAATTACACAAGGAATTATAGTTAGTAAAAAAACAAGAAATACTGTTATAATTAAACGTGATTATGTTCAATTCATTAAAAAGTATCAAAGATATGAGCGCCGTAATATGCGGTTAGCTTGTCATTTACCAAGTTGTTTAATTCATGAAATTGAAATTGGAGATTTAGTAAGAGTTGGAGAATCTCGTAAAATTTCTAAAACAAAAGCGTTTATTGTACTTGAAAAAATTTCACATGGTGCGGAATAATGGGAACGAGAAGAAAATTAGGGAGAAAAACATATACTAAGTCTCGCACCAGTTATGGTTTATGTAATGGATCAAAAATTATTATAGCAGATAACTCAGGTGCTAAGATAGCTCAAATTATTAATGTAGACGGTTTCAAGACACGATTAAGAAGATTACCTAAAGCTTCTGTAGGAAGTGTATGCACAGTTACAATAAAAAAGGGAAAACCTGAATTAAGAGGAAATATAGTTAAAGCAGTAATAGTTAGACAAAAAATGATTTATAGAAGACTAGATGGCACAAGACTATGTTTTGAAGATAATGCTGGGGTTATTGTAACAAAAGAAGGTGATCCAAAAGCTACAGAAATTCGAGGACCAATAGCGCGGGAAGCAGCAGAAATGTTTCCTAGACTTGCATCAATCTCTTCATTAATAATATAAAATGAGGTCTAATAATGAAAGTTAAATCAAAACAACCAAGAAAACAAAGGAAAGCTCTCTATAATCATAATAACCATCATCGCTCAAAATTGCTTAGCACTAGATTAGCTGATTTTCTTCGTGATGAATATGGGATAAAAAGACTTCCGCTTAGAGTTGGTGATCAGGTTAGAGTATGTAGAGGTGAATTTAAAGATTTTGAAGGTGAGGTTCTTGAGATTACAAGAAATTTAAGATGTAAGATAAAAGAATGTACTTTCGAAAAAACTGATGGTACTCAATTTCATCCTGCAATTCATATAGCAAACTTAGTTATTACTAAGTTTACTAAAGAAAAGAAAATGGACCCATGGCGCGCGAATATGATAGAAAGAAAAGCTTTATATGGATTTTATGAAGAAGGATTGACAGCTCCAAAAAAAAATAAAGAGGAGGAAAAACAAAAAAATGACTCGTCACGGTAATCAAAAAGTATTAAAAAGGCTTAACACACCTTCATTTCTGCAAATTAAAAGAAAGCATGGAAAATTTTTCATTAAACCATCTCCAGGACCTCATCCTAGTAGGATTTGCCTAACATTGCTTCATATTGTTAGAGATCTTCTCAAAATTGTTGATAGTTATAGAGAGGCGAAAAAGTTAATTGGGTTAGGTTACTTTAAAATCGATGGGAAAATTGTGAAGAATATATCATTCCCAGTAGGACTAATGGATGTATTATCAATTGAAAAAATGCAAAAACATTATAGGGTCCTCCCAGATTCTCAACATGGCTTAATTTTGCATGAAATTTCTGAACAAGAAAGTATTTTTAAATTATGTAGAATAAATAATAAAACTACAATAAAGGGAGGTCACATTCAACTAAACTTACATGATGGAAGAAATATTTTAATTAAAGTTCAAGATCCTAGAAATCCTAAAGAAGATATTTATAAACGAATGGATGTTCTTAAGATTTCTATTCCTGAACAAGAAATTAATAAAGTTTTGAAATTTAAAGAAAATAATATTGCAATTATTATGTCAGGTAAAAATATTGGACAAGTTGGAAAAATTATAAACATATTAAAACGTTTTGGACCTAAAGCAAGTACAGTCTCTATTCAACATAATGGAGAACATACAGAAACTCTATATGATTATACTTTTATTATTGGAGAAAATAGTTCTGAAATTGATTTACCTAGTATAAAAAATAATTAAAATAATGAAAAAAGTTAAGTGAAAAATAAATGTCTACTAAAATAAAAAAGAAAATTCCAGATGCTCTCTCAAAAAAATATGAAGAAAATTGGAAAAATCCTATGAAAAAACCATATTTAGAGAAGTTGGTATTAAATATAGGTGTTGGGGTAGGAGGACAGGAATTGGAGAGAGCCGTTGCTGTACTAGAAACAATAACAGGTCAAAAAGCAATTAAAACTCTTTCAAAAACAAATGTAAAAGAATTTAATTTAAGGAAAGGACGCCCTATTGGAACTAAAATAACTGTTAGGGGTCAAAATGGGGAAAAATTGCTTAAAAAATTAATAATTGTAAATAACAATAAAATTTTAAGAAAAAGTTTTGATGATTATGGAAATTTTGGTTTTGGAATAACAGAACATATATCTATTCCTGGTATTGAATATGACAATACAATTGGTATATGGGGTTTAGATTGTGTAGGCAGAATAGTACGACCTGGGATGAGAGTAAAATTTAGAAGAAAAGCTCGCACTAAAGTTCCAAAACATCATTATATATCCAGAGAAGAAGCCCAATATTTTTTAACTCAAAAATTCGGAATTGAAATTGTAGAAAAGTTGGATTTAGAGTTTATATAATACATTAAGGTGAAAAAAGATACCACAAGGTAAACACTACGGTAAAGGTCAGCGAGAGTGCAGAAGATGTCATACTCACAGAGGAATAATAAGGCGTTATGGATTATATATCTGTAGAAGATGTTTTTATGAAATAGGAAAAGAAATTGGATTTAAAAGGTTTGAGTAAGAATTTAATAAATAATTAAATAAAGATGTGAAAATCTATGGTTAATGTTGTATCAGATGCTTGCTGTGCTCTCAAAAATGCAGAAAGAGCACGGAAAAAAGAAGTGATAATCAGTCCAGCTTCAACAGTTATTCAACAAATTCTTCGAATATTTCAGAGACATGCTTACATAGGAGAATTCGAGAGATACGATGATGGAAGACAAGGTAAATTCAAAATAGCTTTATTAGGTAAGATTAATGAGTGTGCAGGATTAATGAGATTGAATTATAAAGTTTCTCAATTTGAGAACTTAGAGAGAAACCTATTACCTGCTCCTGGTTTAGGGATAATAGTTTTGACAACAAATCAAGGAATAATGACAATGAGTGAAGCAGAAGAGAAGCATATAGGTGGTCATACTTTATGTTATATCTATTAAATTAATAAGGAGTGAATATAAAATGGTAAAAATAGCATTCTTTCAAGAAGAATTGGAAATCCCTGAAGGTGTCAAAGTTACACTAGAAGGAGGACATCATATTCGAGTAAAAGGACCAAATGGTGATATTACAAAAGATTTCTCACATGTAAGAGGAATAAAAGTCTCAATTGAGGGGAATAAAATTATTTTTTCAACTAACTTTCCAAAAAGTGGAACCTTAGCCTTAATTAAAACTGTTGTTAGTATCATTAATAATTTAATTGTAGGTGTCCAAACGAATTATAAATATGTATCAAAAATTTGCTACTCACATTTTCCTTGTAATTGTGAAGTGAATTCAGATAAAAGAGAGATTCAGATTGTAAATTTCTTGGGAGAACGAGCTCCTAGAAAGGCAATATATCCTGAGAATGTAAATGTAGAAATAAAAGGAGATGATCTACTCTTTATAGGACCAGATAAAGAAGCATTAGGACAAGCAGCTGCTAATGTCAAAAGAGCTTGCCGTATACGAAAAAAAGATCCGAGGGTTTTTCAGGATGGCGTCTATCTGTACAAAAAAATGCTTGGAGATGAGATTATCTGGGAAATAACTTAAATTGAGGTAATTATCATGGTACAGGATAAAAGATTAATGGAACTTCGAAAAATGCGGAATAAAAGTAGACCTTCATTTAGACGAGTTGAATCGTGGAGATATAAAAGAGTAAAAGATTCTTGGAGAAAATCAAGAGGTATTGATTCAAAAACAAGAGAGAAAAAAAAATCTGGGGTTAAATCTCCAACAGTAGGATATCGAAACCCAAAAAAAGTAAGGGATTTACATCCATCTGGGTATAAAGAGGTGAGAGTTACTACAGTACAAGATTTAAAATATTTAAACAAGAAATTTAATGCGATCAAAATTTCTGGTAAATTGGGAGCTAAAAAGCGCATAGCTCTTATTGATTATTGTCAAAAAAGAGGTTTTAAAATTTTAAATCTTGGAATATCACAAAAAGAAATTGAAAGTTTAGAAGCAATGATTGAAGCTCCAATTTCTGATATTGATAGTGAAGATTATTTAGAAATTGATGATTTAGAAGACTCTTTAGAGGGAGATTAAAGTGAATTTAAAACCACAAAGAAGGATGGCCGCTGATATTCTTAAATGCGGAGAAAATAGAGTTTTTTTTGATCCTTATTTAATTGAAGATATTTCCCTAGCAATTACTCGAGAAGATATTCGTAATCTGATAAAACAAGGAGTAATCCAGAAAAAATATAAGAAGGGCATCTCAAAGCATAGAAAACTCATTAGACATGAGAGGAAGAAAAAAGGAAGAGCTAGGGGTTTAGGAAAAAGAAAGGGTACTAAATATGCTAGAACTCCAAAGAAAAGAGCTTGGATTAAACGTATTAGACCAATTAGGCGAGAGCTGAAAAAACTTAGAGATAGAAAATTAATAACAACATCGAATTATCGGAAATTATATAAGAATGCGAAAGGTGGAATGTTTAATAGTGTTGCTCAGTTGAATAGATATATTAAAGAAAAAGAATTAATAAGAAGAGGACGTTAAAATTGACGAGAGGTCCCAGATATAAAAGATCATTTCGAAGACGTCATGATGGGAAAACCGATTATCATAAGAGGTTAAAGTTGTTAAAATCAAGAAAATTAAGGGTAGTTATTCGAGCATCAAATGATCATATACAAGTTCAAATTACTCAGTCCAAATTTGGTGGAGACAATATCTTAGTTTCTGCATTTTCTAAGGAATTAACCTCAAAATATGGTTGGACTGCAAATAGTGGAAACATTCCTGCAGCTTATTTAACAGGTTATTTAGCAGGATTAAGAGCAAAAGCAAAAAAAATCCAAGAAGCTATATTTGATTTAGGTATTTTTTACCATAGAAATCGTGTCCTTGCTGCTTGTAAAGGAATAATAGACACAGGAATAAATATTCCTTATCGTGAGGAATTTTTTCCAGAAGGTATAGATGAAAGAATTAAGGGTATTCATATTGAAAATTATGCGAAAAATCTAAAAACAAATGAACCAGAGCAATATGAACAAATATTCTCAGGTTATTTAAAGAAGAAATTAAATCCACTAAATTTAAGCAAAATATTTGCGAATTCCTTAAAAATGATTGAAAATAAAGCTTAAAAGTGAGTGTAAAAAAAATGAGTCGACTAAGAAATATTGATGAAGAATGGATTCCTAAAACCAAGTTGGGTGAACTTGTCCAACAAGGATTAATTACTTTGGATAAAATATTTCAGAATAATATCGTTGTTAAGGAAAAAGAGATTATAAATATCCTTTTACCACAATTAACTGAACATGTAACAGATATAAAGATGGTGCAACAAATGACTGCAAGCGGACAACGATCGAAATTTAAAGCCGTAGTCCTTGTTGGAGCTGATGGATTTGTAGGAATTGGCTCAGCTAAAAGCCGTGAAGTTGGACCAGCAATAAGAAAAGCTATTGATAAAGCAAAACTTTCAGTGATTCCAGTTTTAAGAGGTTGTGGAAGTAAAGAGTGTGGTTGTGGAGGAACTCATAGTATTCCTTTTAAAATTAAAGGAAAGTGTGGTTCAGTCAGAATCCAACTCATTCCTGCCCCTGTTGGGGTTGGATTAGCATGTGCAGATAAAGTAAAACCTGTTTTAAGATTATGTGGGATTGAAGATATTTGGAGCAAGACTTTTGGAGACACGAGAACAAGTGAAAATTTAGTTAAAGCAACATTTGATGCACTCAAACAAGCGCATAAATATAACTTTAATATATAGAAAAGAGTGGTGCTTAAATGTCTATGGCAAAAAAGAAATCAAAAATGAAAGAATCAGAAGTTACACATAAACTATATTTTGCAGTTCGTATCAGAGGTGCCCCAGGAATGAGGGGTAAAATATTAGATACATTAAAGATGTTAAGAATGCATAAAGTAAATCATGGAGTGCTTATATGGGGTAATCCCTCTTATGAAGGAATGCTCATTAAATGTAAGGACTATATTGCATACGGAGAAGTTGATGAAAAAACATTAATTAGATTGCTAAGAGTAAGAGGAAAAATAGAAGGTAATAAATCACTGACAGAAGAGCATATTAGAAATTTAACTAAATATAAAAATTTTAGAGAATTCGCAAAAGCATTATTAAATGGAGAAATACAATATCGAGAAAGAGATATATATAAAATTAAACCAGTTTTCCGATTACACCCTCCAAGAAAAGGACATAGAGGGACTATTAAAAAACATTACAATGAAGGGGGAACACTTGGTAATCTTGGTATATATATTAATGAATTAATTCATAAAATGTTATAATAAAAAGGTGGATGATTATTACTAGAAAATTTCCTAAAAAAGTTCAAAAAATGAGAGGAAGACGGACTCGTGGTTATGGGAAAGTAGGGCAACATAGAAAAACAGGACAGCGTGCTGGTAGAGGGAAAACTACTCAGTGGAAAAAAAGCAAAAAAAGTTATTATTTAAAACAAAAAGAACTCGGATTTCCAGACCCAGATTGGGATATTGGAAAAAAAGGTTTTAAAAGACCGCAAGATATTGTTAGAATTTATCAAGTTAATACAATTAACGTTAAAGATTTAGACCTAAATATTGAAAATTTTGTTTTAAACAAAAAAGCTTCCAAATCTGGAAATACTTACAATATTAATTTAAATGACATAAATATTCAGAAGATACTAGGTCGTGGCGTAATTAATAGGACAATTAATATAACTGTTAATAAAGCGTCAAAAAAAGCTATTGAAAAAGTAGAAACTGCTGGTGGAAAGATTACATTATTAACCCAATCAGAATAGATTAATTATAAGTTATCAATATTCCTCTCTTATTAATTATATTGAAATTACATCTATTTAAAAGATATTAAGATGGAGAAAGAACATCTGAATGAAGTGGATGATAATAATGAACAGAAAAGGAAGAGGAACACCTGCTTATTAATTTGTATAATAATTATTCTTCTAATGATGTTGCCATCAACAATTGCATTTCTCGCTATTTTTTAAATTCTTAACCATTTCTAATGAAGCATCTTGTTTATTAGTTGAATCAACCCTGGTAAAATAAAAATAAATCCAAGTGTATTACCAATAATATGTACAATTGTAAATACTGATCCTGAGAGAAAATATGGTAAAAATTCATTTAAAGTTCCTAAAAATGATAAAACATGAATTATTGTAGAAAAAATTTGAAAATTTATAGTAATCAAAGCACCAATAGTACCAAATAATACCATAACACGAAAATTATAAAAATCTTCTTCATATTTGAACAATTTTTTATTTTGTAAAAGATTACTTGTAAAAGCTCCTAATAATCCTGTTATTGAATAATAGATTAATTGGAATGCTAAAAGTGGTAAAGGAGAAGAACCGAAAGGATTAAAATAACAAAAAATGAAAGAACTTAAAAGTCCAACTATCATTCCATCTCTTTTCCCTAATATAAAACCAGATAAGAATATCATTAGAGTAAATAACTCTATATTAGGCAATTGTATTAGCAAATACCCTAAAACTATCGTTAATGCTGTAAAAGTACTGATTAGGGCAATTCGGAAAGAGCTCCGGTTAAACCATATTGTATCTTTAACTCTTTCTTGCTCAGTTTCTAATATTTCAATGTTTTCATTTGTTAAATCTGCTTCAGGTTTTAATTCCAATTTAGTCTCAGTCTAATTATCTTTTCGATATGTAATGATTATAAGAATTTAAACTTATAGGTTAAGTTTCCTATAGATCTTAAGACTTCTACTCTTCAAGAATTGAGATTAAAAATGGTGAATTTCTAATATTTATTCCCATTAAAAAAAACTTTTAGATTCAGTAAATCTTCCTCGATTGATTTTGGTTTATTATAATATACTTCATTTGGGTAATTATTTAGAGAAAATTCAGCTAATTGAAAAAGAACTTTATTGAGAGCTTTCCCTTTTTGTGTTAAAGAATATTCAACTCGTATAGGGGTAGTTGAAAGAACGCTCTTCTTAATTAATCCCGAATCCTGTAGTTCTGATAATCGCAATGAGAGCATTTTTGTACTAATTTGCGGATTTGCCTTTAAAAATTCTGAAAATCTTTTCTTACCTTTAAATAAATCTCTAATTATTTGCATAGTCCATTTCTTTCCTAAATAATTAAGAGCTACTTCTATGGGGCAATTCTTCATATTACTCAAATCCTCCCAAACTTCCATTTTTCTCACAATATTACCAATTTGTTAGTATATGGTTTAAATAGTCTCAATGTTTGTTACTTTATAATACTTTATAACTTTTTGTTATAATTATAATTAATAATATAGATGTTAACTAAGAATGGAAAATATTATATTGATTAAAGAGGAAATAGATTGCGATATAGAAACTGCCTTTACTATGTTTATTGATAATAATTACTTGGAGAATTGGTTAACAGTAAAAGCAGACGTGAATCCTGAAGTTGGGGGAAAATATGAACTATTTTGGGTACCTGAAGATCGAAAAAGTAATAGCACAATTGGATGCAGAATTACTGGCATTGATAGAAATAAATTTATTTCATTTAACTGGAAAGGACCCACTGATTTTGAATCTTTTATGAATTCTGCTGATCCTCTTACACATATTATTGTGTTTCTTTTTCAAAATGATTCTAATTCAAATAAGACATTTATATATTTATTCCATACTGGTTGGAGAAATGGTTCTGAATGGAATAAAGCTCGAAATTATTTTCAAAATGCTTGGTCTAAAGCACTTTGGATTTTAAAAAAGAAAATTGCAGATAAACAACTTCCCTAATAAGTAAATAAAAAGAATTTTTTTAATTCACAATTTCAATCGCTTCTCTTTTAAGCGGAACTTCTTCTCTTTCGAGACATTTCATAGTTATTGCACTATTTGGATATTTCAGTGCACATTAACCGCATCCTAAGCAACTATTAGTATTAATTGTAACTGTATCTTTCATAGTAACAGAGCCTTCTTGCAAGGTTTAATAAGTTTTGGCGATGTTCCTCAGATTTTATCATTCTTAATTCAATTTTCTCTGTTTTCTCGTGATAATTGATCATTGGTATTTGAATTTAAATATTTTATCGCAAGATCAAAATATTAAAAATAGATCCTATATTTATAAATACTAGTACAAGTTTCCTAGGAAACTTAACCTATTAATTATTACTATTCATTAAAAATAAAATATATTAATTGAACGTGATGACCGACTCCAAAAAAACAACATATCTTATCTTTCTTATAGTTTTTATTCAATTAATTTATTCAGGTTCAATCCCGGTTGTTAGAGCTGTAGAAGCTATTCCTAATTCATATTGTCAGAATCTTAATTTCAATGATACTTATGTATATGAAGTTAAACAGTTCGGAGACTCTGCTTCATGGTATAATTTTTCTCCATGGCCTAATTCTTATGAAGGAGATTGGAGAACTAACATTGATGGTCAAATTAATATAAATTTCACAGGTTTTTATGATAAAGATCCTGGTGATTGGGGAAATGTATTCGAAGATCCAATCCCCTGGTTCGATGTTGGAATTTATGTGAATAATCTAGGAATTCTTAGCACAAACTTCACATTAACTAATAAATCCAACAGTGAAGTTGCGAGAGCCTTAACACTTGGATATAACAATTTTCAACCAGGATTTTTAATACCAAACGAAAATCTGACAAATATTAAAAAGTTGGCTATAAGTCAAGCAAATCCTGGAGGAATATATGACATTATAGGAGATATTAATATAGAAGAGACATATAATTTCTTATATATTGGATTTGAACAAATTAATGGTGATCAAAAAACATCATTTTTATATGATAAGTGGACGGGCTTATTAGTCTGGGCAAAAACTAGTATATTTGGATTTTTACTTGAAATCCAATCATTAAACTTCACTTTAGATTATAATTCGAACTTTGAATATAATGTTCTTCAATTTGGAGGAGCTGTTGGGTGGTATAATTTTACAGCATGGCCGGGTAACTCCTATGAAGGTGATTGGAAAACTAATCTTGGAGGTCAAATTTCTATCAATATTACAGGCTATTTTAATAAAGATCAAAATGATTGGGGTAATATTATAGATGATCCTATCCCTTGGTTTGATATTGAAATAGCTGAGAACATTTCTGGTATTTTATTAACAAATTTCACACTAAGTAATAGATCAAATAGTGAATTAGGATGGGCTCTCACACTTGGATATAATAACTTCCAATCTGGTTTTCTAATACAAATTATCGACAATTTAACAAAAGTAAAGAATCTTGCATTACAAGAGGGATCAGGATTTGTAAATGGATTAGTTTCTCTTGAAGAAACATTATCAACCCTTAAGATATCATTTGAACAAATTGGTGGAGGACAAAAGACACAAATGATTTATGAAAAATGGAGTGGACTTTTACTTTGGGCTAATACTTCAGTAGGAAGTTATTTAATTGAGATGGTAATTAATGGTTATATTCCATGGGAATCTTCAGAAGATAGATTTACCCAATCAGATAACTTTTTCGTAAAATTGCTTCCATATATAGGTATTGCTTTAATAAGTTTAACATTAATATTAGCATCTCTAATTATATCAAGGTTTAAACCTAAAATCATGAAATTTAATAAATATATAATAATTGGCATCTTAGCTATTGCTAGTTTTGCGGCCTTTTTCGTTTTTACCTCAAGTATAGAGGTTAGTGAAGTAAATGAACCTTTAAAAGAAGTCCAAGATATAACCCTAATTGTTGATTATGGAAATGGAACAGTTAATACGTGGGAAAATATTGTGTTAACTGATTACAATACTACTGCTTATGATGCATTAACAAAATGTTGTAAGGTAGAAATCACTGATTACGGTGATATGGGAATTATCGTGGAGAGTATTAATTATAGAAGTGGGAATTGGCGTTATTCTATTAATGATGAATTTCCTGGAGTTTCAGCAAATAAATATAATTTAAAGAATAGTGATGTTGTCAAATGGATTTTTGGGTAAAATAAAATGGTTTTTCCATTATTTTTTATTCTATTTAGTATAGAAACAAGATAGAAGAAAGTTTTTACTAATAAGTTATATCTTTTGTCTCAATTTTCTTTAAAACTGGTTCCATTTCTCTAAAAGATTTTCTAATCTTATGGAAATAATATCCTAACTTATACCCCTTTTTACAGTTGGTAAATAACATAAAATTATTTTCTGCTGATCCGACTAATATTATTGTATAACCTTTAGTTCCTCTAATGACAATGTCTCTTAATTCGCCTTGTTGTAAACCTTGGCTAATTTTTTCACCTAAGGAAATTAGGGTAGCTGGACTAGCACTATAAATATCCCAAACAACATCAGCAGTTTCAGAACTCGCAATTCTTAATCCAGTTTTTGAAACTACAGCTGTTCCTTCCAAATCGGTTGAAGCTTCTAACCTCTCCAAAGCTCGCATTAATTCATCTAGAATATCTTGATTGATGTCAATTTCAGAATCATTAGCTTTTTCCAATTTAAACACCTCTGTTAAGATAATATTAATTTTTGAGCATTTAAATGTTTTTTAGTTGAAAACTTCTTAATTCTTTCAGAAACACGGGATCTCCCTTGTTTACTTTTTTTTCTATTTCTTTAATACCAACAATAACTGCTCCTTTACTACCAAAAGTGTTTAAAACTTTTGTAAAAGGATGTTCTAAACTTTTACCAACAATTTTTTTGGCACCAGTAACGCTTTGTGCTAACCCTACACAGACAATTCCTTGAGGGTGGTCTGGATTTTTAATTATGCCTTTTTTTGTTTTGCGTTTATATAGTAAAGGTGGATCTTTATATATCTTCAATAATACTGCTGATCCTAATATTCTTAAGGTAGTTGGAGGTAAATCTAATCGACTTAACAACATAATTGTTCTTGCTTTTCTTATTAAAACTTTTTCCTTGAACAAAATTATTGCCTTAAATCCTTGATCTCTATTTGAAACTGAAGTTTGAATTTTTTTTCCATCCAATTCATAGTATGGATAAATATAACCCGTAATAGTTACCATTCCAATTGTAATATGAACTTGAGTCCCAGAACTAGTTTTTGGTTTGAATAACCTATTATTATTTATTTTTACTTCAATAGTATTGCAATACTCAAAAGCATCAGGATTATTTGTTGCATAACAACCTCGATATATTTTTTTCAAATCCAATCTTTTTATATTAATCCCAACCCTATCACCTGCTTTTGCAGTATCGACATTCTGGTGAAATATCTGAATGTTTTTGACTCTACCGGATACTTTTACTGGTAATATTTCGAGCTTTTGATTTATTTTTAAGATTCCATTTAACATTGTACCTGTTAAAATTGATCCCATACCTTTTATTGGAAAATGATGATCAATGGGAATAATGACCTCACCTTCAGTAACTCTATCAATTTTCAATGAATTAATCATTTCTAATATCCCAATCTTTAATTCTTCAAAACCTATTTCTTTTTTTGCTGAAATAGCAAAAATTGGAACATCATAGCCAAAAGATGTTGAATTAAAAAATTCCCTTGTTTTATTTATTTCTACCTCAAGGTTTCCAGTAAAAAGATCGATTTTATTGAGAATAACAATGATTTTATCGATTTCAAGCGATTCGATCATAATAAGATGTTCTCCCGTTTGAACTTGAGGCCCTTTATTAATATCTATAACAATTAAAGCGCAATCGATAATTTCTATTGAAGAAGCACTAATCCTTATTAAATCTGCATGACCAGGACCATCCACTAAGGTAACTAGATATTTATCCAGCAAAAAACTTGTAAAACCTAAATCTATAGTTATCCCTCTTTCTTTGCTCTGGGGATGTGCATCAATACCAGCTGTAGAAATTATTTCACTAATTACTTTTGCTATTGCTGTCTTCCCAGAGTCAATATGCCCAAATAATCCAATGTGTATTGGGATTTTATTTTCAATATCCATCTCTAATTACATTAAATATGAAGTAAATTTATAAGTTGTTATTGAATTTGATTAAAAATACAATTCAATATAAGGAATTTTAAAAATTGGACTCCTTTAATCTTAAGTATAATTTGAATTGAAAATAGCAAGTAAGTTATTTTATAATTTTCTAAACTAAAAGTTTTGATATTTTCATGAAACAAATACAAGAAGAAATACAAATACCATCTATAAAAACAAGACTCTTTTACTTGGATAAATTACGTATATTTTTAACGATTTTAGTGATTGTTCATCATGCTGCTATCGCATACGGTGGAAGTGGTGGTTGGGCAATAAGAGAAGGGGCGTCTGATTCCATCAGTCCCATCATCTTTACCTTATTTAATGCTATTAATCAATCATTCTTTATGTCTGCCTTCTTTCTATTAGCAGGGTATTTCACTCCTCGATCCTATGAAGAAAAAGGGTCACTCAAATTTCTCAAAGATCGGTTGATCCGTTTAGGGATTCCTTTGGTTCTGTTAATCATTATAATCCGACCGATTAACTTTTACATCTTACTAAATTTTGCAGTAGATAGTACTGAGAGTTGGTCTTTCCTGGAGGTCCTACAATACCAATATACAAATTTTAATCTCAATTTCGGGCATCTTTGGTTTTTATTGGTTTTATTGATTTTTGCAGGAGTTTATGTGCTATTCCGAGTGTTTACAGATAGATATTTTCCACAAAAATCTATTCATATATTTCGAGATAAATTTCCTCCTAGTAGGGTAATAATTCTCTCTATTGGGATTCTATCATTTCTAAACTTTTTGGTTCGGCTATTTTTCCCGGTAGATACATGGTATTTTTTTATTCAATTCGCCCATATTATTCATTATATATTTTCCTTTTACTGCGGTATATTAGCTTATAGGGGGGATTGGTTTAGCCGGATATCTAATTCACATGCCCGAAAGTGGGGGATCATATCTCTTATTATGATCATTCTTGCCCCGATCATTTTATTGTTAGGAGGGGCATTGGAAAATGGAAATTACGACGTCTTTAAAGGAGGATTTACATGGCAAGCATTAACATATACCATCTGGGAATCAATTCTTTTGATAGGGATTCCAATTTGGCTAATATATATGTTTCGGGAACTAATTACTCATCAGGGGCGTTTATATAAAAATTTAGCTACAAATGTATTTACCGTTTACATAATACACCAACCAGTCCTTATTGCACTTAATGTAGCCTTTTTGTCAATAACCATCCCAACTGTAGTAAAATTTATCATTGTTTCTCTAATTGCTGTGCCTCTCTGCTTCTTCCTTAGTCATTTCATCTTTCGAAAAATTCCTTACGCAAAACGTGTTCTAGGTTAGTGTTAAATCTCTCAAAAGAAGTATATATCCAATCATTAGGTCTACCTACAAAATTTAATTTTATGTTAGAAATTTCATATAATTTTCAGATTTTTAACAATTAAACAGTAAGAGAAATGAATACTGACATCATAATTCTTTTAAATATTGGACTCTAATAGACTTATAATTAAAGTTTTATTTTAATTAAATAAAGAATAATAAGACATCTTTAAAATGGTGAAGATATGAGCCCCAAGTTTTGTCCTTATTGTGGTAACCCTGTAAAAGAAACAGATAAGTTCTGTATTATTTGTGGTAAACCCTTGCTCACTGATATCCCTAAATCAGCAAAAAGTTTAGATAGAAAAGAAGAAGTAAAAAAAGAAGAAAAAGTAGAAGTTAAAGAAAAAGTAGAAGAAATCCAACAGAGGGAAGAGGAACAAAAACAGCAAATTTTTGATATGGAAGAAGCAGAAAAAGATAAGAAGAAAGCCAAAAAGGCAAAAGAAAAAAAAGAAATCAAGCCTCTTCCAGAAGAAGTAAAAGAACAATTGGTTTATTATATTGAATATAACGATATTCAATTAAACAAAGAAGTCCTTGCTGAAAAATTGACTGAAATTTCAAAATCAACAAAAGATGAACGGTATGATTATGATATGGAATTTAAAAAAGAAATAAATTTAAAATTAGAGGCAGTAAAAACATTAATAAGTGAATTGAAAGAGAAAGAGAATGTAATTAAGCAGAACTTAGAAGAACCTTTCATTGTTCAAAGAATTCAAGATGACATTGACACTAAAATTTTTCAACTTGAAAATTTATCAAGAGAGCATAAATTGCATAAAGTTGATAAAGAAACTTTTGAGAAATTAAGAGAAAAATATAAACAAGAAAAAATTGATTTAGAAAGTGAAACAGAAGACCTAATTGAAGGAATGAAATTATGGATTCAAGATTTAAAATTAGAAAAAGCAGAAATTTCTGGAGAGAGAAAGCTTAATAAAGGTAGATATCATGCAAAAGAGATTACAGAAGATGATTATAATAAAAAAGATAAGGAATTTGACCTTAAATTGAAAAAGATTAATACAAAAATTAGTACTTTGGAAAAATTAACAAAATAGAATTAATTGTTAAACTATTTTTATTAAGAAATATTTAAAGTTACGAGAAGTATGAGAAATAAATTAGTTGCAATTATAATTTTACTTGTTGGATTATCGCTTTTAACTATTGGAATTATTCAAGGACAATATTATTTAGTAAATTCAATTTATGAACAAATGGTTATGATTCCTTAATAATCCCATTTGCCTTTTTTAACTGCAATTGAATTATCTAAAAATCCTTTTTTCTGAAATATCTTTTCTTGTGATTTTCTATATTTATTTGATTGATTATAATGGATTTTACACAAATAAATCTTATGTCGTGCATTTTTATTATATTTTAAGCCTGCTTTTTCAATATATAATTTCCAAGAACTTTCTGAAAGCGAACGAATAGCAAATTCACTACAATCTTTTATTGAACACTTTCTATTTTTAGTTGATCCACTTAATTCTCCTTTATCTCTAAGCTCTTTCGGGAGTTTCACGTTAAAACACTTGCTAAAAACTTTATTATGATAGAATATTATGTTTTTTTAAATAATTACTATCTTAAAATTTTTGCTAGAACAAATGAATAGAGCTAGCTTGATTTTCAATGAAAATTTAATCAAAAAATCTTTATATTTATGTGATTCACCTCAAAGAGTTTCTATTAAAGATAAATTTTTCACCAGTTCAGCTGTTCTTTTTTCAATCATACCCTACAAAGATCAACCATATGAATTAGTTTTAATTCATAGATCAAATAAGGGCTCAAGACATAAAGGTGAAATGTCATTTCCAGGAGGAAAATTTGACCCTTTTTTAGATAATTCCTTAAAAGATACTGCATTAAGAGAAACAGAAGAAGAAATAGGAATATCACGTGAAGATATAAAAATAATTGGATGTCTTGATGATTTTCCTACGATGACAAGATATATTATCACTCCCTTTGTTGGAATTATTGATAAAAATCAAAAGTTAATAAAAGATGATAGAGAAGTTCAAGAAATTGTAAGAATCCCAATTGATTTTTTTACAAATAAGATTAATTTTAGAGAACAAGCTGTTGACATCACTGGGAGTAAATTTCCTATCTTTTATTTTAATTATACAAAAAAAGAAAACGGAAAAATATTTACAGTATGGGGTGCAACAGCTTATATGATTTCAAATTTTATTGAGAAAGTTTATGGTTATAATCTCTCAGAACTTAACTTAAAAAGATTTAAACTTGATAAAATTAAATTAATTAAAGAATATATCAAATATAGAGACCAAATTAATAGTAAATTTTAAAAATCTATTAGAATTACTATTTAATTTTTTCTAATTTAGAAATATAGTCTGGACAATTTCTGCAATTTGGAATTTTACATAAGAACTGTATTTTTGGCAGTTCACATGATGGAAAAAAGGGACATTCGATTATATGTAAATCAAATACTAAATTTGAATCACTAATCATAAATTTTCACTTTTGATACTATTAATAAAAAAAGTAACAGTTGCTCTTTATAAAAAGAAAAACTCTCCAAATTTTTAGTAATTCGTTAATTAAATTACTCTTATTTTAAAAAAGAGCTTTTATTAAAACTTATAATATCTACACAATTAATTGAAATACAATATATAAGAAATTACGGAATAAATTAATAAAACTATTATGAAATACAGAAAAATGGGATCCCTTGAATGGGAAGTATCGGTTCTGGGATTTGGTGCTATGCGACTACCTATGATTGATCAAAACACGGTTAATGAAGAGGAGGCAATAAAAATGATTCGTTATGCTATTGAGAATGGAGTAAATTATATAGACACAGCATATCCTTATCATAATGGGCAAAGCGAAGTAATTGTGGGGAAGGCACTCCAAGAAGGATATCGAGAGAGAGTATATCTTACGACAAAATCACCATTATGGTTAGTTAAGAAAAGAGAGGACTTTAATAGACTTCTTAGTGAACAAATTCAGAGATTACAAACAAATCCAGATATCTATTTCTTCCATGGTTTAAATAAAAATCGATTAGATAAAATCAAGGAATTAAATTTAATTGAAAAAATGGAACAGGCAAAAGAGAACGGTCTGTTTAAATATATTGGATTCTCATTTCATGATAATTTTGAAGTATTTAAAGAAATTATCGATTATTATCATTGGGACTGTTGTCAAATTCAATATAACTATCTTGATGTGAATTATCAAGCAGGCATAAAAGGAGTTAAATTTGCTGGTAGTAGAGGTATTGCTTTAATTATTATGGAGCCAATAAGAGGTGGTAAGTTAGCGATCCCGGAGAAAAAATTAAATACAAAACCTGAAATAAAAAGAATTTTAAATAGATCGAATATTAAAAGAACTATGGCTGATTGGGCTTTACAATTCGTCTGGAACCATCCTGAAGTATCGGTTGTGTTAAGTGGTATGAGCAATATGCAACAAGTTAAAGAAAATATCGAATCAGCACATAAATCTGCAAGCAATAGTTTAACTAAAGTTGAACTGCATACCATTGATGAATTGCGTAATGCTTATGATAAATATGATCTTGTGCCATGTACAAGTTGTAGATATTGCTTACCCTGTCCTAATGGTGTTTCTATTCCCTGGGTGTTTAGGTTTTTAAATGATTTAGGATATTGGGGAGAGGAACGTAAAGACAGAATTTCATTCTTTTATGATAGGATGGCAAAAACTAAAGAAGCTTTCGAAGAAGGATTATCTCGCGGAGACGAAGTAGATGGAGCTGCCGCATTATGTATTCAATGTGGAGAATGTCTTGAGAAGTGTCCACAACAAATAGATATTCCCGATATTATGCAAAAAGCTAATGCTATTTTTGAAGAAGGGAAAAAAGTGTCAGATTTTTTTTAATAATTTTCCAAATTGTTTTATTTCATCGGTTATAACCAAAAACTTCTTTTAAAAAGATATATATTTTGAATTAGAAAGAATTATTATTATGGCCCTTGACGGTTGGAGTGGTCTCTGACGCTGGGCTTCAAACCCAGCTATCCTGCGGAGGGATAGGGGTTCGATTCCCCTCAAGGGCCGCCAATCTATTATAAATCTAATCATGTTGCGTTTTCAATGGTAGACTTTAATAAAATTATTAAATTTTTTGAAAGCTCAAATATTCCCGAAAATATGCTTAATCGAGGCCAGCTTGTTTTAAATGAGTTTTTAAATCCAATAAAAGTTTTATTTGAGCAAAGATCGGTACCTAATAAACCTTGGAGTGATGAACAAATTGAATTCTTACTTCAAACTCTCTCGCATATGGATACAGATAAAGATAGTAATGCCGCTAGAGTAGGGGAACGAGAAGCAAGAATTGCTTCAAAATTACATTTAAGAACATCGTCAGGATTCTGCCATGGAGTGGGAAGAAGCGGATTTCTAACAGCACCTCAACCGAAAGCTCCTGGTGCATCAATAATGTATACACTTTCGAATTACTTAGCTTGTAATATTTTAAGAAATACTGGATTACCAAATATTAAGGATGCAATTGTAGTTCCAATATGTACCGGAATGTCTTTATCATTAACATTAAGTGCTTTAAAATCAGATCCAAGTAAAGCTAATTTAAATCATAAACAAACAGTCTTAGTTCCACAAATAGATCATAAATCTCTCTTAAAATCGATTGATTTAATCGGTCTTAAATCAAAGATTATACCTGGACAGATTTTTGGAGATGCGGTCAGGATTCCAATTGAACATATTAAAAATAATTTTAATGATAACTGCTTTGCCATCATCTCAATTACCAGCTTTTTTCCTCCTCGAGAACATGATGATATTAAAGAAATCAGTAAATTCGCTCAAAAAAATGATCTTGTTCATATCGTTATTAATGCATATGGTGTCCAAAGTTCAGAATGGATGAAATTGATTAGATCTGCGATTGATGCCGGGCGAGTAGATGCTATAATCCAATCAACCGATAAAAATTTTCTCACACCAGTTGGTGGTGCTGTAATTGCATCACCATCAAAAGAAAATATAATTAAAATCAGCGAATCATATGCTGGACGTGCCTCAGCTACTCCAATAGTAAACTTCTTAATATCAATGTTATCGATTGGATTAGAGGGTTATCAAAAACTACTTAAAGAACAGCAACAAAATCGTAAGACACTTGAAAGACAACTAAAAAAAATCGCTGGTGATATAAATGAGAGAATTCTTGACATTTATAATCCAGTTGCTGTAGCACTGTCCCTACAAAATTTGAATCAAAAACAATTATATGCCCTTGGTGGAGCATTGTATAACTTAAGAGTTACGGGACCAAGAGTATACAATCCAAAAGAAAATGCATTTGGAACATGTTGTAGTAGTTATCCTACCCCTTATATTGTAATGAATGCTGCAATCGGAGCATCAGAAAAAGATATCATTTTAGCTATCGAGAGATTTGAAAAAGCGTATAAACAAATAGTAGAATAATAAATTTAATACATATCTTTTAATATTCTATCTAAAAAGAAATAAAAATAAATAAAAACTAGAAGTTCTATATTTTAATAAAAATTATACGATCAATACTAAATCGATAGAAAGGGATTCATAATGGAAAATCGGCTATTAAACCAATTTAATAATGTTATTATTTCTCAATGGCCTTTCAAACAAATAGAAGAGCCATATAGTCCTTTAATTCCTCGAGAATTGTTTGAAATAGCTTATCACTCATGTAATTCTGTGACTATGAGAAATATCTATATAAAACAATCTTCAAGTGAAGAACAAGGGGGTTCAAAAGCTATTTTATATTCAAATGACAAGAAATTTATAGCAATAGAAGGTTTAGAAAATTCTTTAAAAATTACTAAATATTTTAGCGAAGGAACTACTGGCGATAAAGTTATAACAGAAATTCAACCATTACTTAAAAAAAGAAAAGCAAATTTTGCTTCAAAGGATGGAGAATTGAAAACTCAGATTTTGAAAAGTATTTTAGTTGAGAGAAAACTTGATGAGTGTGCAAATTTAGTATTGCTCAAAGGGATAAATAGAAGAATTTATTTCGCTATTGGGGATGCTAGAGAATCTGCAGCTGTCGTCCCAATATTCATGGAAGCTGAAGGTGCTAGTCTAGTACAATTAGCTTTAAATAAATGGATGGAAACTGCTCAAAGGTTAGAACAAGAACATACTTTCCCTCAAAATCTTGTCCCCGGTCTTCTCAAAAACCTCACGCAAATAAAGAAATGGCTTCTTGACTTAATTAGTTCCTTTCTAGATAAATAATAAATATTCCTTCAAGAAATATTCTTCTTTATTTTAAAATAATTCATTCTCATCATTTAAAGAGATATTATCTCAGTATATATAAAAAGACGTAAAATAGATGTTTCACGAATTATATATCAAATCTCGAAACAATTACTTAAATACTTTATATAAAATGGGCCATCGGGGATTCGAACCCCGGATCTCAGGTTTTTACTTTTTCGGACAAATGTTTTTTATGTATGTCCGATGGTCATTTATAAGACCTGCGCTTGTTGACCAAGCAACAAAAACTTGTTAACCAAGCTGAGCTAATGGCCCAAATAAATGAAAATATGAAATTATTATAAACTAATTAAATCAGAAAAAAGATAAAAATTTTTTTATTGGTGTAATCTGTTATATTAATAATTGAAGTGATAAAAAGAGACATTTTTATATTAGTAAAAAAAATTTAAAAAAGCTGAATAGCTATGGCTGAAATGTTAACAGATCTGCTTCAAAATATCTATAAGAGAATAGCTCAATTAGGTCAATCAATTCAACAACTAAATGAATCTCTTAATTTGCTTAATCAAAACATAGAAGACAAAATTGCAAATCTAACAAGAAAATTGGTAGAATTTTCTAATGAAATTAAAGTTACTCAAACTAAACACATTGATGTAGTAAAAGAGATTGGAGAAGGAACAACTAAAGAATTAAATGTAATTCAAGAAGGTTTAGGATTAGATGCTCTAACTAATCTTATTAAAAAACTTGAGGATTTTTCTAAATTATCTGAAAGTGTTCTTAATCAAGATACAGTAAATTTGTTATTATCAGAAGCGATTGATTCTGTTAAGAGCCTTAAACAATCTATTAAAGAAGAAGAAGTGTTAGAATGAAATATCTTAATCTTAAAATTAGGTGAGTGAATTGGCAGAACAATTACTTGAAGAAATGATTCAAAAAATAAATCAAATTATGGCTTCATTAGACGGGACTATCGCTCAAATTAACCAAATGAGGGGTGCAATTAACCAAATGAGTCAAAGTTTTTCTGAGCAGACAGTTGCAATGACAGAAAATATAAGATTAATCGTAGAAGTTTTAAAACAATTCAGAGTTCAATCTGGTAAAAGTTTGCAAGAACTTTCAGATGATTTTAATCAAAAAATTAAAGAGCTTTGGGATAAAAAAGCTATCGAAGTTATAACTGAAGAAGAAAAGAAAGCTATAGAGATTATCAGACAAGCTTCAAAAGCAGTAGCAGACAATTTATATTATGCTCAACTATTAAACATAATCTCTTCAATACGAGAGGAAACTAATAGAATTATTAGTGCAAGTCAATCTTAAAATTATTAAATTTTTTTATCTTGATTTTAATGCTAATTCAATAAAATTAAACAAAAAGGTGTATAATTTCTAATGCCATCAGGTTGTTTTGTAATATTACTTCCAACCGATTCTGATTATAAGGTAATGGGGTATTATTTTAAAGAAGGTAAAATCGATTTTGAAATTTCAAATGATTTATTTCTTAGGTTAAATCTTGACCATTCAAAAAATGAATATAATTTGTTAAAAATAAAGGATCTTCAAATTTTTTCATATCTTTACAATTTCAAAGGAAAAATATCCCGGAGAGCCTCTGGAATTATAATAGGGTTATTATTAAATGAAAATGATAAACCAGAGAAATTTCGTTCATCTCTTAAAGAAGCAGCAGAATCTTTTGAAATTCCAAGTCTTAATATTCTTAAGAAATCTAGAGAAGAATTTGAAATAATATTGAAGGATGTGTATTTGGAGCATTTAGAACCATTAATCGATATTCTTCAACCTGAAGCCTTAAAAGATAGTATTATTAACATCACTAAATTTATGCTTAGCGGTGAAAAAAAAGAAAGAAAAATCGCTCAAGAACTTCTAGAGAAAATTGAAAATGAAGAACATAACAAAATTTCGGAAAACTATAAAATGGCTGAAAAAGCAATAAAAGCTTTAGATTATGAAAAAGCAGCCAAATTTTACAATAAAGCAGCAGAAATCGCAGAAAGTCTCTATATAATGGATATAGCTAGTTCACTTAAAGAAAAAGGTGATTTCTCTCAAAGAATTCCTGACCTATCAAAAGAAAGGGAAAGAATTATACAAGAAGCCAGGAATGCTCTTAGAAATGAAGATTTTCATACAGCCTATACATATTATAGAAGAGCAGGTATTATTTCTAAAAAATTAATCCAATTCGATAAAGAAGAGGAATATAGATTAAAATCAAAGGCATTAGAAGATTTTTATAAAATCGATCAGAAATATAGAAAAAATAAATAAATTCCAGTTGCTTTATTTTTCATAAATATTTCCCTATCAAATTCCTTATTTTCTTCTCGAAATGGTAGATTTCAATCAAAAAATAATAGGTTTAATTACAGATTTCGGTGCAAAAGGTGAGCATTATATAGCTAGTATGAAAGCTGTTATACTAAATGTTAATCCTAATATTAAAATAATAGACGTTTCACATCAAATTACTCCATACTCAATAATTGAAGCTTCATATATATTAAAAACAACTTATCTGTATTTTCCTAAAGGAACCGTTTTTATAATCGTAGTTGATCCAGGGGTTGGAAGTTCGCGAGAAATTTTAATAATAAAAACAAAATCAAACCACTATTTTATAGGCCCTAATAATGGAATATTCTCTGATTTTTTTATCAATAATATTTCAGAATGTATAGAAGTCCAAAATGATGAATTTTTTAAAAAACCAATTTCAAGTACATTTCATGGAAGAGATATTATGGCCCCTATAGCGGCACATTTAATTTCTGGTATTCCATTGAAAAAATTTGGTCCTATTTTTAATCTTAATAAATTACAAGAATATAAACTTACATATGATATTGATGTTAAAAAAAAAGTTATTCAATGTGCGATTCAATATATTGATTCGTTTGGTAATGGAATAACCAATATTCAATTAGCAGATAATAGAATTCAAAATAGTAATTTTGTATTACATGAAGGTTCAGAGATTAGAGTTAAAATAAGAGAAAAATTACATAAAGGATTCTTCACTTCACACTTTTCAAAAGTCCCACTTGAATCAATTTTATTTCTTCCTGGTTCAACAGGCTTTCTTGAACTTTCTATTAATCAAGGGGATGCGTCTGAGAAATTAGGGTTTGAGATAGGAGATATTTTAGTCTTAAAATTATAAAGACAAGTGTTTAATTATGAATAATGAAATATTGGCTTGTATTGAAAAGGAAAACAAAAAATTTTTACAATCTGGCCAGATTTCTAAATATGTTTTTCCGATGGAAAGAACAGAAGCCCATAAGAAAAACATAAGTCATTTAATTACAAGATTTTTTATATTATCGATATCCCCAGATGGAGCAATTTCATATTTGATACAAAAACGTGGAAAAAATAAAAAAGAATTCCCAGAGTATTTTACCGACTCATCTTCAGGGCATATATCTTGGACAAAATACTTAGATCTAAATAAAATAAAGAAAAATGCATTACGAGAACTTAAGGAAGAATTTGGAATTTCTCCTAAAGATATTCGAAAAGTTCAATTCTATGATTTAAACACTGAAGGTGATGAAGTAGCATACATTTTTTTGGGTATTGTCGATAATAATATTCCTTTAAATCCGGATCCTGAAGAATTAGATGTTAGATTTAGTAGATTCTATAATAAAGATGAACTTGAAAAATTGTTAGAAACTGAGAAATATATAGATTACTCAAAAAAAATTTGGAAAAAACTCTTAAAAACAAATATTTCTTCTCTCTTCGAGAAAAAAATAGAACCATCTATTAAAAATGAATATAGTATTGCTTTATTTATTGGAAGATTTCAACCTTTGCATCATGGTCATATTTATGTTATTAGAGAAATTTTAAAGTCTTTTAAAAAAGTTAAAATTGGTATGGGAAGCTCTCAGTTATCTAATACAGTAAATGATCCATTTAGTAGCGAAGAAAGAAAAAAATTTCTCAATGCCGCTTTAAAAAAAAGAAATATCTCCCAAAAGAGATATGAAATATATTATATTCCAGATATTTTTAACGCGAAAAAATGGGTAGATCATGTAATCTCTATTGTGGGTGAATTTAATTCAGTTTTTTCAAATAGTGATTGGGTGAGAGAATTGTTTTATAATAATGGAATTAGAGTCGAAAAAAAGATTGCCATTTTTAAAAAACAATTCAACGGTAACAATATTAGATATCTAATTAAAAATAATAACAAGAAATGGAAAAGATTAGTACCAAAAGAAGTAGTTGATTTAATTGAAGAATTTAATGGAATTAATCGAATTAAATCTTTAAACGAAGAAAGTTAATACTCTATGCCATTAGATCAACATTTAGAAATTGATGGTTCCTTTGGAGAAGGTGGAGGCTCAATTGTTCGAATAGCAGCAGGATTTTCAATATTATTCCAGCGCCCAATTCGAATAAAAAATATAAGGGCTAATAGATCTAAACCAGGATTAAGGTTACAACATTTACTAGGATTAAAAACCTTATCAGAATTAACAAATAGTACATTATCAGATTGTATTGTTGGAACTAATGAGATTACATTATATCCTAATCAATTAATAAAAAGCAAAATCACGGTTGAGGTTGGGACTGCTGGAAATATAGGATTATTACTCCAACCAATTCAAATTGCATGTTTAGGATTCAATAACCCAGAAAAGATTGAGATTTTTGTAAATGGAGGGGGAACTTTTGGCAAATATGCTCCGAGCCTTAATTATCTTAAAGAAGTAACTTATAAGATTTTTAGAACTCATGGTTTTAAAATTGATATTGATATACAAAAACATGGTTTTTACCCTAAAGGAGGCGCTCTTGTAAAATGTACTCTTTATCCTTCTAAAAACAATATTAAACCTATAAATTTAACTGAATTAGGAAATATTGACTTAGTTCAAGGTGAAATAATTACTACTTATCAATTAAAAAAAAAAGAAGTTGGTGAAAGAATAAAAAAATCTATTCAACAACAATTGAAAAAAGAACTTAAAATAGATGTCAAGATTAATAATAATTATGTAGATTCATTAAGTCCCGGAGTAGGTCTTCATCTTTGGGCGAATACTGATACAGGTGCTATAATTTCATCTGGAACCATTCTCGGTGAACGGAAGATTATTTCGGAAGATCTCGGTAGAATCGCTGCGAATGAACTAATTAAATACATTAAAAAAGAAATTCCCATAGACAATTATCTAAGTGACCAATTAATAGCTTTTATGGGTTTTGTTAAGGAAGCCTCAAGAATAAAAGTACTCAAAGTTACAAGTCATACGCAAACTAATCTAGAACTAATTAAATTTTTCTTAAGAAGGAAATATAAAATTATAAAAGAAGATAACCATTTTATTATAGAATTCCAATAATTAGATAAAAACTGATATTTAAAGATAGGTAATACTACGAGAAGATTAAAAATTGAAGAAATTTTTATAAGATTATTTTATTATATGATTATTATAGAAATTAATAAACCTTACTTGTAAAAATGTCTCAGACAGTTGCAGCGTTTCAACGTTGTCCTAGGTGTGGAAATGAAAATAGTGCTGATAGTTTTGCATGCAATTTTTGTGGTATTAGATTAAAAACCGAGAAGATTGAAAATATTAGATTTTTTAGGAGATATGAAGCAGAATGGACAACTCCATACCCATTGTATTTGAAGATTCTTTATCTTTTCGTGAACCCTCCGAAGGCTTTTTTTGATATTAACCATAAAAGAAGTAAAGCACCTGGATGGCTAATTTTATTATTTTCTTCATTATTATATGGACTAATGGGTTTAGCCTTCTTTTCTCATTTTGAATTTGCTGGTGCTCCACCCTTATCACTTCTTCATTTTTTATATGGTTTTAGTTTTTTTGGAGCATTTTTTATATTCGGATTTTGTTTTCAAACTATATTTTTTGGAATTCTAATATGGTTATTTACTAAAGGTGCTAATTATGCAGTAGGATTCACAGATAAACTAGAAAAACGTTTTGGAGGAGTAAAAGAACAAAAAGAAAAATTTAAAGAAACAGAAATAAGCCCATTTAGTATTTATAAAGGTGGCACGATGTTACAACTAGAAGGCTCATACAAATTTAAAATGATGTTATGTGCATTCACACCTTTCTTATTATTAAATGCTATCAAGATTTTAATTATACTTGTTGGATTTCCAACTGTAGATGCTGTTAATATTGATCAATTATTCAATGCGAGAACTTGGGCAGCATTAGATATCATTGATGCAATAGCTATTGCATCATGGGTCCCTATTTTGATGACCCTCGCTATAAGAGAATTAAGTAATTCTTCTACCACACGAGTATTAATCCCTACAATAATTATTGGAATAATAGTTGCGATTATATTCTATTTTTTACGCCCATCATTATTTGGTTAGATTTATTAATTTTTACTCCGAATGTTATATAAAAATTGTATTTTTTTACATATTTAAATTTAAAATGGTAGAGAATAATAATAACACCTCAGATATAGAATTCAATATTGAATCTGAACTATTTGCTTTAGTTAAATCAATAACAAATTTGAATAATAAGTATCAAAAAGGGATAGTAAATGATAATTTTTTCAGAAAGGCTTTAAAAAATGCGATGAACAATCTTTTAAAGTTAAATTTTATATTAAAAGAAAAAAAAATTCCTCTACCCGATCTCTTAAAAACAATGAATCTATCACAAGAATATAACTCAGCATTAGATCTCATAAACAGAGTTTCTACATTAAACTTATCTGATAAAAATATCACCAAAAAAAATCATACTTTCTTAGAATTACCGGGTATTACCTCTGAAATAACCTCCTCTTTTATAACTATTATGGACGCATTAACTTTAGAGGGTTTAATAAAAAAAGACTTGATTTTTAATTTATTTGATGAATTGATACACAACTTAAGTAAATTTCCCGGATTAGATAATTTGTTAGAAAAGGTTAGGTTAATACAAAAAAATATTATAAATCAAATTGATGAACTTACATCTAATACTAAATTAAAAGAAAAATTAATAGATGATTTATACCAAATATTTAAAGAATTTCAACATAGGTTAAATCTTAAATAATAATTGAAATGATAAAATTAATATTTTTTCTGTTATTTAACATCATATAATTTAATTAGTAATTTGAAAAATACAAAAGGTAATCGCAATTACACGTCCCGGATTAAGATCCAAAGCTCAAGCAAGGAAAAAATTAAACACACCAGGAAACCGAAATGTCACTCATTATTGGAGAAGAAAACCCAAAAGAGCAAATTGTGCGATTTGTAAAAGACCAATTCAATCTATTCCTAGATTACGACCTTCAAAAATGGTTAAAACGCAAATGACTTCAAGAAGGGCGAATAGATTGGAAAGTGGAAGATATTGCGCAAATTGTCTTCAAACTTTAATAAAAGAAGCTGTTTGGAGAGAATAGCAAAACTCTTATTTTTTTCATAATCATTTTGATTTAATAGTAAAAATCATAAATATTATATTTTTTAGTTGAATAAATATTAAAATTTAAAATATCCAAAAAAATGATTATAACCATTTCAGGACTGCATGGAACTGGAAAATCTACAATAGGAAAATTAATTGCTGAAAACTTAGGCATCCAATTCTATAGTACGGGTCAAGCTTTTAGAGATCTAGCAAAAGAAATGAATATGACTTTAGAAGAATTTACTAAGTATGTAGAAAAAAATCCAAATATTGATAGAAAACTAGATGATAAAATAAATGAAATTGCTCAAAGAGGAAATGTAATTATTGATGGCCAATTAAGTGGATATCTTCTAAAATCTAAAGCCAATTTTAAAATCTTATTATTATGCCCTCTCGAAATCAGAGTTAAACGGATGGCTGAAAGAGATAATACTAATTATGAAAAAAAGTTAAAAGAGACTAAATTGAGAGAAAAATCAGAATTAGAACGATTTAAAAATCTTTATGGTTTTGATTTGAGTGATCAAAAGAATTTAAATATTATATATGACCTTATAATAAATACAGAAAACCTTACAGTTGAGGAAATCGCAGAAAAAATTCTTAATACCTTAGAAAAGTTATAATTCACTTTTATGTTTTGAAAAACATAAAAATTTTATTTTTGTAATTATTTTTAAAATTACTAAAAATTATTTATGTTTACTGGATAATTATCATTGCCAGTAATTAATTGGTATCTAAAAGTAATTTGGTGACAAATTATATGAGTGTATATGATATTGGAAGATTATGCGTAAAGACTATGGGAAGAGAAGCGGGATATCACTGTGTAGTTGTTGATATTATCGATAAAAATTACCTTCTTATTGATGGATTAAAAGTCCGAAGAAGAAGAGTAAACTATAAACACATCGAACCAATCAAGGAAATTGTAGAAATTAAAAAAGGAGCTTCGCATGAGGAAATAGAAGCAGCGATTAAAAAAGCAAAATTAGAAAAGAAAATGAAAGAAATTGTTTCTATCCCAATAAAATAGTTTAAAAAAGTAGTGAGTTATAATAAATTCAAAAATAAATAAAAATTTTTTTAGCAGCTGTAGCCTAGCCTGGTACGGCGCTGGCTTGGAGCGGAATTTATCCCAGAAAGCCAGTGTGCAATGCACTCATGGGTTCAAATCCCATCAGCTGCGCTTTTTAAACATCTGGAAACTCTAAAGCTTTTGCCTTTTGGCCTGCGAACATTCCTCCCATGCCCCCTGAAGCTTGTGACTGAAGTTTCAGCAATCTTTGTGTGAGTGTATTAATTCCTAAGGAACATAAAAAATACCATGCTGTAAAATTTATCCAAACATTACCAGCACTGATAAAATTACCTATCAAAGGAATATCATTAGCATGCATAGGACTGAGTGCAACTGGAGCCCCTCTAAACAATGTATTTACAACACCAAAAATAATAATCATCGGAATAAAGGTTATACATGTTGGTTTCATCCTTTGAAGTGCCATCCTCTGTTGAGACTTTTTTATCATAGCATCTTTGCGTTCCCATCTTTTTCGAGCTTTTCTATAACGTTCGGGGTCAATTTCAGCCAATTCAATGATCTTCTGTTTTTCTTCTTCATGAATTTTGGTTTGCGTCTGTTTACGGTTTATTTCTTCAGTGTCTACCAACCACTTTGTCAATAGAGTACTTATCAATGCTGTTGTTAAAGATAACAGTAAAACGAATATCATTGACCCGGGAGGAGTAGTAATTAAATCCAAAAATGCATTTTGATATATTATAGCGAACATATCAATATTTAATTATAGTGAAATTGTAATAAAGTTTTCAGATAAGGTTTTTTTTATAAAATATTTCTATAAGTTTTAAAGATACCAATAATAATTAACATTTTTGACACAAATTCATAAAATTGGCAGTATTACCATTTCTAAAAGAAATTATCTTAACTAATCCATTCCAAGCATTGCTCTCATGCCAGGATATTGACTCGCCGCGAGCTCTTTCGATATTGTCTCGGCATAATTATGAATTATTCCTATTGATATTAGAAGCCCTGTACCTGAAGTTAATGCTCTTAGAGTATCTGCTGTGAAACTCAGCAGTGCTATAATGATTCCGTTCAATATCACTAACGTTGGTATATATCGTTTCAAAATTCTCTCAATAATTTTTGATGAACTTCTGAATCCAGGAACTTGCATTTTTGAATCTATTATCTGATTCGCAATGTCCCGTGGAGCGAGACCTGAAACTTCAACCCAAACACGACCGAGCATTATACAAAGAAAGACAAATACTAACAGATAAAAAACTGCTCGGAACGGATCTGAGGCTACTTGATCAATTCCCAACGGTGGAGTAAGTAAATAAATTAAGCCATATGTTGGTACGAGTTGGTTTCCTGCAACAGGACCAGTCCCTTCTTCAATACGAAATCTTCCTATTAAATCGACCCAAAAATCCTGAATAAGTCCTCCATTACTCGCTCGTACTCCTGAATAAGGTCCAGCGAAAAGTTGTCCAAAGAATAAAACATTAGCATATAATGCATTAACCAAAATTACCGGAATATTGGAGACATAGAGTAATTTCATAGGATATTTTCCTTTAAATCCTCGATAACCACGATATGCAAGCGGGATCTCAACTCGGGTAGATTCAAACCAAATCACCATCAAAAATATAACAATTGTAGTAATTATTCCTATTAATGAGGGATAGGCGCCACGTAATAAAAGCATATCTAGATTTGTGCTAGCGTCTCCATCAAATATCACAGAAAAGAAAGCTATGACAATACCTCTCGAAACACCATCAGGAGCAGGGACGAAACTGAAAGCATTCCAAAAAATTTGGCCCGCAACACCCGCTGCTATAAATAAGGAGACTCCACTCCCAAGACCCCATCCTTTTTGTAGTAATTCATCTAATAATATTATAATTATTCCGGCGAATAGTAATTGAATAAAAATAAAAACTGCTCCAAAAGCACCAATTTCAGATAATGCCCCAAATGCACCTCCCAGGATATATGCTGCAGCGTTAAAGATTGTTAAAAACACTGCAAGTACTTTTTGCGCTCCACTAAACATAGCTCTATCATATGGATCAGACATATTCACATTAATTATCCGAGAGCCTAAAAGTAATTGCATAATAAGACCAGACGTGACTATTGGACCGATGCCCAATTCTGTCAGCGTTCCCCTTTGACTTGCTAAAATGACTCGTAACCAATAAAAATAATCAGTTGATTCTTCTAGTTCTACTCCATATAAAGGAATATTACTTAATATCAAGTAAATGATGAGAACAAGAGCAGTCCAAATAAATTTTTCTTTAAATGTAACTTCACGCTGCGGTTGTTTGATTTCTGGCATCGCCTTTACGAATGGTGAGAAGAATCTTAGGAACTTTCCAGCCATATCTAATCAACCGCGTGAGTTTTTTTCGTATTTTGAGAAAAATTTTTAAATTATTTAAATTAAAATCTTTAATTTAAAATGTAATATAAAAAAAAATGAATTTTAAAAAAAGTTTATGATTCAAATTTAACGTTTTTAACAACATCTTAGCACAATAGTAAAATATTAAATAATAAACATTGAAATTTTATCTTTAAATTAATGATTCATTATATCTGGTTCAAATTTACAAACAGTTTTTTGAAATTAATCCGTCGTTCTAATTCAGTTGCTGGGTTAAAAGAGTGAACCAATACCCGTAGGTTCTTCTTCTTCTTTCTCTTCTTTTTTCTTCGCTTTATCTTCAGTCTCCTTAATAACATCTCTAGTTGGAGCTGCTGCTATTGATACTGCACCAGCTGACTTTATTATTTCTTCAATATTTGTTTCCTTCAATCCAGCAATAAGCTTGGCTATTTCATTTTTATCAACCTTCGCCCCTGCTGCGCTCAAAACTTTTTCTAAATTTGCTTCGTTTATTTTTTTTTCTGCTTTATGTAATAATAAGGCAGCGTAAATACTTTCCATATTTTCTAACCTCTTTTTATTTATTTAACATTATCTTTCTATTTTTAATTAGAATTTATAAAAATTTTAAATCATCCAAATAATCCTCCAATGCCAACTGATTCTCCCTCTTCTTCTTCCTCTTCGGTTTCTTTCTCTTCAATTTTGGACTCAACTTTGTCAGAAACTTGAATATCCTCTCCAAAGATAATCGAATTTATTAAATTGGCTTCAGATGTTGCTTTTCGAAAATATTCTTCAGTCATGTCTTCTAAGAAAAAGGGCATCTTGAATAAAACTCCAAGTGCTTCTTGATAAGCTCTAGCAAAATCTTGTTTAAATTTTTGCATATCCATATATAAGACTTCAACTGGGATTATTTCACCATCGCGCCAAGCAAAATGAATTTTAATCAATGATTCTATGGGTGTAATTCCTAATTTTTTCAAAACTGCTGCTTGTTTAACAGTGACTAACTCACCTGCTTTATGCGTTCTTGTATCTTCACGAATATGTATGGTATCATTCATAATTCTCGTTGGTAATCTTAAAGTCATATTTAATTCACTAATAACTTGTCCTGTAGGTAACCCTGTATCGCCCGCAGGTACCCATATGTCTACGGGAGTAATTTCATTTGGTTTCGCGGGAACCATCCACTCATTTTCAAGAAATATCTTTTTTAATTCAAATAAGTCTATATTTGTAAAAACTAAACTTGATTGACCAGGTATATGCTCTGCAAATTCATCTAGATTTTCCTTCTTAGATTCCTTTTTAAAATGTTGTATTGCTCGTAATTGAAGTGACTTTTTAGACATTCTAAATACCGCTTTTCCTCTTAAAATCTTCCTCATAGTTTGAAATTGCGTATCATTAATATGAGCAACTTCTATTACCGCAACATTCTTATAATTTTTAAATAAATCCATTAAATGATCAATCTCATCTGATTTCCATTTTGGAATGTGTTTGTTTTTTATCATTTTTTCACGCCTCAATACTTTTAAGAAAATCTTCTGTTATTTTTATGGGTTTTCCCATTGTTGATTTAAGATACATTGATTTAAAATTGTTAAACTTATGTGGCATTTGATCAGCGATAAAATTTATAAC
Source organism: Candidatus Hermodarchaeota archaeon (assembly GCA_048885525.1). Taxonomy (GTDB): domain Archaea; phylum Asgardarchaeota; class Lokiarchaeia; order Sigyniarchaeales; family SOKP01; genus Loki-b32. The sequence continues at coordinate 51,559 of JBHLLP010000008.1, read as the reverse complement.
TGTTTTCAAGTTTTCATATAATTTTTGTTGATCCATAGATTTTTTACCAATTTTAGTGAATATAATTGGGTGCTTTTTCATTTGAATTCGAATTACCCTTTTATATCTGTCATAAGCCACCTTTAAATCATCAGGACTAGTAATGATTCCATATCCCGTAGGGAAAGGTTTTGGCATTTTACCAACAGGTCCAAGAAATCTTGCTAAATAACGAGCAACATCCCTCATCATTTTATCTTCTACAACAAAATAGTCATACTTTTTCGCAAATTTTTTCTTAAATTTTTTCTCCTCGTTATTTAAATTAATTAAACCGTCTAAATCAAGAGTTTCTAAGCCCAATTTTTGCGCTTCGAGTAGAATTTCATCTGAAGCAATTACACAAATATTAGGTTTATCAGTTGTAATTACTTCATTTGATAAAATGATTTCCTTATCTATCCTGTTTTTAGGATCATTTAGATTAATATCTTTAATGTTGATAATAAGATCAATTGACTCATCAAATTTTCTTACTTTATCTTTAAATCCTTTTTTTCTAATTACAGAAAAATCTATAGCAGCATTTAAAGACTTTTTTAATAATTTGTCATCCACTTTCAAGTTTTACTATTCACCCCTTATTCTATCATCATATTCTCCATTACTAATTCTTTTTTGAATTATTCTCGGATCTTCTCCTTCAACTGTTAATCCCGTTGATAAAGCAGTTCCTAAAACGGTTTTTAAAGCCGCCTTATACGTCTTATCTAAGAACTTATCTCTTTTTGCATCTACTACGTTTTGAACTTGATCAAGTGTCAAATTTCCTATTTTTGTTTCTGAACAAGCAGAACTCCCTTTTTCAGCACCAGCTTCCTTTAGTAATAATGATGCTGTAGAAGGGGTTTCAATAAAAATCTCAAATTGCTTAGTTTCTGGATTACATTCAATTCTAACAGGTACTGTAAGTCCCCTAAATACCATTGTCTGCTTGTTGATTTCATCTACTACGTCTTTAATGTTTATGCCTGTGGGACCAACAGCAGGACCAATTGGAGGGCCACCACTAGCACTTCCCCCAGTTACCAACGCTTTTACAACAACTTTTCCTTTTTCACTCACTCAATCTCACTGTTTTTCTTATTCTATTATAGTTAAAAAATATCTAAAATCAAAGAACGCAATAAATTTAATTTCTATTTCAATATATAATCTATATTGAAACCGCATTAATTAGCGTCCTAAGTTTTTTAGGATAATATTTTTTGAACTTAGTGTTTTAATAAATTAAAGAAAATTAAAAAGTTTTATTAATTTAAAAGTAATTTAAAACCTACAACATAGCCTACGGCCATGATTTAAATCATGTTTTAAATACTCCTCAGATAAAATATTCAATATAGTATCGCAATCTAAGTTTACTTTTTTGATAATATCATCAATCTCAATTCCTGGAGTTGATATTAATTCGAAAATTTGTTTCTTGGTTTCATCACTAATTTCTAAGCTCATTATGATAAAATAATAGTTTTCCTTATTAAATCTTAACTGTTAAATTTGATCATTTCTGATGAAATTTCATAATTTCGTCTTATTAAATCTGCTGCACTTATCTCGACAGCTATTTTAGGTATTCCGTATTTTACACCCATCATTCTATTAAAAAATCCTAGGTTGTTATATATGACGAAAAGAAAAAAAAATAAGAAATTCAATTATTTAATACTATTCTTCCAATATTACTTTATGTGTTATTAAACCAATTTGCTCTATTGATGCTTCAATCAGTTCTTCTGGATGAATTGGACCTACTCCGCTTGGTGTACCAGTTGCAACAATATCTCCCGTGAATAATGTAAGAAATTTGGAGAGATACGAGAGAATTTCGGGAATTTTGAAAATCATATATTTAGTATTTGATTGCTGACGAACTTCTCCGTTAACTTTTAATTCAATATTTAAATTATGAGGATTTTCAATTTCACTAAAAGGAACGATCCTCGGGCCAATAGGTCCAAATGAATCGAAATTTTTACTTCTATACCAAGGTAAGTTAACATTTCTATCACTTATCTGCATTTTTCTAGCGGTTATATCTAAAAAAATAGAATAACCTTCGATATATTCATATGCATTCTCAATTTGAACATTCTTGCATGTCTGAGAAATGATAAATGCTAATTCAACTTCATGGTCCACTTGATTATATTCTGGATTACCATACAATATTTTAGGATAAATAATTGGATTCCCATCAGTCACCAATGTGTTAACAGTTTTCACGAAAAATACTGGATTTTTAGGTACTTCTGCTTTCATCTCCTTAGCGTGTTCAATATAATTTCGTCCTAAACAAATAATTTTGGTTGGTTGTATAAATCTATCTCCAATTTTAATATTCATTATTATCCACCTTCTAAAACAACTCTATTTGTAAGAGTTCCTATTTTTTCAATTGTCGCTTCAATTATATCACCCGGTTGTATAGAACCAATTCCACTTGGTGTACCTGTAGCTATAATATCTCCAGGTTCAAGAGTAAAAAATATTGAAATATATTCCAAGAGTTCAGGAATTTTAAATAATAAATGTTTAGTATTAGATGATTGTTTAACCTCTCCATTTAATTTTAATTCGATATTTAAATTATGTGGATCTTTGATTTCATTAGTTTCAACTATTCTTGGACCAATTGGCCCAAAAGTATCAAATGATTTAGAACGAAACCAAGGTAATTTAGAAACTATATCTTTCGTTTGCATTTTTCGCGCAGTAATATCATTAAATATTGTATATCCAAGAATATAGTTGTATACATCATCTATTGGAACATGCTTACATTTATCTTTTATAATAAACGCCAGTTCTACTTCATAATCCACTCTATTATATTTACGTTGGTTATATAAAAATTTAGGATAGATAATCGGTTCTTTATCTGAAATCAAACAATTCAATGTTTTTGGAAAAAGAACTGGCTCTTTTGGAACATTTAACCCCGTTTCTTTAATATGATCCATGTAATTAGTCCCGATGCAGATAATCTTTGTCGGTTTTATTATATTATTCCCAATCTTCATTATATCTCTACAATTTTTTGAAAGAGTAAAAAACTTCTTACTGATGATATTTAAATTAAATATTTTAATAGATTAAAACTCTTTAATTTCTTGGATCTTACATCAAGGTTTATAGAATATTACTGTTAACTCTTTTAAATTAAAAATAATTATAAAAAAAATTAATAATATAAGAAAGATTGATAAATTCTAGTGAGAAATGTGAGTGAACCAAAACCATACAATACTGAAAAAGAAAAAACAATAATACGTACTACAATAAATAAAAAAATAGCAGCTTCGGGTATTTTTATAGCAGTCGGATTAGTTTTGAGTTATCTTAATCCTTTTGGATATTTCTACATATTTGGTACAAAAATAAATCCATTTGCACACCTCATTAATGCTTTAACTGGAGTTTTAATTGGTTTAATTTTTTCATGTATAACTGCACTAGGTATTGCTATACTACGATTTTCGTTTCAGATTGGAACAATCCATGCTTTTCATGGGGGTATAACTGGAGCAATTGTTGTTGGTATTGTATCTTATTTCTTGCGTAAAAAATTTCCTAAATATGTGGAACTAGCTGCTTTTACAGAACCACTGGGAACTATATTTCTAGGAGGTACTATTGGACATTTAATATCTGGAAATATTTTATCTATAGAAAGTCTTTTTACATTTTGGTGGTTATTTGCGTTAAGTTGTATACCAGGTTCAATTATGGGATTCATTATCCTAATAGTTCTAAACCAAGCAAAAATTTCATGGGAGGATTTTATTTAAAACTCATTATATAATTAATAATACTTATGAACTTCAATTCATCTATAACTTTTGAGAGCTTAATTGGACATCATACTCTACTTTATGGTGAAACTGATACTAAAAAAACATATAACACGGCAAAGTTTGTTCAGTTTCTCATAGAAACGAAAAACTTAGATCCAAAGGAAATCAGTATTTTAGATTTTGCTCCACCTCAAGAAGTTTTTAAAAATATGAAAATTGGAGGTAAAATTGAGGATTTTTATAAAAATAGTACAATATGTAAAAATTTCTATTTTGAAGGAGAAATTATCCCACCCCGTCTTAATGCAAGAAATGCTAAAGAGCTTTACGAATATGCTTGCAAAAATTATAGAAAAACCTTTAAAATACTAAATTTATTCAATGAAAATCCTACTTCAATATTGATTATCAATGATATCTCTCTATATCTTCATATTGGAAATAAAAAATTATTAATAGATTCAATTCAAAAAACTTCTACTTTTTTCGGAAATTCATACTACGGGTCTTCAATAAAAACAGATTTCACCAGTTTATTCAACCTAAGAGAAAAAAGATTGGTGGAATATTTGGTAAAGAAAATAGAAAATTCTTATTTTACAGGATAGATTTTGCTAAAACATATTTAGACAAAATAATTTTAATTAATGTCCAATTAAATTATCTACTAATTATAAATAAAACTAATTGACTAAGATGAAAAAATTAATATTATTTGGACCACCCGGAGCAGGTAAGGGTACCTTTTCCGGGCAGATAAAAAAAGTAGCACCTGAAATCGTGCATATTAGTACTGGCGATATATTTCGGGAAAATTTGAAAAACGAAACACCATTAGGATTAAAAGCAAAAAGCTTTATGGATAAGGGAGAATTAGTACCCAACGATGTTACTATTGAAATGGTTAGAGAGAGATTAAATAGAGAGGATGTTAAAATAAATGGGTTTATTCTGGATGGATTTCCTCGAACAATACCTCAAGCAGAAGCATTAACAAATATAACTGAAATAGATTTACTTCTTTTACTTCAAGTCTCTCGTGATATTATATTTAAAAGAATTTTAGGCAGATATGGTTGTAAAAATTGTGGGGAAATATACAATAAATACACACTCCCCCCTAAGGTAGAAGGAATTTGTGATAAATGCGGTGCTGATATTAAATTTGAGCAAAGAAGCGATGATAACGAAGAAACATTAAAGAATAGGTTAGATGCCTATGAAAAAAATGCTAAATCTCTTATTAAGTATTATAAGAAAAGAGGAAAACTAAAAAAAGTTGACGCTACAGATACTCTGAGTTTCTCTGAGGAAGATATCAAGAAAATTATCGAAATATAAAACTTTTTTTCAACTTCATTTTAAATCATGAAATACAATCTCTGTATCCCAATACCTATTAAATATGCAAATATTGAAGAAGTTAGACCAATCATAGATAAAACAATAAAATCTAAACCTAACCTAATTGAATTACGGTTTGACTATATTTCTAATATTGAAAAAATTTCGTTCGATTTCGTAATAGATTTATTAAATATTATTAAACCTAATATTGCTGTTATCTTCACCTTGAGAGACTCATCTGAAGGTGGTAAACTTAACATAAGTCAAAAAGAGCGCTTTAAAATCTTGAAATTGCTTATAGAGACTAAACCCGATTATCTTGATATAGAGATGAATACAGAAAAAAAAAATTTAGATGAGCTTATCAAATTAGCACTTCAAAATGAAGTAAGAATAATTTTTTCATACCATAATTTTGAAAATACATTGGCTTTTGATAAATCCCTTGAAATAGTTCAAAATTTTAATGAAAAATTGGTACAAGAATTATCTTTAGATTCAAAAATATTTGAGGATGTTATCTATAAAGTTATTTTTACAGCTCAAAAATTTGAGGATAACTTAGTACCATTAAAACTTTGTAAAGATTTATTTAATTCCAATCAAAAAATTATCTCATTCTGTATGGGAGATTTAGGTATCTTCTCAAGAATTATGTGCGTTCTTACTGGTTCCTTTTTAACTTATGCATCATTAGAAGAAAAGACTGCACCAGGACAAATTAGTTTCAAAAAAATGAAAGAAATCTATGCTTTATTAGGTTAAGAATATATGATTAAGAAGCACGCAACAGTCCAACTATTAGAAAAATTAATCCCATTATCATTAGAATAATGCCGATAATAAAAAAAATAAAAGCCTGTATATGAATCATCCCAGTCCAACCAAAAAAATCCCAATTCATTATCATCTCCCAAGCTCCGTGGTGGGTTTCAATAATTCACAGGCAGATTGAAAAGGTTATCAAACCTACAATTAGGAGTATCAATCCTGCTTTTTGTATTTTTTCCAAATTTTATCCTCTCAATCGTTTTATAATTCGCCATCTTGTGCTATTTATTATTTTTTTTTACGTAGTACTGATATCACTAAACCTACCAGCCCAATTATCGTTAGAATAATGCCGGGAATCAAACAATACGGCATAATCAACAAATACCACGAGTAACTACCACCTGGAGCTGCCAAAGGTAAAAAAATGCTCAGGCTTAATATAATGATTACCAAACCTACAATTAGAAGTATCAAACACGCTTTTCGTATCTTTTCCAAATTTCATCCTCTTGATCTTTTTATGGTTTTAAACTTGTAATTAAAATTTTCTCGTTTTGTTTTCGCCAAAATAATAAAAATTCATCTCTTACTGGTTAATTGTTGCTTTCCGGAATAAAAATGTTTCTCTTCAATTTAGTAGAGAATTTATCATAATAATGGTAAATTTGTAAAAATAGGGGTAAATTGATCAAAAATAGTGGGTATTAATCATGGTCAAATGGGTACACTCCTACTTAGCATTTCTGCACCTACCCTCTCTTTTCATTATTCGATTTTTGACAGTACCAAGACAAATAAATATTAGAAAAATGAGAGAAATCTATGATTTCCTTGCTGTTACTTATTAAATTCATCATCTTGAAAATTTAGAACTATAAAGGTTAAAAAAGGGTATTTTTTAAATTATAATATGGTAGTATATTTCGCCTTTTTATTTCATATTTATCAACCTCCAGTTCAAATTCCCGCAGTAGTTAAGCAAATAGTAAATGAATCTTATAGACCAATAATTGAAGCTCTGAGAGATCATCCAGAAGCTAAGATTACGTTAAACATTAATGCGACTCTGACTGAGCAATTGCATGATTTTAGATATGATGATTTAATTGGAGCAATTACTACATTAGCTTCTAAAGGACAGATCGAATTCACAGGTTCTGGGAAATTTCATCCTCTACTTCCCCTCATTCCCGAGCCTGAAATTAAGCGTCAAATAGAATTAAATGATGAAACGAATCGGCATTTTTTTGGGAAGCTATATAATCCTCGTGGATTTTTCCCACCAGAAATGGCTGTTTCTGAAGAAGTTTTTAAGGCTGTTAAAAAACTAGGGTTTGATTGGATGATTATGAGTGGAATTGCTAATACATTGCCAGAATTTCCGACGAACCATATATCAGTGCATCCAAATGGATTAAGAGTGTTGTTTCGTGATGATTATGTCTCAATCGATTGTGCCTTTGATAAAATTAACAATATCGAAGCCTTTGCCAATAGACTAAAATATAAGGGAACTTCGGAGGAACAATATGTAATTCTTAGTCTTGATGGCGAAACTTTTGGTCACCATGTAAAGCATGCTATAACGGATTTCTTAATCCCATTGTTTGATGCTGTGCCACTTAGAGATGATATTAAATTATACTCTGTCTCAGAAATAGTGGATAGGTTTCCTAAAGGATTTACACAAGTTCCACGCGATTCCAGCTGGTCTACAATGCCGTATGATATCGCTCATGATGTTCCGTTTCCTCTTTGGCAAGATCCTAACAATGAAATTCACCTTGAACAACATCGATTTTTTATGTATGCCCTTACTTTGATTCATTTAGCAAACAAGTATCGAGAAGGTATGGATGACGATAAAAGACAGATTTTCGATAATGCAAGAAACTTGTTAGATCGGGGAATTCATAGCTGTCAGCAATGGTGGGCATCGAAACGCCCCTGGTACAGCCCTGATATGATTTTACGGGGATTAAATGAAGTCTTAATGGCAAGTGTGAATGCAAAGCGCAGTATTCCAGAAGACAATCCCGATATTAAGGATGCTATGGAGCTTATTATGGAAGATATGTTAAAAGCGCAGAATAAGATTGTTTTATCTTTAATGTGAAAATAACAATCTAGTAGATAATTCAATAAATTGGTATATCATGAAAATGTAATTTTATTGGAGAATTTTTTCAATTTCTTCAATAATAATTTCTGGAATTATGGGTTTTTCAATATATGCTACCGCGCCTGCTTCTAATGCTTTTTCTCTGTCTCCTCTCATTACACTTGACGTACAGAAAAGAATCAGGCAATCTTTAAGATCTTTATCATTTTTTAATCCTTTTGTTAATTCAATACCATCTATATCTGGAAGCTGCCAGTCCATGACTATTAAATCTGGTTTTTTCTCCAAAGCAATCTTAAAACCTTCCTTACCATTATATGCTTGTAATACCCTATATCCATGTTTCTCTAAGATAAAACTAATGAGATATATATTCGACTCATTATCCTCAATAACTAGGATAGTTTTCATTCAGAAATTTCCTCCCTTTTTAATTTCAATGATAATGTGAAAGTACTTCCTTTTCCAAATTCACTTTCAATGAATATATCTCCTCCTAATAGATTAGCCAATTTTTTTGATATATGAAGTCCTAAACCTGTTCCCTCCTCATATTTTCCAGATTCTGTAATTCGACTGAATGGTTTAAAAAGTTTTTCTTGATCTTTCTTTTTTATTCCTATACCTGTATCTTTAATTGATATCTCAGCATTTCCATTAATTTTATGAATTTTTATTGAAATAACTCCCTTTTCAGTAAACTTTATAGCATTTCCAATTAAATTGACTAAAATCTGCTTTATTCTCTTTTTATCATTAAAAAGTATAAGATGTTCTGGCATATCTATAATGAATTCAAGACCCTTCTCTTCTATTGCAACATTAAATGTTTCCTTCAAAGTTAATATTTCTTTTACAAGATTAAATTCTTCTATTCTTATATCTAATTTATCCGCCTCAATTTTAGTAACGTCTATAACATCATCAATTAATTTATGCAAAAGATTTGCACTTTTCAAAATAATTCTTAGTTGTTTTTCTTGTTCTTCATTTATTTCGCCTACCCAACCTGTCAACATCATTCTTGTAAAACCTATTATTGAAGTTAATGGGGTTCTTAATTCATGACTCGTACTTGCTATAAACATACTTTTTAAATTATCTAATTCATTTAGTTTTAAGTTTTGTATTAAATCATAAATTATCGAAACTAATGCTACAATTAATATAGTTATACAAAAAGGAACTAGAATTCCCCAAATAAACCAACCTGGTTTATTTATTGGAATATATAGAAGCCCTACTAATGTTATTCCAGAGATTATTAATGAAAAATTAGCAATTGAAAGATTGATAAAAAATGAAAGCCTTTCTAGTTCGAATATGCGCTTTAAAAAAAATTTCATATAAAAAAATGCTCCTATAAATACAGAAATCGAAATTAAAAATATGAGTAGCATACCAACATTATTTGGTAACCATTCATGGATATATAGAAAAATTATTACTAATACTAGGATTAATACCACAATTGTGAATGAAAATAGAACAGCTGTAAGATAAAGAACCTTTTTAGAGAGACTTTTCATAACTTCTCAGTATATTTTATTAGTTTTAAATTAATGTTAAAATTTAGTTTAAGAAAGCATAAATATTAATTACTTTTTTGTCGACTATTCTCTCTTATTAAAATTAATTTGAATGTGCTTCCTTTCCCGGATTTGCTTTTTACTAATATATCTCCCCCGAGTAGATTCGCTAATTTCTTAGAGAGATGAAGTCCTAGACCACTTCCCTCTTTAGGTTTCCCAGTTTCGAGAATTCGGCTAAACGGTTTGAATAACTTTTTTAAATCTTCCTGCTTTATTCCCGGACCGGTGTCTTTAACTGAAATGGCAATTTCTCTTTTTGATAATCGAATTTTTATAGAAATTTTGCCTTTATCAGTGAATTTTACAGCGTTTCCAATTAGGTTCAATAAAATTTGAGTTATTCTTTTTTTATCATTATAAATTGTAAGATATTCAGGCGTATCCATTAAAAATTCAAGCCCTTTCTCATCAGAAACTACATTAAATATTTCTTTAATTTTTATCAGCTCTTCTACGAGATCAAATTTCTCTTTTTTTATGTTTAATTTGTTAACTTCTATTTTAGTCATATCAATTACATCAGTAATTAATTCATGTAAATGGTTTGCACTATTTAGAATAATATTAAGCTGTTTTTTTTGTTCTTCATTAATATCCCCCGCTCTTCCACTTAGTATCGTTCTTGTAAAACCAATTATTGAGGTTAATGGAGTTCTTAATTCGTGGCTTATACTAGCTAAAAAACTAACTTGTTGTGGTCTAGTGAACATTGCTAAAAAATCAGCTTTAAAATCTTCTTCAACTTTATGTGTTTCTTGTCTCGCTGAAATTATATCAGATTTTATATTTTTTATTATAAAAAAGAACAACGCGTATACATATATTATAGCTCCAAGAAATTCAAGTATTAAGAAAGGTTGTAGATTTTTGATAATATCAATAATTAATATAATTATATGTATAGGCATATTAAAAATTGCTAATAATACCCAATAAGTTAAAGCTCGAGAAAGTTTCGTAGGATTAATAATTATTGGTAATACGATGATGCCGCAACCTAATATAAAAAGAAACGGACTCAAAAATAACGGGTAAACATCAAGCATTTTATGCCTTCTATGAGCTAGTATTAATGAGATCATGAATAAGAGAAATCCAAATAATAAAAACGAAGAAACAGCCTTAAACTCAAGATTAGACCATTTTGTATAAAGAAATAATATAAGTGGAATAGAAATTACTAATGCGAGTATTAGTGGATAATCAAATACCCTTCTTGTTATTTCAAAATCGAGAGGAATAATTATTATTACTATTATGATTAAGAATATAATAGTGATAATATATTTCGTGCGTTTTATAATAATTTCAAAGGCTAATACAAAGACCGTGCCTCCTATTCCAAATGAGATATAACTTAGTTTTCCAAAAAGTTCATATGGTTGTGTAATAAAGTTTTCATAATTCCCGCAAAAAATATTGTTACTAAAATCTCCTTGAACTTGAAGAACTTGAAAGTAAGTAAAAAACAAACTAAATGCAAATCCGAGAGGTAAACTTGCTAGTCCTAGCATAATGATTCTTTCATTAAAGACTTCTCTTCTTTTAGCTATTCTTATAAAATATATTCCACATACTAATGCTATAATTATTGCAATCCCCCATAAAAATCGTTCAAAGGGATCCCAAATCATCACAATTTCTTCACCTGTACAGGGCATAGCTACATCCTCTTGTTACAAAGTTAATGTTACATTTAAATTTAATAAAGATTTAAATTTCAATATTATTCAAGAGGGAAAAAAAATGAAACCTTTAATAATCTTGGTTGAGGATGACCCTAATATCTTGAAATATCTTAAAATGATGTTAGAATTTAATGATTGCCAAGTTATTACGGCCGAAAACGGAAAAGAGGGGCGAAAAGTTCTTTCAGAGTTGAAAGATTCCCCTGATCTTATTATTAGTGATATTATGATGCCAGAAATGAACGGTTATGATTTTTTTGAGGCGGTCTCTAATAACCCGATTTATTGTCAAGTACCATTCATCTTTTTATCTGCTCTTGATTCTCCTGAAGATGTTCGATTTGGAAAGATGCTTGGAGTAGATGATTATCTTACAAAACCAATTAATGAAGAAGATTTCTTAGCAATTGTTTTTGGTAAAATTAAACGTAATAAAACAATTAATTTAATTAATGAAAAAATCAATGAGATTTTTTCTTCATATGAAATCACAGAACAATTAGTTCCTAAAAAAGCTGGAGATCTAATCGTATTAATCGAAGTACATTGGGATGATGTGATAGGTCCAAAAAAGGTAAATCATTTCCCTAAAGATACTATATTAGAATCTTCGCTCAATAGTATTAGTGATCAACTCTACGATGGAGTTAAAGCTATGTATGGTCATGATGCCATTTTAAGTGGAGAAGGGTTGTTAATACCTTTAAAAAACTATAATATTATGGCATATATATTTTTTGATTCTTATCCCCATGAAGATTATAGAGGTGGAAGGAAGGATTATATGTTTTCAATTCTCGCATCATCCATCACATATTTCCAATCTTTGAAATTTAAACAAATCTTTATAGAATTATCAACTCTCTATAAAAAGCGGAAGAAATGGGATATAGAAAAGTTTTGGAATAAATTTTCAGATATTCTTTCAAAATCGTCAACATTATCAAGCTAATTACTTTTTTATCAATCATTTAAATATATTATTAAATTCATTCATTTCAATAATATTTTTTAAAAATAAATGAAGTTAATTAAAAAGATGAAATAATCATGAATAATCCAGAAGATGAAGAACTACCAATAAAGCTTGTAATCATGGGTATGGAAAATGCTGGAAAAACCACCATACTGGATGTTCTTACAGGAAAAATTAGTGAAGCACCTAATAAACCTCCCAGTATGAATCCAACAAAAGGTATAGAAAGAAGTACTGTCTTATTTTTTAAGAAAGAAACTAAGATCTGGGATTTTGGAGGACAAGAATCATATCGTAATGATTACTTATTGAATGCTGAAAGATATTTTCAAACAATTTCGTTCTTTTATTATGTGGTAGATATTCAGGATTACTACCGTCTTGTTCCTTCGGTGATGTACTTTAGAGGTGTTTTTAACTTGATTAAAAAATACAGCCCTGACGCTAAATTTGTATTCCTTTTTCATAAAAACGATCCTGATTATATTCCAGATGAGAGAAATCTCAAAGGAAAATTCTTAGAAATGATTGAACCAAATTTGAAATTAGAAAATATAAAGTATACAATGTTTGACACCACAATTTTTAATTTAAATAGCATAAAAACTGCTTTTGGTCTTTAATCATTTAAGATAACATTGAAAATCTTCTTCATTGGAATTGTAAATTAGAATAAAAAAATAAGAAAAATAATAAATTTGATTATGCTTTAACAATTTAGTCCTTTTTGAAGAGATTTCCGCATCCTCCACACTTTATGCTTTTTGAATAAACCGGAGTACCCTGCTTCAGCAGCATGCTGAAATAGCAATACTTATACTATAGAAAAGCACATTACTCTTATCTGGTTCCTCATGAAGCATACGTGGATTCTCATTGCCACATTGGGGACATTTAACTCTTTTAAATTCTGTCATATTACCTTAACTCTGATATTAAATACTTTAAATATTTAGTAGAGTGAATGAATTTAAATTTAGCTTTTTAATTGGGTTTTTATAACAATCTCTCTAACAATATTTTGAATTCTTTTTTCAGAGGTGTCAATAACAATCTCTGCTGCTGTTTCATAATAGGGCTTTCTAAAATTTAGAATTTTTACTATTTCTCTTTCAGTATCTTCCTTGTTAACAATTGGTCTTGCTTCTTTTCCATTTTCTAATATTCTATTGTAAATTTCTTCGAAATTAGCTTTTAATAGGACAATATAACAATTTTTCTTCAAATTTTCAATATTGAGCTTATTTAAAACAACTCCACCCCCACATGAAATTACGACTTTGTTTAATTCAGAGACTTCTTTACAAACTGAACTTTCATATTCTCTAAATTTACTTTCTCCCTCTTCTTCAAAAATTTGTGGAATTGATTTACCAGTTTTTTGAACTATTAGTTGATCAATTTCAAGAAATTTATAATCATCACCAAGATATTGAGCTAACGCTCTACCTACAGTTGATTTTCCGGTAGCCATAAAACCAATAAGAGCAATTGAATCTTTAGACATATTTTATTACTTTCATTAGTTTACTTTTTGGTTTATTTTTGTATCTTTAAAGGCACGATTCCTCTGAAAATCCATGTTTTCCTATAGCACCTTTTTTTAGTTCAAGATAATTACCCGCTATATATGCTGGGAAGTTGAATTCTTCTGGATTTAGTGCATCATTTTTAACATACTTAGGATCAGAATGAGTAGCAACCACCCTCCCAAAATAACTGACATGTGATCCAAATTCGATTCTTTTTAATACCTTACATTCCATGTTCCATGGAAACTCCTTTATCATTGGAACTTTTACTATAGATGCTTGTTCTTTGGTTAAATTTAATTCTTTCCATTTATTAACTTCTCGTCCTGAACGCGTACCACAATAATCAGTTTCTCTTAATTGGTGTATAGTAGGATAATTAATTACAAACTCACCATGTTTTTCAATTAATTGATAAGAATGCCGCTTAGGTTGGATAGAAACAGCAATAATGGGGGGATTAAAGCATACTTTTCCAACATAGGCCAAAGTTATTAAATTCGCGTCTTCCCCTATTCCTACAGAAATGACTGCAGCAGGCATTGGAAAAGTAGAGATTTTTGGACTAAGAGATATTTTTTTCATGATTCAATTATTAATCATATCTTTATTTTTTCAGTAATATAATTATAAAATAATTAAAATGTTAAACATATTATTAATTTTTAATTCTATAATAAAATGTTTAAAGATGACAGAGAAAAATCCTATAACAGCTAATACAAAAATATTATGTGTTATTGGACATCCAATTGAGCATTCAATGAGCCCGATAATGCATAATGCAGCATTAAGGCAATTTAACCTTGATTATGTTTATTTAGCATTCAATATTTTTCCTTCTAATTTGAAATTTGCTATGAAGGGTTTCAGAGCATTCAATATCATTGGAATTAATGTAACACTTCCATTTAAACAAGAGATCATGAAATATTTAGATGAAATTGATCCTTTAGCACTTAAAATTGGTGCTGTAAACACTATAAAAAATGATGAAGGATATTTTATTGGTAGAAATACAGATGCAGAGGGTGCTATGAATGCATTATTAAATGCAGGATACACAATTCAAGGAAAAAACATTTTACTATTAGGAGCCGGGGGAACAGCGAGAGCTTTAGTTTATATTATGGCTGAAGATGCAAATAAGATAGTGATCGCAAATAGAACTGAAAAAAAGGCTGTGAAACTTGCGAATGAAATTAATAAATATTTTAATAATAAAATTGAAGGAAAAAGTAATAGTATTAGCATTTTGAAGCAAGAATCTAAAAAAGCTGACATCCTGATCAATACTACACCTCTAGGAATGTATCCAAATATTGATCAATCTCCAATACCTGCTGATTTTTTACATGAAGGCTTATTTGTTTTTGATGTAGTTTATAATCCTCTAAATACTAAATTAATAAAAGATGCGACTGAAAAAGGATGTCAAATATTAGAGGGTTTAAATATGCTAGTTAATCAGGGTGCTATAGCATTTGAGTGGTGGACTAATAGAAAACCAAATATTAATTTGATGAGAACTAAAGTTATTGAATTTCTGGGGTGAAATAATGTTGGATAAAAATTTAACTATTATTGGTGGTTCAGGGGGAATGGGTAAAGTATTTGCTAGATATTTTAATCAACATGGATTTAAAATTACACTATTTGCTCAAAATGAAAATAAATTGAAGACTGTTGCTGAAACTTTAGGGGTTGAATATAAACTAGATCTTAAAAAAAGTGTTGAAAATGCAGATGTAGTGATGATCTCAGTCCCTATTAAATCTACCCCAGAGATGATTAAAAAAATCGCACCTATGATGAAAGAAAACTCATTACTTTTTGATATTACGTCCTTAAAAAAAGATATTCATAAAATATTAAACGAAATTCATAAGATCTATCCTATAAACTGTTTATCCCTTCATCCGATGTTTGGACCAGGAATAAAAACGATGAAAAACTATGTAATGATCATTTTAAGAATTGGCGGAACAGAACAATACGATGAAAAAGTTAATGAACTGTTAGAAATATTTAGATCTGATGGACTTATTCTTACTGAAACTACACCTGATATCCATGATTCTCGGATTGCTTTAACCTTAGGAGTACCACATATGTTCAATATCTTATTTTTAAATCTTTTAAAAAGAATGAATGAACCATTAAATGAATTGACATTATATACCGGTACAACTTTTTTATTGCAAAAAGTTTTTTCTGAAAGTATTATTCAGAGAGAAATGGAAATGTTCGGAGAAATTCAAATAGAAAATAAGGAATTTCTTAAAGTTTTAGATATATTCGAAGATTTAGTCAAAGAATATAAGGCTGTAATTAAAAATAAAGACTTAAATGGCTTTACAAAACTTTTTACTGAAGGCTTGGAATATTCGAAGGAAGATAACCATTTTAAAAACTCATATAAATATTTTTATGAATTCATGAAAATTTTAAAAGAAAAAAAGGAATAAAAAAATGAACTTTAATTGATTAAACTTCCGCAAAGTGCACAGAATTTAGCATTTTCACTCTGATCTAGTTCAGATCCACAATTATAACAAAAAGTTGCTTTGTCCTCAACTTTCTGTGATTCTAAAATAACTTTTTGATTACCTAACTGATGAGATGTAGTTATAACTTGGTAACTTGAAACTGGGTGATTAATTTCTTTTTGTTCATAACAGACACTATTACAGTGTATACATCGAGGTTTATGTTCCTTGTCTAAATAGATCGCAACATAAATTAAGAGACCGATACCTCCAGTGAATATAGCTAAAAAAATCGCCAAACCTATATTAAAATCATTTTTTTTTGTATATACATTTGTATTACATTTCGGACAATACACTTTTCTATCACTCCAAATTAAATGTTTTTTTTTTTAATTTCTAGGAGATCTTAATCGAATTAAAAAAAATTGGAGTCCAATTTTTAAAAGTGAAATGTAAAAATAAAGTTATTAAGAAAAAAACTTAAATATTTAATTTTCTGTAATTTGACTCCCGCAGTTCGGACAAAATCTTATGCCTAGATCTAGTTTTTCTCCACATAAAGCGCAAAAATTAGCTCTAGCTCCTGTTACTTCTTCAGATACATTTAAGGGTGTTGAATAAGAAGGTGGTTGGGTTTGAGGTTGAGATGAATATGGGCTTTGCGTTTGAAAAGGAGTTATCTTTGCCCCGCAATGAATGCAATGTTCTTCTGGGCGTGAATAATACCAAGCTAAATATATTAATAAACCAATTCCAGCAGTAAAGATCAGTAGTATTATAGCAAGACACGTATCAATATCCTCACGTTTTAAGAGGACATTTTGGTTACAACGGCTGCAATATCCCGTAGGATTTTTAGTTGTCATTTTCAGTGATTTTAAATTATTTTTTTATAATTGCTTTAGACTTTAAGATAATGAATAGTTTTATTAATATAAATTTTTATTCTATTAGTTGAGCACCGCAACTAGGGCAAATTTCTGTATCTTTCATTATTTCTTGTTTGCAATACGGACAATAGACTTGTTCTTTTTCTTTTTTTTCATCTTCAATTTTTTGAAGTATTCGCACAATTTGGGTTTTAGGTTCTGGAATTTCTTCACGAGTACTGTAGAAGCTTAGGTGATTATGGCAATATGGACAGATATCTCTTTTCAAAATCCCATATCGATAAATAAGAAATGGTGCTAGTGCAAAACCCAATGAAGAAATAATAGCAAGAATCCAGATATTAATGTACATATTCTCTATGGATTTTCTTTTTGGCTTGAAAATTTCCTTTTCACAATTCTTACAATATGCAAATCTCTTTTTATTACCCATTTCTTTCATTTTTAATAAGACAATTTATTCATTTTAATTTTTGTGGTGGGATTTTATAAGAGTTTATTTCAATATTTTATAGTGTCTCAATTTGTTAAATTCTTAATAAATTGAGTTAATTAAAAATAAAAAAAATGAGTCTTTATTGATTATAATTTACTAAATCTTAGTTGAAATTTAGCTAAAATATAATTAATTTTTCGAACTAATTTGAAGCAAACATCTTTATTTATCGCATTGGAGGGGATAGATGGATCAGGTACAAGCACTCATAGTCACCTTCTTAAAGGATTTTTAGAAAGTAAAGGATTTAAAGTTTATTTGACGAAGGAACCATCTGAAAGTGATATTGGTAAATTAATAAGGAAATATTTAAAAGATGAAAATGTACCACCAGCCACTGATGCATTACTATTTGCTACTGACAGAAACTTACATTTTCATAATGAAATTAAGAAAAAGCTCGAAGAGGGATATATAGTTATATCTGATCGCTATTTAGAATCTTCAATCGTATATCAATCGATACAATCAGATCAGATTTCTGTTGAATGGATTATAGAAATAAATAAATTTGTAGACCTCCCTGATATAACAATTATTTTAGATATTGATCCAAAAACGGCATTAGAAAGAAAAGAAATTCAAGATTGGGAAAAATTTGAGGATATTTCTTTTTTAGATAAAGCAAGAGATCTTTATACCAGACGTGCTAAACAAAATGGGTACTCCATTATCAGTTCTGATGATATAATAGAATTTGTTCAAGAAAGGATTCAAAAAATTATTATGAATAGGCTAAAAGATATGAGTTAAGTCATAAAAAAAAATCAAGAAACAACTATTTTCAATATAATAATGAAAATTTACAATATTTAATCATAATATGTAATTATTTTTGATAAAAGTTGAAATCTGGGAATTCTATTAGAGAAACTTTGTTTAATGTTGATCGTTTATTTGATTATGTTAAAAATTTCAGCTTTCCTCGTCTTGCTGGAACAAGTGGAGAAAAAAAAGCTGTTGAATTAACAATAAAGACTTTTAAAAATATTGGATTTAAAGAGAAGCAAATTCAAAAAAATTCTTTTGAGTTTTCTGATTTCTACTCTACTACACTTATAAAATTAATAATGGTTATTAACTTAACCTTTTCGCTATTTATCTTGATGTTTACGTATATAAACATATTTTATACAATTATTATATGTGTAATTATGGCATTAATATTTTTTTTAATTATTAAAGGTTTAAAACATCCTGAACATCCGGGTTTTTGGGGAGAATATTATGGGAAAACAATTTCAGCAACTAATGTCTTTGTAAAATTACCAGCAAAAAATTTACTATCCAATATTGCGGGTAATATAATTATTTCTGCTCATTTAGATTCCAAATCTCAATCTTTTAAAACTTATTGGAGAGTTTTTTTTTATAGAGTCTGGTTATATAGTGGAATTTTTCTTAGTGGCTTTTTTACAATTTTATTTTTTCACGTTTTTACCGTAATTGAAGTAAATCTTCTAATCATAGGGAGTGGTATTTGGATCTTTACCATACTCATATCAATTTCAAATTTGTTTTTGATGTTTTTAAATACGCATAATAAGTCACCAGGAGCTTTAGATAATGCTTCCGGGATGGCAGTAGTGTTTGAACTAAGTGAATATTTTAAAGACTACCTACTTGATAACTTTAATATTTGGTTTTGTCAATTCTCCGCTGAAGAACTAGGAACCATGGGCTCTAGGATTTTTGTAAATAATCATGAAGGTGAATTTCATAAAGGTAGTGTTTTTCATATTAATTTAGATATGATTTCTTGTGCTTGTGCCCCTAAGAATCAAATTGAATATTTAAAATCATATGGTGTTCTCCCTCGAAAAAAAATTGCACCTTTGCTTAGTAAATACCTAGATACCGCAGCAATTCAAGAAAATGTGAAAATCAGAGGATTTCATTTGTCAACTGGAGCACATACTGATTCTGTTCCATTTCATTTAAGGGGATTTGATTCTGTTGATATTGTTACTAGAGGTGGAGGGAAATACACTCATAATAAAGTAGATACACCAGATAAAGTAGACCCTCACATTTTATTTAATGCATGTTTAATAATACGTAACGTAATCCTTTCATTAGATGCTGATTATGAGGTTTTATGTAAAAATAAAGAATTAATCAGTGATACTAATTAATCTATCAAAAAAAAAAATTATTAAAATAATTAGTTACATTAATTCTTCAATTTCTTTTTGAATAGTTTCGATCCTCTTTTTTGATTTTAATAAGACTTTACTTCTACCATATTTTTGAAACCATCTATTAAATCTGGCTTGGATTGAAACTTCTCTCGCACCAGCCATATGTTTATCTGCTAAACATATTATTTTTTCTTCTAAAGTTATTGGTAGATAGTCTTTTTCAGGTAATCCCACTTTTTTTGCATCTTCTTTATCTAATCCACCTAAAATATGAGTCTCACAGATTCTAGCAAGTTTTTCTGAGAAACCTCTCTGTCTTAAGATTTTACCCCCTATCAAAGCATGTTTAAAGCCATGAGTTTTTGTTCGCCCTATATCATGTAATAAAGCCCCGATTTCAATCAAATTTATATCTAATTTAACTTTATTTATTTTATTTGCAATTTCTATGGCTTTATCAGCAACTTTTTCTGAATGGCGTCTAACTGAAAGTGGAATTTTCAATCTCCTTAATAAATCTGAGGCAAATTCACGATCGGGTAAAATTTCTTCTTTCTTCACCATTATTTTTTATAATTAACTAGTTATCTTTAAGTTTTAGTTATTATAAAATTCTATAAATTATCATTCTAAGTAAGAAATCTGCAAACTTTAAAGTAAAAATATTAATAGATTAGTAAGAATAGAAAATCATTCTTAAAATACAAGAAAAGAAAATTATCATAATAGGTCTTTACTAGAATTCTTCATAGGGACCGCTTACTAGCCCTCCAACTACTCCTCCTATTAAGACTCCAATAAATGCGCTAATAATTCCCCCTAATGTTTCAATTAATTGAGTTCCCTGGAATAAAGACATTAAATCTTCACCAGATATAATGCTTAGTATTATCCAAAACAATAATACTATAATAACAACTAATAAACTTGCTATGGTTCCTCGTCTCAAACCTTTAGCTATTGACCCTGTAAGGTAACCAATAAAAATCCATGCTAAAATTTCGGGAACAAAAAAGCCGAGAATGGAAGGAGATCCAGTTATAAATGAAATCATATCGAAATCAAAATTTGCTCCTACTAATAATGCTACCATACGTAGTCCATTAATTCCGGAAGATATTATAGTTACAATATCAGTCATATTAAAGAAAAAAGCTGTAAAAAAACTAAGTGTGACCCCTATAATAATACCAATAATCAATCGATAGGATGTCATTATTAAAACCAATATAAATTAAATCACTATATTATAGTTATATTCTATAAGTTATATTAATAATTAAAATCATTTTCCTATATTAAAACTTTAGTTCTAAAGCTTTTCGAAAAATCTGCTTGATAAAATATTAAAGTTATAATGTATTCAATAATATATTCATTAAATCATTTAACTCAAAAATATTTTGATTTAATTAACGTCAGAAAAATACAAATAAGGCTACAATATTGGCTCGAAAGAAAAAGAAACCTGAAGAATCAGAAAAAAAGAAAAAAAACGATGATATAGAAGATTTTAGCGAAGATTTTGACATAGATTTTGAAGAAGATTTAGATCTAGAAGAAGAACTTGACTTATTAGATACAGAAGACATCGAAGCGATGGAAATAAAGGAAGAGTTGATTGATAAAGATGAAGAAAGAAAACAGCTTTACTTAAGTTGCGGTATACATATTGGAACAAAATTACTGACAGGAGATGCTAGACGATTTATCTACAGACAAACAAATTATGGATTATATGTTATTGATTTAACTCAAACAGATGACCGACTTAAAATTGCAGCAAAATTTCTAAGTAAATATGTTGAAGAAGGAAGCGATAGAGTTATCGTTACTTCAGTTCGTCGATATGGGAAAGAACCGGTAAGAAAATTCTGTGAAGTATTAGGGTGTAGAGCTATAACTACAAGATTTATTCCAGGTTCACTTACAAATCCTATTATTGATACATATATTAAAGATGCAAGTGTAGTAGTAATTGTAGATCCTCATGCAGATAAAGTAGTTTTACGAGAAGCTAAATTAGCACGAATTCCAGTAGTATCTCTCTTTGACACCGATGATACTCTTACAGGTATAGATCTTGCAATACCCGCAAATAATAGAGGCAAAAAAGCATTAGGCCTTGCATTCTGGCTTTTAGCACGACAAATTATGTTGGAGTTGGGAAAAATCTCAAGTGAGGAGGAGTTTAAATATACCCTTGAGGATTTTACTTCTAAAATTGTTCCTGTGTATCGTCAAGAACAACAAAATTAAGAAATTAGAGAACTTATTAATTATTAATATACTTTTTACTTACAGTTTCCTCTATAATTTCCTTCAGAATGTTATTCCTTTATAATTATACCTTTTTCTTTCACTTTCTCCTTAAAGTAATTTAGAAAATCTTCCAATACATGAACATTTTTAGTAGGTTCTGTGTATGAGAATTGTTCTTTCGTTTTTTGGTTTTTAAAATATAAGCGCCCACGTATCGTATTTACATACCAGTATGAATTAAAAAGTATTGTGTAATCACTTGACCGGTTAAGTTCCATAATTAAATCTACTTTTAAGTTATTAATTAAGAGGTAATCAAGTGTATTATTTATTGCAATAAGTACATCAGCCTTCCGCGGATTTTTTAAAAGATCATAAAGCTCTTGATATTTTATTTGTCTAAAATCTTTTTTAGAATCTGACATTACTGATGATCCAGGTAAAATATTTATATTAGGTAAAATTTCGTTTTTATCTAGTATCCCTGTCTCTCTCATTACGTCAATGACAAAATCAACATATTTCTCTGCTTCTGTTTGATTAAATGTCAAATCAAGCAATTCGAATCGGGCTTGGTACATACTTTTTTCAGCATGAAATTCTTTAGCTACATCTTCATATTTCTTAATGTTGGAAAAATAATTTTGTTGCATATTCTTATATAGATCGGGAAAATCTAGAGTTCTTCTATCTATTTGGTTTTTAAATATTAAATCTAGTCGATTTTTTTCTGCTAGAATAATCATCGATACTTTAGATAAAACATTATCAGCAAGATAATGACCTAATTCATATATTTCTCGAATTTGATTTTTGACTAAGGTTCTGGCAAGACTGATCGTCTTCTTTACAGTTTTTTTGTAAGATTCTATTTTCTTTGTTTCCATATTTAATATTAAAAAAGTCAACCATCTTTTAATACTATTATCAATCAAATAATACAAAAATCATACTTTATATTCTATTTTATTAATTTAGATTAAATTACCTAATTTTTTAAAAAAAAGTATGTAATTTTGAGTAGGTATTAGAATGAAGTATTATCTTTAATGGAAAAATGAATTTATTAATTATTAATATCTCTATTAGTTCCACTTATAATTCTTATTTTAACAAATTCTATTCTTTTGAATTATTTATAATAAGTTTTTAATTTTAAATCAATTACCTTTACATAGTGAAAAATTAGTACTCTTAAGTGTTTCAGTAATGAAAAAAATTATCTCATTTTCTGGAAAGGGTGGTGTAGGAAAATCCACGCTCCTTGTATTAATGCTCAAATATCTCCTTGAAAAATTTAAGGATATCAATATCCTTGTAATTGATGCTGATCCCGACGCAAATATCGGCGACATAATTGGTAAAGAAATCCATTTTAAAGAAACCGTTGGTGGAAAAATGGCTGAATTTAAGCAGAAGATTCAAAAAAGATTAATACCTCTCGACGTTTCAAAGGATCAAATCGTCGAATCGGAGGTATTTGATGCACTTATTGAAATGAATAAGTTTGATATCTTAGAAATGGGTCGAGGAGAAGGAGAAGGATGCTATTGCAGTATCAATAATTATTTGAAACGCATTATTGACATACTGGCGAAGAATTATGAAGTCGTACTCATCGATGCTCCTGCGGGGTTAGAATTTTTTTCTCGAAAAACGGGTCGGAATGTTACTGATTTAGTCATTGTTAGTGACCCTAGTAAAATGGGAATCCATACCATGAAACGCATATTAGAAGTGACTAAAGAAGTTAATTTAAAATTTGAAAACGTGTGGATCCTTGGTAATCGGTTTCCAAAGAACTCTATTAGAGATATTTTAGAAAATGAAGTAGAGCAAATTGGAAAAGAATATGTAAAACTCCTTGGTTTTGTCGAAAATAGCGATGAAATTAGCAGAATTAATATTATCGGGGAAAATCTCTTAGACCTACCAAATGATAGTAAGTCATATAAAACAGTAAAAGGATTATTTGCTAAAATAGTTTAGATTTATAGATAATCGTTTATATTTTTATTTCGAAAACGTTTTTCTACTCCACCCCTCATCCCTGGTAATTCAAAACACGTGTCTGGAATCATTTTTTTGTAGTATTTGCTATTTTCCCTTTCAGATATAAATTGAGAACTATATAAGGTCTTGAATATTTTTTCCCCTGAAAATTGGATATCTTCGAAATATGGCACTACTGGTCTATCTTTGCTTATATTTTCAACTATATCACTCAAAGGCATCTCAATTTCTTGTATTTTTCCTCTTTCATTGATAAAGCTTGTTTTTTTATCATACTCATTGTATAGACATATTATACATTGAGGCCATCTTTCATGAAAGTAGTTTAAGACTCTATCCATAACTCTGTGTCTAAGTAAAACTACTCCATATAATACACCACGATTATTTATTTCAGTTCGAGTAAATTGTTTTGCACGATATGCCTCAGTTCCGATTTCTCGCATCATTCTATTAATTTTCTTCGCGAAAGGAGTCCCACAATTACGAAAAATTACTTCAGGTGTTCTCTTTATTTGTGAAATAAGATGTAGAGAAAAATTTTTATGACGCGGCAGATTTTGAATTATATCTTCATGAGTAAACCCTTTAGCCCTTCCTATCACTCCCATAGGGTCTCTTTTGCATCTATCTTTCATAATATTTATTAAACGAATTTGATTTGTTATGTAAAATTTTCAATTGTTGTTTGGGAATTGCCATTTATTATAAGAAATGGATCTGCTCGCTTTAATATAACCCCAACAGATTGAAGATCCTTTCTTTTGCTAAACTTGAATTTTTTAGCTCTTAAATTTATTATTCTTTTCGCAGAAATTGGACCAATACCAGGAATCTTTAACAATTCTTGATAAGATGCTTCATTAGGATTTATAAGGCTATGTTCCTCAAAGTATTTGCGTGCTAAGTGCATTTTTGGATCTCCATGAGGTAAATTTCCGTCCTCATTTAAAATTTCTTTTATATCTCGTAATTTATAATGGTAGATTCTTAATAACCAATCGCTTTGATATAATCTATGTTCTCTAGCTAATGGGGCTGCTTGCTTACCACTAAATGGTGTCCCTTCAATAGGAATAAATGATGAGAAGTAAGCTCGCCTTAGATCAATTTGTTTATAACTCCAATCAATTCTGTTCAACAATTCTAAATCAGTTTCATTTTCAGCTGCTCCTATTACAAATTGAGTTGTTTGTCCACTATTGAGAATTGGAGCACCATCCCACCGAAATTTCTTATATCCATTTTCTCTTCGAGCTTTAATCATTTCTTCTTGAAATTTTAATTTATTATCTTGGTGTAGATCTTTCATTTCTTTAATGGTCTCTTTATTATGTATATTGCGTAGCTGTTTTAACCAACGTTGTCGAGTTATAATGTCATTGTTGAAATCTTTTTGATCTGCGATCTCTGCTAGATGTACCTTAGAAGAGGCTTCCATGTTTATTGAAATCCGATCAGAAAGATATATTGCCTCTTTAAGTAGATATTGACTCACGCCAGGTAAACATTTAAAATGCACATATCCTTGAAATTTATATTTATATCGTAGTAAACGAATTGCTTCTAACATATCTTCAGTTGTAGTATCTGCACTACCACAAACTCCAGATGAAATGAATACACCCTCAGCTACATTCATAGAATAGAGTTTCATGAATGTTCGAGCATATTCTTCTGGAGTGAAACTCATTTTTTTCTTACAATTGTGAGAGAAACAGTATTTACAATTATAAATACATTTATTTGTATAAAGAGTCTTGAAAAGACTCATACACCGTCCATCAGGTGTATAGGAATGACAAATCCCTCCACTTTCCGTTGTTCCGATCCAATTTTTTGAATCTCCAAAGAGTTTTGGATATTTCACTGTACGACTGGAAGCAGTACTAGCACAAATATCATATTTTGAATTTTCTCCTAAAACACGAATCTTTTCTAAAACAGAAGGCACTTTACCCATCCAATAACTACAATAACATACCTTTAAGTGGTATATGTTTAAATCTTGAAATTTTACTTATAAAAAGTGAGGGGATGTCGAATTTTCAATAACATTTTAGGTAAAAAAAGTTCAATAAGGTAAGTATAAATTATCTATTTCCTGATAAATTTTCCTCTCTTCTCTTAAATAAGAACTAAATGATAACTCTTCATTAGATTGGTTTTGAATCCACATATTGGTTTCAAGGGTTTTTAGAGAATCTAGAATTCGTCTTGCTTCTTTTTTTGTTTCTACACCATTAAGACATTTAATTAAGAAATTAATATAATTCAGAAGCAACTTTCTTAATTTATCTCGTTTTGATTGTAAAAGGTTTAATTTGTTAGCTACTTGAGTTGCTGTTTGCATTTTTATAGTCCAAGAGAGATCTCAAATTATGAGATTATTTAAATAAGAATAATATGTAGATATTATCGATTTCTGTTAAAATTAGTATTAAACTAGTGAAAAATAGTTGATAAACAAACTAAAATCTATTTTTAGTTTAACAAATTATATTTAATAAAAACCAATAAATTAAATTGAACTAAAAATGCCTAAATATACTGGTGGAGAGATAATCTCCAAGTATCTAATAAAGGAGGGAGTAAAATATGTTATTGGTATCCCTGGACATGGAAATCTTCCACTCGTAGATGCTTTCTTCAAAGATAAGGAGAAAATTCATTTGATTCAACCTAAGCAGGAGATGGCTGGCGTCCATCTCGCAGTAGGATATTATAGAGTTACTGGAAAACCATTATGTGTTTTTACTTCTATCGGGCCTGGGGCAATTAATACTGCTATTGGAGTTGCCGATGCTTTTGTTGATTCTTTTCCTTGCCTTATTATTACTGGAGATACTCATGTTCATATGAGAGGAAAAGGTGTCCTGCAAGAAATTGAAAGAAAGAAAGATTCTAGTATGCCTAAAATTTTAGAACCTATAGTAAAAAGGAGTTTCGAGGTAAATACTGTAGGACAACTAGCAACTATAATGCAGAGAGCTTTTAATATTATGTTAACAGGAAGAAGAGGACCTGTTCATATTGATCTTCCTATGGATATACAAGCGAATTCTATCGATATAGAAATTCCGGAACCTCTAGAGAGAAGATCAATTGGACGTATGATGGGTGATCCTGAGTTTATAAGAAAAGCTGTAAAGTTAATTAAAGATTCAAAAAGACCTGTTTTATTAATCGGCGGAGGAGCAATTTCTTCAAATACAAGCCAAGAAGTTAAAGCAATAGCAGAAAAAGTAGGTGCAGCAGTAGTAGTTACCATGATGGGAAAGGATATTATAGATAATTCTCATCCTCTTTATTGTTGGTCAGCGGGTTCAAAAGGTACAAAAGTTGGATTAAAAATGACTTCTAATGCTGATGTTATTCTTGCAGTTGGTTGTAGATTTGCTGATGAAACTGCGAGTTCATATAAAGATGGTGTTAGCTTTTCAATTCCACCAACAAAACTAATTCAAATTGACATTGATCCTCATGAAATTGGTAAGAATTATCCTGTATCTGTCGGTATAATTGGTGATGCAAAAGCATGCTTAATCCAAATTTTGGACGAATTAGGAGATTACTCAAGAGATTATAAGAATACTGAATATTTTAAAGAAATTCAAGAAGAGAAGAATGAATGGTTTAAATTTCTTGATGAAAATCGAGATGATTCAAAAATACCAGTAATGATATCTACCGTTTTAAGAGAAATAAGAGAATTTTTTGACAGAGATGCTGTAATAGTAACTAGTTCTGGAAATGTTCAAGCTCAGATGCTTCAAGAATTAGAATTTTATGAACCTAAAACATGTCTAACTGCTGGCGGATTTTCAACAATGGGTTATAGCGTTCCAGCAGCAATCGGGGCAAAATTAGGATCAATTGATATTGGAAAACCAGAAAGGCAAGTTGTTGCTTTAATTGGTGATGGAGACTTTATGATGACAATTTCAGAAATATCAATGGCAGTTCAACTTGGATTAGATAATATCTTCTTTATTGTTCTCAATAATCATGGCTGGATTGCAATTAAAGATTTACAACAAGCCGCATTTGGTGAAAATCGAGGCTATGGTACCGCTTTTGAATACAAAAATGGAGAAACATATTCTCCTGATTTTGCTAAAATCGGTGTAGCATTTGGATGCTATTCTGAAAAAATATCTAGAAAAGAAGAGATAATTCCTACACTTGAAAGAGCTGCTAAGTCTGGAAAACCAGCAGTAATAGAGATTGAAGTTCAAAGAAAATATCCCTATACAGGATCTCCAGCTGTTGGTTGGTGGGATGTTCCAATACCAGAATATTTAATAGACCTTAGAAAGAAATATAAAGAAGAAATTAAAGATGAAAAATTATAATGGTTACCTCAGAAAATATTAAAGAAATTTCAAATAATTTGGGGTTTGATTTATGTGGTATTGCTCCAGTTGAAAGATTTAGTGGGGCACCGAAAGGTTTTCACCCCAGAGATATATATAAAGAATGTAAATCTGTAATCGTATTTGCAAAAAGGGTTCCAAATGGACCTCTAAATGCATCGAGTTTTGTACCATATTCACATCTAGGGAGTTTAATTATTCAGGAGGTAGATAATTTAACAGTACACTTTACAAGAAAATTAGAAGAATTGGGAATTGGAGCTGTTCCAATTCCTTCTGATGATCCTTATGAATATTGGGAGCCTGATAGGATGTATGGAAAGGCAATTTTATCATTAAGACATGCTGGTCACCTTGCTGGACTTGGAGTATTAGGAAAAAATACTCTTTTAATAAATAAACAATTTGGCAATAAGATTCAACTCGGAGCTCTTTTAGTGAATATTAAATTACAAGGGGATCCTATAGCAGATTATGAGGGATGTTTGCAGGATTGCGAAATATGTTTAAATTCTTGTCCTAAAGGAGCTTTAGATGGAATAACAGTAAACCAAAAAATCTGCAGATCACATTCAATACACAAACATCAGAAAGGTTATGTCTTGAAGAAATGCAATACTTGTAGAAGAGTGTGCCCTCATGTAATAGGGATAAATTAATTTCCTTTTATAAAAATTAAAGATAATATTATCAATTTCTTTTTTTTCTTTAATACAATCATACTTTTTAATTCTATCCTGAATAGATTGAATACTGTTCATCTAATTTTAGTTTTAGATGCTCGGGTAAATTAAATTGACTTTTATAAAAAGAAAAAATTATTTTGTCAATTTCCTTTTGTTCCTCAACGAAATAAAAATTTATGTTATTTTTCTTCATTTCAATGATTTTATGAACTATTGATTCAATTTTTTGTTTAACTTCATTAGAGGGAGTTATAAATGGTAGTGTATTTATCCCTGTAATTTGTATACTACTAGTATTATTGATAATTCCTTTTGCTAAGTAATTATATAAGGAACTGTTTAGCACACCTAAAATATAAGGAACGGAAATAGATTTTTCTTTGATTATAAATCCAATAGCTTTATTAGAATCCCAATAACATCCTCTTGGCATATAACGTGCTGCTAATCTTGTACTCACTCCACTTATTACTATCCCCTCTTCCTCAAATGGTACATTTTTCGGAATATCATAATTTTTAATTGAATCCTCCCTCCAATCTAAAACCTCCATTATAGGTCTATAATATTGATCTGCCCCTCCTCGTTTTAAATAAGGTTTCCATTGATTTGAATTTAGATTATCTCTTTCTATAATTTTATGTTTTTTATCTGAATCTGTAATTTTCATATTTCTCTTCTTAAAAATATCCGCTAGTTCTGTACCTTCAATTGCTGCTATGAACTTTTTATTATCATGGGTATGCATCCCAATAAATCCTTGTAAGTAATCTTCAAGTTTGGGTGCTCTTTCAAATAACTGAATTATCTCATCTTCAATATCGGTAAAAAATATATTAAATGGTAATGAACTATATTTTGATTGCTTTATTTCATTAACAATCTGAGGAACATAATAATCATCCTCGTTATTTACTCTAGGTGTTATTCTCATTTCATTGTTTTCTCTTATCATTCTATTTTTCTGACCAGAGCATTTTGTCAGAATAATAATTACTGGACTTGTGTTTACATTTTGATTTGAGAATAAATTTTTTGGTGCTAAGAGAATTTCATTAATCATACAATTATTAAGGATAAATTTCCTTAGTTTTTTATGAGTATTTAAAGTTAGAAATGAATCACTAGTAATAAAACCTAATTTTCCTCCTTCTTTTAAACGCCAAATACTATTAACAATAAACATAGCATAGGTTTCATGAGCATTTATTTTTCCATAAATTTTGTTTAGTTTTGCTCTATTTAATCGCACATAATTGCTCGCTTTGTTTAAATATGGTGGATTGCCCACAATAAAGTCAAATTCATTATAAGAATCAGGATATAAGGCTAAGAGCGTATCTTGTTTTTTAAAAGAAATATCTAGTTGATTAATTTCAGATTCAAAACTAGAATTGATATCGAACGCAACTATTTGATTTCTAAATATTCCAGATTCTAATAATTTCTTCACAAAAATACCGGATCCTACACATGGATCTAAAATTTTTTGATCTCCTTTAATTTCTCCTAAACGTGATATAATATATTCCACTGTTCGAGGGGGCGTGATTACAACTCCTAAATCCTTACTATTAAGCTGGATTAATAACCAACTCTCTAACTTTAGTTTTTCAAATTCATATCAACTTCATTTAAAAGGATTGTATAAAATTGGCAGAGTTTTTTTAAGACTATTACATCAATTTTATCCAAATCATCATTTTTAGAATGAACATAATTATAGGTGCTTCTATCGCCATTACCAATTCCTTTAAATTTCTTATTCAATAGAAATAATCCATCACTATATGTACCAATGTAAAATCTGTATGTTTTCTTCTCTAAACTCATTATATCTTTATTTTCTATAATATAATTAAAAGACTTAAAATATTTATTATTAAGGAGACCATGATCCCATAGATTTACTTTCTTAGCTATAGAGTCGAAGTTGATTATGAAAGTCTTATCTCTATCAAAATTTTTAATATTCCTATAAAAATTTCTTATACCCATGGTCCCAGATTCTTCTGCACCTGTAAAAACAAACCATAAATTACAATTTTTTTGTCTCTCTTTGACATTAGAATAATAATATAGTAGTTCTAAAACACATGAAATACCAGAAGCATTATCTATAGCCCCTTTTGATATATTATTAGTTTTATTCATCCAAAGTATTATTATAGCTGTAAGGTTAAAGCATAAGCTTAAAATTGTAATAATTTTTAATAGTAAATAATCTTCAATTAAAAAAAACGAATTTAGAATAGAAAACAAAAGACCTAACGGAAAAGTTATTATCCATACGTAATACAATTGAATACGAATTTTTATCGAAAATGCCTGTCCTTTTGAATCTAAATGTGAAAGTAGAAAAATATTATAATCTGAGCTTTCATTCTCGGTTTGAGATGCAAGTTTCAAAAATAAATTCTGAGAATGGTACTCTCGTCCCACTTTAATTTTCTCTGGATTCCGAGTATATAACATTAGAATTAAAATTAAAATGAAGATTATAGATAAATTAACTATATTAAATATTAATTTAAGGTTCAGAAAAACAACCAAAAGGAGCCAACTTAATAATGTTAAAGCAACTTTTGGATAAATTCTTGAATAAAAAATGCTAAAAGAAAAATCTTGATGCATCGGAGAGAGGTTTAGTTCTTCTATTTTCTTTTTTGCAATATTGAAAGATTTCTTCTCAAAATCAGTTCCAGATAACCTTGGAAAAGAAAAATCTTTTAGATTATTTAATAGACGTACTTCATCAATCATAATTTAACAATTCATTGTAAATAAGCTCCATACTTCGCAGAGCTTACGATTTTACTATAAATACTTAAATAGCCCGACTTAATATCTATTTCTGGTTTTTTCCACTTTTTTAGCCTATTTTCCATTTCTCCTTGAGGAATTAATAAATCCAACCTTCGGTTATTAAGATCAATTTCGATCAAGTCACCGTTTTGAACTAATGCTATAGGTCCTCCTTCGATTGCTTCCGGACAAACATGTCCTATACAAGGACCTTTTGTAGCTCCTGAATATCTTCCATCAGTTATCATTGTTACGGAATCTCCTAATCCCATACCTACTAAAATGGCTGCCGAAATTGATAATTCTCTCATCCCTGGAGAACCTTTTGGACCTTCATAGCGAATTACTAATATATCGCCTTCTTTGATGGTTTTTGATAATAAAGTATCTCTTAAATCTTCCTCACATTCAAAGACTTTAGCAGGTCCCTTATGATATCTCATTTTAGGATCAATAGCACTTTGTTTTATAATGGCTCCTTCAGGCGCTAAACTCCCTTTTAATACAGCAATCCCTCCTTCACTTGTGATTGGATCTTCTAAATTCCTTATAATTTGGTAATCTTCAAATTCAATATATTCAAGATATTCTTTAAAAGTTAACCCATTGACCATTTTTGTTGATAAGCTTAAAAGTTTTGATAATTTTTTCATTAAAACTTTAATACCACCAGCTTCATGAAACTCTGAGAGAGTATATTCCGATGATGGTTTGAATTTGGCTAATAAAGGAATTGATTTACTAATTCTATCAAAATCAAAATGGGTTAGATTACCCCCTATCTCATGGGATAACGCACATAAATGTAATATCATATTTGAAGATCCACCAAATGATAATGCCACCTTAATTGCATTTTCAATTGAATTATGAGTGATCAAATCTAAAGCTTTTACTCCTTTCTCAATTAATTGCATTATAGTTTTTCCTGAATCTCTACATATTTTTTTCCTTTCATCGCTTACTGCACTCATTGTGGCACAATCTGGTAAAGAAAGCCCCATTGCTTCTACAATACATGCCATAGTATTCGCAGTACCCATCATATTACAAGCTCCAGGAGAACAACAGGTTTCTGATTCAATTAGGAAAAATTCTTCTTTTGTAATTAGACCTGCATTATATTTCCCAATTGCTTCCTTAATATCAGAGGTAACAAAAGTTTTTCCCTTAAGTGGTCCATCTTGAAAAGTTTTGGCTAACATAACTCCTCCAGTGAGAAAAATGGTGGGAATATTACATCTAGCAGCAGCTAAGAGCATTCCAGGTATTATCTTATCGCAAGAACATAACATTACCATTCCATCGAAATTATATGCTTTTATTGTACATTCTACGGATGCAGCAATAATCTCTCGAGAAGGTAGAACATATTTAGAAAAATTTCCAGAATTCGCAATACCATCACAAATCGCAATAGTATTAAATTCCATAGGAGTACCACCACTTTCTTCAATACCTTCTTTAACGAAATCAGCCAATTTCCTTAGGTGTATATGTCCTGGATTAATATTATTCCATGAATTTACTATGGCAACTTTAGGTTTCTTTAAATCTTCGTAAGAATAACCACAGCCACGATATAAGGCTCTTTCATATGCCTTACTTGGATCTAATTCTTTTCTCTTAGATGACATTGATTTATATAAAAGTATTTAATTAATCAAATTTCCTAATATAATTCAATTCTCAAGTACCAATTATATATTTCTTTTCATTGGATTTTTATCCATACACGGAACTCCAAATTGACAGAAAGCACACCCTACTGGATAGGAGGGATGCCTTAACCTCCAATCTACACGACGCCTATGAGGTTTTAAAATTGTTCCAATACGTTCAATATTTATTTTTGCTACTTTTCGTAAATATTCACGACATTTATCTTTATCATGCCCATTTTCATTAATTGCATTAGCAGGACACATCTCTTCACATTTTCTACAAGTACCTTCTGCATAAAATAAACAATTTCCGTAAGGATCATCACTCTCTCTTTTTGTGACTTTGAGAGGGGCATTTGTTAAAACAGAAGCTAACCTAATATTACATCCTACATCAGTAATTAATCCCTCGTGTAAACTAAATGTACCTAATCCTGCAGCAAAAGCAATATGGCGTTCTGACCAATTAGAATAAATTTTTTGTGATACAATAGTGCTGACGAACTCCGATAACATTCCTGCTATTGTTATATAACCATTTTTATGAAAAAAATCAATTATTTCTCTACATACAGCTTTTTTAAAAGGAATAGCATAATTTCTACCTACAGCATAAATTTCAGCAGGGACAACTAATTCTGATGTTCTTTTAATTTTTATACTTTCATCTCGAATTTTATTAACATAAGGAAAAACTATAGAGACAACTCGTAATTTTGAAGCCTCTATTTCTCTCTGGTCTTCTTTTAACCATAATTTAAGAGGAGTTAAATGTTCTGGTCCAACAACTTTCTTGAATTCCTGAAATATTGGATCATCTCCTCGAGCTACCCCAATTATGGGATTATTGAAAATTCTACCTGCTCCATAATTCTCATGAAGCCGATTAAGCTCACTTGTTTCAAAAACCGATTCAAGATATTCAATTAATCTATTATTCAATAGAAGTTTCACTTGACACTACTTTAGATAAAAATTTTTACCAATGGAGATTTTTTAAATTTAATTAATTATTTTATACTTGAATATTTTATGTTAAAAGTTGGTATTATTGGAACTGGTGTCATCTTTGACCTTAATATATTAGGTTATTTAAATCGAGATGATACTCAAATCAAGTGTTTATGCAATAGAACTGTTGAAAAGGCTAAGCAAAAAATCGAAAGTTTTAATTTAAATAAGTCCATTTCAATTTATTCTAATTATAAGGAAATGTTAGATAAAGAGGATTTAGATATTGTTGAGATATTATTACCTCATCATCTTCATGCTGATGCTACTATTTATGCTGCTCAAAAAGGAATAAAGGGAATTTCGGTCCAAAAACCAATGGCTTTGACTTTAGAAGAAGCTGATAATATGATTGATGCTTGTAAAAATTCAGGCTCAATTCTTTCTATTTATGAGAATTTTGTATTTACCCCTCATATAATGAAGGCAAAAGAATTATTGGATAATGATTATATTGGTGATCCTTCATCAATCCGAATTAAGACGGCAATAGGTACAAAGGGTGGTTGGGAAATTCCAAAAAGCGCAGAAATATGGAGAAAAGATCCAAAAAAAATCGGAGGTGGACCTAATGGTTCTCCAATTCTTTTTGATAACGGATGGCACGCTTTCTCTTTAGCATGGTGGTTTTTCAACGAAGAAATTGAAAAAGTCTTCAGTTGGACAGATAACTATCAAGGACTTGATGCTCCTGCTTATGTAATGTTCAAATATAAGCAAAGTAGAGAGCACGTAATTCCACAATATGGTAATATGGAATTTGCATTAATGCCGGAAGTGAATTTCTCAGATTCAAAATATTATCCTGTTGATGAATTCATTGAAATTATAGCTAGTCGTGGAATAATGAAGATAAACCAAGGAACATCAATAGGAAATAAAATGTCTGATTCTGAAATCTTTCCTCCCATCATAATTATTCGAGATGGAAAGGTGGAAACATATAAAGAATTTCAAAAAGATTGGAAACATAGTTTTATTAATGCAACTAATTACTTTATAGACGTAGTTAAAAATAATAAAGATCCAATTCTTTCTGGTGAACAAGCAAGAGCAATATTGAAATTTAATCTAGCAGCAATTAAATCTGTTGAGCAAGGAAAAGAGATATTTCTTGATTAAGATATTATTCAACTAATAGATCCTTGTCATATTTCAATTCTTTAGTAATTAAACCCGCTTGTTTCCCTTTCTTTAAATCTTTTCTTATTCTTGAAAAATACCTACTTAATTCCGCTGTATTGATATCTTTAGGTTCCTCAACTGAGCATGAACGGTTTATTTCATTTTCAGAAGTCATTTCTTGCCAAAAAATAGCTCTTTTTTTTTGATCTGAGAGGTGGGCCATTTTAGCAAAAATAGTTAGGCTTTTTCCTTGTTCTCCATTATAAATAGGGGTTCCTCCACTTCTCATAACTTTAATAAAATGTTCAGTTGAATTAATAAAAGAATATCTCCAATCTCTCGGGAGCTCATTTCCATACGTGTTTACTTCTCCATTAGTATATACAATAATAGGGGGAAACTGGGAACTTTTTGAAATAAAATTACCTCCACAAGTACACTGATTTATCCACATTAAACCTTTTGTACCAGATATTTCAATATATTCATCACAAACATAATAGTTAGTTGGATAATATAGATTAGGAGCTATAGTAATCTCAAAAATACCATATCTGGGGGCTTCATTATCATTATTTCTTGGATATCTCCAAATTAAATAACTTGGTCCATCCCAGACCGCAGAAAAATAATCAATCCAACTATATACTTGTTCAACTCTGTCTTGACCCATTAACCAGAGAGCCATTGAAAACTTGTGAATTCCATCATCATAAACCCATGGTCCTCCACCACAAACTTCAAATTTTCGACGCCATCCAGTTGATTTCAGATCTCTAGGCATACTAGGACCACCTGCATTAATCGAATTGATTCTAAAATTTAATAAATCTCCGATGATTCCATTCTCTAATAATTCCTTTGCTCTTAGATACACAGGATAAAATCGAAAATTTTCATATACTTTTAATATCACTTTTTCTTCTTCACAAACCTTTATCATATTGTCACAATCTGAGATTGTATGAGCCATCGGTTTTTGAACTGAAATTCCTTTAATTCCTTTTTTCGCACAATATTCTGTCATGGGTCCATGAAGATGATGTGGAGTTAAAATTTCTACGATATCTAAATCTTCTCGCTTAACCATTTCCCTATAATCTGGGTATATCTTTATAGTTCTTAAGCCCCATTGTTCTAATTTATTTCTAGCTTTCTTAATATCAGTATCAGAAACAGCAACAATTTCTGTATCTTGTGAATGGAGATAACCCAAAACATTCAAATTGGAGATATCGCCACAACCAATTATTCCAACTCTAAGCATATTTCTAGATTTGTAAAATAGTATTTAATAATCTATTAAATCGGCTCAAAATTATAAATCTTTATAAAATTCTATACATAATATTAAAAAATACATCTAAATTAAGTATAATAATATTGAACATAAGATATATAAAGAGAAAATAATGAAAGTAATACTAATTTTTTTTGACACTCTGAGAAAAGATTTTCTTGAACCTTATGGTTGTAATTGGGTCCACACTCCTAATTTTCAAAGATTAGCAGAAAAATCAGTAACCTTTGATAATCATTACTCAGGGAGTCTAATGTGCATACCTGCTAGGAGAGAACTTCATACAGGAAGATATAACTTCTTACACAGAAGTTGGGGCCCTTTAGAACCATTTGATGATTCTATGCCAAAATTATTGAAAGAAAAAGGAATTTATACACATTTGGTGAGTGATCATTATCATTATTGGGAAGTTGGAGGATCTACATATCATACTCAATATAATACTTGGGAAATAATCAGAGGTCATGAAGGAGATCCTTGGAAGGGTGAAGTAAAAGATCCTATGATTCCAGATCATGTTTTTAATATGAGAGAAGAATCAGCTCCTCATTGGCGTCAAGATTGGGTTAATAGGAAATATATGCAAAAAGAAGAAAATATGCCCCAAACGAGAACATTCGAGAAAGGTTTAGAGTTTATAATAACCAATCAGGAAGAAGATAACTGGTTTTTGCAAATAGAAACATTTGATCCACACGAACCTTTTTATACTCAAAAAAAATATAAAGACCTCTATAAAGATAATTATGATGGACCACATTTCGATTGGCCTAATTACTCTGTTGTAACTGAACCTCCAGATCAAGTAGAACATTGTCGCAAAGAATATGCCGCTTCAGTTAGTATGTGTGATTACTATTTAGGGACAGCATTAGATCTAATGGATGAAAAAGATTTGTGGAAAGACACAATGTTAATAGTAACAACAGATCATGGCTTCTTATTAGGAGAAAAGGATTGGTGGGGCAAATCAGTAACACCAGTTTATAACGAGATTGCTCAAATACCCCTTTTTATTTGGGACCCTAGAATCAAAAAAAAGAATGAAAGAAGAAATGCTCTCGTTCAGACTATAGATTTAGCACCGACTATTCTTGAATTTTTTGGAGTTAGATGTCCAAAAGATATGCAGGGTAAGATCTTAAAGGAAACTATTGATTCTGATACTAAGATAAGAGAAGTAGCTCTGTTTGGTATGCATGGTGCTCATGTAAATATAACTGACGGGCAATATCTATATATGAGAGGTCCTATAAATCCTATAAATAAACCACTTTATAATTATACTCTTCTACCAACACATATGAGAGAATTTTTTTCCATTCATGAATTACAAACTATTGAACTTAGCGAACCTTTTGCCTTTACTAAAGGTTGTAAAACTCTGAAAACTTCAGCAAGACATAGATATGGAACGCCCTATATTTATGGGAGCCTCCTTTTTGATCTTAAAGATGACCCAAAACAAGAAAATCCAATATTTGATTCCAATATTGAGATTATGATGATACAACTTCTAAGAGGTGAGATGAAAAAAAATGATGCTCCACTCGAGCAATATGAACGTCTAGGAATTCCATATGACGGAGAAATAAAGAAGAAACATCTTAATTTAGAAGACAAACGCTCAGAAATTGAAGAAACAATTGGGGATATTCAAATAGTATGGAAAAACAAAGGAAAGAGCATGTATTATTACATTTTAAATTATCTCCCTAAACCAATGCATATGCAATTTAATAACCAAATTAAACAAGCAGTAAATAATAAAAACATCAAAGAAATTGATGAAGATTTATTAATTGAATTAATGTCCAAATTTATTCCAAAAAATTATAAAAGGCTTATTGAAACTATGTTTACACTTATAAAAAGAAAAGCTAAATAATATGCAGTTTAATCTTTTATCAAAAAAAATACTATAAAAATGAGACTATTAAGATACAACTAATTTTGCTTTAATTTTTAAAGAAATAATATGAAACCTTTTTCATTGTTAATAAAACCTGCATCAGCAGATTGTAATTTAAGATGTGAATACTGTTTTTATATAGATCACCTTAAAAACATAAAAAGTTCGCCTAGAATGTCAGATGAAGTATTAGAAGTAATGATTGCAAGCTATATGCAAACAAATCAAAATAATAATTATGCTTTTGGATGGCAGGGAGGGGAACCAACGATTATGGGGTTAAAATTCTTTCAAAAAGCTATAGAATTTCAAAAACATTTTGCACCCCCTGGAGCTGTTATAAGCAATGGACTTCAAACGAACGGTACTCTTATTACTGATGATTTCGCACGGTTTCTCGGTGAATATAAGTTTCTTCTTGGAGTGAGTCTTGATGGTCCCGCTTATCTTCATGATACTTATAGGAAAACAATAGGTCAAAAACCAACTCATAACTTAGTATTGCGTGGTATTGAGCATTTGAGACATAATAAGGTTGAGTTCAATATTTTAATTCTTGTGAACAATGAAAATGTAAGAAAAGCAAATGAAATTTATCGCTATTTAAGAGATCAAAGATTTTATTATCATCAATATATCCCATGTGTTGAATTTAACGAAAATAATAATCCAAAATCTTTTTCAATAACAGGAGAAGAATGGGGTAACTTTATCTGTGATCTATTTGATCAATGGATAAAAGAAGATGTAAATAAAATTTCTATTAGACATTTTGATTCAATCTTAGAATATTTAGTATATGGACGTTATAATGTATGCTATATGGGAAAGAATTGTTGTCAATATTTTGTAGTTGAATTTGATGGAAGTATTTTTCCATGTGATTTTTTTGTACAGGAAAATCTATTATTAGGGAATGTACTCTATGATAAATGGAAAGATATTCTAGAATCTCCGATTTATCGTAAATTCGGTCGAGAAAAAACTAATTGGCATATAGATTGTAATACATGTCGATTCATCAACTTATGTCATGGAGATTGTCAAAAATTCCGTATTGGAGGTTCTAAAAACTCAAAGCTATTAAGTGTTTTATGTAAAGGCTGGAAGAAATTTTATATTCATGCTCTACCGAGATTTGAAGTCTTAGCGGATAAAATAAGAGGTGGAAATGAAATTACATCAAGTAATCAAATTAAATCAAAGAAAATTGGGCGCAATTCACCATGCCCCTGTGGAAGTGGTAAGAAATACAAAAATTGCTGTATGAGATGAAAGCTACAATAAAAATGAAAATTAAATAAACCAAATTAACAAAATAATTTAAATATAAATTTCAAAACCATTTCTAGCAATGACTTCTTGGTACCATTGAGCGCTTTTTTTCCACATTCGCTCTTGAGTTTCATAATTTACTCGAATTAATCCAAAACGTTTGGAATATCCTTCAACCCATTCGAAATTATCCATTAATGACCAAACAAAATATCCTTTCAACCTCACACCCTTCTCAATCGCTCTATGAGCCGCTTCAAGATAATGTTTTAAGTAGTTTATGCGATCTTCATCTTGAACTACATTATCTATGATCTTTTCATCCTTACAAGCCATTCCATTTTCAGTAATATAAATTATTGGATGTTTGTAATCTTTGTCAATTCTTATTAATAAATCGTAAAATCCTTCAGGGCACACTTCCCAACCCATTTCTGAATATTCACGCCCTTTTATTCTTTCACGCTTAATTAATTTTCTCAAACTGGTTAAATCATCTGGGTTTTCTGCACTAACTCTGGTGCAATCATAATTATTTATTCCTAAGAAATCAATCGGATTATCTTTAAGCATTATTAAATCTTCTTTCGGTATCTGAGGAATATTAAACCGTTTACTAACAACATCTAGAATGTCTTGAGGATAAGAAGCTTTTAATACGGGATCAATAAACCACCGATTATTTACACCGTCAACATATTTTACTGCTTTTTGATCCAACTCAGAATCAGTCTCTGGGTATACATGAGACAAATTAAGTGTAATACCGATTTCCCCATCTGAGTTCTTAGAATTACGATACCTTTCTACTGCTTTTGCATGAGCTGCATTAACACAGATTGAGGCTAAATATCCTCTCCTAACATCAGGTTTTAGATCATAAAGTCCAAATGAATAAAACCACATTGTAAAAACTAATGGCTCATTAAAAGTTATCCATTTCTTCACACGGTCTCCAAAATGATTAAACATAAAATTAGCATAATCTACAAAAGCATCAACTACTTTTCGGCTTTCCCAACCCCCAATCTTTTGTAGAGATAAAGGTAAATCCCAATGATACAATGTTATTACGGGTTTAATCTTATTGTCTAATAATTCATTAATTAGATTATCATAAAATTCAACTCCTTTTTGATTAATTTTGCCCTTACCTGATGGAAAAATACGAGGCCATGAAACTGAAAATCGATATGCCTTCAAACCTAAATTTTTCATTATTTGAACATCTTCTTTATATCGATGGTAATGGTCACATGCGATATCTCCTGTATCTTGATCTTTTATATTTTTTGTATTGTGACAGACATCATCCCAAATACTTTCACCTTTTCCATCTTCTTGCCATGCTCCTTCTATTTGATAACTTGCTGTAGCTGCGCCCCAAATAAAATTATTAGAAAATTCTATTCTTTTCATTTATTTTTACCTCAAACATCTAAATTGTAAATTAACCTCCATTTTAAAGGGTTATTTGGTTTACTTTTCCCTTTCCAAGTTATTTTATTATTATCAATAATAAAATCTTCCTTTTTACCATTTACTTCTAAGGAAACGATTTTTTCGATTTCTTCTTTGTTCAATTTTAGGACAATTTTCCAATTACCTTCAACAAGTGGAGCATACCAACCAGAATAAGCCTCATTTGATTTTTTAAATCCTAATAAGGGAGAGATAAATTCATATTTTTCTTTAGGTATAATTGGTGAAAATTTAATGCCTTCACTAGTGAATTCTGCCCCTATTAGATGTATTGTGTTATATAGAGGCCATGCATGACTATGAAGATTCATAATAGGAAAATCTGTGAAGTTTAATCCGGTTGATGTAAGAATTTTTGATTCATCTTTAGGATCGCCAGTGAGGTAGAATGGATTAAAAATTGTATGTCCTGGATATTTTGATAAAACAGAATTATATGTGTCTGGTCCACTCCATATTCCATACCATATATCTGGATAATTTTCGGCATGATATACTAGTGTATTTTTCTTCCATTCATCCCAAGCCATTTTTCCATCTACTTTAGATAAAGCCCATATTAATGTACCATTTATGGAATACCAGATTCCTGCGTTTGCAGCCATACCTATGATTTTACCTTCAAAACCTTTACTATGAAGTAGGGCACCAATTGGTGATGGATCTCGCAATAATTGATCAATAGATTTAATTAAAACATTTGTTTGTTCTTGATTTGTTATTTCTCCTATAATTGTCCAAGGTTGGGGCGCTAACCATATCTGATCTTCTCCAAACCATCCGATATCTTCTGTTAGCCATGCTCGTTTGAACCAATTGCCAGTCCATTGAGCACGAACAGCTTCAATTTGAGATTTAACATATTCGAGAATTTGATTTGCTTTATCAATATCACCACTTAAATTTAATATCTCAGCATATTGTTTTAGAGTATAAGTAGCCATGGCTGAGTTTAAAACACTCTCTCCATTTTTTCGAACTTCACTTTTTTTTTCTTTAGGAACTAATCCCCAGATTATTGAATCATTCCAATCACCAACGGATAATCGTTGAATTCCATGAGGACCAGTTCCTGTA
This sequence comes from Candidatus Hermodarchaeota archaeon, assembly GCA_048885525.1. Taxonomy (GTDB): domain Archaea; phylum Asgardarchaeota; class Lokiarchaeia; order Sigyniarchaeales; family SOKP01; genus Loki-b32. The sequence continues at coordinate 8,682 of JBHLLP010000008.1, read as the reverse complement.
ATTTCAGTAAAATGTTTATAACATCTATCTAATAATTCTCGTACTGTTGATCTTCCCGCTTTTCTACCATAAAGAGGATATGTTGGAATTTCCTCATCTAGAAAGTTTATATCGCGGGTCACAAGAATAAACTCACTTACTAACCATAAAAGCCACAATTCAAAATCACTCGATTTAATCCATTCAAATATTATGCCAAAACCAGTTATACTATATGGTATTTCTCCGTCTTCATATATCTCCTTCATAGTATATCTAATAATTTCTTTCACAATTTCTGGTTCAATGAATAGAAATGGTTTAACATGCTGTAGGGGATCACGTGCAGCACCTTGAAAACCCATAATATACTGATATATTAATCCTTGTGAAAGGATATGTTCTTGAAAAAAACTATCATAAGTCATAGCACTTCTTAAATAATAATTATGCCATTTTAATTCTCTGTATATCCAAGGTTCTCCGGGTACGTTTAATAGCATAGTGTTTTCTTTCCAAGCATGGCTAGATTTTCTCCATAAGTTTGATATGTCTTTATTATATTTATTTAAAAGGGAAGTGAGATCAAAATCATCTGGAAGATAACCAAACCCAAAATATAAAGTTTGACTTTCTGAGGGCTCTAAGTGGATTTTTCGTTTAATAAACATTGCATTTCCAAGATCTGAGATAGAATCTTCCGAATTAAATGCTAAAACAATCCCTTCAGGGGAATGTATTTCATTATTACCAAAAAATAAGGTGTCATTCGTACTTAGATCATCTGCAGTGGCATCAAGAGAGACAAGAAATGTTGATGGTGGGTGATTATCATTATCGCTAGGTTTTTTAGTTTGAGCTTTATTATTTGCTTTGCTAACACCAGTACTAATATATTTTGTTTCTAACAGTCCTCTATGATTATCTATAATTTGAAATTTATGTTTAAACTTCTCACTAAACTCTCTTCTAAGCTTCCTAGTTATCGAATGATCTCTTGCCTGTAAACCTTTACCAAAAGATAATAATGAAAATTGATACATAAAACAACCCCAATATTCAACCCAATCTAAATCCACTGCTATTTCACGATTATTAGCTATTGTAATTTGTGAAATTAAAATTGGATCATCTCCAAAAGGAGCAAAAATAACCTGATCTGCAGTATATCCTTTATCCTCAACAACCTTTCTGTAGTAACCCATTCCAAATATCCGTTCAAATGATGAATAACGCTTAGAGTAAAAAGTAGAAATCATATTATTTCCATCAGTTAAATACCCAAAACCTCCAGCGTAATGTTTATTTTCAGGATCGTAAACATTAAGAAACTTTGGACCTCCTTCATCTTGTCTAACTTGAAGGTATCCGTAATTAGATGCAACAGCAACTAATCGATCATTCCCTACTTGGTGCCAATGATCAGTTTTAGCATGCCAAATTTCATTCATAGGCGTGATTGCTTTAGGGTCACTGATTTGATCGCAAGTATAACGATAAGCAGGTAATTCAAATTCATCTTCAATCCATTCACCAAAATAACCCGAGCCATAACTCTCTTTAGACATTTAAGTATGGATAAATGTAGTTAAGATTTTAATATACTAACTTTTTTTTTGAAAAAGGAAATTTGAGGTTATATAAAAATTTTAATAAAAAAAAATTCAATATTGAATATTAAGAAAAAAATTTACAAATCAAACTGAAAGAATATTAGATTACGAAGTGATATTGACTTTTAACTCACTTGAACGTGTAAAAGCTGCTATTAATTTCACAAATCCAGATAAAGTACCCATTTGGAGACCATTCGGTAAAAGTGATGTATTTACATTAGCTAGAATGCCGTCTAAGCAGTGGCAACCCGGATATGGTAAAAATGAGCAATGCTTATTTCCTCACGTTGAAAGCGATTTAATTATTAAGTCCCATCTTTGGAATTGGGAAAAACCAGATTGGGCAGAAGATCCAAAATTTGAAAAATGGCTTGATATTCCTAGGGAAGAAATTGATGAGTGGGGCACAATTTGGAAAAGATCGGGAGTTAATACTATGGGACATCCTAGCAAACCTTCACTATTAGACTATAGAAATACTGATGAATACTTTCAGAAATATACCCCAATTTTTGATGATATGAGTTCTTACTCTTTTTTTGTAGAACTAAGTAAAAAAATGGGGGAAAAAAAATATCGCATGTGTTTACTTGATTTAGGACCATTTCAAATTGCTGCAAATATGCGTGGTTTCAATTCATTATTATTGGATCATAAACAACACAAGGAAAAATTAGAATATTTATTAGAATATCTTACCAATCAATATATAAAATTTGAAAAGATGTGGGTCAAATCTGGAGCTAAACCACATGGTTTTATTATGTATGATGATTTAGGAGAACAGAAAGGACCTTTCTTTAATCCGAGAACTTTCAAAGAATTTTATGAACCTGTTTATAAGCGACTCATTGATACAGCTCACAAACTTGAATGTGATTTCCATTTACATAGCTGTGGAAAAATTGATAAGTTGATTCCTTTATTAATTGAATGGGGTTTAGATGCAATTGAATTAGACAGTCCTCGTATGATAGGATATCCTGCCTTAAGTAAATTCCGTGGAAAAATCATGATCTGGGGTTGTGTGAATATTCAATCCATATATCCAATAGGCACACCTGAACAGTGTGAAAGAGAAGTTTGGCATATGATTCGGAATCTTGGTACCGAAAAAGGTGGCTATGGAGCCTATTTTTACCCACAAGAAGACCATATCAAAGCACCAAGAGTAAATATAGATGCATTTTCTGCTGGTCTAAATAAATATGGTGTTTATTCAAGGATCCCTGATCACTGGTGGACATATCCAGTAGTGGTTGAATGGAAATATGATGAGGTCCCACCATTACCACCATTATAAGATATTTCATATTCTTATTTGTAATAAAAACTAATCAGTTGATAAAGTCTTTAAAGTAAGAATACTTTTTTGGCTTAATAATTAAACTAATTAGTACTGAAATGACAAATATTTTCACTGACTTAGGAATTGTCGGAATTACATTCTTCTATATCCTCTTAGCAATTTTTATCCCGCTGATATTATATAAAAAAGAAAAAATTACTAAATTTACTGCGCGAAAATCAGTTCATATGTTCGCGGGGTTGGCAATATTAAGTTCTCCTTTTTACTTTTGGCCATTTTGGCCTACAATTATCGCAGGCACCCTAACAGTGCTGGTTTATTTTAGCTCTAAAGAATCAAAAGTAAAACAATTAAAAGATTTATATGATGCAATCTCGGAAGAACAAGAAGATGGCCTAAAGAGAGCTTTTCTCCAAGGTCCATTTTTTTATTGCCTTTCAATAACACTATTAGTTTTCATCTTTGGAATTTATGAGCCTGACCAATTTTATTTTCCAATTGCTGGCGTTCTAATAATGATAGTGGCGGATACTTTAGCTTCAGTAATAGGAAAACGTTGGGGAAAGATAAGTTTATGTTTGTCATGGACAAACTCAAAAAGAACACTTGAGGGTTCATTAACTTTCTTTATAACAGCTTTTATATTATGTTTTCTTTCATTTTTTTTCTTTGGTTTGCTAATTCCTACTTTTCAAGAACCTTTAACTTTACCTACGATTTTAATATATTCTTTAATTACCAGTGTTATTGCAACTTTAATCGAGTTAGTATCTCCAAGTACATTCGATGATTTAACGGTCCCAATAGGCAGTACATTAATTATTTATCTCCTAACTTTAATTTAATAATTTTTTAAATTTTTATTTTAATATTTATATAAAACCTCTTGATATGGAAAACATACAGAAATCCTTTGATGTAATTGTTGTCGGAGCTGGTACGGGTGGAACCACATCTGCGAGATTTGCTGCTAGGAAAGGTCTGGATGTATGTTTAATAGACAGAAAGCCAAAATTAAAGATTGGAGATAAAATATGTGGTGATGCTGTTGGAAATGAAATTTTTGATTTCTTAAGGATAAACCACCCAAAAAATGAAGAACTCTCATGTTATATAAAAGGAGCAAAATTATATTCGCCAAACCATAAGAAGTGTATTACTCTTTTAGATCCTAAACAAGCAGGTTATATAGTAAATAGATTAGAATTTGGACAAAGATTATTGAATGAAGCTCTTGATGCGGGTGTCAAACAATTTTTAGATAATACTATGGCGTTAGATTTGTTATATACAAATGGAACTGTTACTGGGCTTCAAGTTAAATTAGAAAATGGAGAAAAACTAAACCTTAATGCCAAAATCATTATTGATGCGAGTGGATTTCATTCTCCCTTAAGAAAGAATGTCATAAGTTCACTAATAGAAAAAAACATATCAAAAAATGATAGTATTTTATGTTATCGTGAGATTGTGAAATTTTCACCTAAAGATCAACAAATAGATGATCCTGAATATATTACAATAATTCTTGATCAAGAAAAAGCTCCAGGAGGATACATTTGGTATTTTCCAAAAAACCCGTCTTCTATTAATATAGGAATTGGAACCTTTATGGATTATCGAGGTAAAGTAAAGGATTTATATAAAACAAATGTATTTCAAGAATTTATTAAAACATCCAATGTTGAAATTCTCTCAACAGGAGGAGGTGTAGTTCCTGTGAGAAGACCACTATGGTCATGTGCTGATAATGGATTTATGCTAGTAGGAGATGCTGCTTGTCAAGTTAATCCACTTCATGGTGGTGGGATAGACCCTTCTATGAGAGCTGGCTATCTAGCTGCAAATTCAGCAGTTCATGCTATTGAAAATGGTGATAATTCTATAAAAGAATTATGGGATTATAATTTTAATGTAATGACGAGTTTTGGAGCGGAATTTGCCTCATTAGATTTATTAAGAATTGTACTTCAAAACCTTTCAAATGAGGAATTGAATTTTAGCTTAGAACGCGATTTATTAAGCGGAGAAGAGATTTTAGAAATTTCCTCTACAGGAGGATTAAATTTGTCATTAATTAATATGGCGGTTAAAGCTTTTAAAGGAATATCTCAACCAAATTTATTATTAGATCTTAATTATCTCAGAATTAGAATGAAGGAGATAGCTAAACTTTATAAAAATTTCCCTAAGAATTTAGATCAATTTTCTAATTGGAAAGAAAGTGTTATAGCAATATACAATAAAATCGAAAGAATGATTGTGAATACTAAAAAAAAATAATAAAGTTAAAAGATGTGAAATTTATGGTTGATATTGTAATCGATGAATATATTGAAAGAAGTACATATGAATATATAATTAAAAAAATTAACAATGAAGGAGCTTTACATTTTTCTTTAATAGACCCAGATCCATTAAGACAAGGGCCAGGTAAAGCAGCAAAGATGGCAAAATATGCTGAGGATGCTGGTACTGATGCTATTTTAATTGGAGGAAGTACTGTATTCGATCAAAACTTTGTAGATAAAACGATAATAACAATAAAAGAAAAGGTTTCGGTTCCAATAATTATTTTTCCCGGAGGTATTAGTAATGTATCTAAACATGCGGATGCGATTTTTTTTATGTCTTTATTAAACTCATCTGATCCTTATTCCATTATTGGTCAGCAAGCCCTTGCTTCATATACGATTAAATCTTATAACTTGGAATATATATCGATGGCATATTTAATAATAGAACCTGGAGGTAGTGCTGGGTGGATAGGGAATGCGAAATTATTGCCTAGAAATAAACCTAAATTAACTGCAGCATATGCTTTAGCGGCAGAAATGTTTGGTTTCAAAATTATATATTTGGAGGCTGGTTCGGGAGGAGAAAAAATTCCAGTTGAACATATAAAAACATGTTCATCAATTCTAAATATTCCAATAATCGCTGGAGGCGGGGTTGATAATAAAGAAGATGCTAGAGCCTTTGTGGATGCTGGAGCAGATATCATCGTTATGGGTACTTATATTGAGAATCATATTCTTAAGGATAATGGAGACTCATTAAAAGGCATAATAGATGCAATTAAAAACGCGGGAAAATCACAGAAAAAAAATTATCCATTAAAATAAAGGATGTGTTTTTATGAAATTTAAGGATACCATCGAAATTCTTCGCCCAATAAATGATTTAATGGGTAGTTTAACTGTTATTATAGGAATTTTAAATACAAGATTAGGTATTGATCCCCTTAGATTAATTTTAAATCTAATTTTAGGTGTTCTCACTTATTTCTTTATCGCAGGCTCTGGAATGATCATTAATGATTATTACGATATTGAAATTGATAAAATTAATCGTCCAGAAAGGCCTATACCTAGAGGATCAATAACTTTGGACCAAGCAAAGATCTTATGGATAATGATTTCTTTGATAGGGATAGTGATCGCTATTTTGAATAGCATTTTATTTAATATTGGGTACTTGAATATTATTTTAGCTGTTTTTTTTGCTTTTATTGGATGGTTGTACGCAGCTTGGGGTAAAAAAAGCGGATTTTTTGGAAATATTATTGTGAGTGTATCTTTTTCGATTGGACTTATTTATGGAGCTGTTTTAAATAATTCGCTAATACCTCCATATATTTACTACTTCTTTTTAACGTCATTTTTTCTACTCCTTTCACGAGAAGTTATTAAGGGGTGTGAAGATATTGAAGGAGATAAAAGCCAAGGCGTAAAAACATTAGCAATTCAGGTTGGTGTTAAAAAATCAACAATCACTTCTCTTATATTTGCTGTATTAGCAATTATATTCTCTATTTTACCATATTTCACAAATATTTTAAATCGCTTACGCTTCTTAATCTCTATGGCTTTCGGTTTAGTTTTGACTCTCTATACAATAATTTTGATGTTAAAACGCAATTTAGTAAGAAAAGATTTTAAAAGAATTAGTCTATTATTAAAAATCGCCATGTTTCTCGGATTAATTGCCTTTTTACTTGCGAGTTTTTAATAATTCTAATATTTTGTCAAATTCTTTTTTCTCGATTAGATAATTTAGATTATCGTTGAATTCACCATTATTATAGCTATGTGGGAAAGTTTGAATTAATTTTCTAACTTGAGTTAAACCTAGATACTTCCTCGTATATTCTGCTTCTGAATATTTATAGGTTGTGAGGAATTCACTGTCTAATTTCTCCCTAAAATTTTCTAATATGAAATTAAAATAATTTTTCAATAATTTCTGTTCATCATGTGTAATATTTGGCTCAAAAAATATTTGAATTGGATGGGTACGATATGTGTTCCCTGAAACATAAATTCCATCAACTTTAAAATCATATCTAATTAATCCCAATCCAACTCTACCATGATAGGATCCGGTATCAACAGTTCGAACATAAATGATGTTGGATTTAACTTTTTCTTTTAAATAATCATTAACATAGAGAGTAAATCTCTTATATTCATTATTTTGATATTTATTAGCATCAATAACCTTAATCTCATTGTCTCCTTTATTCTTTATAACATCTTTTTTTAGTAAATAATAATTTATTTTTAATGGTAATTTCGCATTAAATTCTTGAAGAAATTGATCAAATTCAGATCCAGCACGATAATTGTACTCAGGCTTAAGTATATATTTTTTTATAATTTGCTTATTTTGCTTTTTTATCTTAATTCCATTAAATTCCAGATTCTCGCTCTTTAGAACACCTTTCCTCTTAAAAAAACCTATACAAATATTAGTTCCTGTATAATCGAATATTTTTGTTTCAAAAATTGTCATTTTATCAATATAATAGTATTTCAGGAAATCTTTACGAAATTTGTTTGAAACAGACGCGCCATACAAAAAATTTGATGGAATTATGTAAATTAAATTTTCAATTTTATTTCTTAAATCGTTTATCATCGCAATTTGGTATAAGTCTTGATACCCATCATTTTTACCTTTAAAAAATTTTAAATATTTTTGAGTCTCTTTATGCTTTCTAATATATCCTAAATATAGATATGGTGGATTTGTTATATGAAATAAAGGAAATTGTGTGTCCTTTAAAAATGAAGGAAAACTCTCTAAATTATCTCGTAATTGAATGTTCTTATCAGCAATTTCTGAAGGGATACCATAATTCGTAGTATTAAGAATGCATTTTCGCACCATTTGTGGTTGAATATCAAATAAAAAAATATGTTCCTTAAAAAATTGAATTCGATTTTCAGAAGAAATAGAGTCTAAAATGGGTAAAATCAAATTTCCTTCTCCAGCATATAGATCAATCCAAGTATAATGCCATAACTTGTCTTGTATTTCAGGAAATACATATTTTAAAAAAATATCTCTTGATGTTAAATGAACTCCTAGGGATCTTCGATGTTTATTATCTTCAATCTCTCTTTCTTTATTTTCCATCCTTAACGGCTGTTTATTTCCCAAGTTTGTCATTCATATTTTAATCTTATAATCTAAATAAAAGATTAGCTAATTCTTAAGAATTTACAGATAATTTTATTAATAACTTAGTTCTAATATAAGTTTATGATTGATTGGATTATAATGATATTTTATCAACTATATACTTTAGGGTACCTGAATCTTGAACAGATATTTTTTACTAATTTACTTTTATTACTAATTTTTCGGGGAATATACGTTGCAACCTATTATTTCAATTACTATAAGGATCGAAATAGAGAGTTAGAAGAGGGCATAAAACTCTTTACTAAGAAAGAGATAATATATTTTAGTATTAAACAAATCTCTATTGTA
>JBHLLP010000007.1:0-114955 GCA_048885525.1 Candidatus Hermodarchaeota archaeon | reverse complement strand
TTTCTGGATCTATATAATCAGGAGCCCATCCAAGCATATACATTGGGATTAAATCTCTTCTTAAAGGTCCAGTATCATATGACATGCAATTGATTATGTCCCAGAAAGAAACTTGTACAACAGGAGCATTAATCCCTAAATATCTGAGATTATCTGAAATAGATAATGCTAAATCTCTTCTAACTGTACCTTCAGATTGAGCTGTTATATTCCAACCAAACCCCCAGCCTCCTCCGTCTGCTACGGTAGCCCATTGAGAATCAGTAGTAAAACCCACTCCATATCCCATAGATTGCATGATTGATTGGGCATATGCTCGGTCAAATATAGCATAATTATAAGAATAATTTGACATAGGGATTCCAGTTGGGATGGGTGATTTTAATTTGTAGGCTTCACCTGACAATACTGTATCGATTAGATAAGAATAGTCTATAGCATATGAGATTGCTTTCCTGAATGTCGTATTTACCATATAACCATTAAAACCCATATAGTTAGTATTTATATTAGGGCCAGCTTCTAAGAGAGTTATATCTGGATCATTTCTGAATTGGTCAAAGAAGGTCGTTCTTGGGGAATCAAATAGGTCAATGTCTCCTGATAATACTGCTGTATTCAAAGTAGTATCATCTTCAATAATCCAAAATGTTAAATTGGTCAATAATGAAGGTTCTTGCCAATAATCTTCGTTACGAGTAAATTTAACTTGAAAATCTGTAAAATAATCTTGGAACTTAAAAGGTCCTGTTCCAATTAAAACATCACCATCGGCATATGTGAGATAGTCAAGTTCCTTCCCTTGAATTTGAGCAGATATCGGTGAATGGAAAAATGTTGAATGAAAAGTTAATAAATTAATGAATGATGCCTTGGGTAGATTAAGAACAATTTTTAAAGTATACGGTCCTATCACTTCTGTTTTATTTATAATAGGAATACCATTCTCGGTAAATAATGCATATACTTTGGATAATTGAATAGAGCCATCTGAAGGAAGAGGTACATTAAAAGGGCTGGGTAAGTATTGATTTCCTGAATAATTTAAGAAATAGTTTAATCTGTCAAAATTCCATTTTGCAGTTGTAGCCCAAAATGGAGTCCCATCTGAAAATGTAACGTCAGATCTAAGTGGAATGGTTATTTCTAAACCACTTACACTTGGAAGATCTGTTGCAAGTACAGGAACTAGTGGGTATGCCGGATTTGTGACATTAAATTTATATAAACCTTCACAAATTTGAGAAATCACATCCATTCCAGCTGAATCATAACATAGGTGAGGATCCAGATCAGTAGGACTTGAAATTGCTCCAAAAACAAGTGATTGATCCTTTGGTGGTGCTGTTACTTTAATAATAGGGGAGAATTCATTAAAAACATCTAATTTCTTATTAGGATAGTCTTGATGATTATCAAGTTCTCTAAATGGTAAATTAGATAATAACAGAATACTGGTTAATAGTAATGAAATTAATATTGATCTTTTGTATTTATTCATTTTTTTTAACCATAAGATTTGCTTGTAACATAGAAAAAGAACATAGTCTTTTATATAAACTTTATGACCTTATTTTCAGTGTAAAAGGCTTATTTGTAGGAAAGATTAAGATTAAAAATTTTTTATCAACTTATAATAATTAATAAAAAACCAAGAAATGAAATTTCTTTGTATTATTCTAAAGGGATTTCCTCCAAATATTTTCAGTATAACATGGTACTGGGAGATCTTTCATCGTAAATAACCCAGGTTTTGCATCTATTATTTTAGGAATTAAATTAACAACCATACCTGCTGTGCCAATATCACCATGAACTCCACCAATAATTTTTTGATGGATATTAGGAATACCTTCAATTATTATTGAATCATATTCCTCATGTTCACCAGCATAAGCTATAAAATCTAAAGAAATAATATCTTTATTTTCCTGTTTAGCAATAGCTTTACTTTGTAACCCACAAACATATCCCTTTGGGACTTTTTCTCCATAGGATGTAATTAAATCTTTTTCTGTAATTATCTCTTTAGGAGGAAATTCAATAATCTCATCATAGTGAAGACCTAGAGCTGCGACTATCATCTGAATAGATTGTGTAAGGCCTACATGACCTGAAATTTCATGTTTATTAATTTTTTGATGAAATTCTTCAATTCTTAATCCTGTACCTATTTTACGTTGGAAAGGTTCTCTTCTTTTAGCTGAATTCATCATTCTCGTTACTTTGATTGATTTTACATCTTGACATGGAGCTGTTATAACAATTGGTAATAAATCCATAAGATACCCAGGATTAATTCCAGTTCCAACAATAGAAACGCCATTTGATTTTGCTAATTGATCTAATTCTTTTGAAAGTTGAGGGTAATAATCATAAGGATATGACAATTCTTCACAAATAGATATTACATTGCTTCCCGATTTAACTGCTTGCTTAATTATAGGTGCAACCTTTTCTAATGAAGAAGAAGTAGCTATTATAACAACATCAACTTTTTTCTTAGCGATTGCATTTTCTAAATTAGGTTGAATAACAATTTCAGAATCATCAATTTCATTAAAAATTTTGTTCAAATTTTTACCAACAAGTTTAGGAGCAATGTCAACTACTCCAATTACATTAATATTTTTACTTTTAAGAAGGAGAATGGTTATTAATTTCCCCATTGGTCCTAACCCTATTTGTATAACTGAAAATTTTTTATTCATTACATTTCCCTTATTTAAAATTTTTATTATGAAATGTCTTCTATATTTTTAACTTAGCTTCTTGATTAATTTCAATTTAGATTTGAATGGGAGACAGGTTCAGCAATTTCTTCTACAGCATCTTGAATTTGAAGTATATTGTCTTGACTATGAGCCATAGAAATAGAACCTAATCCATGTAAACCAGAAATATTCCTATTGAAGAGTGATAATTGAAGTAAAGCTTCTCGTTTTTTATCCTTAAATTCAATTATTTCCCGCATTGAAGGTTTTTCAATCCATTTTGAAAGTACATGAAGTAAAATAATAGATTTATGCCCTTTGGCGATAATTGGCAACTTTTTTTCATGAAAAAACTGATTAAGATTATTTAGTAATTTCTCTCCCTCTTTATTGATTCGAAGATAACCTTGTTGAGACAAATTTAAAATCTCTAGCGTTTTTAATCCTGCAATCATACTCAAAGGATATCCAGAAAATGTTCCTCCACCTATTAAGACTTGATTTTCTACATCAGGACTAGATCGCTCAATGATTTCCTTTCGTCCACCAATAGCACCAATTGGCATTCCACCTCCAATAATTTTTCCCATAGTAGTTAAATCTGGTATTATTTTTAATTCATTCTGAAAAAGAGAATTAGTAAACCTGTATCCCGTGATAATTTCATCAAAGATTAATAGTATATCATATTGTTCAGTTTCTTCTCTCAGTCTTTTCAAAAACTCCTTTTCAACTAAAAATCCTCCACCCCCTCCTAAAACAGGTTCTAATATTATTGCAGCTAAAGTATTAGAATTTTTTTTTATTATTTCAAAAATAGTATCATTATTTATCTCAAATGTTAATATCCCAGCTTGTTCTGGAGTTTGGAGGCCAGGGGGAAAATATTCACTATCTAGACTACCTACAGCATAATAAAGTGTATCATTCGCTCCATGCCAGCCAAGTCCTGCTTTAGCTACAAGCCTCCTTCCTGTAAAAGCTCGTGCTAATCTTGTAGCATACATTGTCGCTTCTGTACCAGTAGTACAAAATCTCACCATTTCGATGCCTTTATTATCTCTTACAATACAATCTGCTAATTCGACCTGATATTCAGTGTTTGTGCCAAAATGCCAACCATATGTTAAATTTTCTTTCAAAACAGCTTGAACTTCAGGAGGATTATGACCTAGAATCATTGCAAAATGACCATTCCAACAGTCAATATACTTATTATCATCAATATCTTTAATAAATGGCCCATTAGCATAATTAATGAAAACTGGAAAAGCTCCAATTTTTGGGAGCCCAAAAGTTCGGATATTATGAGAAATTCCTCCTGGTAAAACTTTAATTGCTCTTTGCCAGAGTGATCTCGATTTTGGTCTATTTTTTTGAAATAACTTTAATTCTTCTTTAAGAAACATAATACATCTCTTATTTTTAATAAATATACTTAGTCTTCAATATTAATGATCTTGTAAAAATTTTTATAAAAGTTTATATATATGATATAGATTAATCTAAATTCAAGGGAATGGAGTCAGATAAAGTTGAGATTATTGATTTTTCCGGTGAAAAGTTCACTAAAATTTCAATTCCATGCTCTGCTAATTTGGTTTTAATACTAATTTTTGTAACATTAAATATTTTTTTGCCATTTTTATTTCCGGGAAGTTTGATTAGTATATTTTTGAGTTTGATAATTTTATGCATATATTGTATCTATTATTCATACACCTTGACAAAAAATCCAGGAATTAGAAAATTTTCAATATCACTTGAAGAAATTGAGATAATTATACCTCAAATGCCAGCATTTTTAATTTCCCGGTCAGAATTTAAAAAGTTAGAAATAAGATTAAGAAAATTAGATATTAAACCATTTCTTATATATACACTTCACTTTATCAATTCAGATTCTGAAAGAACCGTTAAAATAAGCTTATCAGAATTCTCTAAAGAAAAAATTGAACAAATCTTGAAATTATTAAAAATATACGTTAAAAGAATGGGAAAAGAATTTATTGCTGTAAAAGAAACATGGGTCTCAGGAGTACTTCTTGTAGAAAATTTAAAAATTGATATTAATTAGTCATTTTTAGCCCCGCATGTTGGGCAATTTGGGGTATTATGGATTGTTGCTCCACAAATTTTACAAAGCTTTATTGATGCTGTTGCCCTTCTTTTTGGTGGTGTTAAATTAGTTATCGAAATTTGTTTCTCTGTTGGTTTAATAACTTCAGGAATATCTCTTATTGGTTGCTCCTTCGATAACTTTCTTGAAATTGTGATTTCTTGACCAAAAAATCCACCTAGCTTTACTTTTTTTTTTTCCACATCTGATGTGGATAAAGGTTCTGGTTCACTTACTACTTCTACTTCTTCAACGAGATCGTCTTGTAATTCAGGTTCTTCTAAAATGGGTTCTTCCTTATATTTAGGCATTATAGGTTCTTCTGAAACTGGTTCTTTTAAATCAATATCAGGTAGTTCTTCTTCCAATTCTTCTTGATACACCATATTTACAAATTCTTCATCTAATTTCAAAAGAGTTTCGCATTGAGGGCATCTAAATACATGCTTAAAACCGATATTTTTAGCAAGGGAATATTTTGCTGCACAACAACTATGAAATCTAGCATCACAATTAAAACACTTATGTATCTCATCAGAATGGGCTTCACAAATAGGACATAGTTCCTGTTCGCAGATATCGCATACTTCTTGATCTTCAGGAGAAAGACTGATGAGATCTACCGCCAGTCGTTCATAGAAAACTTTATCTTCTTCTAAAATTTGTTCAGGTTCATCAGATTTAATAATTTTAAATTCTTTTTTATTTTGAGTTAATGATCCCAGTATATTTTGAAGAAGTTTTTCACTAGGACAATAAAATGTACCTCCATGGGTTTCACTTGAAATAACTTTAAGTTTTACGTCATCTTCATAAAATTTCTCTTCTCCAACTCGAATTATATCAATAAAAGCTGAAAATTTCTTTGCTTTAATCAATAAATCATAAAGTGCATTGTAATAATCCTCTGATAGCTTGCTAGGAGTATCTGAAATTATTATTATACGATAATTTTTTCTTGTTTCACGGCTTTTTCTAAAAATGTATGCGAGTATTTCATATAAACCATTTTCTAAGTAACTTTTTTCATTTTCTCTTGTTTCCCAAGCATTATCAATTGTATTTATAACAGTTTCTGCATCTTTTAAATCATAAACGTTAATTGGATTCTCATTTTTTTGAAATAAAACTACTCCGTAAGAACTCAAGGCATTAAACTTATCTTTTTCTTTTATAAAAGCATTAATTGCTTTCATAAGAGATTTTTTCTTTAAGAAATCAGATATTAAATCGATGTAAAAAATAAATTCCTCGCTTGCTAATTTATTTAACATTTTCTCATTATCGAACAACTTTAAAAAAATAATATCAGAAGTTTTATTTATTTTTATTGATAATACTAAATTCAGTCATTTTTCTTTTAACAATATTGTGATTTAATTGATTTTAATAAAAGAGTATAAGATAATTATATTATAGAATTAAGATTCTTTCTGAATTTTATAATTTATATCCACAATTGGAACATGAGGTTTGTTGCGAAGTATTTTGAGTTCCACATTGAGGACAAATAATAAAACTTGGCTTTTTAATTGATTTTTTATCTGTGAGTGGTATCGCATCTTTGAGTATGATTTCATCTCGTTTTCTTGCCTCAGAGGTTGGTTTAATGGGAGATTTTGTAGCTCTTTCATAAACTATCTTATCTCCAACCTTTTTTACAGTAAAGACTTTCCCAAAAAAGCCCCCAATTCTGATTGTTTTAGTGGATTCTACAGGGGAAACAGTTTTAGCAACCTTCTTTGGAGCTTTAACTTTTGGTTCAGGGGGTATCTCTAATACAACTTCTTGACCTTCTGGTACTTCCTCTGCCAGATCTTGAAGAAATTCTTTTTCCATATAGTCTTTTACTGATTCTCCTTCAATTTCTTCAGATAGTCCAATGATTTCATCTTCTGGGATTTTTAGGAGTACATCACATGATGGGCATCTGAGAATATTAGGAATACCAATATTGTTATTTATTGTGTAATTTGTTAAGCAGCAATTATGGAAAGCTGTATTACAATCTTCACAAATATTAGGAACGTCATGAACATCGGTGCAAACAGGACATACTTCATCATTACAAAAATGACAAACTAAACTCAGTTCACTCGATTTTACGACTGATTTTGCTAAATTATTGAAAAAGGCATAATCTTCTTTACTAATTCTAACAAGTTCGGATTTATCTGTAAAAGTAGTCACGAATTGCTTTGTTTTTACTAACTTTTTAATCACATCAAAGAAACCTTTTCTATCTTGGATATAAAATATTCCTCCCTTTGTATCACTAGCTAAAACATTCAATTTTACATCATCTTTAAAAAAGCGTTCTCCCTGCTTAGTTACTCTAATAATATCTATAAAAGTTGGAAAATTTTTTATCTTTGATACTAAATTAAATAATGCTTCTTGGTATTCTGCAGAAAGGTCAGAAGGTGTATCCGTAACAACTATAATTCTGTTAAATTTGGATTTTTTTCTGACGGTCTCAGCAATATAAGAAAAAATGTAAAATAATCCATTTTCAAAAAAGCTTTGTCCTTTTGGGCGATTATTCCAATTTTCTTCAATAGAGTTAGCGATTATCTCGAAATCCTTTTTATCAGTTAAAAAGATAGGGTTTCCTTCTTGTTGAAATATGAGAAGAGAATAATTCCCTTTTAGGTTAGATTTATTTTTTTCCTCGATGTAATATTTAATAGTTTTTATAATCTCTTTTTTTTTTAATAATTCCTTAGTTAGATCCAAATAAAAATAAACATCCTCACTCATTTCTAGCACTTCTATTTTGTCAAGTTAGTTGAGAATCTAAAATTTTATCAATAATCATAATGATGAAACCTCCTTAAATATTTTAATTTTTAAAAAAAAGATTCTTTAATTCTAAAAGATTATATAAGTTCGGTTGGTATTTCTAATATTAATAAGAACCATATGAATTACTTAAGTGAAGAATCAATGGATGAATTTTTAAGAAAAATGCAACTTTCTGAATATGCTTTAGAGATTTATCTCAAATCATTAGGAAAATTACCTCTTTCGTTTTATGAGTTATATAGCATCGTACCTAAAGCAACTCTAGAGGAATTTAACAACAGTTTAAACGAACTTCTAGATTCTGGTTTATTAGTTCAACATAAATCAAAGAATCAAGAAAATATAATACATTACACACCATTAGCACCAATTCTTCCGATTTTAAATTATTATAATAATATTGAAACTAATTTACCCAATATCAAAAATTCGATTTATGAATTGCTAGCTAAATCAATATCTAATGCTTTTCAAGAAAATAAGGATATTGAGTTAGATACAATTTTAAATGTATTTCAAGGAATTAAGAAAGATATTGATGAGGATTCTATTATCCAAAAGCAAGAAATAGAGGATATAGTTGAGGGTATGGAAGAATTAAAAAAAATTAATAAAATCGTCTCTGATCTTCATAAAAATATTAAAAGTATTACTCAAACGAAATTTGCAGATCTTATTAAAACTATAAATTCTCTTAAAAAAGATTTACTTGAGAACATTAAGAAGAAAGAAATTTTATTACTTATAGAGCAAAATTTCAAGGACAAATTTGATAATATGGTTGGAGATTTTACTAATAACTTACACGAATTAATCGAAAAAGAGTTTAATGAAATCTACAAACCAATAGAAAAAACTTCAGATTCAATCTTTCAATACAGAAATGATTTTAAAATGCTTTTACTGACTATGTTGACTAATTTTGAATCAAAAATGAATGCAATTTATGAAGTACTTAAAGAGAATCAAGAAAATCTTTTACCCGCTATGAAGAATCTTCAAAATAAGATCACTGAAAACTTAAGTGCAATTATTCAAAATTCACTCAATGAAGTATCTAATTTGAATAAACCTATTGAAAATGTGATGAAAAATTACTTTCAAAAGATAAGAACGATAGATCAAGAAATGTTTGATAAGATTTGGATGATAAACAGTGTAACCAAGATTAATGAAATTATTCAGAATCTTATTGTTAATTCTAAGGAAAATCTAAGCATTATAATTCCTCATCTTGAAAACCATTTAGCTCTCGAGCAATTTGATAAAATTGCTGATAATTTGAAAATAAAAATCACATCCTCAGAAGCTCATACAAATAGTATTGTTAAAAGTTTCAAAGATATTAAGAAAATTATATATAGAACATATCAAAATGAAGAATTGATTGTGTTAAAGGGCGATAATGATTTTTTCGTCATGGGTGTAATCCAAGATTCGAAAGACCCTTTGAATGATTTTATTGGATTTAGTACCATGTTTAAACCTTTAATTAAATTGTTAGATGTTATTATAAAAAATATTTGGGAAACAGCATATCCAGATTCTTTTCATGCTACACAAGTAACAAAAGTACAGGCTAGTATGGCAACACCAACAAAATCCCTTACCAGTATCAAACCGATTATTCCTAGAAAAATTCAATCTCAAAATGTAATTAAAAAACCTTCCCAAATTGAAACTAAAAAGATTAAACCATCAATTACAATGCCTGACCAGATTCAAGAAATTGAAAAAAGTGATAAAAGGTATACAATAAGCTCAAGTACCCCAACTCCAGTTCCATCTTCTACTGCACCGGGAATTACAGATTTAAAGCGAAAACTACAAGAGAAAATAACTTTTGTAACAGCAGCACAACCTCAGGTAGGTGATAAAGTAGGAATAGAAATTAACACTGCTTTCAATATTTTAATTGATAAGCTTGGTAATATTAAAGGAGATGAATTTGGTAAGGAATTGCAAAATATTGCTGATTTAATACTGGAAAAAAAAGGTTTTTCAGTAACATTACATAAGGTAAGAAGCACAATAGAAAAATACAAAGAAAAATTAGCTTTGTTGGATGAAAAAGACAAGAAGGAAATCATGGAAGAAATTGAGAGCTGGAAAAAGAAGTTATTCTAAACAAATAGTCTTCTATTATTGTTCAATATGAAATGGATTTTTAGATAAAGCTTCTTCATTCTATTCTCCTCCTAAAATAAATTATAAATCCTCTTACAAATGAAATTATAAGAATGACGAAAGAACATAGAAAGAATATTGATACTATAATCGAAATCAGGAAATTAGGTGAACTAATACCAATTATTCCAAAAATAGGGCATAAAGGAGCAACTACGATAAAAAGAAGATAGGTTGCCTTATCTTTCTCTCCATAATGAATGTAAGTTGTTATATTAAACCAGCCAGTTAGAATCATAATTATCGGTATTATATATGAGGAGATTCCCCAAAAAATACCTATAGCGAAATAATAAAAGTAATTTGCATAAAAGAAGGTAATTAATAACAATGCACTTAAAGGTGTAGGTACTCCCGTATACCCCGGAGCTTCTGAGATATTAAAACGGGCTAATCTTAACATTGCTCCAATAGCAAAACATATTGCTCCAATTATAATAATGATATCAAAAAGAGTATTTGTTTTAAATGATTGGTAAGTTAAAACCGCAGGAGCAATTCCAAAAGTGAGAGAATCACTCAATGAATCTAATTCTTTCCCCAATTTGTTTACTGTCATTGTTTTTCGAGCTATATAACCATCTATCATATCAGTACCAAGTGAGATAGATATCAAAAAGAATCCAAAAGAAAAAGTTTCAACGCGATCAAAACAAGCGCAAACTAATGAAATTATTCCGAGAGTTGTTCCAACCAGAGTTATATAATCTTTTAATTTCAGTAGTTTTGGAATACTTTTATTTGACATATTACTTCTCTAATTATTTTTCACTAATAATAATTAATGCTTATTTAATTAAAACATTTTCATGAAGATATCTTGGATATCTCATATACCCGAAACTTTATTAGAACATTTTATTATTCATACATTAATACAAATTTAAAAGTTAAGGTGAATAAAATTGCCATATTGCAAAGATTGTGGAGCTGAAATAAAAGACTTGACTCAAAATTTCTGTGAAAAATGTGGTTCGCCAATACCAGAAAGTGTTAGACAAGTCGGAACAACCCCTACACCGACAAGGCTTGCACCTTCTAGTGCCCCTCCATCTAGTCGCCCCGGTGGGTTGTTTGATATTAACCGGAACTATTATATTCTCAAAGAGAAATACTGGGATTTTTAAATCCTCCTCGGATTTAAACTCGAATGGGGTTCTGGTGATATATTAGACGAGAATAATCAAATCATAGGTAAAATGAAAAGAGTAATTTTAAGCATTCGACGTAGGGTTGAATTACAAGAAGTAGATGGTTCAATCGCAGCTACAATACATGCTAAAATCGTATCTGCTCGTGGAGCACAAGATTTAAAAGATCCTCAAGGGAATTTAATAGCCCGTATTAAGAAGAAAATTCTGTCATTTTTTAGACCTGTATTCTATCTTGAAGACCCTCAAGGAAATCAGTGGTTTCGTGCCCAAGGTAAGTTTATGGGCTTTTCGTTTAAGGTATATGATGTCACAACAGGTAATGTTGTAGCAGAAATTGAAAAAGCAGACCGATGGAGAGATGTGTTTCTTGGAGGTCTTTTAGATTTTAAAGATACATACGCTTTGAGAATACTAGATAATGAGACTGATCGTAGAATTTTAGTTGGATTTGTCCTTTCTATAGATAATGTTCTTCACGACTACTAATGAAATCTTTTATTTTTTTTTCCAATTTTAATTAAATAGCGAACTGAAAAGAATATACTCTTGGTTTTTTAAAAAATAAGATTTAAAATAATTTAATTTATATTTTTTTTAAAAGAAATAAGTTTGAATAGAAATTTCAAATATTCAATTAAAAAGTATTAATTACCATAATAGAAATTAAAATAATACGGATCATTTGTTACACTGAAAGAAAATGACTGAGTATGAGACATTCATGGTATATGAATTAGATGATTCTGGAGAAAGAATAAAATTAAACATCACTGAAGAAGAGCTTCAGGAAAATTTAAATCCTGAACAAGTTTTAGTGATAATAAGAGAAGATTTAAGAAGGATCTTCATTTGGAAAGGACCAAAATCTCCTGTTCGAAAAAGATTTATTAGTTCAAGAGTAGCTTCAAATCTTCAAGAAGAGCTAATGAATGATTCTAGATATCACCGCTGTAAGATAATATCTGTAGATGCTGGAGATGAACCATCAGAATTCTTAAATGCATTCAGATTAGAATCGATGGAGGTAACTGAACGATTGCCAGATATGAGATATGTTCGAAACATTGAAAGAGAAAGAATGGCGCAAGCAACTATTACAGATGTTGCTCCAAAATCAACTAAAATGCAAACTGAAGAGGAATACTACTCACCTGCACTACAAGACACAAGCAATGAAGTTGTGGTTTCATCTTTTGCTACTGCTACCCCAAAACCAAGGACTGAATATCCAAAATCAGCAATGGTTAAACCAATTACAGTTAGGAAAGCAATAGGATTATCAGAGGAACAAAAACAAAAAATAAAAGAGAAAATTCTCAAAACTGAGCTATCCAAAGATTATAAAAGATCTAATCTCATCTTAGGTCATACTCTCTATGCGGCAGTATCGAAAATTGCTAATGTTTTCGGAAAAGAGATTGAAGAAACTGAGTGGAAACCAGTTAAAAAAGTTCCAAAAGAAATGATAGAATTAAATAATCACGTTTTAAGAGTGTATTTTGACGAAAAAGAAGGAATTGTTGAGGCTCTTGAAGTATTAGAAAAGGAAGCAAGCTTAAGGAGTGTTCCAAAAACAAGATCTCCTTCTGGATTATCTCCAATGCCATCCAAACCAGCATCAATGATGAAATCCTCAGCAACACCAATATCCACTGAAAAGGTTGATTTTAAGTCTATGACTGTGAAAGATTTAAAATCTTATGCTGAAGAAAAAAAAATAGATCTACCTACTAATGCAAGAAAAGCTGATATAATAGAAATTTTAGAGAAATCCGAGGAAAAAAAAACAAGTAGTCGTCAACAATTACCAAAAATTCCAAGTAAAGACGATTAAACTCTTCCATTCTTAATTATAATTTTAAATTTTCTTACATTTTTCATTCTGATATATAAGGATTTACTTAAATAAAAAAAAAATAGAAAATTTTTTTAGATTAGATTATTATTACTTTCTTCTGTCTTTTCTTCTGCACTTTCCTCCGTCTTTTCTCCTGGTTTAGGTTTTTCTTCTTCAGCTGACCTACTCTCTGGTTTTCCTTCATCTAATTTCTCTGTCTTGATCTTCTTTTTAATTTTCTTTAAACCCTCTATTGCTTCCTTTCTAACTAATGCACTCTCATCTTTTAATGCTTTAGTAAATACCTCCAAACTGTAGGGATGGTGGAGATCTCCAAGTTCATCTGCAGCTTCTTTTCTTACATTTTCATCTGGATCGTTTAATAAGACATATGTAAGAACTCCTAATACTTTATTATCTCCAAAATCTCCTAAAGTATCAACTGCTTCTTTTCGTACTTCTGGATCAGGATCAGTGATGGCTGTTATTGCTAATTGTTTAGAAATTTCATCATTTCCTATTGGCTCAATTGCACTTAAATCTACACCGCAACGTTTACAAAAATTGTGGCTTATTTTAATGTCTAATCCACAAGCAGGACAAATTCTCCTAGTATCAAAATCAATGACTGTTTCTTTGGAGGCAGGAGTCGTCTTTTTGACTCTATAAGGATTATAATTTGGATCTAGTCTAAAATCTCTTTCTTTTCCCATAGTAATCTTAAGAAAAAATTAATTCTTTATAATGAATAATGATGTTTTTATTTTTAATTTTAATTTAATTTAAAATAAATTAAAAAAAAGAGTATTTAGAGAATTATTAAGCAATAGTAATTTCTTGACATAAATAAACATCTTGTACGGCATTGAGAATTTTAATCCCTTCAGGAGTAGTTTTTTTAAATGCTTTGCGTCCCAAAATTAAACCCATACCTCCTGAGCGTTTATTAATGACAGCAGCAGTGACTGCATCTTGAAGATCGGTACCTCCAGCTTCTCCACCAGAATTAATTAAACCTATTCTTCCCATATAGCAATTTGCTACTTGGTAACGATTCCATTCAATTGGGTGATCGGTTGCTAATTTTTCATAAACAAGCTTATCTGTTTTACCAAAGTTTAAATCAAGAAAACCACGATTAAGAGTAGATAATTTTTGTTTTATAATGTCTGCTTCTATAGTAACTCCTAAATAATTTGCTTGGCTTTCTAAATCATTTGCTGTGTGATAATCTTTTCCATCTTTGATAAATTCTTCTTGATTTCTTAAATAACACCAAAGGACACAAACTAATCCTAACTCATGAGCATATCTAAATGATTCACTAATCTCTTGAATTTGGCGTCTTGATTCATAAGATCCAAAATATATTGTTGCTCCTACTGCAGCTGCACCCATATCAAATGCTTGTTCTACATTTGCGAATAGGGTTTGATCTGAGATTGGGGGTTTTGTAAGCAATTCATTATGATTGATCTTTACTATAAATGGAATTTTATGAGCATATCTTCTTGCAACAGAACCTAAAACGCCAAGCGTAGAAGCAACAGCACTACAACCTCCGTTTATCGCAAGTTTAATAATGTTTTCAGGATCGAAATATGAAGGATTAAGAGCAAAACTAGCTGAAGCAGAATGTTCAATTCCCTGATCAACGGGTAATACTGAGAGATATCCTGTACCTGATAATCTACCAATTTGGGTAAATAATCGTTCCATATTATTTAATACAATATTATTTCTATCTGAATGTTCAAATACTCGTTCTATAAAATCTGGTCCAGGTTGATGAACATTTTCTTTAGGAATCCCGGTACATACATGATTTAACAAATTATCGGCATCAGAACCTAATATACTTTTAATTTCTTCAAAATTCATTTTTTATACATCAAGTTTAGTATTAAATTAAAATTAATGAAGAAATAGGAGTCCTAAAATAAAATATTTTACTTTTAATTTCTTCAAAAAAATATAAGTAACCAGAGAGAACTTAATGAAATAAATTTATTAATTTAATCAAAATTACTATTATTATTAAAAAATTCTTTTAATATCTCAGAAATGAGAGTATAATTATTAGAATTAACGTTTGGACTTCCACTTTCCATTTTTAACATAATCTTTCTTTTTTCCGTACCATTTGTCTCGAGCTTTATTATTAGTTTTTTAGATTCATACTTTGTTTTTTTATTATATACTGAATTTTCCTCCCATAAACTATCAATTTTACTCCCAACTTTCTCTTTTTTACTAATTGAATCCATTTTAGGGCTGTGAGATACTTTAATTTTTTCCAAACTTTTTCACTTCTTATATAGTAATATCTTCAATAATTGACTTTAAATTCAATTATTTAAAGTACCTTTATATTTCAATAGATTTAGAGTCTATCTTTACAAACCAAAGATTTTTCTTTCTTTATTCTTTTACTCAAATATGCCTAATGAGTTTGATTTCAAGAATTATAAAACAATGGAAGATTTTGGCAAAACAGTTGAAGGTACTAGGTATTTACATGATCTATATCTTAAAGCTGTGAACCATCCAATTCGCCGTGAAATTCTGAATATAGTGAACGAATCAAAACGGGTTTCTAAAAGTGATCTAATAAAAAAACTTGCTGTGAATAATATAATTGATGATGAATATGTATTCAACTATAACATGGATTTTTTAATCAAAGCTTTTTGTATTCAACCAATAACTGATGAAAAAACAAAAGAAATTTATTATGAAATCACTCAAAGTGGAAAAGTAATTGAATATTTAAAATAGAAAATAGTATGTTCTAATTTATTTTTCGAAGAAGATCTTATAGCAATTACAGCAAGGAACTCCTAATAGTAGATTAAAAGCTCTTAGCTTTCTGTTATCCAATGTCATCAATCTTATCATTTCTTTTACAAGTGATTTCTTCTCTTCATCAAAAAATAATCGTTTTAAGTTGAAAAAATGATTTTGATTTCCACAAATTGGGCAGATTTTTGCCCATTTGATAAACTTATAAAAAGTATCTCTTTCTTCTTTTGATAATTTCTCGATTTTTAAATCAGGGTTATTTCGAATGAGTTCTTTTAGATTATTTAATTCATTTATCATTTCATCTCTTAAAAAGTTTGAATTATAATTTCTAACATCTAACGGAACTCTACTTTCTTCCATAAAGATCTCTTGGTTATCGAATTTATCAATATATTCAACAGCTTCATTGAAGAACCGCAATGGTTTGTTCTTTATTTTCTCTTTCATAGAAATAATACAATTATAATTTTTGAGTGTTTTCAAAAAAATAATTAGATAACCTCTTTAAAAAATTTTATTAAAGAAATTTTAAATTTTTCTCATTTCGACTGAACAAATCATTTTTATTCTCATCAATAATTCTTCTAAAATCTATAATTTTCGTAGGAGCGAAATATTCAAACTCAAACTCAATATCATCCCCTGGACTTTTATCAGGAATGGGCATAAGTCTACAAGTTAAAGGTTTGTTTAAATTCACAGATATGGTACAAATATCGAGTAAAATGTAAAATAATTCTTTTTGTGTAATATCACCAGGAAGAGGAACTACATCAAGACCAGCTCCACACATAGTAGAATACAATAGGAGAGAATCTAAATTGAACTTATATTCAGATAGTCTTTTTGATAAAATAAAATCTTCTAACACGGGTTGCATAAAACCAGAAAAACCAATAATTTTCTTTTTATTAATAGGGATTGAATTCTTAATTAAAGCAATGCAGGTCAATGTTCCGTTAGCTCCAAAATATTCAACTCCCAATTTTTCAATAGCAGTCCCTATGCTCTTATCTATCATAGGATAAGGAGCGGGAGTAAGATCTATTCCTTTAAATTCAATATCGAAGTTTCTACTAACTTTTTCAGCAATTTTTGTCAAATTATCATATATCTCGTTAAATTTTGCTAATAAATTAAGCTGTGCATCTTTTAATGTGCTTGTTTCTTCAATGGCATTTATTACTTCATCTGCCATTTCTAAAGCTAATGAAAAGCCTGGTTTTTCTGAAAAGTGGTAAGCAGCAGGAAAGAAAGGATTGTTTGGACCAACATTTGCAGATACACAGAATTGTAAGTTGTTAAAAGGATCTGGTTCAGATAATTCCTTAATTATTTTTGCACCTGACTTTAAAGCTGCAATATTAATTCCTTTTTCAGTCGATGCAGCTGGTAATGATGTGAAAAAGTTTCTGTGATTTTTAAGAAATTGAGGAACTTCATTTAATAATAGTTTTTCAAAAATACCCAATTCTTCAATTTGATCTGCCATCATCATACAGCAAGCAAAATAGTCGAAATCGTAATCTTTAAACATATCTTGTAAGAATCCTAGTTGATCATTTATGTTTACTAATGTTTCTCTTAAGTTTTTTTCATAAAATAATTTATTATCATAACTAAAAAGTGGTTGAGAACAAAATCTTTTAGTATCAACCTCTATCTCGATTTTTTTTAGCGCATTCTTAAGTTCATTAGCAAAAGAGGAGAAAATATCCAACCTATCTTGTAAAAATGAGAGTATTGTTTCATTCTTATAGAGAAAAGGTATAATTTGACCAAGAGTAATCGCTCTAATTCTCATTATTAACCCGTTAAATTATATTTTTATAATTAAAAATCGCTATCAATAATATAATTAATAAAAAAAATCTCTTAATAAGGTTTATTAGAGAGCTAGTAATAAAAAATTAGCATTTATTCTTAAGGAAATTCATATTTGTTGTTAGTGAGTTTGAATTACCTTTTTAAATTTCATTTAGCTTGGCTTTATCTTCTGGTTGTTTTATTGTTGTGGGAGGTTTTAGATATTCACCAGGCTGGATTGGACCTATTTTTTTTAACTCGTCTCTGAATTCCTTTATTACTTGAGCAAATTTCTCCCCTTCTCCCGCTGAGATACTTACAATTTTAATCCGATTTTCATTTATATTTGCTTCGGCTAACATTTCTTTAATACTTTCATAACGACTTTTTGCTTTAAGGAAGCCAGTTTCATAATGACAATCTTGGGGATGACAACCAGCAATCAATACACCATCAGCACCGTAAAAGAAGCTCTCGAAAATTAATGATGGGTTAAGCATTGCTGTACACATAACATGAATTGTTCTAGTATTTGTTGGATAATTTATTTTGCTTGTTCCAGCTAAGTCTGCTCCAACATAAGAACACCAGTTACATAAAAAGGAAATGATTAATGGAAATTCTTTTTTTTCAGTGAGTACAGATTTTAACTGTGCTGAGATTTGTTCTCTTCTGAAACCTGGGATATAAAGTGCATCATAGGGACACATTGCCACACATGCACCACATCCGGAACAATTAGCTTGAGTAATTTTTAATTTTTTATCTTCAATTCTTAACGCATTAAATTCGCATATATTTTCACATAACCTACACAAATCACATTTATCCTCATTAAAGTAGACAACGTGCGGATCTAACTCTACTTTTCCACGTGTAATTAGTGCAATTGATTTAGAAGCTGCGCTTTCTGCTTGAGCAATACTATTAGGTATGTCTTTAGGCCCTTGGATCGCTCCTGCTATGAAAATTCCACTAACAAGTGTTTCAGAGGGTTTAACTTTTAAGTGTTTCTCTAATAAAAAGCCATAAGGATCTTGGGAAATATTTAATTTTTTAGTTAATTCATCAGTTCCTTCTGCGGGCTCTATACCCACTGCTAACACTACTAAATCTGTTTTATTTTCAAAAATAGCACCTTCAATAATATCTTCACCACGGATTATTAAATCGTCTGATGTATCGCTTTTTAAAATAGCTGATATATTGCTTTTTATGAAGCGTACTCCAAAAGTTTCTCGTGCTCGATTGTAGAATTCCTCACAATTTTTGCCCATTGCTCTAATATCAGTATAATAAATATTAATTTTTATTTCTGGATTTTCTTTTTTTAATAGTACAGCTTGTTTGATTGCTACATTACAACATACTTGACTACAATAATCATGATGGATTTTTTTATTCCGAGAACCTACACATAATATAAAAGAAACTTTTTTAGGAATTTGCCCATTAGAAGGTTTTACTACATTCCCATGAGTTGGCCCATCGTTATTTAGTAACCTTTCCATTTGCATGGTTGTGATTACATCGGGATATTTCTCATAACTATATTCTCCCAATACTGAGGGATCAAATGGTTTCAAACCTGTTGCTACTATAATCGATCCTACTGTTATATTGACAATTTCGGCTTTTTGGTCAAAATCAATAGCATCTCTGTCGCAAGCTTGAGCACATGCTTTACAACCAATACAGGTTTCTTCTAAGATATTTGGAAATAAGGGTATTGCTTGAGGATAAGGAACATCTATCGCTTTTCTGGGAAAGAATGTTTCTTCTACATCTATTGGACAAACTTCTCGACAAATATCAAAACATCCTACACAATCATCTTCTTTAATAAATCGCGGTTTTTTTTTGATTTTCACATCAAAATTTCCAATATAACCGTCAACACTCTCAATTGTAGAGTAAGTTAATAATTCAATATTTGGATGATCTTTTACCTCCGTCATTAATGGACCTAGTATACAAATTGAGCAATCCAAAGTGGGGAATGTCTTATCAAATAACGCCATATGACCCCCAATTGTAGGCTCTTTTTCGACTAAATATACTTTATTCCCTGTATCAGCAATTATAAGAGCAGCTTTGATTCCAGCAATACCACCTCCAATGATTAAAACAGATGGTGAGATATCCGAATATTGAACTTCTAATGGCTCTAAAAGTTTAACACGTTCTATTGCCATATTTATTTGATCTATTGCCTTTCTTGTTGCCTTTTTTGGTTCATCATAATGAACCCATGAATTCTGTTCTCGTATGTTAGCAAATGATATTAAAAATCGATTAATACCTGCTTTTTCAATAGTTTTACGAAAAAGTAAACCATGTAATTTAAATGAACAAGCAGCAATAACCACACGATCAACTTTTTTTTCTTTGATCTCATCAATAATTTTATTTAAACCTAATTCAGAACATAAATACTGGTCTCTAAATACATGTAAATCAGGATATTTCTCAAAATGATTGACTAACGTGTTATTATCAATTACACCACTAATGTTCTTACCACAATCACATAAAAATAGGCCAATTTTCAATTTTAAACCACGAATCATTAAACATTCTTATTTAACTCTAATTAATATAAAGTCGTTTTTTTAATAACTATTGATATTATTTTTGGAAACAAGAAATTATAATTTTAAATTTAAAATATAAATAAACATCTAATTAAATAGATATCTTTTTTTAGGGTTCTGTGAAAAACTCCAGTTCAAATTAGAATAAAAAGTTCCAAATTTTAAATATATTGATAATTGTCAATCTATTTTTCATTTTAAGAAGGATAATGCTATTAAGCATATAATAAGAAATATGTAAAAGCTTTTAAATTGGGCAAAATAATCTAATTCTGATTCCAATTTGGAATTAAAAAAAAATATAAAAAAAATTTTAGTGATAAATATGAGTGAAGGTGAAAAACTCACAGCAGTAAAATTACTTGCTTTTATAGGAATGCTCTATTTAGGTTTAGATGCTATAACATATTTCTACAATACTGGGACAGGTACTGAAATAAATGCTCTTTGGGGTATATTAGAACTTGCATTTGCCATAATAATTTTTCTTGGTTTAAATTACTGGGAGTTAATGCCAATTAAACTTCCATTTAATTGGTGGATTCTTCTTATCTTCGGTGTAGTTACAATTATAATCGGATTTGTAGGTAGTGAACAATCATGGTTTACTGGAACAATCGTCACAATGGCAGCTTTAATAGATCTATTCGCCGAAAAGAGAGGATGGAAAGCATCTAAAATGATGGCACTCCTAGGTGCTGCTTTCGGAATCTACGATTGTATTATAATATTTATGGGTATGGCAGAGGTTACTGGCGCTGGTGGGACTGTATCTACGGGTGTGGTCTTAAATGGTGTTTTTGGACTAATCGTAGCAATCTTGTTAATTATAATCATTTTTGATTTTGTGGATATAAAAATACCCTATGAATGGTGGGTTCTCTTAATATTTGGCTTTGTATTTTTTTGGTGGGTAACGTCAACAGCAACATTAATGGCAGCTTCATATACCCTTATAACGGGAACAGCACTAGTAATCGTTGGTTGGAGTGGTTGGTTGCTTTTAATTGCATTTGTCTTACTACTTTTAGACTTTTAAATAATCTAAATTTTAACTTTTTTTTTTCTTTTACCTTACCAATTTTAACGGGCAAGTATAAAATAAATTAAAAAGAAAAGCAAAAATTATTCCATCTAGATGAATTTTTCTAGTCTTGTAGCATTTCTTTAGGGATGAAAGGATATACTTTCATAATATTAAATTTATGTTTTTTCATTTGTAAAAAGTATTTCTTTTCAATTTCATATTCTTTTTTTGCCCAATCTAAGATTTCTTCCTTCGGATAAAATTTTCCCGTTAATACCTGTAAACCCTTGCATTTTTTAGTGTAGTTTTCAAAATTCTTTTTACTGGAGACCATCATTTGCCAAAAAGGAAATGATCTACATTGAAATGGTCGAGCTATATGAACTGTACATTTGTTTTCTTTTAAAAAATGACAACGTTCATCTTCTCCGGTAAATTTAAATCCAAGGGTTTTAAATCGATAAGTTTTAGCTCTTTCAGCATCTGGTTCTTTCCATGAAAAGCTATCATTAATAATTTTAAGATATTTTTTAGCAAATTCTCTCAATCCTGATTTTCCTTTAAGATTTATAAAATTCGCTAACCTAATTATATCCTCTTTATATAAGTAAACTTCTCCTTCGTTAAAACCCGTACAACATTTCCCACACATTTGGCATGAAAATTCAATTCCATTTTCGAGAGTTCTAGATATTTTAATCTCTGTTGATGTCAAAACTAAAAAATGTCTTTTAATGTTTAGATTAATAAATATTATACATGTATTTAATTAATATTTAAGTGTTAGCTCATTGAATATATTAGACAATAAATAAAAAGGAGTTTAAACTTTTGGTCAAAGTACTAAATCCAAATAAAATTGAAGAATTGGATTCTCTGTATATAAATGAGACCATAATAAAATTAGAAAAGATCTTAAGAAAATATGAGATTCATAGTAAGAGTGAGTATAAGCGATGGATAAAAGATTTTGAAAATATATATGGAAAGAAACAAGCAAATCTACAATTATATATTGTTTTTGGTTTAATTTATTTTATAGGCCATATATTTATCTCAAAATTTATTTTAAACTATAAAAAAAAGGTAATTACACATAGTACATCATTAAAAAATTTTATAATTTTAGAAGATGATATAAAAAACAATTATGAGAACCTCAAGATTTTTGAGATTAAATATTTTAATCCGTTAATTTCTCTTTCGGAAAAAGAAGATCTGTCAATTTTTAATGATCTTATTTTAAAGATTTCTAGGAATCTTTTTAAATTAAATATTGAACCAGAATACTTTTTTGATCATTTAATTCAAACTATAATCTCTCCTCTTATTAGACATAAATCTGGTGAATATTATACTCCTCCCTTCTTGGTAAAAAGAATGATCAGAGATGCCTATTCTTTTGGAGATGTTGTACTTGATCCTTGTTGCGGTTCAGGAAATTTTCTAACTGAAGTTGTAAAACATATACTTTCTCATGATGAGCCATTAGAGAGAAAAATAACAGCAATAAATAATATATATGGTTATGATATAAATCCCATCTCAATTTATTTATCAAAAGTTAACCTGTTCTATATACTAAAAGAATTTTTCATTGATATTAAGTTGAATCTATATGTTTTCGACTTTTTATTTCAAAAGGAGAAAGATATTGATAAAAAATTTGATTTAATAATAGGGAATCCACCGTGGTATACCTATCGTGATATAGAAACTGTGGAGTATCAAGAAAAAGTTAAAAAACTTTCTGAACAATTAGAATTGAAACCGCTTCCTAAAAATTTACTAAATCTAGAAATATCTACTTTATTTTTTGTTAAAGCTCACAATATATTTATGAAAGAAAGGGCGAAGATTTTTTTTGTAATGACGAAAGGAGTCATTACAGGTTCACATGCTTCTAGATTCCGTAATTTTAAAGGTTTATTTAATTTAATAATTTGGACTTTTGAAAGAAAAATCGAATCATTATTTAATATCGATTTTATCTGCTTATTCGGACAAAAAATGAAAATAGTAAATCAAAAAAATAAAAGGCAAATCAAAGCTTATCATTTTACTCTGAAGAATGACTTTGAAACCATTGACTATTTTAAAGACATCGAATTGGAATTGGAAAAAGTAGAACTATTAATACCTTATTTAATTGAAGAGAAAGCAGGAAAGAAATATATAAAGAAATTTGTCTCACAAGAGAATTTAAAACACCTCTATCCATTAGAAGAAAGCCATTATAAACCATTATTCCATAAAGGAGCAGATTTAAACCCACGAAATCTAATATTTATAAAATTTGATCGAGTTAATAACACTTTAGCAAAAATTAAACCCGATGATAGAATATTCAAAAGAGCTAAAACTCCATGGAATAAAAAAGAATTTGAAAGTGAAATAATTGAAGAAAAGTATATATTTAAAGTAGTTAAAAGTACAGAATTAGTTAAATTTTTTATTTTTAATAGTTACCACGTGTTTTTACCACTTAGTAAATCAGATTTGCACTTCAAATATGATAAATTAGATAAATTTGGCAAACTATTTTATGATAAAATTAATCATTTGTATATTAAATACAAAAAAGAAACAACAAAGCATGAATCTTTAATAGAAAATATAGACCGATGGTCTAAGTTGATTAATCAAAGGCAATTATCAAAAATTAAGGTAGTATATAATAATTCTGGATCCATACTTTATTCTGCAGTTGTACAAGGAGATTTTTTAATTACTGGAGATTTATCTTTCTATGATACTAACGATCTCGAGGAAGCTTTTTATTTATCAGCCATTTTAAATTCCAATCTGATGACTAAACAAGTAGATATCATTAGAAGCTCAAGACATATATTCAAGCTTCCATTAGAATTTCCAATTGAAAAGTTTAATAATAAAAAGCCAGCGCATCAGAAACTAGCTGAATTAGGTAAAAAAGGACAATTGATTACGAAACAAGCAATTCAAGCACTAAATAATAATAGGAAAACTAATTATACTAAAAAAAAAATTCAAAGTATAATTAATGAAAAACTCGAATCTATTTTTTCTCAAATTGATGAAATTTTAATTCATGAATTACAAGAAGGTAAAAATTTGAAATAAGATCTACATTATCGTATTAAAATAAATAAGTGTTCTTATATTTATCACTTAATATATACCCATTCAAACATGAAAAATTATATCTTAAAATTCTTTTATTATAAAAATGGTTAATAGAACTGATGAACTGGTAATCCTCGGATCTGGAGGTGGACGACACCATATTAGAACTCAATATAGAGCTACAGGAGGAATTATTTATAAATTCAATGGCATTCAATCTCATATAGATCCAGGACCAGGAGCAATTGTACGAATTAACCAATTTGAAGAAGACCCTGTAAAAACAGAATTATTTATTGTAACTCATGCACATGTTGATCATTATAGTGATTTAAGTGCTATAATTGAAAGTTCACGAGAAATCCTCCATGATAGAAACTATAATTACTATAAAAAAGGTACATTAATCACTTCAAATGAAGTCTTGAAATACATTTCTGAGTATCATCTAAACATGCTCGATGAAATTGTAAAATTTAGAGCGGGAGATTCATTTAATTATAAAGGTGTAGGAATATTTGGAACCAAAACCGTTCATTCTTCTAAAAATGAAGGATTTGGTATAAAATTTAAGCTTAATGATTATCAACTGGCTTTTACAAGTGATACATTAGTATATAATGGTTTTTCTGAACAATTTTCTGGTTGTAATATTTTAATTCTTAACCTTCTACGACCAGACTCAATCGTATGTAGAAGACATCTCTGTACTGATGAAGTTATACCCTATCTAAATAAGTTTGAGCCTCCTTTAGATAGTCTTATTATTACTCATTTTGGGTCATTTATGGATAGCCCTAAGTCGACAAAAAATCATGTCCCTAGCCAAGTAAAAAAACTTCAAGAAAGTACTAATATTAGGAATATCATTGCTGCTGAAGATGGACTAAAATTAAAGATTACAGAACTTTTGAAATAAAATAATTTTTATGCTTAAATGTTTTTACCTAGTTATAAAAAATAGTATTAAAGATTTTGGACAAAAATTTCAATTTGTTACCCAATTGTATTATTAAAACTTGTACTGGCTATCATAACATAAATAAATTATAATACGATTGTTTTTATATAAAGAAGTCTAGTAATTATGTAAGTAAGGGAATCTATAAGAAAATTTGTGTAAACATTGGATTTCGCCCTCTATTAGACTCATTAGAGTTTAATTCTCTCCCTGATTTTAAAATTTGACGCAAATTTCTTTTCCCTTACCTTCCCTTTAACTTAATTTTAAGGAAAATTGAAATAAGTTAAAGAGAGGATTAATAATATTTATAATATTAGAGGACATCATAATTAATAAAAAGCTTAATCTTGAGCAATCCAATATCGGCATACGATACATTGCAAAACCTTTTGAAATGTAACTTCACTTGAGTTATTGTTCCGTATCCTTCTGTTTACCATAACATTCCCGCACTTTTCACATAAAGTTAAATCTTTTGGTTTTAATTTATGTGCGGACATGTATTATCTCACTTATGTATAACTTTTCTATCTAAAGGTTCAAATGACAAATTTAGCACTTAGCTAATAAAACAACCCTTATTTATAATATAAAGATATATTTATTTAAATAAATCGTTAAGTAAAAATTTTATGGAATTGAGTACGAATTAAGTCTAAGATATCTCAAAATGGGGTGTTTATGAAAATTTACACCCTATAGAATACTTAATGTAGATTTAAATTATTTTGTTCCTTATTATTTGTAGATTTTATAACTGTTAAAAGAATTGCAATAAATATTAATCCACAACCAATCCAGGCATATACTGAAAGGATTTCTTTGCCAATGAGAAATCCAAATAATGCTGCGAAAACAGGTTCAAGAGTAAAAATTATTGCAGTTTGAGTAGGTCCTTGATATTGTTGACTCCAATTTTGAAAAAAAATCGTTAATGTCATAACGCCAATTCCCAGATAAATCATTATATACCAAAAAGTTGGAGGAAATGATAATAATACATAAGATTCTTGTATTATAAATGAAGTGATAAAACTTGCAGAGGAAACCACAATAATTTGAATAATTGAATAAGAATAAATATCTGTAAGTCGAACAAATTTGTCATTATAAATGATATAAAAAGCCCAAATAAAAGCACTGATTAGTACTATTAAATCCCCAACAATTATTCCTGATTCACCCTCTAATAATAAAAAAGCCATTCCTAATACAGATAAGATTACAGCGACCCAAATTCTTTTACTTAAAGGTTTTTTAAAGCCAATCCATGCAATAAAGGGGACAACAATAGCACTTAATCCGGTAATGAAACCTGCTTTTCCTGCTGTTGTTGTTTGAAGTCCATATGTTTGAACAGCTAAACCGATATAGTAAAGCATTCCAGTCACAAGACTCATTAAACATATCTTTTTGTTAAGTTTTCTTAAATAAGGGTAGCATGGTGCAAATCCTAATAATGCAATTGCGAATCTTAACCCTATATAAATAAAAATTGGTACATCTTGAGTTATATTTTTTGTGAGAATGAAAGATGTCCCCCAGAGGACTGTGGTAAGAATCAATAGGAATATGGCAATTAAACTCCGATTGGATGAGGCGTTCTTAGGATTTTTTTGTACCATAGTCAATTCAATTTCTAAATCATGTAATTGTAGAAAACATAATAAGAATTTAAATCATTCCAAACTTCTATTGTTTCTTTTTAAATCATTTCTTTGATTCTTGTTGTATCATTACTGTCTAAGT
Source organism: Candidatus Hermodarchaeota archaeon (assembly GCA_048885525.1). Taxonomy (GTDB): domain Archaea; phylum Asgardarchaeota; class Lokiarchaeia; order Sigyniarchaeales; family SOKP01; genus Loki-b32. Next base: position 88,089 of record JBHLLP010000007.1, on the reverse strand, counting down.
AGATTAATATAATATTTTATCATATTGTATATTATATTCGAATAATGGTATTCTAGACCTAATATTTTCCATGAACGAAAAAATAGTCTTAACAAAAGACAAACCTGAGGAATTAATTCGAGCAAAACAACTCATTGACGAATGTAAGTATGATGAAGCGGACCAATTAATTAAGAATTTTGAGGAAAGGGGAAGACATACTCTTCATGATATAGTTTTATGCCATCTTCTAGAGTGTGAACTCTTACATTTGAGAGGTTTACATGAAAATGTTGTCAAGCTTGCCGAACAAACATATAAAGAGAGTTTAGGATTAGGAAAAAACCTCCTATCTGTTGATGCTTTAATATGGAAGGCTTGGGCATTAATATGGCTTGGTCAATTAGATAAAATTCACGATATAATTAAGCAGGGGGAAGAACTGTTAAAAAACTTAACACGAGAATTACCGGCAGATTACAAGCAAAGAGAGGCTTATATAGCTTATCTTAAAGGATGGGATTACTTCAATGTAAGGGATGCAGATCGGGCATTAAAGAACTTTAAGCATAGTATATCATTGCAAGAAGAGTTTGGTGCTAAACGGGAAATTGTCCTTTCCCTTATAGGAATTGTCTGGGTTCTTGTTTTTTTAAAAGTCGATTTTGACAGTGCTTTAAAATATGTGGAGCAAGGTATAGCTCTTGCCAATGAAAGTGGTAATAAATGGTGTATTGGAAATTGTTTTGGTGGTATGGCAGTTGTACCTCTTGTTAAAGGTGATTTAGATCGTGGTATTATGCTTTATGAGCAGGGCTTGACAATTTTCAATGGCCTTAACAATAAACATATGGTAGCACGGATTCTTAACTCTTTGGGGGAAGCTTATAGACAGAGAGGAGAATTAGATCGTGCTTTAGAGTGCATAGAACAAGCTTTGGCACTACATGAAGAATCAGGAAATTTAAGATATATAGCTAATGTTCACGATTTTTTAATTCAAATATTAATAGAAAGGGGAGATCTTGAACGGGCTCAGCAATATCTATACGATTTGGAGCAATTAAACAATCAATTGAAAGATAAAAAACTTAATTCAATGTATCTTTTAAATAAAGCTTTGATATTGAAAAAGAGTTCGCGAATCCATAATAAGGCTGAAGCTGAAGGAATATTAAAGCAACTCCTCGAAGATGAGGATTCAGATTTTGAACTTATTTTAAAAGCACTGCCTAACTTGTGTGAATTGCTCTTAATTGAGTTACGGATGACTAATGACTTAAAAGTGTTGGAAGAGATCAACCCTCTTATTACTCGATTATTAGATATTGCCGAAAAATCTAACTCATACTCGATTCTATGCGAAACTTACCTATTGCAAGCCAGACTATCACTATTAAGCTTTGATATTAAGAAGGCTCAGCGATTTTTGGCTCAAGGACAGAAAATTGCTGAAAAATATGGCCTTACCCTAATAGCAAGGAAAATTTCCCATGAACATGATGTACTTCTTAAACAGGTAACTATATGGGAGAACTTAAAAGATTCAAGTTCTTCATTAAAAGAACGTATGGAATTTGCTCAATTAAATGAACAAATAGAGAATATGATCCAAAATAGAGCAGTAGAAGTCCCTGAACTTTCAGATGAAGAACCTGTGCTTCTTTTAATCGTAACAGAGGGGGGGAGACCAATATTCTCACAATCATTCATCGAGGATCAATCATTTGAAGACCATCTTTTTGGAGGATTTTTTACTGCTATTAATTCTTTTATTAATGAAAAATTCTCTGAAGGATTGGATCGTGCGATTTTTGGTGAACATACGCTCTTGATGAACTCCGTGTCACCCTTTTATATGTGTTATGTATTCAAGGGGCAGTCATATCTAGCTCAGAAGAGGATTAGTTGTTTTCTAGATAAAATACAGAACGATGAGGATATTTGGCAAACTTTTAATAACTTTAATCAGGTTAATAAGGAGATCCAATTTAAGGATATCCCATTACTTAAACCTTTAATAAAAGAGATATTTATGGATAAAACCATTCCATTAAATTCATAAAATTGAGAGATAAAATAAATTCTTTCTAATTTCTATTCTTAATTTTTGATAAAAGCGGGTTATTATTTAAGTGCATATAATATGCATTTAATGAATATTTGATGGGTTAAATATTATAAATTGTGCATATTTTTTACTTATTAATAAGGAATAATAACCGTTAAAAGCAAACTATAGGTGTTAATTTGACGAAAAATTATGAAGAGATTAATGAAAAAATAAAGAATGGTAATTGTGTGGTGGTTACAGCAGAAGAAATGATAAAGATTGTGGAGGATAAAGGGATCACTGTAGCAGCTGAAGAGGTTGATGTTGTCACTACTGGTACTTTTGGTCCTATGTGTTCAAGTGGAGCATTCTTGAATTTTGGTCACTCTGATCCTCCAATAAAATTTGAACATTTGTGGTTAAATGATGTTAAAGCATACCATGGGAATGCTGCTGTGGATTGTTATATAGGTTGCACCAGAATGTCTGATGTACGCCCATATGAATATGGTGGAGGACATATTATCGAGGATCTTGTTTCTTGGAAACCCATAAGAATGAAAGGTAATTCTTATACAACAGATTGTTATCCATTAGCAGAAATTGATACTGAATTTACAATTGATGACATAAACCAAGCAATATTATGTAATCCTAGGAATGCATATCAGAGGTATATATGTGCCGTAAACAGTTCTGACAAAACGTTATATACATATATGGGAAAGTTATTACCTCATTATGGAAATGCACATTATGCTGGATCTGGGTGTTTAAATCCTTTAAGTAATGACCCCGATTATGAAACCATCGGAATCGGTACAAGAATCTTTTTGGGTGGAGGCATTGGATATATTATGGGAGAAGGGACTCAACACAACCCTAAGAACAGATTTGGAACACTTTTTGTGAAAGGAGATTTGAAGCAAATGAATCCAGAGTTTTTACGTGGTGTAATTTATGAAAAATATGGTACCTCAATGTTCGTGGGTATAGGTATTCCAATTCCAATATTAAATGAAGGTTTAGTAAGAAAAACTGCGATTAGAGACGAAGAGATTTTAACTGATGTAATAGATTATGGAATCCCTAGAAGAGATAAACCAAAACTTAAACAAGTAAGTTATAAGGAATTGAAGAGTGGATATATCGAATTAGAAGGTAAAAAAATAAAATGTTCCTCACTTTCTTCTGTATTTTATGCACGTAAAGTTGCAAAACTACTTAAAAAATGGATTATGGATGGTGAATTTTTATTAAATCCTCCAGCTGAAACATTACCTACTGATACAATTTTTAAACCAATGAAACAAACTTCGAAATTACAGTTTGTGAAAGAATTAAAAAGAGATGCAGTAATTTGTTTTGATGATTCTGATTTAAAAACAGTCGCAAAACAAATAATTAATCAAAATATGAATCATATCATAATAACAGACAGAGAAAAGAATCTTAAAGGAATTGTGACTAGCTTTGATGTTACAAAAGCAATAGCAGAAGATAAAACTGATTTAAACGAAATTATCACCAAAAAAGTTATCTTAACTACTGATAATGAACCTATTGATGTTGCAGCCCGAAAAATGAAATTAAATGAAATTTCAGCTTTACCTGTGGTTGATGAGAATAATAAAGTAGTAGGGATAATAACTAGTGAGGAGTTGATGTGAAAGTGACAATAATTAATGTTACATTGCCTTTTGGTGTAATAAAAGATATTAGTGATTATTCAAGATTCATAAATGAAATATTAAAATATGATATCACATTAAACATTCTCAAATTTTCAACGGGAACTAATGGAATTAATTTATTAATAGATATTCCAGAAGACAAAATAAAAACAATTACTGAGTCTTTAAGGAAAAACAATATTATAGTTAATAAGAAGGGTCGAGTATTTATTGATGATGATAAATGCATTGACTGTGGCGCTTGCATTTCATTATGTCCTACTGATGCTTTATCCTTGGATCAAGAAGAAAGACTAAAGTTTTATTATGAAAAATGTATCGGTTGTTTGTTATGTTTGGACTCTTGTCCTAGATGTGCAATTGAAGAGATGTAAAAATTTTAAGAAGTTAAGATAATTTTTATATTAATTACTCTTTTGTTATGATTTCAAAAATCTCATCTAAACGAGGAGTTTTTCGTCGAAGAGTAATACATCGTTCTTCTTCACATCCACGTAGTATAGCAATTAATTCATTTAAATGAATAGTAGGAAGATCTAGCTTATTACCATACCATTTATACATTTTCTCCCTATATTCAGGTTTGCTTAGAGTATATAGACATGTTGGGCATGGAGTCACTAAAAAATCAGCACCAACAGATTCAGCGCTTTTCAATTTATTATATGTAATTTTAAGTGCTTCTTTAGGGTTAATTAATAATTGTGAAGCACCCCACCCACAACAGCTTTCTCTTTCTTGATAATCAACAGGAATACCACCAAAAAGAGTGATTAGTTCATCTAATTTAGTTTTATCTCTTATATAATCTTCAATATATCTTTTATCTCTTGATAGATTTAGATAATGACATCCATAATGAATAGCAACTTTGAGATCTTTCAAATCAAATTTTAAAGAATTAAGAACATCATTTCGAATTAGATATAAAAAATCTAAGTCATGGATTAACTTGAGATTAAAATCTTCAAGAATTTTATATTTATTTGGATAATTTTTACCAATTTTTTTCTTTTCTAGGTTTTTTAGGATTTCATTAGTTTTTTGCTTCACTTCAGGGATTTTTAAAAATTCTCGTCCCCTTAAAAGACTATTATAACACCCATTACAACTAAAAAACACGATATCAGCTAATTGATTCATTTCACTTAAATTCCTTTCATTAATAGCAGCAAACTGAGCCCTAGTAATCAAATTTCTTTGGAAAAAAGTACCAGAACAGCATGATTGATTCATACACAATGTTACATTTAATTGTAGTTCTTCTAGAAGGTCCTGAATTCCCCATCTTACTCCAGGAAAATATTTTTCAAGACAAGCTTTGAAAAGGCATAATTTTTTATCTTTAAAATAATCTAAAGGATTTTCTGGATAACTCCTTTCTATTTCATCTAAATTTAATGTTAAATTGACTGAATCCATTGATCTGAAGAGTAATTATTATTATTTTTTCTTTTTTCCTTTACTTTTATTTTTACTTGCTTTGAATACATATTTTATTCGAGCAAAATTACAAATTTCATTTAATTCTTCCATACGTTCTGGAGGTAACCCACCATCCAATGGATCTTCCAACACAGTTCCGTTTGTTAAAAATCTCTCTGACATCTCTACGTATTTTCGTAGATCATTATAACGAGGGCCATAACCTTTTTTAAAACTTTCATTTCTTAAATTAATGATAAGTAGGGGGATATTAATATTGTCTTTTGGGCAAACTCTTTTACATCTTTCGCATAGATAACAATGCCAAATATCTGAATCCTTCAAAACACTTTTATCTCCTCGAAGGACTTTTGTAATAATTTTTCTTATGTTGAAATCAGAAACTTTTGTAGCGGGACAATCTCCTACACACTTGCCACAATTGAAACATTGAATGATATTTTTATTTTCATCTACGTCATCAACCAATTCTTGATAAAATTCCCAATTCCAATCTGTATCCGTGTATTCATCCATGATTTCTTGTTTTTTAGCGTTTTATTACTGAACTTCTTTTCCTAAGAGAGAATCATTATTCATTGTAAAAAAATGATTGTATTCTTAAAAATAATTTTTTAGATGCAATATCTTTAATTCTGAAAATTATTTTATTTTATATTAATCATATTTATTTGAAAAAGAATTTCATTCATACTCTGGAGATACTTCTATGGTTCAATATAAAGATGGAAATATTTATCTGAAAATTGTGTATTATGGTATGGCAAAATCAGGAAAAACTACTATATTGGAAACTCTCTACCAACTAACAAAAGAGGGCAAAAGAGAAATTATGCCGGTACATGAACTACAAAAAATTGATAGAGCAAGCGGTGCCACGCTTTATTTTGATAGAGGGCTTTTTCAATCAAAGAAGAAGACGACAGTATTTTATAGAGTATATACAGTTGCAGGGCAAAAGGCATTCGCTCCGTTGCGTATTAAAGTGTTTGGTAAACTTGATGCCGAAACAGATGCAGTTATTTTTGTAGTTGATTCTCAAATAAAATTTTTTGAAGATAATATTGAATTCCTATTAGAATTAAAAAAAATAACAAACGATAAGCTCATTAAAGAAATCCCGATTATAGTTATGCTAAATAAACAAGATCTTAAAAATGTAATTGACGAGAATGATTTTATCCAAATACTAAAACAAGAAGATTTGTGGTATGAACCTGGACATGATTTATATATATGGAATCCTTTAATCTATAAAACTTGTGCATTATTAGACAAAGAGAAAGATATTTATCGCAGTTTTTATGAGATAGCAAGAAGAATCGGATTATATCATATATATGGGGATGGTGAAGCTCCTATTGACAAAAAGATTGCAGATCCCTCGAGCTTAAATCCCTAACTATGGTAATGAATTACTAAAAAAAAGAAAAAAAATTTATTCCTTTTTCAAAAAAATTTCTTTCATCCATTTTGGTAACAGAAACCCACCGTAAAATTCTAAAGCACTAAATATTAGTAAAATACGGACAGCTACAACCAATAGTGATAATATTGGATCGGTAGGATCTTCAAAAATCGATCCTAATAAGGAATCCAATATAGCAGCAACAGTAAATGTAATAAATGCTGCTCGGAGTAGTTTTCCTTTCAATCTAACTTCTCGATCTTCTAACTTAACTGATTTTTGAGCAAAAATAACGCCAGTAACTACCATAACTAAGATGACGAGTAATAAATAAATGGTAATAAATAGATCAAATTCTACTGTAAAAGGCCTACTAAGATTAATAACTCCAATTAAATCTATATCTATAAAGAATAAAGTGAAAAATATTATTTCGAAAATAATCGAAAGGATAATAGTAACTATCAAAATTTTTTTCTGTGCATCCCTATATATCATGTCAGTAAAAGCTGTCAGCCAAGCGATAAGAGCAATAGGTATAAAACAATTTCCTATTATAAAATACCATCCTATATCTAAGGATTGTTGAATAATAAGATTCATTAGAAATGAGATTGAATCTGGCATCCAAGGATTTGCTACACCAATCCAAGATATTCCTACTAATATATACAATCTATTTTTGAATTTAGGATATTTAGTTAAGATTGTGATTCCTATTATAAGAGAAATAATTACAAAGACTAGAGAAAATGAACCTTGCAAATAATCTACTAATTCAAGTTCCATATATAATCACGCTTTTTTTTAAAATATATAAGGTATTAAATGGTATAAAATTAGATGATTTATTATATATAATTTTATTTTCTCAAGATCTATATGAAGAAAATAATTAAGAAATCAGGTTAGTCATACTATTTCATAAGTACTTTTTATCGGTTCCTCTATCTGCTTTGATAACAACTCTAAATGTGCTATATATTCATTTAAAGAAATTTCTTGATTTTTATATCTTTCTACTAATTTTTCGATAATATACGATGGACTAAACTTAATAAAACGAACATCAGAAAAAAGATAAACAAATCCCCTTGCTTCATAAATAAATTTTTTATCCAAGAGCTCATTAAACAGTTCTTGTTTATTATTTATTATATTTAGGCAATCATTAACACTCAAGCACTTTTCTCTCAGAGTTTTTAAAAGAAAAAATACATCTTTATTGAAAAGAACTGTCTGAATTAATGTTTTATTTTCAAACTCTGAGACGTGATAGGAATCAAAATAAAAATTTTTTAAAGAATCTCTGTACTTTTTCAAGGAACTTTCTTCCATTTCTTCTGTTGGTAGACTTTTTGGAGGAATTCTAGTGCATGAAAGATCTTTTATTAGAAAATAACACTCTTTACTTCCAGGTACATTCTTTTTTACTATTAAATTTTCATGAAGGAACGATATAAGTATTAAATCAATATTTACTGTGGAGAACCCATGTTCGTGTTTTAATATATTTATAAGTCTTGACTTAGAGATTACTCCATGTCTAAGAATATGTAAAATAGTATTTTTAATTCTATCTTGAAAGAAATTAATGAGGTTTTCTTCTTCATCCAATTTAGAATAGTTTTGTATTGTATTATATGCCTCAGATAATGCTCGTGTAATTTTATTCGTATTTATTAGTTCAATTAAATTCTTGCTAATGAGTCCTAAGATTTCTGGTGACTCTTTTATGATATCTTCATGAGTATCTTTTTGGCTATAGACTATAATGAAAAAATAGATCTCTCCCTCAAATTTCTGCATTATTGAAACATAATTATTATCTTCAGCCTCATGAGTAAATTCAATTACAGAATCTTCTTTATTTAGCTCATGTTGAGCCCAGATTTTCATAAATAATTCTTTTGGAGGAAAAAGTTTCTCTGGGGGGTACTGGATAAGCGGAATTGGGCCAGTCTGTAAATTCCAATGAACTAAAATGATTCTTTCCATAATTAAAATTTAATTATGCTTTTTTATTTAATTTCTCTTTTTTGATGATGGTTTTTGTTTTATAATAATTTATTTTTTTTTAAGAAAAGAACACCTAAACGAATAATTATATTTATGTATTATAAATTGAATAGAGAGAGCCATAATTAAAATTGTAGCTGAAATCACTAAATTAGAAAAAGAAACTTACAATAAATTGTTAAGAGTTTGAAAAAAACTCTGGATAAGTCGATTCAATCTTATTGAGAGTAATTGCCAGTAGATTGAGCAGCTCTTCACTCTTATTTGCCTTAATCCCATCGATAATCTGATCTAAAATTTTGTGTCCAATCTTTATATCTTCTTGTGAATATTTATCTTTCTTACTTTTAAAGAGTGCTTCGAATTCATCTAATAACCATTCAAGCTCATCTTTTAAGTTATCCTGTAGAATCCTATCATAATCTTGGCCGCTAATTGTCATCATATAACCTCCTAAATTCCAAATCTTAATAATTTTTGCTAATTACTTTTACTTAATTTTCTAATGAAAATTCCAATTAATAAAATTGCTCAAAACGAAAATCTTTTATACTATCGATACGGACAAAATGATTTTTGTGTATAAAAAAAAATTAAAATATGTAAACAAATTTGGACAGTTTATAAACAATCAATAAAGGGATTTTAGTCTTTGATAAATATCTCTAACCACTTAGACCCTCAACTTCTAATATGCCTGTAATTGTAGTCAGAGCGAACGTGAAGATGTTAAGGGCAGTATTATAATCTGTAGAATGGAATATATTGAGCCCTATCCTCTCAAATCCACCTAAAATTGTGGTTAGAAAAGAACTACCAGAACCTGTCGTGGAGAATAACGCCCCAACCTGTGATAAACTATCAGCATATTCAATATTAATATTTCCAAAGGTTGTTGAAAAAGCACCAGATACATTTGCTCCTAAGTCTTCACTTTGGTAAATTTTAATATCAATGGAACCATCTTGTGAAGCTAGAACCCATTCAACATTTTTACTACATAGAGTATTATTCGATATAAGATTAATATTAGCTGAAGTAGTTTGAATATGTATATGTTCATTGATATTGCAATTAATTAGTTCTAATGTTAAACTTCCCGCTCCGAATTCTTGAACTTCTATTTTACTAATATTTGCCTCCTTTGATTTTAATTTTCCTTCAAAACTTAATTTATTTATTGATAAGTTTCCAGAAATATCTACTTCTTTACCAAATAGTTGTAAATCATACAAAATGTCTGTCCTAAGAGTAATATTAATAATAGCATCATCATATTTGACTGTGTGGGTGGGATGGTAGCCAGGTCCAAGTGTCGGTAAACTGTAGTAAACATATAATCTTATTGAGTCTGAAGAGGAATTGTACCATTGCGTATCAATATAATTATAATCCCAATATCTCAAATATATCCCTTCAGCTTTAGTATAAACATCTGCTTTTATGTAATAGGGAACTGTGGTTGTATTACATTTAATATTTATTTTTCCTGGGACAGATATTATAAGTTTCTCAGGTTCATTAATTATTATTGGATTATAATAAAATGTATAAGATTCTTCAATTACTGCATAAGTTAAAAAACCTATGATATATAAAGATCCTATTCCTCCACCAATTAGGATTATTGGTATGAGAAAGACAAGAATAATCTTTATAAATTTTCTCATAAAATTCTCTCCACTAAGTAGATTTGTTTAATTTATTCTTCTTCTAATTTATAAACCTATGTTTTGTTCACATCGTTCAAATTGTCGTACACTATCGTTCTTCATTCTATTACAAGAAAATTGAAAGAAACTCATTCATTCTTAGTGGAAATATTGAATTTCATGTCAAATTATTCACATTACGATGGTGAAATTCATTTAGTAGATTTCAATCAAAGAATTTAACAATTTAACAATTTACATTTTCAAACTGATATTTTTAATTATCTAAGTTTTTGAAGCAATATCTAGTAAAGATTTTAGATAGTTCATAAATTGATTGTAAATTGTTAGTACTTATTGCTTTATTGAGCGCTTTAAAGAATTCATTTAAATTCAATTCGTTAAAATCTTTAAATCCTATTTCTTGAGATGGTTTTTCCTTTTTATTCATGTGGTAATTTATTTAAAGGAAGATATAAAAAAAGAAATAATATCCCAATAATATTCAATAATATCCTTACTGAGCTTGTTTTTTCTTCTCATAAAATTTCGCTATAAAGTAATAAGCTAGGAACATTCCTATTAAAACGGCTAATACTACTAATAATATCACATTAAACACATTAGCTTGAGATTCGATTAACGCCACGTCTGTCGTATCAATGGGGGGAGTAAATCCTAAGAGAGCTCCCCAAATAGAATAAAAGAAAGCTCGAAAAATACTTCCAATCAATGTTCCTATTGAATATTTTTTTATGTCTATGTCAACTAGACCAGATGCATATGAAATAACATCAAAGGAAATAAAAGGAATAAATCTTGAAAGAATAATTACCTTAATACCATATTTTTGAATTAAATCATCAGCCATATCAATAGCGTTTTCTCCAACAAATTTTTTAGCTAAGGGTCTTCCTCCTTTTCTACTCACATAAAAACATAATAATGCTGCTGCCATAGAACCTATAACACCTAAAAAGCCTCCTAAAACCCATCCCCAAATCATCCCTGTTGCTAATAGTACTATTTCTGAGGGGATGGGTACTATAAGCCCTTGAACTGCCATTATTCCAATAAATAGAAGGATACCAATATATCCTAATTTCCAAATCGGATTTACAAACCATTCAGCAACAATAGTATAAATAAAGGTTCTATCAACAAAATAATTATAATATAGCAAGAATAACGAAAAAATTACTAAAATAATAAATACTATAATATATAGAATTGTTTTTTTATCGATTTGAGAGAAATCAATTAGATTTTTGAAATATTTTTTTAATTTAACTGAAAATGATTTAGATTTGTCTGTTTTTTCATTATTATTATTATATGCCATAACAATACAAATATAAGGTAAATTTTAAGTAATAAATGTAATTTAGATTTCTATAAAAACTATTATTTTCAACTTTTCTTATGTCTAAACCTTATATCTTTGGTCACCGAGGAGCATCAGGATATGAAATTGAAAATACAATTCCTTCTTTCCAAAAAGCAGTAAGAATGGGTGCGGGAATTGAATCAGATATACAAGAGACTAAAGATAAGAAATTAGTTTGCTTTCATGATTATTATATTGAAGCAAATTCAAAAAAATATAATCTAAAAGAAATAACACTGAAAGAACTTATTAGGTTTACAGATAATCGAGAAATCCCAACTGTTCAAGATTTATTTAAAACTTTTCATAATCAGAATCATTCATTGAGATATAGTTTTGATATTCGAGATAAATTTGTAGGATTAAGACTCATTGAGATAGCAAAGAATTTTAATCTACTTGATAAGATCGAAATAACGGAGCGTCAGTTAAACAATATTTTATATTTAAGAAAATACAATAGAAAATTAAGAATTGATCATACACTATCTGAAACAATTTCAGAAGTGAATAATAAAACTGTTAACTTTGAATTCTTAAAAGAAGCAGAAGTCTATGCAATTAACTTAATGTTTTTGAGGTTAACTTTTATTAACTTTAAAGAAATTATTGATAATGGTTTTAAATGTTATGTTTGGGGAGTTAATTCTATATCACGTATGAAAAAGGTTTTAAATCTTAAATATAGAAATGAAGGTGTTCATGCGATTTATACTGACTATCCAGATATTCTTATTAATCTAAGGGATCGTATTAAAGGATAAATTATATATATACAAAAAATAAAAGATATTGCTATATATCAAAAAAATAGATTTGACCTATGTTAAAACCAATTAATAAACTATTAATTTTTGTTATTGTTGTTTGGATTATTTTAGCTGTCCTTTTTGGATTTTATGATCTTAATATATCAATTGCTGTGGTTGATGAGAATTCCAATTGGGGTATTTTTGGAGCTGATTATGGAGAGGCGCCAGGATATGGTTTAATAGGTATTGCTATATCTACTCTAATAGGAAGTTATAATAAGAATATAAAGAAGCAAAAAATTCCCGCATATGTTATAATAGCTATTGGGTTTCTCCTATTTATTCTGGGATTTGCTTTTGATGAACAAGATTTAATTCTTGATGGAGGAATTATATCTATTTGCGTAACCATATTTCTCATTTTCACGTTTAATAAAGAATGGCAGAATTATAGGAAGATCTCTGCGGTTATTATAATCCTAGCAGTGTTAAATCCTCTAATATTTGTTCAACTTATAAAATTATTTTGGGGACGCATTAGATTTAGAGATCTCTCTCCTGGCTTCATTGATTTTACTCCATGGTTTATCCCACAAGGGATAACAGGAAATCAGAGTTTTCCCTCAGGGCATACAGCTATGGGATGGATGTTCCTACCTTTATTAATAACATTAAGGAAATGGCAATGGAAAAGCATAATTAGAATTGTAGGAACGACACTTATAATTGGATGGGGTCTTTTTGTAGGACTGTCTCGTATAGTTGTTGGAGCACACTACTCTTCAGACGTCTTGTTTTCATCTATCATGGCAACAATTATTACAATTCTGCTTTATAAAAGGCTTTATGTCAAGACATCATGATATTACTAAAAACGTAAAAAAAAAAGAAAAAAATCGAAGTAGTTCTCAATAAAAAAAATTAAGTTTTGCTAGTGAATCTAAAGTTTTTAACTTTTATTGGCGCTACTATGCTTTTAGTGTCATAAGCAAACTTAATATGTTGTCTAAGTTCTTTTCCAATTTCTATTTCTTTAAGAAATCTTGGAATTTCATCAGTAAACCTCATATTTTTAGCTGATCCTATGATTTCTCCATTCTTGATGATGAGTAATCCGTCTTTGGTCATCCCGGTAATTGATCCCGTAGGTGGATTAACAAAATTAATATAATGAAAATTAGTTATCAGTAAACCATTTTTTGTTTCTGAAATCATTTCTTCTTTACTGTATGTGCCGGGTTTCATTGTTTCAGCAAATGGAAAACCTAAAGTTGTCCCTAAAATCGTATAACAAGTTCCTAATGCTTTTGTTCCTAATCGTGCGGCATCTATACGAGAGCATGAATAATTTTTCAAAATTCCATTTTCTACAATGGGGAAAGGTTGAGTAGCTAAACCTTCGTCATCTATTGGTCTGGAATCTAGATGTTCAGGATTATGAGGATCATTAGTTAATGTAAATTTTTCATTAAAAACTTGCTGTTCTAGTTTATCAGTTAAGAAACTATGTTTATCTATTATTAATCTTGAGGAAGTAGCATAATTAATATAGAAAAGAAGTTCATTAACGGCTTGATGATCTAAGATCACTTCATATTCGTCGGGTTCAATTGCTTTAGCTCCTAAACTCTGAATAGCTCTTTCTGCTGTTTCTTTTGCTTCTCGTTCCATTCCAAGTTTTGAAAATATTCTAGATCCAAATGTACTATTAGAACGACTTTCTTCACCATGTTCTAAGGCTTTTATATTAATCTTTGAGGTTATTTTCGTATTAGGGTACATCAAATCTTGACCTATCGAAGATACATAATAATTAAAACCATCAGAAAGTAATAAGTTACCTGAAACTCCTTCAATTCGTTTATCAACAGCTTCCCCTGCAACAATAGCTTCTTCTATTTTATCAACAATATGATCGGGTTCTACATTTGAAACTTTAGGATCGTTAAGAAGTAATCTGGGGTATTGTTGTTTCTGTTTAATAAGTCCGGGGTACTGCGGATCAGGAGGAACCAATTTTGCTGTTGTTGCAAGAAAATCTACAAGGTTGATGATACTTTTCTTTGTTAAATCATTTGTAATTGAATTGGTTCTTTGCTTATCTTTATAAATAACAGTAATAGCAATGTTTCTATTTAAATCTGTATAATTTTGTAATATTTCTGAATTGGAAAACCGGGTGACATATTCCTTTGCTATAGAAGCATTTATAAACGCTTCACATCCAGAATCTTGTGCTCGTTTTAATGATAGTTCTGAAAGTTCTATAATCAGTTCTTTTTGGTTATCTAAATTCATTTTTTCCACCTCTTATCCACTAAAAATGTTTACACCTTGAAATCTTGACCAGGGTCCACCATGCGAAATCCAAATAGATTGCATATGAGGTGCCCCTTTACCACAAATGGGACCATGTCCCTCAATTTTCCAATCTTTGGTCATCATGTCTAATCCTCCCCAGAACTCGGGAGTAGCTGCTTGATAGATGGTATTTTTCAAAGGTCTACTAAGTTCTCCATTTTTGATTTCGTAGGCAATTTGAACAGCAAATTGAAAATTTAATCTTTTATCATCAATACTATGCGATTTCCAATGAATCCCATAGACCCCTTCTTTTGTTTCAGCGATAAGTTCATCAATGTTTTTAGGTCCTTCAAAATCTGGTTCTAAATATAAATTACTCATACGTACGAGAGGAATTCGATTATAGCCATCAATTCGAGCATTTCCATTACTATGTTCTTGACCTATAATTTTAGCCGTTTGCCTATCTGATTGATAATCGTTGAAGATCCCCTCTTTAACAACATAGAATTTTTTAGTTTCTACTCCTTCATGGTCGTATTTTTCATGCCCTAGAACATTTGGCATTGTTGGATCACAAACTAAGTTTACTTTCTCTGAACCGTATTGATAATTAGCTCCAAGTTTGTCTAGAGTTAGAAAGCTAGTTCCTGCAAAATCTGCTTCCCATCCCAAAACCCTGTCCAGTTCTGAAGGATGACCACAGGATTCATGAATAGTAAGCCCAAGTTGAAAGGGTTCTAAGATAAAGGTTGTTTTTCGAGGTTTAGGAGCAATAGCTTCTGTTGCAAGAATAAGTGCATCTGAAGCAACAAGATTTGAAGTTTTTTCAAAATCAAACATATCAATATACTCATATCCTCTCATTTCGAATAGTAAAACATTCCGATTCTGGTTATCGTTTTCAATAGCTGTGGCTGAACAACCCGCACCAGAAAATAGCTCTTGTTCAGATATTAAAGTACCTTCAGTATTTCCATAGTCGAGATTAATTTTAGCAAAGTACATTGTATTCTCTCTTACTTTAATGGAATCCCCTTTTTCAGCCATTATAGAATCCGCTTTCTTCAAAATCTCTATTTTATCTTTTACATCAACTGTAAAAGGATCGATTTTAAAAGGAGTTTCATACTTATCTTTAATTATTGGTTCCTCAGTTAATTCAACTGGTTTCTTTATTGTTCTACTAGTTGCCTCAGCTTCTTTTATAGCTGTTCCAAGGATATCATCTAAAGTAGATTTATCTATTATGGCAGTACTAGCAAAGCCCCAAGCTCCATTTTTCAATACACGGATTCCATACCCAATGTCTTTAGCCCTTTTAAGTGTCTCGATTTGTCCATTCCTAACAGTAATTTCTTCTGTTTCAGATCCAAAGAATCTACATTCAGCAAAATCTACACTCTTCGATTCTGCTTTTTTTAACGATAAAGCGATAAAATCTTCCATTATTATCAAAATGATATATTATAGATTTGATAAAAACAATTTGGTTTGAATCTGGATATTGATATAAAACTATTATTTTTTAAATAATCAAACATAATGATTGATTATTATTAATAAGGAGAACTAAATTTGAAAGAAATTTTTAAGGATATATATCATGTAGGAGATTCTGGGTGTTCTGTTTATTTAATACAAACTCAAAGTGAAGAAGGTCTTGTTTTAATTGATTGCGGAATGAGCCTTGAGATGATAAAAAAAATCACTAAAGTTAATTTGAATCCAATGGATATAAAACATTGTATTATAACTCATTTTCATATAGATCACATTGGTGCTGCTTATGATCTTAAACAGCTTAATAAAATAATAAATTACTATGCTCATGAATTAGATGCAAACGCAATAGAAGAAAGAGGTCATGATAAAGAAACAGCAGCTATTTGGTATGGAGTAAACTATAAACCAATTAAACTCACAAGGAGATTGATAAGGGACATAGAAATCTTAAAATTCGGAAATTATGAATTTCAATGTATTCACACACCAGGTCATACTCCAGGTTCTATCTCAATCCTAGTAGAAACTGAAGATAATACAAAAATCTTATTTGGTCAGGATTTACATGGTCCAATTATTCCAGGTGTAAGTGATTACGAGGATTACCAAAAATCCCTGAAAAAGCTTTTAGATTTAAAGGCAGATATACTCTGTGAGGGTCATTTCGGGATTTATCAACCAGCAGATAAGGTTGAGCAATATATTAAGAAGTATATTGATTAGCCATTAATATTTAATTAAGATGAAAAAAGTAATTTATTTGAAAAAATCTAATATTTCTTGGTTTAAGATTTCCAATTTATTTTCATTCACACAATCATGATCCATATTTTCAATTATGAAAAGTTCAGATCCTATTTCTATTTGATTAATCATCTTCTTTACCTCGGAAATAGGAGTTAGTTTATCATTTTCTCCTATTAGAATCTTCAATTTTTTATACTTCAAATTTTTAATAAATCTCTCAATTTGATATTCATCATTGTCTAACTCTGCTTTTGTATACTCAATAAAATCATTTATATTTTGAATTCCATTAATATTTCCTGGAAGGAACCTATTAATATAACTCAATGTTTTTGGGAAATCATTACTATAGATATGCTTCTTTAAATCTAAAATTGGGCTAATTAATATTAATTTATTGACAATTCCTATTTTTGAACTAAGAATTAAGGCGATATAGGCACCAAAATCATGAGCAATTATATTAATATTAGTAGGATTAAATACATTATCAGAAGCCATAGTTTCAATAAACTCAGTAATTTTAAGAGCATCTGAAACTTGAGATTTTATCGAAACTTTACCCTCACTGTATCTATATCCCCTAAAATTAAATGTTATGAATGCATAGCCATAATCCAATAAATATTGATATCTCTTAACAAGTTCTTGTAATGTAAATAATTGTGGAAAACCATGAAAATAGATTATTACTGGATAAG
This sequence comes from Candidatus Hermodarchaeota archaeon, assembly GCA_048885525.1. GTDB lineage: Archaea > Asgardarchaeota > Lokiarchaeia > Sigyniarchaeales > SOKP01 > Loki-b32. The sequence goes on along the minus strand of JBHLLP010000007.1, from coordinate 70,441 downwards.
GTTTTGGAAAAGAAACGGGAGGATAATATAGTATTCCCTTAAATAACTCATTATTATTATAAATGTCAATCGTAGCAACTTCATATGACCCATCAAATTGCTTATTTTTAAATTCCAAGAACTTATCAGCTTATATTAATTTATCACAAATTTTAACTAACTTCTAGTATTAATAGTAGATAACAGAATATAATATATTAGATACTTAGATATTTGAAAGAAAGAAAAAGCCTTTTAGAAGATTGGCATACTCACAATATACTATGTCGCCATGCAAAGGGCACTATTGAAGATTACGTTAAAAAAGCTATTAAGTTAAATTTAGACCTTATTGGAATTAGCGATCATTTCCCATATGAGTATCTTGAGAAGAGTTTTAGTTCAATAAAAGAAATCCCTTATCAAGAATATGCAATGAGATTAAATGAGGTTGATTTATACCTCTCATCTATTAAAGCATTAAAAGAAAAATATAAAAGCGAGATTCAAATTAGGACTGCTTTTGAAATTGATTATTTTAAGAGCCATGAAATAAATTTGGAAAAAGAATTTTTTAGTAGAGTGGATAAATTAGATTATATGTTAGGATCAGTTCATATATTGCATGGAAAATCAAGATTATTTGCTCTAGATGATAAAAGATTCTTAAACATGTATAAAGAATATGATAGTATCGATAATATCTATTTAGAATATTATTATAAACTACAACATATGATAAATTCAGATAAATTTAATTTTGATATAATATGTCATTTCGATTTGCCAAAGAAGTATAATAAAAGAGCTAAAAACAAAGAATTAGTTATGGATACAGCGATTAAAACGCTTGAGTTAGCAAAGAAAGCAGATTTAACAATTGAAATTAATACTGGTGGTCTAAGGAAAGAAGTAAAAGAACAATATCCTAGTTTTGAAATTATTGATAAAATGTATGAATTAGATATCCCAATTCTCTTAGGATCAGATGCGCATCACCCTAATGACTTGGCATATAAGTTTAATAAAATATTAAAACTATTGAAGGAAGTTGGTTATAATCAATTAGCTCATTTTCAAAATAGAAAAAGAACTTATGTAGAAATATAATAAACTTTAATTTAATGATAAAAAGTGACAAAAAAAAGCGATAAATGTGAAATTTGTGGCAATTCGCTGATTTATGCAACAAAGCCCCAAGATTATCGAGATCTTATTTGTGAATATTGTGGAAATATATTTCATTCTAATATTTATTGTGAAGATGGACACTATATTTGTGATAGATGCCATTCAAAAGGACCACTTGATATAATTGAAAGAGTATATGAAGAAACTAAAATTAAAGATCCTTTTGAATTAGCAGATCTAATAATGAAGCATCCAAATTTTAAAAAATATGGCCCTGAACATCATATATTGACACCAGCTGTGATTTTGACTGCTCTTAAAAATAATAACATAAAAAAGCCTAATGGAAGTGAGATAACTCTATTTGATATTAAAGAATCGATAAGGAGGGCATCTAAAATTCCAGGAGGTTGGTGCGGTTTTTACGGTTCATGTGGTGCTGGAATAGGTTCTGGTATCACAATAAGTATTTTTACAGGGGCAACACCCTCTACAGATTATCCAAGGACATTAGCAAATCAAATAACATCAAGATCATTAAATAAAATTGCTGATAATTTAGAACATTGTTGTAAAAGATCAGTACGGTTATCAATTATCGAAACTTTAAAATTCTTAAAAGAAAAGTTCAAAGTGGAATTAGACTATAATTTTAAAAAGTGTAGTTTTTCAAAAATAAATGATAAATGTGTAAAGAATAAATGTCCAATATTCTAAATTTCAGATTTTTCTGCTCTGAATCCAACCCTCAGTAGCTAAAGAACTAAATAATTTGAAATGTTTTGGATCTTTTGTATGAATTACTAAATTATTATTTTCAGAATTACCAATCACAGCAAACAAAAGTTCTTCTCCATCCTTAGTAAGCACATATCTGTCTGCTCGTTCATAATTACGTAAACTTATATTATCTAAACTTTCGAACTCTTCTAGCAATTCAGAATGCTCAGTAATAGCTGGATTAATTGAACATGCAATCTTCATGCTAACAGATGATCTTAATTCATATAAATAAAGCTCTTGCAAATCTTCAATGCTAGGAACAACTATAGTTACATTTGAGATAGCGCTATTTAATATTTCTCTCATTTTTTCAAGAATCTTTAATTTCTGTATCTGTCTATTTGTAAAATCCAAGATTTTTTCATCTTTAGAACTAGTTTGAACATTTCTCAATTTCTCATTCTGTAATTCCAAACTTTCTAAATCTTCATCTGCTTTAGCTAATTCATCATTTAAAATTTCAATCTCTTTCTGAAGTTGAGTGATTAAATCATCTTTTTCTTTTAAGATATTTAAATCAATTTTGGAAGAATTTAACTTTTGAATTTCTTCATCCTTTAGAGCTATAGTTTTTTCTAAGGTTTTAGTTTCTTCATCCTTTGTTTTTAATGTCTTCTCAAGAGTCTTAATTTGTTCATCTTTTAATTGTAGGGAATTCTCCAGTGTTTTGACTTGTTCATCTTTTAATTTGATAAGGTTATCTTTTGATTCTAATTTTTTTTTTATTTCATAATCCATTAACAAAATCACAATATTTTTTATTTATAATTTTTACTATAAAGACTATAATTTAAAAATTTATTATTACTAATACTGTTTTATATCATGTTTACTAATAAAATGTTCTTTAACGTTAAAACCATCTCATTTCAATGATATTGCTTTAAGTTTTTTATATAAATTATTACTAAATTATTAGAATATCTTTTTATTTGCAGATATCCAATATTCTTCCATGGAAAAACAAGAAAAAATACTTGAAGAATTAAAAACAGATGTGTGTGAACGAATAGAAAAAGAGCTAGAATCCTCTTCTGCAATATTAGGTATTAATGTGGGGACTCCTGAGGGTACTAAAATTGCAAATATCTTCAAAAAAGAGATTAAAATGACTACAGGGGAAGTTACAGCAGCAAATAGTAGCCTAGTTTTTCTGTCATCTAAGATGTTGCGTGATTCTCTTAATCAAGAAGTTTCCTATAACCTTATTTTTGGTAAGGAAAAAATTGTTCTTTCAATTTTAACAGAAAATATTACCATGATTACATATTTGAATCGAGAGTTAGCAGAACTCGAAGGATTAGATTCTTATATAGATAAACTACAAAAATTAAGCCTACAAATATCTGCTATAATTGAAACATCTGATATTCTTAAAGAAGAAATCTTTAAAGGTCTTAAGAGAGCAATACCAAATACTCTAGTTTTAGCAATTATTACAAAAGATGGATTGCCTATTAAGATTCAGTCTACAATGCCTGAACCAATTCTTTCAGCAATGGTTGCAGCATTATATAATTTATCTGGAGTCTTGTTAGAAAGTCATATGGAATACTCGATTATTGGTGGAGAAAATGGTTCTGTAATAATACATGATTTAGATGAAAATAGGGTTTTAGCAATTGCGGTTCCTGAATCAGATGGAAGAAAATTGGGTACTTACATTGCTAAAATAAAAGCAATAATCCAGTAATATGATATAGGGAAAAATTGGTTATCCAATAATTCTATTAATTTGACTTATAATGCTTTTTGCTCCATTGAAAGATTCATGAATGCTTTCTGCTTCATATAAAACAGAGCATAAAGGTTCACCTCTTAAAACATTTTTAATTGGTTCACTTTTATCATGAACAAATTCAAGATTATTTATTTTTTGTAAAATGCTTTTCTCAACATCTTTTGGAGCAAAAAGTATTAGTTTTGTAGCAAATTTTTTAGGGATCACAGATTTAATCAATTTCTTAATATTTTTCCATTCATTAGGTATAAAGCATTTTACATGAAGATCTAATAGATTCAAATTCAAAACTAATTCTGAAGCTCTAATTGAACCAGGGATCCTTGGATTACATTCCATAAAATAAGGATGATGATCTTTTAATACAAAATCAAACCCATTAATTCCTTTCAGACCTAATTTTTTTGTCAAAAATAACGAAATTTCAGATATAATTTTTTCTTCATTAATAGATACCCCTGCCGGTACAATATTACCACAATATATAAAATCTTTAGGAGCATTAAGAAAATTTTCTCCGATGATTTGACGATTTATAGTAATAACTTCACACTCATTTCCATCTGAAATCACTGTACAACTAATTGGGATACCGCGAATATATTCTTGAATTATCCATTCTCTCGGAATAAATTTTTTCTTTCCTAAATTACTTATCAATAAAGTTATATCCTTTTCATCTTCAATTTTAAAAACATTTATTCCACCCGCACTTCTAATTTTCTTTAAAATAAAAGGAAATTCAAGTCTTAAATTTAACATTCGAAATTTTTCATAGGAATACGATTTAGGACACTTATAACCATTTGATTTAAGAAGTTCAAGAATATCCATAATATCTCTTGATTTTTTAATTACTTGTAAATTATTATTAACGAAAATTGTATTAAAACTCTTTATTTCTTCTGAGATGAGCCCTCTCTCTTCATAAGCATCATCTAAGCCGCTACCTATTAAGAAAAAATTTACATCTCTATGTTTACGATGCAATTCTATTGCAAATTGAGCTAAAAACTTATTATATTTATATTTCAGAGAGTTATAATTACTTTTCAAAGTTTTCATTACAATAATATAGTCATCGATATAAGGATAGAGATCTAAATCTCCGAAGAAATCTACAGTATATACATTATAACCAGCTCTTTTCAGTGAATAGGCCAAAGGTCTTGTATTAAATCCAACAACAAGTATGGAATTTGATTTGTTAGTCATTTTATTAAAAAATGAAAATGAAAAGTAGAATTAAAGAATCTTTTTCAATTCTAGTATTAAAGAGTTGGGATTATATTTATTAAATTTATAAATTTGAGCATTAGCATATTTTTTAAAATTTTTTTTAATATGATCTGCCGAATATGTATGCACCCCCAAAGCGTGTGTTGCATAAGATTTTTTTGGTTGAAGGACAACCATATGTATGTTTTGTTTTGACAATTTTTTTGTCAGTTCCTTTAGTTCATTTGTAATTAAAGTATAATCAGTTTCAATTTGCGCTATTAGATCTGGGTATTTCACTGAAATATTTGCTCCACAATCACTGCATATAAATACGATAGGAATAATATTTCGATCCTTCAATTTTTCAACTTTTATTAGTTCAGATACTTTTTTTAATGCTGCTGCCATTGGAGTATAAGATTTGCCTTCAATTTTTTTCAATTTACTAACAGCTGCCTTAAAGTTTACTGTAGGTTTCTGGAGTACGACAGCATCTTTACCACGAAAAACAATTAAAGCTATTTTATCTCTTTTCCTGTATCCTTCTCGATGTAATGATAATATTACATCGGTCATCTGTTTTATTACATAATACATTGATGCTGAACTATCCAAAACAAAAAAAAGAGCTAATGGTGCTCGATATTCATAGATTTTATCCATTAAATCATATTTATTAAAGTGTATTGGGAAATCAATTTCAGTTTTATTATATACAATATTTTTTAAATAGTTCCTAATTGTGGCGTCTAAAGCAATACTTTTTGGCTGTTCACGTATAGGCGATTGATAAGATACATATCTCCCTTTTTGGGATGAAGATATTTTTATTCTTCTTCCAATCCCTCTTCCACCATAATCAGAAATCTTCCTGTCTTTTCTGATGTTATCTAAGATGGATGTCATTTTCTTTTCCATCTTATAAATAAATGGTAATGAAGCAGGTTTATCGTCAAAAAATCTAAGATCATCATCAAAAGGAATATTCTTTACTTTCCAACCTCCTGCTGGTTTAGGATTTCTTTTTTTATTGTCTGGATATTTTGGAGGAGGTAATTTCTGTTCTTGTGACTCTGGGATCTCTATTTTATCAGGATCGACAGATTGGCGTTTAAATTCTTTTTGAGAACTATTATCATGTTTTAATGGGCCTTCTGTCTCTCTATTTGGTTGAAGTAGTTTTGTGTCTTCATAGGCTTCTTTTATTTTTCCGTAGACTTCAGCAATCTTAGATTTTATTTCTTCTGGTGTCATTTCATAATGGAGCGATTGAATTCTATGCTCGAATACTAAGTCCATTGCTATATTTAGATCATCCTCTACAATAATCTTTCGACCATTTAAAGCAGCATAAGCTCTGGCGCATCTAATAAAAGTTATATCTGCCCTTTGAGAAAAGATCTCTAATTCATTTACAATTCTAGATACAAATTCATATACTGAACTTGGGATTTGAACTTCCTTTAGTATATTACGAGCATTAAGGATTTGTTCTCTTAATTTTTCTTGTTTTTCTTCAAAATTTTTAATAAATTCTTTTGGATGATCATCAAATTCTATTACTCTTTTTGTGATTTCAGCTCTTAATTCTGAATCTCTTGGTGCTTTTATTCTTACCTCTAAACCAAGACGATCAGCAATTTGTGGTCTTAAATCACCTTCTTCTGGGTTCATTGAACCAACTAACACGAATCTTGAAGGATGTGATATAGATATTCCTTCTCTTTCTATTATATTTACACCTGAAGCTGCAGAATCTAAAAGTACATCAACAATATGATCTTGGAGTAGATTAATCTCATCTACATATAGAATACCTCTGTTTGCTTTAGCAAGTAGCCCAGGATGTAAAGCTCTTATTCCTTCGGTTAATACCTTATCTATAGATAAACTTCCACAAACCATATCTTCTGTGACTCCTAAAGGCAAATTTACAAGCCACATATCCCGGAACTTTGTTTTTATTTGCTTTTTTTCCTTTCTTTCTATACAATTTTGACATAAATCATCTATATCAGAATGAGGATCACAAGAAAACTCACAATCTTTAACTACTTCAATTTGGGGCATCAATTCCACGAGAGATCTTACAGCTGTGCTTTTTCCTGTACCTTGTTGACCAGTTAATAAGATACCACCTATTTGAGGGTCAATAACGTTTAAAATTAGCCCCATCTTCATTTTTTCTTGGCCAAGAATCGCTGTAAAAGGAAAATTAATTTTTTTCATGATAATGATTATATTCTAAAAATTCTCTGATTTTATTTTAAATAATTGATATTTAATCAAAAAAAAGTGTAATCAAATAAAAATTTATCAAAATGAAAAATAAGATGAAAATTATTAAATTTAAAATTTCTTCTTTAGCTGTTTTATTCTCTTATCTACTCCCGCAACCATATCATCCCATTTGTGTATAATTGTCTCAATCTGAGGTACTATGGTGTCTCTTTCTTTATATTCTAAATAATCCATAAATTCCTTAATACGATCTATCTTAATCGAAGTTTCTGCTACAAATTTACTGATTTCTTCACTTTGATTCTTTAAGACATCTGGAATTCGCTCTTTTTCCCCACGGATGGTTAAAGTGGTCAGATATTCTTCAGTTCCCTGAAATCTTGAATTTAATTCAGTAATTCTATCATTAACAAATTTATCATACATTTTAGGAACATTAGTTTTAGGAAAGAAATTAGTAATATCTATTGTAAACTTCTGAGTTAAATTGACTAATTGTTCCATACTATCATATCCTTCAATTTTATAATCTACCGGATGATAAGATGCTTCAAGTCCTCGATTAATATCATCTAACCTAAATATCTCAAACCCAGGATCATTTTTTAATTGTATATCGGGATCTCCTTTTTTATATGCTACTTCGATCTGACGTATGAGTCTTGTAGGGTTGAAAACCAGTGATATTGCTAAAGGATTATTTTGCTGGTATGATAGAGTAGTTTGGATATCAATATGGCTCATCATTACCTTTTAGCTAGAGCGTGGGAACTCCAATGCTCTGAAAGCCTGGATGACTGTGCCACCATCCAACTACAAACTCTGGGGGATCTCTTGAGAAGGCTAATTCGTCGATAATGTATAAAGCTTCATAGTCTTCATCACTCCATTTATATTGATCGATAACTGCATCTTTATCTAATTCTTGATGCATTATGGGGTAACATTCTGTGATGATGACATCTTCTCCTTGATTTCTTCCTGTAAATATACCACTCACTTCTAACCAATCATCTTTAGGTATACGTACGTTAGCAAACCTAACTGACGCTCCTACTAAACATAAATATACTTTTTTTGGGATTATTACTTTTCCCATTTTTTTCACTTTAATGGTTTTTTACAAAGTAATAGAAAAATTTGTATTTATGTGTTTTTAATCTTATGATCAAAATTTTAGAATTCAACCAATTTTTAGCCTATCAAGTTAATCCTTCAGAAAAAATTTATAACATTCGCATAAATTTTTACTATAAATAAATAATATTTTAAATTCGAAATTTATCATTAATATATTACTTAAATCATATTACTTATATACAAAAAGTGAATAATGTTGACTGAAAAAGGCTTTATTCCGCTTACAAGCGAGTTAGGAGTACCTGGTACCTCATATAGAATCCAATTAGGAGAAATAAACGAAAAATGGGCAGTGCGCTTAATAAAAGGAAGAGATGTAATAGATTCCTATATTTTCAAGGATGAAGATGTCGATGGCGATTTCCCAAACCAGAATATTATTGTAGGCTGGGTTCTTAGAACCGTGGCAATCCCTAATATTAATCCCCATCAAGTAATGAAAACAACTCAGGCTCTTGTTAAACAAGCATTAAAGAAGAAGGAAGAAAGAAAAGTAGTAGCACCTATTTCAGAAACAAAAGAAGTAGAGTTAGCAAAAGTTCCTCAAAGTGAATTAAAAAGACCTCAAGCGCAAGGGTGGGTAAAGACAGAAGGAACGAAATCTCAAGAAGAACGTGAAGAAGAGAGAAGACAAGCTTTTAAAGAGAGAGTAAGAGCTAAACAAGTACCAACTACCAATACAGACTCATCAGTATCAACCTTAAAGACATCACGACAATTACCTTCAATACCAAAAGAAGGTGTTGAAGAAAAAGCCCCAGTGAGCTCAGAAGGTTCTTTTTGCCCACATTGTGGTAAAGATTTAGGATTTAAATTCTGTCCTTATTGTGGAAAACCATTACCACATGAATGATAATTTAAAGAAAAATTTCTGTTTCTGGCTTTATTTATTATTTGATTTAAAAATACTAAGAGAATAAGAAAGTATAATTAAAGTCTATTCTGAAAAAGAAAATAGAACAGAGAATAAATTAAAAGAATAGATTTAATTTTCAATTTTTATTCAAATATTTAAAACCAATTAAACTATATATAGATCATTAACAAACTAAATCTAATATATAAATGGTGATTCTAATTGAGCTTTGTTATTATTAAATCAGAAGCTTATTATAAAATGCTTATACATGTCCTCCGGTTTGGAAATAAAGCAAGAGATCGAAAGCAGTATAAAGAAGTAATGGGAATAATCATTGGTCATCTAGAGGGTGAACCAGATAAGAAAGGAATTAGAGATGTTATAATCGAAGATGCTATTCCTATTTCACATGGGGGTGCAATTGAAGTTGCTTTTGCCCCAGAGGATTATGTAACATTTTCTATGGTGGATGCTGAGTATTCAGAAAAAGGTTGGTTTAGTTGTGGATGGTATCATTCTCACCCCGGATTAGATATATTCTTCTCATCTACGGATATAAGAAACCAATTAGGGTGGCAAACTCCTAATCCAAGTGCGGTTGGAATTGTTTTCGACCACGCACATCTAGAAACTCCCGGGGATTTAGGATTTCGTACCTTTAGATTAGATAATCCAGCAAAAGGACAAATGTCTGGTTATCATGAAGTAAAAACAATTATTGAGCCCCCAGATAGTATTGAATATTATTTAAAATTAATTGAATTAATAAATTGTGTTCACTCTAAAGAACCCCCCATATTAGAAATAAATGAAATGCCCGATTTGTTTGGAGATATCACATTTCCAAGTGAAAGTCAGATTTTAGCAAAGAAGCCTGATTTAGACTCTACTAGAATTCTCTCTACAATCAATACTGCCTTAACAAAATTCTTGGAGTTATCCGTCGCACCGCTAATCTTATTACTTAATTCGTGGAGTGAAAATATGATCCGGAATATTGTTGAGAAAAATTTACTATTGAGAAAAGATTTGATTGCTATAAAAAACAAACTAAGTGAAGGGATTTCTAAGCTACAAAAAGATTATAAATTTTCATTAAAAGAAAAATTAAATGAATTAGATATGTACATTGATGATAAATTCGAGGAATTTGATTCAGATCAAGAATCTTTTAAAAGCATCTTTAAAGATATCGAGTCTGAACTCAATCAACAATTCAAATTAATTCTAAAAGAAGAACTACTGAAAAGTATTAATAATTTTGTGCTTCAATTTAATGAACAAATAACTAAATTATCAGAAGTAAATTCTACAGCCCTAAAATTCTCTGAAAGTTTGGATGAGCAAAAACTTATTTTAAAAAGTTTAGTAGAGAATTTTAATTTAATGGAAAACGAAATTATAGAGATTTTAAATAACGGTATGGAAGGAATGTCCAGTAATTTTATAAAAAATACCAATAAGGTTATTGGAAATTTTATCAATCAAAATAAAGAAGCTAAAAATTTTCTATCAGATTTAAAGGCTGCTATAATTTTATTAGAGAACTCAAAAACACCGCTGAAGCATAAATTAGACACACAAGAAATTGAAATTAAAAATCTTCAAAAAACCATTGCAGAATTAAAAAGCAAAAATCAAGAGCTATTAGATAAGATAGAAAAATTAGATAAAAAAGAGGGATAAGAATAATTGAATGAAAATCAACCAAAGGAAAAATCAAATCAGAAAGAAAAAGATATTTTCATTAAAAAAGAAGCTTTCAGAAATATGCTTACTCATGTTTTACGTTTTGGTAATAACGCATTAGAAAAAAGTATCGAAGTATTGGGAGTCTGCATTGGAAAATATGATTCATCTACTGATAAACTCATTATGGAAAATGCGATACCCCTAATTCATGGAGATAAAGTAGAAATTGGATTCGATAAAGATATATATGAATTACTTACTCAGATTGGGAAAAAATACTCAACAGAGTTAATAGGATATTACCATTCTCATCCTTCCTGGGGGTTATATCTCTCAGAAAGTGATTTAAAGAATATTCAATACTTTCAAAATGAAAATTTTCCAAATGGTTTTTGTATAGTATTTGATCATACACTAATGGGCAAAGATGGAGGTCTGGGATTTGAAGCTTTTAGATTAGATGCCTATATGAAACCTGACGAATATCATATTGTACCTTTTGAAGTTGAAATACCTAATTCATTAGAGTATTTTAAATGGATTCAAAAATTCTCAGAAGACTTTCAGAAAAGGAATCCAATTCTTATTAAAGAAATAAATGAATTTGTTGAACCAATTCCAAGTGATTTACAAGAAATCCCAATCTCTGAAGATACCCAGACTATTGAAGGAGAACTTGATAAAATTCTAGATTTGACATCCCTAGATTCAGGTTTTCAAGATGGAACAGAGAAACTCTCCGAAATGCTTATAGCGATAACCAAAAATCAAATGGGAGAATGGATTAAAGACATAGATCAAGGAACTTCTAAAGGATCTGAATATATAAATAAAGCAGTGAATAAAATGAATGAAGCGATATCATTGGGGCTAATTAAAGTAGATAATTGGTTTAATAAGACTTTGAATGATACAGCAAATGAGTTTAAAAAGAGTGTTTTTAATTATGTCAACTCACGTGTTCTTCGCAATAAAGAACTCACAAAAAGTGTTTCCGATACCAAAAATGAACTTTTAAGTAATTTAAAAAATCTCATTGGTGATAATTTCCTAGAAATTAAAACTAAACTTGAAAATTTAATATATTTATTGAAGGGAAAAGTTGAAAACAGTTTTCAAGTAAATTCAGAATTCGAAGAAAAAATGGAAAATCTCAAATCTTATATAACAAATATGGATGATCGACTAAATTATTTATCTCAAGGTATAGAAAAGAAGATAAAGAATTCAATAGCACCATTCCAGTCAAAAATTGATGAGAAGATTGAAAAATTGAACACTGAAATGATTCCATTAAAAGAATTCAACAGTCAAGTAAAGGATTTATTAGAAAAGCTCCAAAAGACTATTACTGAATTTCGAAATTTAACTCAAAAATAAGTTTAAAAGAACTGCAAACTCGAAACTTTTGAAATTTGTAACTTATATTTAGGAATATTCGTACTGAGCCTTTTCAATTCATTTAATTTAGCAACTTTGCTTAAAATTCGACCGATTTTGTCAACCTTGATATCGACTCCGTAACTTTCTTTCAAAACAGAATTAATTTTATAAGATGAGAGAATAACAACATTTGAGATATTTTTTTCACAAAGTAATTCAATAGCTTTCTTTACTAACCTAATCAGACTTTCTCTGCTTTCTAATTGTTTATTTTCCATATTCAAAGTAACAAAGTGTAATGACTATATTTAATTTTATATCCGAATATTTTTAAAATTTACATTTAGAAATTGAATTATAATAAATATTAATTTAATCAATTTCATTTTGGTCTATAATCTGATATCTTTGAATTTTAAATTCCTTATCTATTAAAAATTGAAATTGATGATTAAATACCAAGCCTTTATGAATAAAAATGGATGTTAATTTTTCTTTTCCTTCTAAAATAGGAGATGTTGGAAATATCAATATTTTATCGGTTCTACAAACTGGAGATATTATGTTAAGTTTAATTGTTGTTATAAATACAACCTCTTCTTTTATGAAATTTTAAAAGTTCTCATATACACATATAATTATAATAATTTTTTATTAAAAAAATGTCTGACGAGCATTCTAATTCTTCAAAAAAGTCAAACATGTCTGAAGATAAAACAGTAACTAAGAAAAAGAAAGATAAATTTAAATCATTAAAACTTCCGAAAACCTCAAAACTGGGAAAAAGAGGTGTTAAGCATAAGGTTAATAAGTTTTCCTCAAGACAAGGAATGAAACTCAATGCTTTAAAATCCAAACTTAAAACTAGTTTTTATGATAAGATAGTCCATCAAGAAGTTTATATTGATGGAAACGAACCAAAATCATATAGTTTCGAAAAAAGGTTTTTTGGATTATATGCACTATTTATTATATATTCTTTAGTTTTAATTGTAGCAATTAACTTTCCAGGGCAATGGGTTAATTTCATAACGTTTGGAAATCCTTTTGCATTTTCAAATACGTTAGTGGCTTTTTTTCTAATTTTATCCATATTACTCAGTATTGATAAAGTTAGAATCTTCATTTTTGAAAAAAATCATGCTATTAAACAATTGGTAATATATTGTGGGCTTATCGTATTAATTTTTATTCTCTTTCTATATATTGGCACAACTTTCAACTTAATAAGCTATTTATTGACTCTAGCGATGATTTGGTTGGTCTTATTGAGTAGTAGATTTTATATTTATTCAAGAAAATTCTCAACTAAAATAGAAGCAAGATTTATTAAAAAGTATTCAATTCCTAGATATCTTTTGGCAATTATAATTCCTTTTATAATACTTGGTGTGCTTGTAGTAATTTCTTTATTTTATAGGAGTTTCTTGGTATGGTTATCTTTAGATTTTTTTGGAGATAGTGATCCGAGCAGTGCTGTTGCAGTATATAATTTAGAAATGAGAAGGATCATGCCTTTAATATATTTTAGTTTAGTAATGACATTAGTATTCATTATCTTTGAATATGTGTCTACAAGAAGAAGAGCTGAAACTAAAAGAGCAGGTACTTTTGATAATTTAACTTTTGCGTTGATTATTTTCTTTATTTTTTTCTTTCAAATTTTGCAAATTAGTATTTATATGCTGCTTCAAGATGAGACTATTTCTGCTTTCAAATCAAAAACTGGCGCAACAGTCTCCGGTGTTTCATACATTTTTGTATTCGAATTCATCATATCAATGTATTTTTTGTATCGAATAGTTAAGAAATTAGGTAAAACCCTTGGTTGGCGTATTTTTATCTTCAAAAAAGATGGCTTAATTTTATTATGTCTAGCTTGTGTATTTGCTCAAACATTGACACGTTTCTCTCTAGCAAGTGAAATACCAAATCAGATAATATCTGATATTGGTGTAATTTTAATGTGGGATAAATATATTATATCAGTGCTTATGATCTTTTTCCTAGGCAGCACATTATTAGTATATTATATAAAGCCTCACGAAACCTCGATGTTTATGAGATTACAGAAAGAGACCGTTAGTGAAGAAGAGAGAAACATGGATAAGATTTATAAAATAATAAGGAATGAATATATCAGAAGGGGTGAAGCTTACCCAATTAACATAATTGAACGGGAGCTTATAAAAGCAACTCAATTATCAAAAAGAAATGTTTATGATAGGTTGGATAAATTAGTAAAGAAAGACATGGATATTGTAATAAGGGAAGAAAAACAAGATCTAGGCAAGCGTGTGAAAATAATTGATTTTGTTTCGGTAACTGAACGTTTTGAGAAAAAATATGTGGCTCAACAGAAAGCTAGGAGGTACTTAAGTGAAAGATTATATGAAACAGCTGTAGAGAAGAAGAGTAAAACTAGTAGATTAATTAAAGGTGAAACAACTGATCGACCTACTGATAGTTTTATTTCATCTTTAGCTTCTGATTATAATAAAAAACAAAGAGATAAAGAAAAACTTAAAAAAAAATTAAAGGAAACTCAAATTTCTTTTACTTCAGAAGGACGTGCTAAAGATATAGAAAACCAAATTATGCAAATAATTAAAAAAGAATATCTTTATAGATTAGAGAATCCTGAAAAAACACCAGAATTTAATTTTCCTATTTCTGAAATTTCAAATCAAATTGAACGTGTTACTAAAGTTACTCCTGGTGAATTCTATCTAATTTTAGAAAAAATAAGTAATTCAGACCTAGAATTTTCATTAATTGACAATCCAGAGGAACCGGAGGATAAGAAAATTATATTTTTTCCTTTTTCTGATGACAGTATGAATTTTTCCTTAGCACATTTTAGACCTGAGGAATATTCCACTTTTAGAATAATTGTTGTTAAAAACTTAATAAAAGCCCTAAAATCGAAGAGAGAAAAAAGAAATCTCTTTCAATTAAAAAAAGACATGCCAAATCACACAAAAAGTCAAAAATCTTTACTAGAAATGTTAAATAACTTATACAAATATTATCCCTTATATTCCGAACAGGTAAGTCAGATACCTAATACACAGAAATTATTAAAGCAGTTAGATACTTGGATTAAGGCAATCGAAAAACCTAATTCTTTAAAACCCTAAAAAATCCTAAATGCATTGCTTTATTCCTTTACTTTTTAAAATATTTCATCTGAATTGCCAAAAAAATTTACTCTAAGTTTAAATCTTTAGAAAAGTTTAGAAAAAGCATTTCTTTTAATTACATATAAATATATATTGACCGTTATTATGGTAAAATTGCTTGAAAACGAATCGTCTAAAACATCATTAAGAATCTTTTCTGGATTGTCATCATTTCAAATGTTAGCCATGTTTAGAAGAGGACTTTTCTATACCTTTTTATCGATCTATATGAGAGAATTCTTAAATTTATCTGTTACAATGACATCACTCTATGCCAGTATTCCCATGTTTATAAGTGTCATATTTCAGAATTTTGTTTGGGGACCGATAAGTGATAAATTCCAGCGTCGAAGAACTCTAATAATTTGTGGAGAAATTTTAGCGGGAATAGGTACTATTACTGTTTGGGGTGTTCATTCTATTTTTAATAATTTTCTAATAGCTGGATGGGTGATTATAATAGGCCTTAGTCTCATTGAAATGTTTTGGTCGATGTCTAATATAGGTTGGAGTGCCTTGATTAGTGATTTATATCCCTCTGAAAAAAGAAGTAAAATTATGGGACAATTAACTAGTCTTGGTGGTTTAGGGCGTATTATTGGGATTTTCATTGGTGGATTTTTATATGATTCAGGTTATGGATTTAGAAACGGACCCCTTTTTATTGTAGCTTCTTTTGTAATGTTTATTTCAACGATACCAATGTTTTTTACACCAGAAGGTGGAATTGATACAGATTTACAGAATAAGGAGAACTTATCAAAAGTAGAAACAAAAAATGGAGATAACATAATAAAATTTATTGTATTTATTATAGCATTAATTTTTATTAATTTTGGGAGAAATAGCATAGCTGTACCCTATTCTCAATACCTTTCTTTAGATTCAGGATTTAATGTAGATAGTATTATGTTGAGTTTTATAACTAATACACGCTCAGTTGCATTAATGATGATAGGATTTACAGCAGGATTTTTGAGTAAAAAAATAGGATATGCTAGGGCGCTAATATTAGGAACTTCTATAGGGATTATTGCCTTAATAATAACAGCATTAGCAGACGTCTTAGGCTTTATGTTTCTTGGAGGTTTTTTATTAGGTGCAGCTGAAGTTATAATATATGCTGCTTCTTATGCTATTGCATCGATACTTATCCCAGTAAAAATACGAGCAAAACTATTTGCTGT
The DNA here is from genome assembly GCA_048885525.1 of Candidatus Hermodarchaeota archaeon. Taxonomy (GTDB): domain Archaea; phylum Asgardarchaeota; class Lokiarchaeia; order Sigyniarchaeales; family SOKP01; genus Loki-b32. The sequence goes on along the minus strand of JBHLLP010000007.1, from coordinate 53,902 downwards.
ATATAATACAACTTTCTTTCTATCATGGGGAACAGCTTCAACACTTATATCTGGACCATTGATTGATTTCTTAATAAGTCAAGGTAAGAGTAAAGTATTTGCATATCAAATATCTTTCTTAATTGGTGCTTTATTATGTCTAATTGGTCTATTAATTTTTGTATTTTTAGAATTATGGCTGAAATTGAAAAAAAAAGGAGAATAAAAAACCTAATATAATAGATTTATTTATCTCTACTTTGCCACCATTCCGAAATCGAAGCAATATATTTATCATCCCATAAGGTCATAATCTTACATTTTTTTGTACATTCAAGACATTTCTCTGGATAGAAAATTGGGTGGCTAATATATTTTTCTCCTCCATCTGGTAAAAGAACAACGAGGGTTCCAGATTTCATCTTAATAGCAGTGTTTATTGCTACATGCATTGCTGCACCAGAACTTATTCCTGTAAAAATACCTTCTTGCAGAGAAAGCATCCGAGAAGCATGTTCAGCATCTTCCTCTTTCACATAAACTTTCTCATCTATTAGAGATTCATCATAAATTTTGGGTACATATGAAACCTCTAAATTCTTTAATCCTTGAATAGGTGTCTCACTCTCAGGTTCGACTGCAATAATTTTAACCTTAGGGTTATATTCCTTTAATCTTTTAGATACACCCATTAATGTACCTGAAGTACCTAATCCTGCTATAAACACATCTATTTCTCCATCTGTATCGTCTATAATTTCTTCAGCTGTATATCTATAATGGGCTAAAGGATTATTCTTATTGGCATATTGATTAGGAAAGAAATATCTATCTGAATTTTTTTTTACCACTTCTTCCACATAATCTTGAGTTCCATCCATTCCTTTATCTCCTGGAGTTAATGTTATTTTCGCACCATAAGCAGTCATAATTTTACGCCTTTCTACTGACATTGTTTCAGGCATAACTATTTCTAATGGGTAACCTTTTGCTGCACAAACTAAAGATAACCCTATTCCCGTATTTCCACTAGTTGGTTCAATTATAACTTTTTCTGGTGTTAATATTCCCTCTTTCTCGGCTTCTTCTATCATTGAAATTGCTATTCTGTCTTTAACAGACCCAGAGGGATTATATTTCTCTAATTTTGCTAACATTAACACATTTGGATTCGGATTACTTTTATTAATCCTAACTAAAGGGGTCCTACCAATTAATTTTAAAATATTTGAATAATATTTCATTATGCATCAAGTTATTCATTATATACTTGAGCTTAAATAAGTAGAGTTTGCTTTAATAATTGTTATTTATGAAAAAAAAAATTAAAAAAAAATTTATAAACACTCTTTTGCTTGACACTTCTCACAGACAAAACAATCAATTGGTCTGTAACCACATTTTTCTCCGTTCCAATATAATATTTCACCCGTCTCATCATCAATAATAATATCTTGGCTACTATTGGGAAGTGTTTGCATTAAATTCCCGCAAATACAACAATTCAATTTCAATTTATCAATATTCACTCCGTTTTTTATTACGGTTTTATTCTATAACTTCCATTTGTTTACCATGATGTTCTGGAATTGGTTGAGCTCCACAACTAGCTCCCATCCAACAAACTAATTGATTACCTTCTTTATGCATTGCTTGACCACAATGCATTGGAAGATCTTGCTCTAATCCACATTCCACACATTTTAATTTTCCCATTTTTTTTACCTCCTCTTTTTTCTGTATTTTGTTATTTTCAATTTCTTCTTTTTTACCTTCTTCAGGACTTTTTAATTGCATAAGTTTGGGATTCATTGCATCATAATTTTTAAATCTTTCAGGATCTCGTTTAAAATGAATTTCACAATTTGGACTGCAAAAGTGATAAATTTTACCTTTATATTCATATTCAATTGCCTTTCTAGGATCAATTTCCATTCCACATACTGGATCTCTTACTTTTTCTTGAGAGATTAATAATCTTTCTTCCTCAATTTGTTGAGGAGTTTTTGGTTCATATCTTTTAAGGAATAAAGCGTTAGTTACTACGGATACAGAACTAGTTGCCATAAATACTGCCGCCATATATGGGGGTAATAGAAATCCAGTAAATCCATATATAACACCAGCTGCAAGAGGAATCCCTAACAAATTATAAATAAATGCCCAAAATAGATTTGTTATCATTTTTTTATATGTTTTTTTCGAAAGATTGATTGCTGATACAACATTTCTTAAATCTCCTCGCATTAAGACTATATCTGCAGTTTCTATTGCAACATCAGTGCCCGAACCAATTGCTATTCCAACATCAGCTTGGGCTAAAGCAGGAGCATCATTAATTCCATCACCAACCATTGCAACTATTCTATTTTTTCCAGAATGTTGAAGTTTTTCTACGTTTAATGCCTTATCATTTGGTAATACTTCGGCTAATATGTGTTCTTTATCGATTTTTAATTGGTTTCCAATGCTAAGGGCAGTTTGCATATTATCTCCAGTAATCATATATATATCAATTCCATTTTCTCTTAACTTATTTAGCGCGTAAGGTGCTTGTTCTTTAACTTTATCTGAGATACCTATAATACCCTTAACTTGATTTTCAATACCCACGAGTATTGTTGTAATTCCTTGTTTCTGAAGTTCGTGAAATTTATTCTGATAATCTTCCTCAATGATTAATTTATATTCATCCATTAATTTTTCGTTTCCGATTAGAATCTGTGTCCCTTCTATTAAAGATTTTAGACCTTTACCTGGAACTGCATCAAATTCTATAGGAGTTTTGAGTGAAATTCCTCTTTGGTTTGCTTCCTCAATAATAGCTCTACCAAGAGGGTGTTCAGAACCTAGTTCAGCACTTCCAGCAAAAAATAACATTTGTTCTTCATTATATCCTAATCCTTTCAATTCAGATTCAGAAAAAATTATTGATACTTTTGGTTTTCCTACTGTTAATGTTCCAGTCTTATCAAATACAATGGTATTCACATTGTTAATTGATTCTAATGAGTCTCCTCCTTTGATAAGCAGTCCATTTTCAGCACCCTTACCAGTTCCAACCATTACAGCTGTAGGGATAGCTAATCCGAGAGCACATGGACAAGCAATAACAACTATTGCGGTAAACACTTGAAGTGAAAACTCAAGTGTTGTCATCCCCATTGGTGGAGGATATATAGTAGTACCAATAAAGAACCAATATATAAATGCAGAAATTGCTATAAGAATCACAGCAGGTACAAAATAATTACTTACTGTATCAGCTAATTTTTGTTTGGCAGCTTTTCGACCTTGAGCTTGTTTTACAAAATCAATGATTTGAAAAAGTAATGTATCTTTTCCGATTTTTTCGGTTTCTATATGAATAAGTCCTGTTTGATTCACTGTAGCGCCAATTACTTCACTATTTACTCCTTTCTTAACATATTTACTCTCACCAGTAATCATTGATTCATCAACTTTAGTTTTACCATCGATGACTTTGCCATCAACCGGTATTTTTTCACCTGGTCTCACTACAATAACATCGCCAACTTCTATTTCTTCAATAGGAATTTCAATTTCGGTACCATCTTTCAACAAAGTAGCAGTTTTTGGTTGTAAACCTATTAATTTTTTTATAGCTTCAGAGGTTTGACCTTTAGTTTTGTGCTCAAGATACTTCCCTATTAGTAAAAAAGTAGTAATCATACTCATTGCCTCATAAAATGTCTTTCCTTGAATGAAAAAGGTTGCTAAAATTGAATAAACCAAAGCTGTAGTTGTTCCTAATGTAACTAATACATCCATATTTGTAGATTTATTTTTTATTGATTTATAGGCCCCTTTGATAAAAAATGAGCTACAAATAAGGTAGTTACCCATGGCAAAAAAGAAAAGAATCAAATTTTTTTCAGAAGATTCTACTAAAAACCAACTAATTGGTGTGATTATCAATGAAAACATAAGGGAGATTAACATTATACGTAAGCGATAGCGCATTTCTTTTTTATGTTTTATGATCTCCATATCCATTACCCCAGCAGATTTTTCGATATGATAACCCAATTGCTTTATTTTTGAATAAACTCCATTTTCATCAATTATCAATTCATTGAATTCAATAAACATCTTAGAAGCTTTATAATTGCCTCTTACATCATAAATTCCCTTGATATTCTTTATTTTATCGATAAATTCCTCAAAATCACTTTCTGTGACTGCATCCATTATTTTCAAGTCAATTTTAGCTAAGGTAGCTTTATATCCAAGATCTCGAATTGCTTCTTTAAAAGCTGTGAAATCAGTTGTTTTTGGATCATATTCTACTGTTGCTTCCTCATTAGCAAAGTTGACCACTGCAGTGTTAACACCCTCAAGAGTATTCAACTTTGTTTCGATTTTTAATGCACAGTTTGCACATGTCATTCCACCAAGTTTTATATTCACATTTTCTTTAGTTTCTGTCATTTATTATCACCAATCTACTATATTTTTTATTATAAATTTGATAAATATACCTTTTGTTTATAGATTGTAAATTATTTCCTTCTTTTGGTTTCGTATTAATTCATTTTTATTCAATTATTTTATAAAATTTCACTTTGCAGTCCCATCCCGCAATATGGACAAAATTTTGATGAATCAGTCCCAAGTTTTTTTCCACAATTGTAACAATATGAAAATTTTTGATTTTTTGTTTGATCATTATATTCTAAATAAGTTTTACTATCGCTTGATTCAATACTCTTAAATGCTGAATTCTTAACTGGATTAACATCGAAATTCTTTTTAATAATTAGATATAACACAATTAGTATAAGTAAAAATATTACACCCACGCTTAAAATCAAATAAAACCAATTACCAAATTCCCAATCCATCATGTAGTGTCCAAAATGGTTTTCATCAAATAACATTTCATCAACTCGAAATTCTATAAATATATTACTCTTGAGTATATATACTAAAAGATATATATTTAAATATTAGTATTTTTTTTTATAAATTAAATATAAAAATTGGTATAAATGATCTGAAATGCCCAAAGATGGAGACTTAAAAGTTCAAAACCTAACAAAATTATATGCATTAGTTTTGTTAAAATCAAAAGAACAAGTTACTGGTTATTACATTCTTGATAGATTAAAAAAAGATTTAGAAAAAACTGCTAGTCCAACATATGTCTATGATTTTTTAAAAAAGCTTAAAGAAGAGGGATATATTGAAGAAATCAGAACAAAACAATCGAAAAGGTCAAAAGGATATAAATTAACTTTGGAAGGAATAGAATTTATAGATAGAATTTTCACAAGATTTGATAATCTAATTGAAGTAGCAATACAATCAAAATTAGAAATTTGTGCTAGTTGTGGAGTGAAACTTTATGAAGATTATTATACAGAAACGATCAATGGAAAGAAGTTGCATTTTTGTTGTAAACATTGCGCAAAAGCATATAAATCTTCTCAATTGAAAGAATAGATTTAATGATCCTACATGAATCTATCCTGACCAGGATATAACGTAAGAAAGATCTTCTGTTCCTAAGATTTGAGGATTCTTAAACAACCAGGTTCCATTGATTCCTAATTCTTTTGCTGTAAGATCAAAGTGGCATACCGCTATTCCGATATCCAAAGGTGGGAATTTACTATAACTTGACTTAGTTTTCACTATATAAAAGTGAAATATATTCTTGTTTAATCCTTTTATAATTCTCCAAGGTTGTTTATTAGCGGCAGAAGGACCAAGCCTAACCATTTCAAGCATTTCTGAATATTTTCCTAATTCTCCACTAGAAAGTGGAGTATTTAAATTCCCATCAAAAAATAAACGATCCCAAGAGAATCGCTTATTGGCTTTAACGAATGAACGGACTACTTTTTCTTTTATTGTTCTTTGAATAGGATAACCAATAGGTGTAATAGCAGGAACAATTTCATTCGAACTAATATTTATTTTTGCTGAAAAAAGACTTTTATTAAAGAAACCTCCCAACCAACAAGTCCCTAAACCTAGATCTGTAGCTTTTAATATGATTGTTTCCATTTGGTATCCAAAATGCTCACGTTCAAACTTGGATTTTTCAACAGCACCTACAATAAAGTCTTGCGCTCCCTTAATCAGTCCATAGGTCCCCAATTTTTTCTTTTCACCTGGATCAAATTCTGGAACACTAACTAGTTCAAATCTCGAATTTCCAGCATAATTACTGAATGGACTACTATAATCAAGATTTTCCAATATTGTGAATACTTTTTCCTTCAATTCTTTCTCGAGTGGTTGTCCGGAATAGGTTCTACGAGAAGTTCGCTCTCGAATTATATCCATAATTGGTTTATTAAAATTCATATAGCTATTCACTACTAATTTTGTTGATATCGATATAATGATCTGGTATAATGTTGAAGATTAAAATGCTGGAAAAAATCCACTTAAAATAAACAAAATAGGCTTTTTGAAATTTTCATTTTTTTTTCTCTCGATACTTTTTTATCGCGTCATGCAATCCATCAGCGGCTAGATTGCTGCAGTGCATCTTGATAGGTGGTAAACCATCCAGAGAATCCGCTACATCACCTCGAGTAATCTCAATTGCTTCATCCAAAGTTTTTCCTTTCGCTAGTTCGGTTATCATCGATGAAGTCGCAATTGCTGCTGCGCAACCAAATGTTTGAAAGGAGATGTCATCAATAATTTCTTTTCCATTTTCTTCTTTAACTTTTATATAGATATACATTAAATCTCCGCATACAGGATTACCTACCTCCCCAATTGCATCTGCATCTTTCATTTCTCCCATATTTCGGGGATTTCTAAAGTGTTCCATTACTTTTTCAGAATAAATACTATTCACCACATTGATACTGTATCTCTATAGCATAAAAGTATAATATTAACTAAAAGTTTTTTTGTTTAATTCAATATCAAAAGTTTTCGTTTTCTTGGTAATGATACTTTTTCTACACCCAATTCTTTTACATATTCTGCAACTTCAATTAATTTTTTGGCAGATTGATGAAAAAAACAAACTTCTTTTGGTTCTAGTGCTTTTATCATCTCCCGTAATTGATTTTTATCAGCATGGAGTTTGATTTTTATGTGAGGGGCAAATTTATTTAATAATAAAGCTCTAAATGGCATTTTCCATGTTTCAGAAAATTCTATTTCTTCAGCCCCTTCTACTAGATCTAATCCTGGTTGTTCATGAATCGAACCTGCTAAAAACACAAAATTATGAGGATTGCGTCCTACTACATTAATTATACTTCTTATTAGTCCATATGAAAGATCAGGAGGATGCGAAATAATTATATTATTTTTTTTCCGTAGAAAATTCAAATTAGTATGATCAAACCATCTGAATTTTATACTATTGAAGGGATTAGCCTTTTCTCTTATTAATCTTGAAATTGGACCATAAATGTACTCATATCGATGATTTATAACTTGGATATTTCTCCTGACCATCATATCTACATAAATATTAGGGCGTTTCTTGAAACCACGCCGTAATTGAAGTTTTCTAAAATATCGCCAAAAGATTAACATGAAACTTATAGCCAAACTTGATGGATCTGCCCCAATTAGAGAATTATCTCCATATTCTGCCTTTTGCTCTAAAAATAAAATTAAACTATGAAATTGATCAGATATGTTTCCAAAATCTTCCTGAGCAGCAGTACCATCAATAAGTAAATAGTCTATAGGACGGGATATTTGTTCTAAAAAACGTCTTGTACCTGCAAATGGTGTAATATCGATGTAAGTATAATCTCCAGTATATAGAAATCTAAAATTGTCTGTTTTTGCTAATAACATCAACGCCCCTGGCATATGACCCCCATGGAAAAATGAAAGAAAACAATTTTTTTCTTTAAAGTCTATTTTAGTACCATTTTCAACATAAATTATATTTCGAATAATATTTCGATATTCTTCATCTTCAATTTCCTCATGATTTTCTTGTTTTAAAAAGCCTGAATCTCTAAGGAGATATAAATCAAGGGTTATTCGAGAACATAAAATAGGAGTATCTGGATATAATTTAATTAATTCCTTTAACCCAGAAACATGATCATAATGACTATGTGAAAGATATATAGCATCTATTTTAGGATTTTTTGGAATTGTTTCTAAAATTATATCATCTTGATCATCTGCTGTAATATTTTTTCTGACTTTTTCTTCTTCTAAGAGATAAAGTGGTAAATTTTTAAGATAATCTTCTATATGACGAAGATCTCCTTCAATTTCATTTTCTTCATCTTTCTCTGAAAGACCGCAATCTAATATGATGTTAAGATTTCCTAATCCTAAAATATGACAATTATGATTCGGTTTAAGAACAATGGGATAGATTGTTACTCTAATATCTCTATCAGTAGCAATTTTAAGAGAGATATTAGAAAAGTATTCAACATCAAATCTTTTTTCTATCTTATCAATTGCCATACAAAGTTCACTATCTCCTACAGTAACTCCAGTGATATAAAAATACCACCCATATTTCTTGACTAAATTTTTTAAATTTTCATACATCTCATCTCCTACTAAAGATTTAATGACAATAATCTTTTCTTTTTGATAATAGATAATTTTCCTAATTCCCCTTTTTTCTTCAGCGGGTACTAGCTCATCTTTAAAGAAAAAGTCATTAAGAAAATCTTTTATAGGAATTTGTGACAATTCTTTGGATTTAATTAATTTTAAGTAATGATTATATTCTTTTGTACGATATAATGCCCTCATATTCTCTTTTTGTTTTACAGAAACTTTTAAATCTTCAAAATGAAATTCTTCTTTACTAATAGTAATTTCTTCTTTTCGCGCTTCTTTTTTTTCTTTTGGTTTCTTTTTTTTTAATTTTTTTTCTTTTTTATCAGATTTTTCTATGAAGAAAAACCATCCATAGTCTTTAATCAATCTATCTCGATTTAAGATAATTTCTTTTCCAAAATGAGTAATTAAAATTAAGATTCTATCATTTTGAGAATAAATAATTTTAGATATTGAATTTTTTGTTTTATTCGAGATATTTTTATTAATATTGAAAAAATGAGTAAGAACATCATTTAAATTTCTTTGAGGAATTTTCTTTTCTTCCATGTATGTTAATTTTTTTTTATATGAAGTAATTTTATAGGAAGAGCTAATTTGATCTCTTTTTTCAAGAGAAATTTTTTTATCTGAAAATCTAAATTCCTCAATTATCATTTATTTAATGATATTTGTCAAGTAAATTAACAATTACTATTTTTATCATCGATTCTGTAAATAATATTTTTACATCAAAAAAATGAAGACTAGCCAATTCTTCATGGATTTAAATTAGAGGTAATAATAGAAAAAACCTATTAACACTATTTATTATTTTTGTACAGTAACCGATATTAAATGGTTTTTAATGACATCAATCTAATTTCATCAATATTTAAGAAGATTAGATTGGTATATTTTAATTATTAAATCCATTATCTTTTTCTTCTACTAAAAAGTTCCCATCTAGTTTTTGAACGTGAAGGAAAGTTACCCCCCCTTACAGATTTTACTTGTTCAATTGAAATAAATGCTTTAGGATTATTTTGTCGTATAAGTTCTAGGATTTTTGGTAGATTTTTACGTTTAATAATTAGTAATACTAATTTAACTATACCTTTTGGTCCTTCGGCAGACATTGTGGTTAAGCTATAACCATTATCTTTTAATAAGCCTATTAATTTTTCGGGATTATCTCTAATGATCAATTGTAGACTTAATAGACCTAAAGATATTTTACTTTCGACTTTTAATCCCACATAGTTACCCATGGCAAAGCCTGCAGCATAGGCAAAATAATAAATAAAATTTGTTAAGTTACTGAAAATTTGACCCATTGCTAATAACCAAATGAATATTTCAAAAAAACCAACAATTGGGGCTAATTTGCTTCTACCTTGGGATATAAAAACTATTCTTAAAGTTCCAAGTGTAACATCAAAAACGCGAGCAATAAATATCAAAAAAGGTAAAATAATAAGAGAAAAAAATGGATTTTCCATCAAAGCAATAAAAATAGTCATCTTTTCAACCTATTTTATTATTTTGTTTTCAATTTTTAAACTACTAGTAAGTTGATTTTTTTAAGGAAAATAAGTCTATAAAAATTTTTAAATCAAGAGTTATCTGCTTACTCAACTAAAGCAAGTTTGTTTTTAAAATCTTTTATTCGTGATCTTAAGGTAACTTCTGTTATTTTAGCAGCTTTGGCAACTTCAATTTGGGTCATCTTTTTATTAGTCGATTTTGCTGCTAAATAAATAGCTGAAGCAGCAAGTCCCTTTGGATCTTTACCTATTAGCGGGAGTCCCTTCTTGGATGTAATAGAAACTAAATGTAAAGCATTCTTCTGGATTTCTATTGGAAGCCCTAGTTCATTTCCAAATTTGAATATTAATTGTTTAATACTAATCGGTTTATAACTAAGGTTTAATTCAGGTAAAATCTCTTTAAGAAGTAAACTTAATGAATGTATTATAGATTTTCGGGGAACCAAAGCAGCATCACTAATTTCTTCTAATACCTTTGGAAATTCATGGAACCTAATAGCAACATATAAAGAAGCAGAAATAAATGCCTCAATTGAGCGTCCCATTGTTAATTTTTTTTTAGCTGCGAGAGAATAAATTTTCCATGCAGTTTCATTAATATATTCAGGAATATTTAATTTTGAAGTAAGTTGGTTCATTTTTGGTTTTGCTTCCCAAAAATTTCTTTCTATGCTTGAAATTAAAGAGTTTTGAATTTTGGATAAACGCAAAAACATAGTCTTCTTTTCAGCATTAAGATAATGTCCTTTATAATCTAATTTGTGATTAGGAAGCACAGTTCTGGATCCAAATTCTCTCCATCTAGGCTCATTCTGTTTTCTATGTTCAATTTCTTCTTTGTTATAAGCCCTTCTTTCATTTTCAACTAAATGAATATCTAATACCAATCCACAATTCAAACAGACTTTATTACCTCCTTTAAGAGCGATACAAGGGTCCTCACAACATTTATCTTCTGTTTTTTCTTTCGGATTCAATTTTTCTCTATAATCTTTCATTTACAATATCACTTTTCACGGAATATAATTACTAAAAATAAGTAACTATCTTGAATATTCTAATTGTAGTATCAGCTATATAAATTTAACTTATATAATTTGTATATGGAAATATTAAAAAATAGCTTCAAATAATTTAGTTTATTAATGTACCAAAAATATTGAATATCTTTTATTTTTTAATATTTTACAATACTTAGATAACAAAAACATATATTATTAGAGAAGTAGAGATTTGATTTGAAAAAAATTTTTGAAGATTTAAAAAATTTATTTATATTTATAAAATATTATTTTTTTAAGTGCTGCATTTAATTCTTCAGCATTATAACCCCTATCCTTTAATCCAATCAGAACATTACTAAAAGTAAGACCTTTAAGAATATCGGTATAATTTTCTTTTGATATTTCAATTCCTAACTCCTCTGGAAATGGTTTTAATGAATATATTATACTACTTATCTCATCAATTCGAGGTAATAGAAATTGTTCAATTCTTTGACTAAATTTTGGAGAAATTAAAGGAGATACAGATTGTAAATCTATGCATTCTACTAGTGCGTTAATTTGTCTTTTATTTAATTTCATAATACCATATTCTTTTCCTTTTTTCTTAAAATTCTCTTTTATATATATAATGTTATTTTCCAACTTATTGTATTTATTATCATTTCCATTCATTCTATTAACCGAATTTTTAAATTTCTTTTTATAACAAATTTTATTTATATAATTTTATTAATTTAACCAGATCTATTGGTCCATTAATATTTATTAAACTTGATAAATTCTTATCTAAAGGTTGAATAGAATTTTCTACTGAAATATAGTTTATTTTCCAATTCGTATCTATAAAATTTATTAGTCCATAATTTTCATTAATTAAAATTTCTTTAGCTTTTTGAAATCCTTTTTCAACAGGATAAATTGCAAAAAAAGGTTCTAAAAAACCATTTTTCCATCTTGGAATACAACAATCATATCCTTGGGATTCATTAATCATTAAATTAATTACTTCTGGATTAATAAGGGGCATATCACATGATAATAGAAATACTTTTTCAAAACCTAATTTACTTAGTTCTTTAAAACCAGAATAGATACCTAACATTGGTTTATAGATTTTAGGATGTTCAAAAATATCTCTATCATCTACAATAAAATTAATATCTTTTGGAAATTCTATTTGCTTTCGATAATTAAATATTTGTTCTTCAGAATGAGCAACTAGATATATATCTTGGTCAAATTTTGTTAAGATTTCTATTTGATGTAAAATTAATGGCTTTCCATAAAATTCAATGATAGCTTTTTCAAGACCAAAACGAGTGCTTTTTCCACCGATTAATATTAGGATTGCTAAATAAGTTTGATTTTCCATTTTCTTGTTTAAATTTAATATCACAATTTATTAAATTATTTATTAAAAAAGTTAATTAAATTAAGCCTTCTTTGAGTTATAAATGAATAGATTTAGAATTGAAGTCATACTGAAATCAATTAGTAAAAATCTTCTTTTAAGTCTTCAAAATCTTCCCAATCTTCATCCCAGTCTTCATCATCATCGTATTTTACGATTTCATCCCAATCCTCTTCTTCCACGAATTCTTTCTTCTCTTTATTTCGCTTTATGTTCACATTTTTGACCTCTTTTTTTGTTATTTATAATAGATTAGAATTATGAAATATTTTCAATTATGATAAAAGACTTATATAATATTTAAATGTTTCCCATTTTAATAATAACACTTCTAATAAATAAAATTAATTAAAATTATTTAAGAGTGAAAGAACATTATGGGTACTTTTATAAATTAGAAGAGTTAACCTTGATCATACGTTAATTAATGCTTTTTACTTTAATTAAGAAGTTAGTTTTATATTTGATTAAGTTCTAAAAATTTAGTATTTTTTTAGAATCTATAATAAAATTGAGTATTTTATCGTTTCATTATATAAATCCATAATTTAATAGGATCTCTTGTACAGAAAAATCAATTTAGTAAACAAATATGAAAGTATGATTAGAAATCACCCAATATTCTAAAATGCCTATAAAAAGAGGAGAGAATATTAAATTAAGCCCTCATTTATTTCATTAGGATAAGTTTATATTCTATTACTAAGATTGAAGAATTATATGACTTATTCCAAGATATTTAATCTTATTAAAATTCATTATAGAGGGTAAAAATATAAAAGAAAAGTTTTTTAATTAGTTTATTTATATATAATTTCAAATATAAATTTTTAATAGAATGAAGTAAAATTAAATCTTAACAACATATTAAGGGTATCCGATTAGGAAATAGATGAAATATAATATTATATTTGAAAAGTTAAGAGGGATTAAACTATATGTAAAAATTTTTAGTGATATAGTAAAATTCTTAAATACTTCATTCAAGTTAAAAATCCTTAATTTTCTTGAGAATTTATCAAAATTAAAATTATTAATATAAAATTAAAATGACAAGCCAAACTGAAAGTATAATTAATAAAAAAAGAATTTCTGATAATAAAGAAAAAAGTCCAACCGTATGCTTAGGTCCTGTTATGGACTTAGAGGAATATGTCAAAAAAGACTGGTGGAAAAAGATATTTAATGCTTATTATTTAAAGACAGATGGTGATGTGGTAGAAGATCAAAAAATAACCAACTTTGAAATAGATTTTTTTTCAAAAGTTATGCAATTTCATCCCGATCATCATATTCTTGATCTTTGTTGTGGTCAAGGAAGACATTCTATTGAATTAGCCAATAGAGGCTTTAATAATGTACATGGATTAGATCGTTCTAGATTTTTGATTCAAAAAGCCAAAAGCAACGCAAAAAAATTTGGTTTTATATGTAAATTTCGAGAAGGTGATGCGAGAAAATTACCATATAATCCAGATACGTTTGATTTTGTCTTGATTTTAGGAAATAGTTTTGGATATTTTGAATCAATAAATGATGATCTTCTTGTATTAAAAGAAACTCTACGTGTTTTAAAGCCTTGGGGGAAAATACTAATAGACATTACTGATGGAGAGTATATTAAAGATAATTTTCAACCACGTTCGTGGGAATGGATTGATAAGAATTTTTTTGTATGTCGAGAAAGATCCTTATCCTTTGATAAACAAAAATTGATTTCACGTGAAGTAATAAATCATGTGAATAAAGGTGTTTTAGTTGATCAGTTTTATTCAGAAAGATTATACTCCAAAACCAGTATTTCAGACTTATTAAAAAAGATAGGATTTAGTGATATAATTTTCCATGGCTCAATCACAACTGAGTCTGAAAGGGACCAAGATTTAGGTATGATGGAAAAAAGGATTATTGTTAGTGCTCGAGTTAAAAAAGAATGGACCGTAATTAAAAAGAAAGAAAAAATAACTAGAAGAAATAGTGTTGTTATTTTTGGAGACCCTAATAAACCCGATGTGCTCAAACCATTAAATAAATTTGATGATGATGATTTCTTTACTATAAATCAATTAAAGGCAACACTAAACGAGCTTAATGAATATAGCTTCTCGTATTTAGATAATCACAATACTCTTCTTAAAGATTTAGAAGATTTAAGAGGAAAGATTGATTTTGTTTTTAATTTGTGTGATGAGGGTTATTACAACGACGCTAGAAAGGAATTACATATTCCCGCTTTACTAGATATCTTAAAAATTCCATATTCAGGATCTGGACCTCAATGTTTGGCTTTTTGTTATGATAAGTCTTTAGTGAGAGGTATCGCAAAAGAATTAGAAATTCCCGTTCCCGAAGCTATTCTGATTAAACCTGGAGAAAAAATAATAGATTTACCTTTATATTTTCCTGCAATTGTAAAACCAAATTTTGGAGACTCTAGTTTTGGAATTACTCAGAGAAGTGTAGTTAAAAATGGAGAAGAATTATTGAATGCAATTTCTGAGATTCGCGAAAGATTTGGTTATGATAAACCAGTATTAGTTGAACAATTTCTAACTGGTAAAGATCTCACAGTCGGTATTATTGGAAATCCACCAAATGATTTTATAATACTTCCAATAATTGAAGAAGATTATTCAAATTTACCTCCAGAATTACCAAAAATCTGTGGGTATGAGGCAAAATGGCTACCCGAGTCTCCTTATTGGAATTTAAAATCAATTCCAGCAGATCTTCCACAAGAAACCAGTGAAATCATTGAACATTGTTCTGTTAAATTATTTGAACGTTTAGAATGTCAAGATTATGCAAGATTTGATTGGCGTTTAGATGCCCAAGGAAATCCTAAGCTTTTAGAAGTAAATCCTAATCCTGGTTGGTGTTGGGATGGTCATCTAGCAAAAATGTGTAATTTTGCCAATATATCTTATAAAGACATGTTAGACAAAATTTTAGAAGTTGTTATGAAAAGAATCGGATTAATTTAAATATAATTCTAATAATAAATTCCGCCAAAAAAATGAGTGCGATAGATTTCGAAAATGGTAAAAAAGATCCAGAGAACGTTGAGAAAATAGTTTCATATATACGACATCTTGAGAAAAAAATAAAGAATTATGAAATGGAAGTAAACTTATTAAGAAATAGTATTACAAAAGAGGAATTTGAAATAAAAAGTTTGCGAGGAGAAATTGATCGATTAAGTGAACTTCCGTTATTATCAGGATATATAACTGATATTTTAGATGATAATAATGACCGTGCTATTGTTGATAGTCCACCGAGCTCTAGCTTTATTGTTAGAATTAGTAATAGATTGCAAAATGAGAAGATTGTAACAGGACTACATGTAGGATTAAATCAAAGAAATTATGCTGTAATGGAGATATTACCTTCCAATTTTAGCCCATTTGTGAGAGGTATGGAAATAATAGATAGCCCTATTGATGTTTCATATGAGGATGTAGGAGGTTTAGAAAATCAAATTCAAGAAGTTAAAGAGATAATAGAATTACCATTAAAAAGACCAGATCTATTCGATAGGATTGGGATAGAACCCCCGAAAGGTGTTCTTTTTTATGGTTTACCAGGAACAGGAAAAACTCTATTAGCTAAAGCTGTTGCTCATGAATCAAATGCAACATTTATTAAAGTAGTTGCTACAGAATTGGTTCAGAAATTCATTGGTGAAGGTTCTCAATACGTAAGAGAAATTTTTAGTTTAGCAAGACAAAAAGCGCCAACTATTTTGTTTATAGATGAATTAGATGCAATTGGAGCTATTAGAATGCAAGATGATACTTCAGGTGATAGAGAAGTAAATAGAACATTAATGCAATTATTAAGCGAATTAGACGGATTTGATCAAAGAGGTGATATAAAATTTATTGGAGCAACAAATCGATCTGATATATTGGATCCTGCTTTATTAAGACCAGGTCGATTTGATCGCTTAGTGGAATTCCCAGTTCCCAATGAAAAAGCAAGAGAAGCAATCTTTAGAGTTCATATGAGAAATTTACATTTTGAAGAGAACATTGAGATAAAAGAGTTAAGTAATCTTACTCAGGGTGCAACAGGTTCTGATATAAAAGGTATTTGTACTGAAGCTGGAATGTATGCTATTAGAAGAAATTCTGAAATTATTTCGAATGAAGATTTTATTATAGCTATAGATAAAGTTTTGTCAAAAAAAGAAGAGGATATTCAAATATCCGATCTTTTCATTTAATATGAGTGTTAAATAAATGATATTTTGGTTTCACAAAAAGAAATCAAATAGAAGGAGTACAAATTCCATTGTAAAAATAAAGGAAAGTAAAATTTCAACAATAACTAAGAATTTTTCATTAATACTGGTTTGTGATACATTATAAATATTTTCTAGAGATTCTACACGGACTCGTATGCTCCTACTCCATTGTTCTAATTGAAATATGTTAGATAGATATGTATAAATTTCAGCTAAATAATAATCTCCAATTAATTTTGACACATTTTCAATATTTTCTAACAAAAACAATAAATCATATCTTAATCGAATCAAACGTCCAACTTTCTTTTTTAATCTTCTGAATAAACTTCGACTCTTAAAATAAATTTTACGAATGTCTTCTTCTGCTATTGCCAATCTTTTATCTAAAAGTTTATCTAATATACGTAATTCAAGTAATTGATAGTTTGCAATTTCAACAACAAGTAATACATCCTCATAATCTAAATTTGGATCAATAATTAAACAACTATCAAAATCAAATATTATTAAATCATTATTTAAATATGAAAATGTCTTTTCAATAATTTTATTAATTCTTTTTTTACTAAGATTTAGTTCAGGATTCTCTCCAATAAGTAAAGCAGAAATATAATCTTTTTCTTTCTCAATAAATTCTTTGGGGTTTTCTAAATTATCAATTAAGCAATATAATGTATATTTTTCATGACTAGATTTACCAAATAAAAAGCTCTCTTCACTGATACAATTTCTTATTTGTTTAAAAATTTTATTATGATGATGTTTTAGAAAATGATTTATTTGAAATTCACCATCAGAAGTCCTAAATGTAATTTTTTTCAATTTGTGTAATTCATTTAAAGGTAAATCACGAAAAACAAGTCTAGAGATTAAAGAAATTACGCCTTCAGCATATAGCTTCACTTGTAAAGTTATACTTAGAATGTTTTTTAATTCAGAGGTTATGTTCTGAGTAACCTCCAAATTTAAAGGTTCAGGAAAATCAACGTACGAGGGAGTATCTTTTGTCTTTATAATTTTTTTATCTTGGATAGCAGGAATCATAGTAGTTGCTTTTTTCAAATCAATGCTACGCCCTACATCTGTTAAACGTAAAAAAATCACTTCACCATTCATGATAGATATTAACTCTATAATAAAATTCGAGATTAATCTATCATATGCAATTCATTTAATTTAAATAATTTTTATTTTACAATTTGCAGTTAAAAATAAACAATATACATTTGGTCAAATTTAAATTATTAATTAGCTTTAATTAAAATTATTTTATTCGAGGATTATTTTATTGGAGGATCTTTGGCTTCTAATAGTAATTTTTGTTATTTTTATAATTATATTAATTAGTTATTCATCAAAGAAATTAGATTTTGTGTCTATTTCTTTATTGTGTTGTTTTACAGCTGGTACTATTACTGGTATAACGAAAGGTCTAACTATATCTACTTTTATATCATTTATTGAATTTGAAGCCATTATTGTTATTTTATGTATGAGTATTATTACTAAAATCGCACAAGATTCGAATATTTTAGAATTTTTGGCTGTAAAACTTTTTAAAGTTTCAAAAGGAAACAGGAAAATATTTTTTTATTTATTATGCTTTATAACTACAATTTTAGCAGCAATTATTAGTGATGTAGTTGTTGTATTGATATTAGCCCCAGTTGTGATACGTTTATGTCGTTTTTTAAGAATAAGAGCAGGAACTTATTTATTAGGAATGACAATTTGTATAAATATTGGGTCAATCATTACTCCATTTTCTAGTGGAGAAAATATTATTATCTCCGCAGCTTTTAACCTAGATACTGTTTATTTCATAACCTATTATTGGGTTTTTTCCTTCTTCCTTTTATTCATAACAGCTTTTTTAATAGATAAGTTTCAATTGAGTAAGGAACCACAAATAGAAGATCTTCAAAAAAAATATGTTTTGGACCTAGTAGATGCTAAAGTAATGATATCAGACAAAAGAATGTTTTATTTTAATAGTATAGCAATTGTTATTACCATCGCTCTTTTTGCTATTTTACCATTTCTTTATTTGACAGCAGCATTTTCTGCATTTTTATTGGTATTAATTAATAAAAAATTTACTAATAAAAAAATGGGTGAATTTTTAAAAGATGTTGAGTGGGAAATCATATTTTTCTTCATTTCATTATATGTTGTTGTTGGTTGTTTGGGAGTTGCTGGATTTGAAAACCTTTTTAGAGGCATTCCTTTTGAAACTTTAAATCCGTTTGTAGTAAGTTTTTTTATCTTGATATTAGTTAGTTTTGTGTCTGGTTTCGTAGCTAATACACCTACAGCTTTAGTTTTTATTCCTATTGTAAATCTGTTGGTAGCACCAGAACCTTTTGGGTTTGGATTCCCTTCAATCCCATTATATTATTCATTAATTATAGCAGTAAATATTGGAGGAAATTTAATACCTCAGGGTGCAGCATGTGACGTAATGACTTTAAAAATTGCTCAAAATAACGACGTGGAAAATTTTAGTTTTAAGAGATTATTAAGAGTTGGTGCAACTTTCGCCATAATACATATAATTTTGTCGATTGGTTATTTATCTTTATTAACGTTATTTTATGGTTAAACTCATATGTATTTTAATAAAAAATTTCTTATTGTAATTATATTAGGATTTGGTATAATTTTAGCTTCAATTCCAATTATGTATATTATAATTTCCTTTAATCAAGAACAAGCAATTATTAATGTTGAATTTATTCCAAGTCAAATGAAATCTTATCCAAATCATACTGGTTGACTTCTTATAGATATAAATACTAATAAGAAGGATATAATAAGTAATCTATCTTTATCGATTAAAACGAATATTACAATAAATTTAGAATATAAAATATGGAATAACAAACCCTTAAGAAAAATTGCTGAGGTTTTTTTATATCCAAATGTTTCGCATCTTGATAACTTAATTCACGTTGAAGCAATTGCTTCAAGTAAAAATATAGCCCAGAAAGATTATGCAATAGTACAAGTAATAAATTGGACATCTACTATTTCACCTTTAATCGAGTCTATGAGAGATGCTTTTGTTAGTTATTTATCTATCAATCATCCACATTTTGAAATAAATGAAAATACAAGTTGGGATGGATTTGGAAATTCACCTCAAATCTTAATTGTTGAACATTTTCTATTCAAATCAGCATTTTGGGAGATGGAGTTAGCGAGACATGTCATGATTGCTCCATATGACGGGGTTACGATCTGCTTAAGACCAAGATTTAGTTTATTTCCAAATTGGTCTGGGACCATAAATTCCTGGAGTAGTGGAAACCACATAATAATAGAAATTGAACCTCCAGATAAAATATTTCGCTAAAAGATTAATCTTTAAAGTCTTTCTTAATATTTTTGTTAATGGTGATGATTAGTAGCACTTTCATCAAACATATATTTTACGCCCTTTTTGAGTGGAGACATTTTTCTCAACCTTTCAATCACAATTGGTAATTTTTGTAAGAAATAATCTATATCTTCTTCTGTTGTGAATCGACCCAAAGAAACTCTTAAAGAACCATGAGCTTCTTCTGGCTTTAATCCAATTGCTAGCAATACATGTGAGGGCTCTAGTGATTTTGATGAACAAGCGGAGCCGGTTGATGTTGCTATCCCTTCCATATCTAAATCTAATACAATAGATTCTCCTTCTATATATCTAAATCCTAAATTGACATTATTGGGAAGCCTTTGAGTAGGATGTCCATTCAAATAACTATCTTCAATATTTTCTGTAACCCATCTTATAATTTTATCACGTAATTCAGTATGTTTTTCTATCTCTTTTAGCATTTCTTTCTTTGCAATCTCAACTGCTTTCGCAAATCCCGCAATGCCAGGAACATTCACTGTACTCGGTCTCATATCTCTTTCATGACCTCCACCATACATTATTGGTTCAATAAATTTGCCCCACCCTTCTTTCACACCTTTATTTCTTATATATAACATTCCTACTCCTTTTGGTCCATATAATTTGTGTGCTGAGGCAGTTAGAAGATCAATATTCATTTCTTTAACATCTATCGGAATTTTTCCAAAAGCTTGTACTGCGTCTGTATGAAATATAATGTCATATTTTTTTGCAATTTCTCCGATCTCTTTGATTGGTTGTATTGTTCCAATTTCATTATTAGCAAACATGATGCTAATAAGAATTGTTTTATTTGTTATTGATTCTTCTAACTCATTGATATTAATTAAACCATATTTATCAACAGGCAAAACTGTGATTTTAAAATCTCTTTTTTCCATTTGTTCACTTGGATGACCTATAGCATGGTGTTCAATAGCAGAAATTATAATATGATTGCCTCGATTTTTATTTTTAGAAGTAACACCAAATATAGCAATATTATCAGCCTCAGTTCCAGAAGAAGTAAAAAAAATTTCATCTCTTTCAGCATTGATGAGAGATGCAATCATCTCACGTGATTTCACTAAGACTTGAGCTGCTTTTTGTCCTATAGAATGTAAACTCATAGAATTTCCGTAGTTTTCTTTAAATTGTTTATTAACTTCCTCGATTACAAGGGGATCCATTGGTGTTGTTGCGGCATTATCAAGATATACGTATTTTGAGTCATTCATAATTCATCATCTAAGAAATTTTAGATTTTTCTAATTAAATATTTATCATACTTAAAATATTAATTCTTTTCATTAGATTTTATAAATAAAGCTAATTTTTCATAAATTAAGAATTATTTCAACTTCTAAAATCGTTAATCGAAACATAAAGATGATTTATAAAAAATTAAATAATGAAACTATTTATTTAATCGTAGAACATGAAATCTATAAAGTTTCACCTGAGATGATTGATTGGTGGTGGGATCATATTGATAATTCAGAACGCTATAAATTATGGCATCCTAAGGACCACAAATCATTCGAATGGGAAATCGCTCCTAGGGACGTGAATGGTCATGTAGGCGCAATACATCGCGTGGTTGAAACAATCCAAGGAAGACCAACAACGTTAAGAATTCGATGGGAAGATCCTAATTCAATACCTATAAAGGCTGAGTTTAACCACAAAAATGCAGGAAGTGTTCTAAATAGTAAAGATAAACCTATGAGCTGGATATTACACGAATATAAATCAATCCCTAATGGAAGTTTTTTAAAATCAACGTTTCGTTTACCTGCTCAAATCCCAAAATCATTCATTGAACATTTAAGAAAACATAATATTGAAGAAATAGGACATTTTAGCGAATTTTTACCAAAATTATATGAAGAAGAACGGTGATTATAAGTTTATGAAGCTTATGTGGGGTATGACAGGAACAGGTTATGTTCTTCAAGAATCTATTGATTTGATGAAAGAATTACAGGAGGAATACAATGTAGATTTAACTGTTATTTTATCAAAAGAAGGAGCTGCTGTTGTTAAATGGTATAAAAAATGGCTAGCTCTCACCGAAGCTGCTAAAACGGTAAAAATTGAAAAAACGCCAAATATTCCTTTTTATGCTGGACCCTTACAACTCGGAAAATATGATTTATTTTTAGTCTGTCCTGTTTCTGCTAATAGTGTAGCTAAAATAGTATATGGTATCGCAGATACTTTGATCACAAATTGTATAGCTCAAGCTATTAAAGGTGGACAGAAAGTCTATATTTTTCCCTCGGACCAAGATACTGAACCCATTGTTACTTCTCGACCTGATGGTTCCCCTTTAGTTTTAAAGATAAGAGACATTGAACTCGAAAATATTAAGAAGTTAAAACAAATGGAAGGAATTGTTGTTTTATCGGATTTTTTTGAGATTAAACCTCTTATCCTTCAAAAAATTCAAGAAAAAAGCTAAATAACCATTATGGTTTTATATTTCAAATTTAATTGGATTAATAGCTCCTTCTGGGCAAGATAATTCACATTTCAGACAACCTTGACATTTTCCAATTTCTTTGAACTTATACCTGATTCCTTCTTCTTCTTTTCCCACTTTTTTCACGACATCTTTATAAAAAAGATTTTTAGGACAAAATTTTCCATTCTCATCAAGGCAATATTCACACATATTACATTTTTCATGGTCGATCTTTATACTTACAATTTGATCTGGATTTGTTATTGAAGTTACCTCTATCGCATTTCTAGGACAAACTTGAACACAATTTAGGCAAGCTTTACATTCAACGTAATCTACTTTTCTAATTCCATGCTCAAAATAAATAGCTTTAGCTTTACATGCTCGCATGCAGCGTTCACATCTTACACATAGCTCTTGATCAATTTGAACAGGTATAAATTTCTCTTTAATAGCAAATTACCTCAGAGAAGGTTTCAATTGGGACTATTAGTCTACTTCATCAAAATCTGAATTTGTAATAAATGTATTTTTTATAGAATATTAAATAAGACTCACACTAATCTTAAAAAATGTAATAAAAAAGAGAAAATTTAGAATAAACTATTACTTTATTGGAAATATCCTGTATATTCTTTCCCAGTCCCAGGTAATTGTTGCTGTTGTTGATATTGAGACGCTTTCTGAGCGAGTTCCAGCATCTTTGCCTTGATTTCTTTTCCTTGCTCGATAAGAGATGTTGTGTCAATAGTTAAATTATACATTTTATTTAACACCTCTAGAATGCTGGCAGCACCCTCAGGAGTAGGAATTTCTAATACAGGAGTAAATAATGCAAAGGCATTTAACCTATTTGTCAAGGCTTCATTCAAAACGGTTGCTTCTGGCCCCACAATGATTCCTTTCTCGACTTTTGTAATTCCAAATTTCTCAAGTCGATCCATCATTACCTCTTCAGCAGCATAATAAACTGGATATTCATCAATAATACCTCTCTGTGGAATTCCTTGAAAAATTATAATTTCTTTCGCTCTAACATCCTCTGATAGAGCCCAATTACATATAGTTTTACTCAAGTCATTGTAAGCAGTTGGTATCTGAAAAGGAACTTCGCATATGCCAATAATCAAGTTATTTTGTGTAGAGTAAAGCAATCTAAAAGGATGTTTCAAAACACCTGCATAGAATACTGAGATAGGCGGAAGATACTCTGAAGTAATAAATCCGATTTCTTTAATATCTGGAATTTGTTCAATTAGAGTATTAGCAACAATAGGACCTATTAATCCAATTCCAGCAAAACCTAAAACAAAAGTTGCTCCCTGCTTGATTTCTATAGAGAGATCTTCAATTACTACTGTGCTTTTCTTACCTTTTTCACAAATGTACTCTTTTTTTACCACAATTTTCACCTATAAAATTTAATTTTATTAAAAGTTAATAATTTGATTATATTGTTATTTCTTTTTATGTTATTTATTGAGCTTGCATTATTAAAATTAATTGATTATAATTAATTAAAAAAAATTAAAGAAATTGAAGACATAAGAATAAAATAATATTAAAAAGTTAAATAATATAATAAATAACAATTCTTCCAAGAATCACGAAAATGCAATTAGCCTTATTATATTTTAATACGATAATCGGTCCAGAAATCTATTTTTCTCATCCAGGTTCAATTTTAGAAAAACTTGGTAAAAAAATGTTAGGTTTTTTTGATTTAGACATGTCTGATAGATTTTTCGAGGTTTCTTTAATTGAGGAAGATATTAAATTTACTAACTTATATTTTGAAATTACTTCTTGTTGGGCCCGTGGAAATAAAGAAATGTTAATGCTTTCAGTAATAACTGATAAAAATTACAAGAGTGAATTATTTTATGATACGTTGAAAGACTATTCTATTAAGATAATGTCGATAGTAAATTTATATAAGGCTTTTTATAAAAGAGGATATTTAAAAGAGAATGATCCTGACATTGATTTAAAATCAATAGAATTAAACGAAATACTTTTGGAATGTTACAATATCTTAACAGAAAAATTAAGAGATGAAATCCCTGATGAGAAAATAATAAAAAAATTTAAAAAATTTAAATGGTAATTGATTTGGAAAAAACACATATAATTTATATTGCTGGACTCATAATAATTTCGATTATTTCTGCATATGTTTTAATCAATCTTCCTCATGGAGCACCAATTTTTGTATTAGAATCAAGTTTCTTTTTATTCGGTCTTGGTTTAAATAGTACAATATTATTATGGACGATTGGGGGGTATTTGTTACTAAGGTGGATTAGGACAAAAAGAAAAAATACTTCTCAATTAATTTGGAGTATATCTTTTTTTATATATAGTATTACGTTTGTTGCACATGTTTTTAGAGCTTTAGGATTCCCCAATGCTAACGAAAATTTATCTACTTTACATTTTTTCGCATGGAGATGGGGAATGCCTTGCTTTTCTGCTGGTATATTATATGGGATCTTGATAATTTTAACAGAAAACAAAAAAAGACAGCAAATTCCTAGCGTTTCTGTACTTATTCTTGGATTCCTATGGCTGATCATAGGATTATTTATAATTCCTTCAGAAAATCCAATTGAAATTACAATGTATCTCTTTCTTCATACAATTTGGATTCCAATTTGTTTTACTATGGCCTACATTTTTGCATATTATGGATATAAAGCAAGTGAAACCGGACCTAAACTAGTAGGACTAGGGTTTTTTGTTCTTATGGTATCTTATCATGGATGGGCTCCATGGCATTTTCAAGATGTTGTTTATCTTTATTTTATCTGGTATTTCTTATTTTTACTCTCGCTTACGCCAATTTTACTTGGATTTGTCTTGATGTCTGTTGAAGAGAGACAAAAATAAAAAAAGGGGAATATTTATGCCCTAGAAATGTAATACTTACCTTAAAGAATATAAAATATAGGAAATTTATAGGTTGTTTAATCCTAAAAATTTTAATTTTTCTTTATTTGGATAACCAGTTTTAAGATCAAAGGTTCTGTAATTATAATATGCCTTTTTTAGTTTTTCGAAGTTTGGGGTGTTGCCTGCTGAACCACCTTCCTTCACTGGATTTAGCAATATCTGGGGTAATCTATCATCTTCAGGAGTAATACCCATTTTGAGGTTAAAGAGACGTTTTATCATATAAATTCTTTCTCCTAATTTTTTAAATTCTGCCATATCAAATTTCAATCCTGTTGCCGCATAAAGTACATCTATTAAAATTTCTGGTAAAGGATTTGCAATAGTACAAAATATCATAGAATTATAAATAGCTCTGTAATCCTGCACTAATGCGCTCACTATTGCCATTTCTTCATCATCTTGATGCCATTCAAGCAATTTAATTCCATAACTTTCAAGTTGAGAACCAAACATCAGCACGAACATATCACATGATTCATGACAAGGTCCTCTTGGAGTTCCTAATGCGTACGCTACAGCCATGCCATAAATATGACGTAAATCATGATAGGGCACTTCCATACCATAAACCGTAGCGATATCATCCTGAGAAATATTAAAATATTTACCAACTGCATCAGAACCATTAGCAAGTAAATTTCCAATTCCCTCTCTATATGCAATTTTTTTAATCATCATAAGGGCAGTATCAATATCACCCCATTTTGGTTCTAAGCCATCAATATCATCTGAATCTATTATCTGATTGTTGAATAGGTGATAAATAAATGCAATAGTACTACTCCCACTAATAGTATCAATACCATAATCATTGCATAGAAAATTTGCTTTTTGTATTGATTCTAAGTTATCATTTAAAATTAAAGAACCAAAACCTACCACGGTTTCATATTCAGCAGCTTCAATTTCATGATCCATTTTGTAATTTCCTTCCTCTACTAGAGCTTTATGAGCACATCCGATGGGACATGCATAGCAATGATGTTGTTTTGTATAAATTTTCCCGTGTGCAGTTACTCCTGAGATATTATATGCTTTATTCCATGTACCTAAAGTCCAATACTTTATAGGTAAATCTCCATAAGCATTACAAGTATCAACAGACCCCGATGTGCCGAATTTACTATACATTTCCGTTATAAAATCATTCATTATATGTTCTCTTGCGTTTTTTACAGCTAATTTTAAGTTTTCGGGATTGGCAGCGGGATATGTCATTTTAGGACCTCTAACTGTAATCGCTTTTATTTTTTTAGAACCCATGACGGCTCCCATCCCAGTTCTACCTGCAGCTTTTTCTTCTGATGCTATTATTGCATACTTCACAAGATTTTCTCCAGCAGGACCAATGCAGGCGACTCTTGTTAAAGGCGTACGTGATTGTTCTTTTAATGTTTTCGATGTCTCAATAATACCTTTTCCCCATAACATAGTAGCATCCTTAATTTTGACATCTTTTTCCGTTATTTCTATATACACTGGATTCTTTGAAGCTCCTTTTATTACTATGCCATCATATCCAGTTTTTTTCAATTCAGGTCCAAAAAAACCTCCACAATTTGACTCCCCCCAGATCCCTGTTAACGGAGATTTCGCACATACTACAAATTTTCCGCTAGTAGGAATATTAGAACCAGAAAAGGGTCCGTTCATAAACATTAGAATGTTTTCTGGGGATAAAGGGTCGGTTTCTTTTTCTAATTTATCATATAAATATCTACAGCAGTAACCTGACCCACCAAGGAAATACTTTGCTATTTCTTCGTCCAAAGATTCATTTCTAATTTCATGATTATTTAGGTTTATTACTAAGAGTTTACCAACAAAGCCTTTCACTTAATTACTCACCACTATATTTTACATTAATAGTTAGAAAACGTTCTCTACTTTTATTATATCTTTTTGACATTATTATCAACTTCTTTAAATAATTTCTGATAGAGTTTATCTATATCAGATGGATTTCACAAAAATGTATAAATTTATCATTAATATTTAAAATTTTTTAATAAAATTGAAATATTTAATAATTTTTTTTGAATGTTTAGAATTTAAAAATAGTATTCCTGCAATTTCTAGACTAATTTTAATAAATTTCAAAAATTCTTTATTGAAATGAATATTATAAAAAACACATAACTTATTATAAGTGGAAATTATGGGAAAAAACGATATAAAAGAGGGAGATAAAGCCCCCTTGTTTAATATAGAATCTTATAATGCAGGAAACATTGATTTAGGAAACCTTATTGGAGAGCGAAAAATTGTGTTAATTTTTTCAAGATATTTTGGTTGTCCAATTTGCCAATTAGATCTCAAAACACTTTTAGAACGGAAAGGTGAAATCGAGGAAACTGGAGCTAAAATTTTATATATTACTCAATCTGGTGAAAATATAGCAAAAGAGTATATTGAAAAAGAAAATATTGATTTTCCTGTTATTCCAAGTTCTAAAGACGAATTATATGCAGAATATGGATTAGGATTAATGACGGCTGAAGCAGTGAACCAAATTCCTATTAAAATAAAAGAAATTAGAAAATATGGATTTGAACATGGGGAATATGAGGGTTGGGAAAAGCAGGGACCAGGACAATTTGTTATAGATGAGCAAGGAAATATTATCCATGTTTTAAAAGGTTGGCTTGATGTTGATAGTTTACTTACTGTACTTTAGTAATTGAAATAAGAAGTGGTTCCACAATTTTTTTTATAATTATTTTGAATTTCTATAATTCATTTTTCTTAACTTAGAGAAGATATTACATAGATATCACTTAGTTTCAAAAGACCAAACCATATGTTTTTAATATATATGTAGATATCTCTCTGCTATTACATAAAAAAATGATGATTTCAAAAGTTGAAGATACGGAACCAGTTCTAAATCTTAAAGATTTATTCTATGAACCAAAAGTTGTTAATAATCCAGAGGATAAACCAGTAGATGAGATACCACATAAAGCAAAACACGATAATTTTAAACTTCTTACAGATATCCAAAATGTTTTAATTAATTGTAGACATTTGACAAGTAAAGATAAACTTCTTTATTGTCAATCCCAACGTTATTTCATGAAGCAATATTTACGTGAAATAAACAAGCGATAAAGGTTTATAGATAATACTTCTGAACTTCATTTATAACTAAACTGACTAAATCTTTGGGATTTCCTATTCCATAAAAGGTTACCTTATCAAGTAGGTTTTTAAATTTCTCTTTAGGAATTTTAGTAGAACCTATGAAAAATCCAACTATTTTATGCCCTTTTTGAGTTAACTCCATAATTACTTTTTTTGTTTTACTCCAATTATAGATACCAAAATCAGTGATGATGAAGACAAGAGTTTTTTTTTCTGCGCTTTTACATTGATTTGAAATTTCTTTGATTGGCAAGAAAGTTCCTCCTCCTTGATATCTCAATAGCACATTTTCAGCTTTTTTATAATCAGTAGTCCAATGGCAAATATCTGCTTTATTTGAGAAATTTATTATACTAAATTTAGCACCTTTCCCAGCAGCATAATGCAAAGATGCAAATGCAGCTACTAGAGCTGTATGATATGCCCCCCTACCCCGAGCTGATCTTGATGTATAATCCCAACCCATAGAGCCTGAAGAATCTAAAACAATTAATAGATCAGGTATTTCTTTTTCAACTAAATGACCTGGACCTTCTTTAAATGCCCATTTTCTTGTAGTAATATTAGGTATTATTATTGGACTGTTTAATAAACTCTGAACGATATCCAATTCTTCTATTCTATCTCCAATACGCCATACTTCTGGATAAACTGGTAATTGTCCCCCTGGTTTTTCTTCATAAATTTTTATCTCAATTAGATTTTTTCCTAAACCTCTATACCAAGTAGCTAAAGCATTCCCATCAATTAAAATTCCTGCTTGACGTGCAGGTCCACCAAATTCAGAGTAGGGGATATCTTTAGCAAATTCCTCCGATTTTTGACGTAAACCATCTTCATTACCTTCTTTTAATTTATCGGCATTTTTATTTTCCAATGGATTATCCATAACTTCTAAAATATCCTTAGGAACTTCTAAAAAGGCACCTCCTGGACTTTTTCTTTTTTCCTTATTTTTATCTAAAACATCTCCGTTACTAATCAAAGCAAAGGTGTTTTGTATTAAACTTTTTAAAATTCTAGCGACTTGAGCTACTTTCTTTTCCCATGTTGATTCATCTTCAAAATTTTTTAGTATAATTTTCGTGATTCTTTCCGCTAAAGAATCCATCTCCTTAAGCTTTTCATCACCTATAACGTCTTTATTCCACATTTTCTCATAAGTTCGAAATAAAAGTTTACTAAAACTGCTTATAGGGCCTTTATTTATGATATGTTTATAGGTTTCAACCATTTCCCACTCAATGAGATTGGAATATTTATGATATAATTTTGTATCTATAATTAAATCTGCAAAAACATTTACAACAATTGGAGCATAATTTTGATTTACATGAGTCATAGCAGCTCTTAATAATTTAGCGTGAGTCAAACCATCGTAGGGAATAATTTGATAATGAGATACTTCATGAAGTGAGATGATATAAAAGTAATTAATATATTCTTGATCATCTTTCAGTATGGGTGTATTAGCTAGATTCATTGTTATTTGCCATCGATGTTCAGGGTCGATATAGAATCCTTCTAAATGTGTATAATCAAACACATAAATAGGATCGTTTAATGGAGGGTAATAAAATTCACTTAACGTCTTACTCCATGCGATGTTAGCTAATTCAATTGTTCTCTTTTCCTTTTCTGTAAGCTCCTTCTTTATTCTTTTACCTTTTCTTCTTAATTGAATCATCTTGTCTTTAAATTTATTTATTCTTCCTTTTGAATGTATTCAGAATTATTTAAAATCGTTCTTAATCTTAAAGCTTCAGATCCCCCAGAAATTTGAATGTTTACTAATGAATCTTCTTTAGTTCCAGTAACATTAATTTCAATCAATAAGTCTTCTGTACGGATTTGTTTTGTTTGTCTCTGACTAAATGCTTCCTTTAAAGGTTGATCTAGTTTAGAGAATTCAGCTGCAATATCAGCCCATAATTCCTTCCAATAAGAATATTTAATTAAATAATCGGTAACTGTTTGCTTAAAAAGTTCTCGATTACACCATTCAATTAAGTCTCCTCTATTAGGAAAATCAATTTCTTCTAGAAGATTATTTCGAATTTCAGCTAACTTTTTAATATCCCCTTGTTTTGATGCTTCTTGAATCTGTTGGGCAATTGGATAATATTTCTTGTTATTTACTGAATTTACAAACGGAATTAAGTCGTATTTTATAATTAAATCATTCTTTTCAAATTTTTTTAGCTCTAGTAAATCATTATCTTTAGGTTTTCCTTCACGATATCTATCAGCTATTTTATAGCACACTTCGCGGTTTTTAAACCTTTTTTGGATAACATTTAAAATATTCCCTGAAAATTCATATTTATTTCCAAAATATGGCGATTTATCTACTTCCCTTTTTACATATATTACTCTATGTGAAATTACATATGGTGCTATGGTATTTACAATATTGATATCTACCTTTTCTAATCCTAATAACCAAGCTAAAGCTTTAGAATATCTTAAAAGATCTTTTGCAACCCTTACACTTAGAATCGAATCAATTTTGTTACATATATTTTGTGCTGTATTGAAATGACAACCAGTACAAAGTCCTGTGCTAGGTTTAATATCTTCAGTATTACCCTTGTCTAGTCTAGCACATAAAGTAAATTCCCTAATTATCGCATGAATATAATTATTAACTTCAGGACTAAATGAGATTCCATTCACATAATACCAAATTTCCATTAATTCATCAATAGATAAAATTTCGGGAACTTGAATTAATTCATCCATGCCGGAATATTTCTCATCTTTTCCTGTTAAGATAAGCTGTAAATCATGACTTCTGGGCATCGAAATTGGAACAGAAATTCCAAAACGATCTAAAAATGGTTGAGATAATTCAAAAGTACCAACATCATGAGGATTAATCGTTGCAAATAAACAAAATTTATTAATTGTTGCTATTGAATCGTAATATTTAACTGTTCCTTCAGCAAGCAATGATAGCAAGATATCTTGAGCATAGGGAGTTAGCCGATTCACTTCATCAATAATTTTCCAGAAATTTGTGACAAATTGTCGCCAAACTACCTCTTCTTCTCCATCTTTCATCAATTTTCCTAATTTTAAAGTGCCAATTAATTTCTCTTCAGTAAGTTGAGGATGCCCTCTAATGATTGAACTTTCTATATTACTAAGCGAATCTGCAGTAAACATCCGACCTAGAAGCTTTACAAGAGTAGTTTTACCCCCTCCATGACCTCCAATTAACAACATAGCGGAGTTTGGTACTATGGCATTTAAAATACACAATGATAATATTTCCGGAAGCAATTTTGTATCTACTTTTTTACTATCTTCTGGTAGAAATTTAATGGTCAAGTCTTTATAATGTACAAATAGTTGGTTAGCTTGTATTAAATTGATGATTTTCCATACTTTTTTACGTAAAAGATTTTCTTCTCCTAGTTTTGTCGACATTTGGGCTAGTCTCTTAAGATTTTCAATATTAAATAAAAATCAGTTTGATTATTTAATTTTATTTATTCAATTTTTCATATTTCATCAATTTTGAACGATTTAAGTAAGGATTTCATGAATTCCTATTGTTATAAATAAAATAGTTCATTTAATCCTTCTATGACAAAATCTGGTTGAATAGTCCATTTTTTATATCGCTTATTACGAGCATTTATTTCCCTTCTTATTAAACAAGCATAAATGCAAGCCTTTTTAGCGGCAATAATATCGAATTTAGAATCTCCAACTAGAATGGCTTTAAATTCTTTTGGATTATATTTGAATTTATCTAATATTGTTAAAATACCTTTTGGAGATGGTTTAGCTAATTCTTGGTCATTTTGATAATAACCTAAACTAAAAATTTCATGAAAAAATTGAATAATATTAAATTTATTCAATATAAAATCAACAATATAATATGCCGCGTTTGAAATTAGTGCGAGTTTATTTTTTTTGTGATTATATATCTTTTCTAAAGTACTATAAACATCTTTATAAAGGAAAATCTGATTTTTTTCTATTAACTTTTTCCTCCACTTAAAATCTATCTCATCAAAAAACTTCCAAAAATTCTGAGGATTCTTGACACCCCATTCTTTTAAAACATCAAAAAAGTCTTCTTCTGGGGACCATAGCTTATACTTTTCATTTTTTTTCGGAGGATTACTGGCTTCTAACTTGGAAAAAGTTTCTACTAATATTTGATCTACGTAATCTCCGATATTGCCAAGATGGAGCAATGTTCCATCCAAATCAAATAAATAAAAATCAAATCTCATAAGGTAAATTAGAAATTAGTTTAAATTTTTAAAAATATCCTATATGCCCCAAATTTTTTCCATTTTCATCTAAAGCATAGACCATACCCATTGATAATGGCTTTTCTATTTCATTTTTAGTTGATTTTGCCACATATTTCAAAGTTTCAAGTTTTAATATGAAGTTGCGATTACATTTCTTACATTTTATATAGATCTTCTTAATTATTTTCCTTTCATTCTCTTGTATTTCCTTTTTAAAAGGTTCTAAGAGGTTTGAATCTTGATTATCACAATCATGTAGAAAACATTGGTCTAAAGAAATTTTTTCCATTCCTCGTCTTGCTAAGGCAATGAATGCATAACTTGGGATTTCAAGTCTTAAATCTTCTTTCTCTTCCATAGTTAATTAAAGATATGATATCAATTAATTCTTATTATTATTTTTTAAAAATTTAGTTGAAATTCCCTTGATGAAAGTTCTATCTCTTTCTCGTATCTACGAAGAATATAAATTAGGAGGTTCAAGAATATTTGGATAGAAAGGTCGGAGAAAATTCCTCGCAGAAAAGCATAGGTGACATTTATCTGCATATCCTTCTAAAGGTTTATAACCTTTTTCAATCGCAATTTCAAGAAGATTTTGAGGTCCTCCTTTAGCAACTACCTTACCTATTATTGGATGTTTTCTATAATTAAAATCCCTTATTATATCAGATAAAAAATTTTGCTTAGCATTCCCTATACAAATCCCATGACATAATTGATGAAAAACCCATCCATAAGGATCGATCATAAACATCGGAACTTTAAAAATGAGACACTTATCTGAGGGGATTGTATTTATTGTGTAATATTTAGCAAGATTTTTTACTGCTCGACCTTTTACTTGTAAAACACTGTTTATTATTTGACAAAATTCAAACTCTTTAGAAATTACTTCAGTGAGTTTTTTATTCTGTTCATCAAAAGGATTATTTATATTTTCAGATCCCAGATTTTGAGTTATTGAATATATATTTTCAATTCCAGCTTCATGAGCAGCTTTTATTGCTCGTTTCACTACTTCAATAGGAACAAATTCTTGATGAAATGTGTCAACACTAAAACCAAGGGTATTTAAACCCGCTTCTTTTAACTTTTGGGCATATTTTTTGGCAATCGAAAAATCTTTTCCCCAATATCCATTAGTAGGTAGCCCTATCTTTGATATATCATACGTTTTTACTTCTTTAATAAGGCTAATTAGTAAATCAAGATGAAGTAGAGGTTCTCCTCCAAAAAAGCCAACTTCATTAACTATATAATTAGCTGTAACATCTTCCAAATATCTTTTTACATCAGCTAATTCCATTAAAATGTTGTCTTGATTTGGAGAACCTGGAATGGCACAATGCTTACACTCATTAGTGCATTTATAAGATATAAGAAACGTAAGAAAATTTATTCTTTTTTTATTTTGTTCACCACTCATTTTTATATAAACTCGTTTTGAATCATTATTTTCTAATTTCTCAAAATTTCCCTGATAGAGATTATTTTTCTTTTTCATCCATTTCCTTTCTAATTTTTAAAATAGTTTTGTCAAAATCTTTTATGTACTCATTCATTCGATCTCTAGTTTCTATAAATGCTATTTTTTTGGCTTCAAGAAGTTGGATTCTTTCCCTAGGAGTTAAATTACCTTTAAATCTTTCAGGTTTTAAAGCCATCGGTAAAACTTGAATTGAAGGAATATCATCAAAACGTTCGAGATCCTCTGAATCAATTGTGGTTCCTTGATCTATTGATGCTGCTAAGAACCGACGATATGTATTTCTTATATTTCGTTGAGTTAATTTCATTAATCTTAATGCTTCTTTACCTGTGTCTGAAATCTCATATACTTTCTTATTTTTATCTTCTTTAAGAATTTTGATGAACCCTTTTTCCCTTAGGTTATTTAAGATCCAATATAGAGTTGATGCAGATGGATTCCACATTCCTAAAGTACGTTTTTCAATTTCATTCCCTATTTTATATCCATGAGAAGGTCCCCTTTCAAGAATAGAAAGAATGAAAATATTAGTAAAATTCTTTTTCATTACTTTTTCAAAGTTCTTATTATAGTCTTCAACCATAATTAGCGGGTCTTTAAATAGTAAATAATTCTATTATTAATACGAAACATATCTAGGTATTAAAATACCAGTAACTGGACTACCAGTAACTGATATAATGATTATTGAATATTTAAATCTTTTTTTTGGTATTTTTACACGTTATAATTCTAAACTAAATACACTTGATACTAAAACTTACAATTCATGGATTAAGCTTAATTACTATATATTATTATATTTAGATGATTTAAGTTATGAATCAAAACGAAGAGTTATCTAAAGAAAAGATAAACCACATCTCAAAATTAGCTTTATTAGATTTATCTGAGGAAGAAAAAGTAAAGCTTGCAAAGGAAGCAGGCAATATTCTTAATTACTTCAAAAAATTGGATAATTTAGATACGAGTAATGTTAATCCAATGACCCATCCAATAGATGGATTAAAAAACGTTTTTCGGGAAGATGAGCCCTGGGAATCACTTTCTACTGAAGATGCATTAAAAAATGCAAAACATAAAAAAGATGGATATTTTAAAGCTCCAAGAATTTTAAAAGAAAAATAGCAATTCTATTCTTTATATTCATTAGTTCTATAATATTTATTAGATTAAATATAATCTATTTATTTAGTAAATGTAATTTCAAAATAAGCGAAATTTAATTTTAATAACTAGCTTTCTTAACATATTTAGGAAGTGATTTAAATGTCGTATACACAATCTCCTCCCCTAACTAAGGAGGAAATAGAGGATTATCTAAGTTCCGCGAAGATAATAAGAATTTGTACCCATAATAAAGACGGTACTATCCATGCTGTTCCGCTTTGGTTCAATTACAAAAAAGGACATTTCTTTATTTTTACTCCAGAAAAAAGTCTTAAAACTAGAAATCTTATGAGAGACAATAGAGTAACATTGCTTCTTGATAGAGAACAAACGCCTTCCAAAGGAGTTATAATCTATGGTACAGCAGAAGTAGAAATAAAAGGGAGAAAAGAAACGCCAGAAGGGAGAGAATTCCTTGAGAAATATATGTCTAAAGAAGAAGCAGAGAAAACATCGACAGGCTTTAGAACGTTAACAGATGTGGCACAAATTACTGTAACACCTGAACGAATGGTATCGTACGATTTTGCAAAAGATAAGAAATATCGGAATGCGGTAGCATACTCATCATTTTATTTATATACTAGACCTGACCGAATTACTGAAGAAGAGATTATTTTTCATAAAGAAAAGAAAATTTGCTTGGTGTGTAAAAAAGATATTTTAAAGTTCACATATATCTGTCCGAAATGTGAAATTTTCTACTGTATGAATTGTAGTCAAGCATTAGCTAATTTAGAAAATGCTTGTTGGGTGTGTAATACCCCAATAGATGAATCAAAACCTTCGAAATCGTTTGATGTTGATCTGGTAGTATATGATCATGAAAAATGATGTTATCACTCATAATATATAGATATGCAGTAGACAATACCCGTAGCAAAAGCTTTAGCCATTTTTAAAATATCAGCTAGGTCTTCTAATTTAGTTCATATTAAATGAAGATTCTTTAAGGCACCAAGGATTCTAAAAGAAAAAAAAGGGTCTATTTTTTATATTCTTCAGTTAATTTTCTTATTGCTTGAGCCATGTCTTTGAGTGCTTTTCTTCTTTCTTTAGAAGTCATCTGATAGAAGTCATCTTCCGAGTCAGAACCAATTTTTTCTGAAGAGGCCATGTCTCGATACTTATTATATACTAGACTTGTAACATATTTCTCATATCGATCAAAAGCTTTCATTAACCTAGGATCTTCTTCAATTTCGTTCCAAAGTTCTAAAGTTTCTAAAGATCTAATCCCTAAATCAATTCTGAACCAACTTATTGGAAATAAAAGTTCCCGCTGAATGCCCATTTCAATAATAGCTAAATTTTCTTGGTCAATGTAAAGTTCTGGAATTTCATCTTCCTTATATACAATGTTATCACTTAAAATGTAAAGATTAGCGGCACCTCGAGATGTACAGACGATTCCTGTTGCAAAACCTTTAGCCATTCTCAAAGTGTCAGCTAAATCCTCCAACTTAGTTCCCATTATATGAAGTTTGTATTTTTTGGTTCCTTGAATTTCAATATTAATTTTTTTTATATTTTTTGAATCTGATAGAATTTTGGGAAATAATTCTTTATCTCGAGTTCTTTTATGGGCTTCTAAAAGTTTATTTATAATCTCGTAATCTAATTTCAACCCAGGAATCACGGTATTTTGATTAAGAAACGCATCTACTTCAAAATCTGCTATTCCATAGAATAACTTTTCATTATTAATAATATTATAAATAGTTTCTGCAATCGTTGTTATTAAAGCCTCAGGATCTTCTCGAATAGAATCATATTCTTTCGTGGTAAATGTATCTATTTGATCAGTTAACCCCTCTTCTTGATAAAACGCACCCCAGCTAAATTCACTAAAAATTGTGCTCTCAGAATATAAATTATGGTGTGAATCAAAGCTTAAAATGGTTTTACTACCACCTAATTCGACACCTAATTTAGATCCAGAGGCTAGAATCGCTGAGGGAGGGTTAAAAAATAATATTGACAAATAGAAAACCTCTCTATTATTATTTAATTTACTTACATCTAATAATTATAGATATAAAACATATATATAATTAGTGAAATAAGTTGAAATTTAACTAATTAAATTTTCAATGTTCAATTTTAGGATTGATTTTTTTACGATATTTGGAATATTTAGCTAAAACTGAAAAACATTTTACTGGCATATCCCATAAATCAAAAATAGGAATATTTGAATTAATAAATTGTCGAACCCATGGATTTGAATACCCTTGTGGTCCAATATAAAAAACAGGAACTCCTTTTTTCTTTACCAGCCTTTGAATAGGTTTCAAGTAAAGCCCTTTCATCATTTCATTAGAAATTTCAAATTCTTCATAACTTTTACCACCAGAGGCTTTAATAATATCTAAAACTTCCTCAAAACCAAATGCAGCATATATAATTATTCCATCAACTTCATCAGAATTAATTATAGTTTTAGGAATTTTGATATAGAGATTATACTGGTTGAATTGAAAAGTTAAATCTAAAGGATTATCAATATTTGCAACAGGTGGAACATACTGTTTTAATTTAACTTTTAATTCATTTGAGAATTCAGGGACGGCTAGACCTAATTTCTCAGCAACCTTTGCCATCATCGCACCACATCCTCCTGAATCTGTTATTATTCCCAACCTATTGCCTCTTGGAATAATATTATGCGAAAATACTCTTAAGTAATAAAAAAAATCTTTAATTGAATCAGTAGATATTATACCTGTTTCTTTAAACACAGCTTCAAAAATTTTATTATCTCCTGCAATGGCACCAGTATGTCCCATTATTGAACGTGAAGCTGCTTCTGTTCCTCCAGCATAAATTGCAACAATCGGTTTTTTAGGGGTAATTTTCTTTGCAATATTTATAAACTCTTTTCCTTTCTTTATCTCTTCAATATATAAGCCAATCACTTCTGTCTCAGGATCATCTTTAAGATAATCTAAAAAATCAACTAAATCTAAATTCTCTTCATTACCAATAGAAAGCGATTTTCCTATTTTTACTCCAATCCTATTACAATACCAAAATACATGGGATGCAACAGTACCTGAATGAGCAATGATAGAAATATTACCTCGTTCCGGAGTTTCATATATCCACATCGTATTCAAACATTTATCTTTAAATTCAGGATAATTATAATAAGCGTTATAAACTCCCAAACAGTTTGGACCTATAAATCTGATATCATATTTTCTAGCAATATCGAGAACTTTATTAGAAAGTTGAATCCCATCAGAACCAAATTCTCGAAATCCTCCTGATACTATTATTACTCGTTTTACGCCCTTTCGTCCACATTCCTCCAATACTTTTGGAACATGAATTGGTCTCAAAATGATAAAAGCCAAATCTGGAATTTCTGAAAGATCTAATATCGATTTATAGGACTTTAAACCTTGAATATTTTCCAACTTAGGATGTATTGGATAAATTTTTTCTTTTGGAAACCCACCAAATATAATATTTCGAAGCATCATAGCACCCATATTATCTAAAAAGGAATTAGATGCTCCAAAAACAGCGATACTCTCAGGATTCAAAAAGCGATGAAGAAAATGATTCTTGGTAATGTTTCTATTGATTTCAGTCAAAATACTAAGTATCTATTTTTTAGATTATTTAAGTTAATTTAAATAAAAATTTGAATATAATTACTTCTTAATGATGAATCATCAAAAAAATAGTTTAAAATAAATTATCACGAAAATTTGTTCCGATATTCAGCATAACGACATAAAACTTTAAGACATTTAGTTATATCATCCCACATGCTAAAAATAGGGATATCATGTTCTATGAATTTTTGCATCCATGGATATCTATAAGGGTATGGTCCAGCAAAAAACACTGGGACGGAATACTTTTTCATTGATCTTTTTATGGATTTTAAAACAAGATTTTCGAATAAATTTCTCATGTTGTTCATGTTTTCATCAAATTTCATACCTGATTTCTCAATAACATTCACTATATCATCAAAATCATAAACGCCAAATACAATAATTGCATCAACTTCATTAGATTTCATTAATAATTTTGGAAATTTTATGAACATATTTAGAAAGTTTTCATGAAAAGTAATGTCAATAGGATTCACTGAACTTGCTGTTTTAGGAATATCTTTCTTAAATTCTGATTGTAATTCTTGTGACAATTCTGGTACCTCCAATCCATATAATTCAGCAGTTTTAGTCATCATTGCACCAGGACCTCCAGAATCAGTTATAATTCCTATTCTATTGCCTTTTGGAAAGATGTTATACGATTGTGCTTGTGATAAAGTTCTAAGATAATATAAGAAATCCATAATGGAATTAGTAGAAATTATACCTGTTTCTTTAAATACCGCTTCATATATTTTATTATCAGCACTAATTGAACCTGTATGACTCATTATAGATCTTGCTGCTGCTTTTGTGCCTCCAGCATAAATTGCAACTATAGGTTTCTTAGGAGTAATTTCTTTTACTAATTCAATAAAATGCCTCCCTTGTTTGATTTCTTCAATGTAGAGTCCGATTACTTCAGTAAGAGGATCATTTTTGAAATATTTTAATACGTCTACTAAATCGATATTTCTTTCATTACCTACAGATATAGATTTCCCTATTTTGATTCCTAGATCATTAGTATAAAAAGCAGTTTGAGCAGCAACAGTACCAGACTGACTAATAATAGAAATATTTCCTCGTTTATGAGGGAGATAAATCCAAAAAGTGTTAAAATATGCGTTCTTTTTATCAGGATAACCATACCACCCATTATATACCCCAAGACAGTTAGGACCAATGAATCGCATATTATATTTCTTAGCTATTTCATCAATTTGTTTAGATAAATCTATTCCTTCAGATCCACTTTCTCTAAAGCCACCCGATGTAATGATTAAATGTTTTACACCTTTTTGACCACATTCTTCCATAACTTGAGGTACAATTCTAGTTGGTAATATAATAAAGGCTAGATCCGGTATTATTGGAATATCGAATATAGATTGATAGGCTTGAATTCCTTGAACTTTTTCCAATTTTGGATGTACAGGAAATATATTTCCATTAAATCCACCTCCAGCGATAATATTTCGTAGTTGCATTGAACCCATTGTTGTCATAAGATTATTATTTGCACCAAAAACACAGATACTCTTGGGATTTAGAATTTTTTCAATAAAATTATCTTGAACAGATTCTGGATTAATTTCACTCATAATTTATCTTAAACCAAAATATTATGAAAGAAAATTAAAAAAATAACATAAGGGTTACGAATGAGAAATTTATGAAATCTCATTATCTTGTAATAATTCAATGTTGGCTGAAAAATCAGGTATCATCCCTTCATAATCAACAATTCTTTTTTCTTTTAATTTTTTTAAAATTAATCTAACACCTTCGAATTCATCTTCACATAGAGTTTGTAATTCCTTGTAATTCAACTTACCGCCTTTTTCTTTAAGTTTTTCAATTATAAATTGCTCTTCAATTGTTAATTCTGTCATAGTTTACTTTTTTTAGAATAAGATTTATATTTATTTAAAATTCAACTCTTCCCAGTTGAACCAAAACCTCCCAAGCCACGTTCAGAATCGGTTAAGTCATCTGTTTCAACAAAAGTGTAGTTGTACATTCTAGACAAAATAAGTTGGCAAATCCTTTCTCCCTTTTTTAGCGTAACCTGTTTATTAGAAAGATTAACAACTATAGCCATCCATTCATTTCTATATCCTGCATCTATCGTACCAGGGGAATTTACGATAGATAATCCGTCCCATAAAGCTAAACCACTTCTCGGTACAACTTTAAAGTAATAGCCTTCTGGGATAGCTGTTGAAAATCCTAAGGGACACCCTATTCTTTCGAGAGATTTTAATGTGTATGTATCTGATTCAATTTCAATCAATTCTCTTTTATCTTTTTCACGAACTATTTTTTTAAAGCCCATGATCCGTGCATCAATACCCGCATCCCCAAGTTTTGACGGTTTTGGGATAATAAGGTCTTTTCTTAATTTTTTTAAAGGAATTAAAAGTGTTTCCTCACTATTCTTTTGGTTCATAATTCATCAATTTAAATTATTTTCAATTTTAAAAAATAATTTTTATTAAAGAATAGATATTTTGTTAAATATCTGAATTTTCCATTGGTGAAAAAATTGATTATTATTGATAGGTTTGACCCTAGAATAGATAAAGAAGCGTTAAAAGTAATTTTTACAGATTTTATCGCAAGTAAGTCTTATTTCTTCTCTCATTGGGAAAAATTCGAAGAAGAACTAAATCGAAGGGCTCTAGATCTACAATATAGAAATTCAATGGTTGTAGCAAAAGAAGATGGAAAAATCTTAGGTTTTGGGACATATACCCTTTTTAGGGATTATTTAGGAAATGATAGAGTACTAATTCATCAAGTTTTAACAAAAAAAGAAGACTCGTTTAAAAAAGGAATCGAAGAAAAGATTATCCGAGAATTACAATTATATATTAAGCGATCCTTAAAAATTGATAAAGTTTATTTTATTTGTCCCGATTCTGATAGTGCTCAGAGAAGTCTTTTCCTAAAGCTGGGAATAAAGAAATCTCGATATATTTGGTATGAAACTGAAATGTAATTGCTATTCTAATTCTTTCTAAAAAATGTATGTTAAAAATCAATGAAAAATTCTAATAACACCAATCAAATTTTTGAAGAGGCAATAACTTTAAAGAGTCAAGAAAGATATAAAGAAGCGTTAGAGATCTTAGAACGTTTATATGCAGATAATCCTAATTCCGAAGAAATCAAAAATACATTAATTAACACATTATTCGATTATGGAGGACACCTCAATGATTATTACACGTTAGAATATGAAAAAGCAAAACAGGTGTTTAAGAGAATTACCGATTTAAGCCCAAGTGATTATAGAGCCCATTATAATCTAGGCATTGCATATTTTAATTTAAACCAAATGGAAAAGGCAAAAATTTCTTTTGACACTGCCTTAAAAATTAAACCAGATTATAAGTATTGTTTATATAATTTAGGCTTAATATATGAAGAGATGGAAAAGTATGAAGAAGCTTTGATCTACTATGAGAAAGCCTTAGAAATAGATCCTAGTTTTTCCTATGCGCTAGCAGCACAATCCGAAATAAGACGAATCATACATCAATTAAAAAGAATGAAAGTTAACCAAAATTATTAATTCTATTTCCAAATTCTATGATGTTAATTTTCTATGTATTGCATAACAAACTATAACTACTATTATAAATATTATACCCCCAATTATATATTGTAAAACACGTGGATCAGAAAATAACTCTTGGATTATGTCTAACTGAAACATAATTTCCCTTTCTTGAATTTATAAAATCTAAATAGAACTCGTAATATTTAAAATTTGACCATTAAATTTGGCTCTATCCTTTTTTTAAAGTCAAATTTCAAGATTGAAATTTAAAAGTAGAAAAAAAATAAAATTTTTTTTATAAATTTACCTTTCTAATTGGAAATTTACTTGAACTCTGACACGATAAATGAGTTTATCGATATCTTCTTTAACTTTTACATCAGATTCAATAATCTGGATGTTTCGAATACCACGTAAAGACTTTTTTGCCTCGTCGTAACAATTCTTGACAGCATCTGCCCAATTTTTATCACTAGTCCCAACTAATTGAATACTCTTATAGACAGGCATTTTGATTTCACATTCAATTTTTTTTTTGGTAAGTTAATTTGTTATAGGTTAATATTTAAATATTTCGCAGAAAAGACATAAATCTGGAGTATCTGATATATATAGACTAAAGATAAAAATTATTTAAAAATAAAAGGATAAAAATTAAAAAAAGAGATAGAAATTTAATTTTTTAAAGAATTTAAGCATCTAAATTTTCTAATAAGGTTGCAACGCCTTGACCACCACCAACACAGGCGTTAGCGATCCCATATTTAGCTTTTTTATCTTTTAAGATTCGAGCAAGAGTACCTGGTAATCTAACCATAGTAGCACCTAAAGGATGTCCGATCGCTGTAGCACCACCCTTCACATTAACTTTCTCTTCAGGAATATTTAAAACTTTCATACAGTTTAAAGCGACTATCGTAAAAGCTTCATTAATTTCCCAATAATC
Source organism: Candidatus Hermodarchaeota archaeon (assembly GCA_048885525.1). Lineage (GTDB taxonomy): Archaea > Asgardarchaeota > Lokiarchaeia > Sigyniarchaeales > SOKP01 > Loki-b32. Next base: position 10,162 of record JBHLLP010000007.1, on the reverse strand, counting down.
AATATCATCTGCATTTAAACCAGCATGCTTTAGAGCCATTTCAGATGCCGGTACAGGCCCTCGTCCCATCACAGTAGGATCAACTCCGGCAAAGCCGATTGAGACCACTCTAGCTAACGGTTCAAGCCCTCTCTTTTTTGCTTCCTCTGCCTCCATTAATATACAAGCTGTGGCGCCAGCATTTAGTGGTGAAGAATTTCCAGCAGTAATAACTCCTTGACCAGTTCCTTCCCTTTCTTTATATCCTGCTTTTCCTCCATTTTTTTCAAGGAAGAATGGTGTTGATAACCTACGTAATCCCGCTACACCTTCTAAAGTAGATTTTCTAGCAGCCATATCTCTGTCAACCATTAGAGGTTCTTCAACATTCCCCTCAACATGACCTTTAATGGGAATAATTTCACCTTTAAACCATCCTTCTTCTTGGCTTTTAACTGTCAAATTGTGACTTCTTACACCAAATTTATCTAAATCTTCTTTGGTAAAATTGGGTATTTCTTGTTCATAGAGTTTTTGTGCAGTTTGAATCATGTTGGTAGTTGTTAAAAAATCTTGTCTTGGGCGATACCATTCACTTTTCTTATCAACCAATTTCTGATTTGGGCGAATAAATTCATTTAGCATTGAAACTCTCGTCATATGTTCTATACCTGTTGATAATACACATTTACTGAAACCGGTCATGATCTCCATAATTCCCATATGCATCCCCGCCCCTGCAGAACCACATTGCTTATCAATAAAAACAGAAGACGTTCTAAATGGGAAATCTGCTAAAAATGCGGCAGTTCTGCCTCCATAAGTCCACTGTTCTCCCACGCCCATAGCTGTTCCAACAGTGATTTCATCAATATCCTCTTTTGTAATTCCTTTATCTGCAAGTTTTCCATCAAAGAATTTCATTATTAATGTAGCAAGAAGCTCATCACCTCTAATTTCGCCAAAAACATCCCGTTCAGGTTCCCTAGGTCTGGAACGAGAAAAGGCAGTTCGAGCATAATCAATTAACCATACTTCTTTTGTTTGCATTTTTTAATATCCTCCAAATTTGTAAAATTATTTTATTCTTTTAATAAAACTAATTTTTTGATATTATTATTTGGAAGTTTAAAAAAATATTAAACTTTTTGATAAAAGCAAGTATTTTTTTCGTAGGTATGATTTTTCTTTTCGAAAATTATATTAATGCTATTAAGATACTATTAGAATTATTTTTATTTAGAGAATATTTAGATAAAATATGTCTAAACCAAACATAGACAATAGTGAAAAAACTTTAATCTCCATAGTAGCAGGAAGTTCTTCAGACGAGGAAATCTACAAAAAAGCAGAAAAAGTTTTAAAAGAAAACAACATAAAGTACGACCTTCAAATAATATCTGCTCATCGAAATCCAGAAAAATTAGATGAATACTTAAAAACTTGTGAAGCATTAATATATATTGCTGTAGCAGGTCTTTCAGCTGCCTTACCTGGTGTAATCGCTTCTAAAACAGATAAACCGGTTATAGGAGTTCCTGTAAGTTCAAAGTTAGGAGGTTTAGATGCTTTATTATCTATAGTTCAAATGCCTCCGGGAGTTCCTGTTGCGAGTGTTGGTATCGACAGAGGCGACAATGCCGCCTTGTTGGCGATCAGAATTTTAGATCTTTTAAAATAGAAGACTTAAAGTGATAATATTGACTGAAGAATTGATAGAGTTGGGAAAAAAGAAAGCTGCTATAAAAGCTGTAGAAGAAAATGTAAAAAAGAATATGATCATTGGTATTGGAAGTGGTTCAACTATTGTTTATGCAGTAAAGAGATTAGGCGAGCTAAACAAAGAAAAAAAATTAAATTTAAAATGTATTCCAAGCTCATTTCAAGCATACCAACTAATAATCCAGAATGAGTTAGAGTTAGTTTCTTTAGAACAATATCCAGAAATCGACGTTGATATAGATGGTGCAGATGAAATAGATAAAGATCTCAATTTAATTAAAGGAGGGGGAGGTTGCTTGGTACAAGAGAAAATAATTGCTTCAAATTCAAAAGAACTAATTATTATAGCGGATTTTAGAAAAAATTCGGAAAAATTAGGAACAAATTGGAAAAAGGGTGTGCCTATTGAAGTAATTCCAATGGGTTATTTTCCTATAATGACAAAATTAAAAAAATTAGGTGGAACTCCCGTTCTTAGAATGGCTCAGTCAAAGAGTGGTCCATTAATTACAGATAATGGAAATTTTATAATTGATGTCGATTTTGGCAAAATAAATAATCCAAGCGAACTTAATAATAGATTTTTATCTATTCCGGGAGTTGTTGATACTGGTTTATTTATTGGAATGACATCTAAAGTCTATATAGGAAAACGTGATGGTGATGTCTTGATCTTAAAAAAAAGTTAAAAATTTCATGAATAGGGTATTATCTACTCATTCTGTTGATTAAAGGTTAGGCTTTCTCCGCAATGAGGACAGAATTTCTTTGGAACCTTCAAGAACTCTCCACAGAAAGGACAATACATTGAAGGACCAAGTTGAGTTAAGGGTTCGGGTGTGACATAAGATTCTTCCTCCAGTTCTTCATCATATGGTTTATAATAATATTCTTCATATCTTGGCTGAACTTGAGTAACTCTTGGATACTTTTTCTTTCTGCTATAATAAACTATCATACTAATTACTCCAATAAGAGCAATTATTGAAAGTAGAATTATAATAATAAGAGAAAGATCTATAGGGAGTGGGGAGATCCTTAATATAATATAAAATTCGTCAGTTCCGCCTTCACTATCATAAACAGTGATAACAAGGACCCCTAAAAATCCTCTATTAGTATTGAAATCAAAATTAGATGCTGTGGATATCGATTTTATTCCAGTTATTGAACTATATAACATTTTTTCTGGTATTGTATAAGATCCTTCATATGTATCTGATGTTGCTTGATAATTTAATTCAGTTACTTCAATGGTTTGAGGATACATGAAATAGGAATATCCATCTTCAGTTCCATAGATGATGAATAAGTTTGTGAATACCCTAAAGGCAGAATTATCATCTTCATAATTTACAGTATCTCTAACAGCAACTTCAAAGTTAAAAATATCTCCTTGAGTTGTTGGTATAATGTATGTACCTTCATCAGTCTCAGTATCTTCAAAGTATATTGTATCGCTACCACCATAATTGAAATTAGAAGTCTCTTCTAAAATTTCAGGTGGATGATTAATAATTTCAAACGAATATCTGGGCGAATATGGATTAGTATAATTAGAATTTGTTGGAATTATATAAAAGATTGCGATTCCTGAGGGATCTGTATTTAATGGGGTAAAACTAGCCCTATAATCGCCATTAGGTATGGAATATTTAAATGTCAAAGTTTTATTCACAGATTCTCTTGTATTATAAAATGAATAAGAATAGATTGAGAAGTACCCTTCTATATCTCCATATGAAGGACTATCTAATTCAGCTATCAAATTTGTTGATTCTCCAAGTGCTCTTGTTATAGAAAGATCATCAATAGGGAGATCGCTAGATAGATTAATAATCTTGGGAATCTCGCTCTCTATGAAAAATAATATTTTTGAAGTCTTTGTAAAATTATCTGAGTCAATTACTAAATTTATTTCAATTTTATAGGGTGAGAAACTAGGATAAGGCAGATTATATGAATTATTAAAATAAATTCCATTTTCTGAAAATGTTGTATTTAATATAATTTGTTTAGAAAAAGAATTATTTGAAATAATCACTTCTAATGAAGTAAAATCAGAAACATTTACTGGAGCTGCTGAAGTTTGATTCTTCAAGTAGATTGTTAAATCAATTTCTGGATCTGAACTATAGAACTTATTTATATCGATATATATAGATACATCTTCTTTAGGTAAAAGAAATTCGATGACATTTTTTAATAAGTTAGAATGATCCTGAGAATAACTTGCTGAATCATACCTATCATAAATCCAATGTAAATCTCCAAAAGCTATGAATCGGCCTTTGCCTTGTGATGTTCCATTGAACATGGCAGCAACAGTTGTGCTATTAATCGTAGCAATAGAATTCGCATTATTAGAAACAGTGAAACTATTACCATATCGCCAGTAGAATTTGGAGACATCTTTAAAAATCTCTTGATTATTAAATTGGTCAACACTTTGGGAACTCACACTTGTTCCTATTCCAAGCCAATTATCATCCATTACATTTTCTTTATTAATTTGAATATCTACTCCCAATCTTGAAAATAAATAATTTATGTTCTCTACTACCATATCTTGATATCTTGTACCTAAAAATAATAAATTGCCACCACTTTCAAAATATTGTACAAGATTATCTATTTCTAGAGGACTATAAGGGATTATTGGGTTTTGTAAAAATATAGCATCATATTGAGCTAATTTTTCCTCTGTCAGTATTGAATTATTGCATTTTTTATTATAATCAGGAGTCCAATATTCCATATAATAATCAATTGATATATTTAAAACTGAGAGATCTTTCATTGCTTCATAAAATCCTATTTGATAAAATGAATATAATGGTTCAGGAAACCAATCATTTAACCCATGATAAGAATCCATTAAGATCCGATACTCTGGCAATCGAATATCTAATGTGATCTCTGCAGTATCATAAATTTGCCCTCCAATTGTAAGGTTAATTTGGGACTTCCTCTCCCCTGGAAAGGCATCTTGATTTATTTGAATATCAAGTTCAACAAACTTTACCCCTGCTTTAAAGAATTCTATAGTTGAATTATCTAATGAAAGAATAACTCCTTGAATATTATTTGGAATTTCAATATTGATAATATTACTTTTTCCTGAAATTACGGTTAAGTTAAATTTTTGATGATCTCCTGGAAAATGTAATAAATCAAAAGGTTTAATAGGAAGTTCATCAGGATACAATTTTGCTGTGTTATTATAATCAGGAGATAAATTGGTTAAATAATTAAGTGAAGCAGTAACATTTATTATTCCTGCTCCAGACTTAAGAATATCACTATCATTCCCACTTTCAAGTTTTCGTGCCCCTTCTAATAAGGCAATCCTTGCAGTTTCAGGTGTTAGATTAGGAAATGCTTCTAATAAAATAGCTAATGCCCCCGCAACTACAGGACAAGACATACTTGTGCCACTTAGAGGAATATAATCAGCAATACCCGCGAAATCGAAATAATCTCCTATATACCTTTGAACTTTTGAAAGGACAGAATTGAATGCATCCGCGGAGATAATATTAACACCAGGAGCTACAACATCGGGAAGACCAATATATCCAAAGGTGGGGCCCCAGCTACTGAATGAAGCTAATTCGTCATTTTTATTTGTTGCTCCCACGGCAATGACATCAATACCAGATGCAGGAGTAGAACTTGTGTAATATCCCGGTCCAGAATTCCCTGCAGAGGATACAAAAATAACACCATAATTATTTTTTGCATACGAAATTGCTTGTGTTATTGAATCTGATATATACGGATAACCCCCACCAATACTCAAAGATATAATATCAGCACCCGCACCGCCTGATTTTATTGGTTTCGCGCTCCATTGAATAGCTTTTATTATATCTGTTTCAAATAATCCACTTGCATTTCCAGCTCTCGCATTGATTAAATACACACCGGGGGCAACACCAATGTATTGACCAAAAGAACCTCCCCCATTTCCCCCAATAATTCCCGCTATGTGGGTACCGTGACCAAAATTGTCATTAAATTCTGATTCAAGCTCATCCGAAACAAAATTACTATTATTGATAATATTCAAATCAGGATGAGGATATATTCCAGTATCAATCACAGCTACTTTTACGCCTGTTCCATTATAAGATAGATTTTCTGCTCCAATAGCAGAAAGCCACCAATTAGAAAAATCAGCTTCATCCAAAGCACTGGGTTGTAGATCATTATTATCAATATAGGGCAGTGGATAGACTCTTGATTTATAAATTTTAGTTATTGCTATATTAAGTTCAATAATATTAGCTTTTTCAATAAGCTGATCTGGATTAACATTTAGATGAATTCCAGGAATAAAATCGTAATTTGTTATTAAATCATAACCCTTAAAAATTGAATCTATGATTTCGATTCGTTCTTCTTTTGGTATCGAATTTTTAAAGTGAATAATTATGCTTATGTCATTTTGATTGTCACATTGGGCTAAAGAGATATTTATTAAAAATTCATTAAGATATTCATCAAACTTAGAAATTTTATAATCCGAATTACTTTTTAAATCTATATTATCTGTATTAAATTGTGTTGTAAATGAGAATGGTAATGAATCAAACATAATAGTATTATTATAATTTAGATCATAAGGATCTGAACTACCGAATTGTATTCCAATTAAGGGAATAATGAAATAAGAGAAAAATATGATAATCAGAATCAAATGATTACTTTTTTTTTTCATCGTTGTCATGTTAGTTTTATCAAATAAGGACAGATATTTAAACCTAAAGATTTTAACCTAAAATGTTTTTAAAAATTATGAATTATATTTTTTTACGTGGAAAAATCGTAAAATCATGTATTTTCTATGACTCGATATAGTTTTAAAGTATTGCTTTTGGGAGCCCCTGCTGTAGGAAAAACTAGCATATTATATAGGTTTGTTAAAAATCAATTCTCTTATGATTACATTACAACTATAGGCATTAATTATTTGACAAAAGAAATAAGTATAGATAAAAAAGATTCTGCAAAACTTGTTATATGGGATATAGCTGGCCAAAAAAAGTTCAAATTTTTACATAAACAATATTATGAAGGAACTCATGGCGCTTTAGTAATCTTTGACCTCACCCAGATTAAAACCTATGAAGCGCTTGGGATTTGGTTGTCTGAAATGTTTGATATATTAAAAGAGAATATCCCTTTTATTATAATAGGAAATAAAGTTGACCTAATAGAAGAGATTGGTCGCTCGATTGATGTTGATATAGTAAAGGAATATGCAGAAAATAAGGACAGCATTTATATTGAAACTTCTGCTAAAACAGGTGAGAATGTTGAAGAGGCTTTTAAGGAACTAACAACTCGCATGAAAGTACGCGCTTTGGAAAGGATAAAAGATATGTAAAAAAATTTTAAAAGATTTTTTAAAATAATTCTTTCTAATAAGTTTTAATGATTTATTAAAATTCTTCTTTTTCAAAGCGCCAAAAGGCAATAACCAGGAATAATATTATCAGTGCTCCAGTAATCACTATTGGTAGAATTGAAAAAATATCTTCCCCTAAAATTATTGATGCTATTAATGGATTTCCCTCAGGTCTAAGGAATATTGCAGTCGGTAATAGATATCCTACGAATGGGATACTCATTAGAAATTGTTGGGTAAAATTAAAAACCATTGGTATTGCTGCTACTGCTCCAGCACTATTTTGAAATGTTCCAAGCATTAATGTAAAGGAAATATAAAATATTAAGTTCATTCCAAGTAACAAAATCACTATAAGAAATGAAAGAAAAGAGAAATTTCGACCGGTTAATAATGTGATCTCGAAAAATGAGACAATTCCAGGGATTAACGCCATTGTAATAAAGATGTTCAAAGAACTCCCAACCCACTTAGAAAAGATAAATATTTTACGTGATACAGGTTTAGACAGAATCCATGAAGCAGTACCAGATTTTTTTTCTCCCACTATGGATTCTTGTAATACTATAATAACAGCAATCGGAGGGAACAATCCATTAGTAAATCCATAAAAAAATATTAATGCAGCAGGATCAGTATCTTCTGCTCCAATAAAAGTTAGCGCAGATATTCCATTTATTACTCCAACCCATAACAGAGTCATCCAAATCCAAGTTTTACTTTTCCACCATCCTCCTAATTCTACATTGAGCAAGTTCCAAAAACTTCTTTGCCAATTCTTTTCAATTACTTGTTCAAGGTTTTCATTTGCTGATATTTTCATCCTCCTCCAATACTTGTAGAAATATCTCTTCTAATTCATATTGTTTTAATCTAAAGTCAGTTACTTTTACCTTTTCATTTTCGAGAATTAAACGTAAGAGTTTTTCTTCAGCCATATTATCGTCTGTAACTTGAACTTGCCATTTTATTTTATTATTTTTTTTCTCGACATTAATATTGGATACCCAAGATTGATTGGACACATTTTTATATGCAGTTTCAGTATCACCTTTTAGGGTTACTAAATAAATTGTCCCTTCGCTTCCTGCTAATAATTTTTCAATATTACCCTTCGCAACTAAAGTTCCACGGTTTAAAATACCGACAGTATCACTTACTCGTTGCACATCATCTAAAATATGGGTTGAATAAAAAATTGTCGAAAACTCTCTTAATTTTTCCATTAATTCAAGGATCATATGACGCCCTAAGGGATCTAAAGAAGCTGTCGGTTCATCTAATATTAGTAAATCAGGATAATGTATCATTGCCTGAGCGATTCCCAAACGTTGTCTTTCACCTCCAGAGAAGCCTTTTATTGGACGATCTGCCTTTTTTTCAATCCCTACAAGACTTAACATTTCAGAAACTCTGTTTTCAATTTCAATTTTCGGTCCATAAAAGAAGAAACGGGCAATAAATCTAAGAACTTCTCTAGCCGTCATATATTCGTGAAAACGTGGTTCTTGAGGGAGATATCCTGTTCGAGCACGTATTTTCATATTTTCTCTTGTTACATCATAATTTAATACAGTTCCACTGCCACTTGTCGGTTTTATTAAACCTAATAATAATTTTATAGTAGTTGTTTTACCTGCACCATTTGGTCCTAAAAAACCATAAATAGAATTTTTCCTTACATGCAAATTAAGATTTTTAAGTGCTTGGACTCCATTATAATTCTTACATAAATCTTGAGTATCAATTATAATTGGATCATGTTTTAACATATGTCAAAACCTTTCGATTTTATTGGTTAATTATTACCTATTCATACTTAATTTTTAAATATTTATTTTAGAAGTTATAAAACTTTTTTTAAACAACTTTATTATTGTGTAAGAGGTTAAAATTGAAGATGCTTTTGAAGAAGTAATACATTACATGATTCCACGTACTTAGGAATAGATCATTGAGTTATAAAAAAGAATTAAATAAATAATATCAAATGTTTAAAAAACAAGGTATGAAATAATTATGGTAAATTATCATCATTGTAAGAAATGTAAAAAGATATATGATACTGTTCCCTGGATAGGTGAAGTACATACATATAACGGAATGTGTCCTTCATGTATAGACGAAGAAAAAAATGGAAATCAATTACAGCAAGAAGTTGCTGAGAATCATGTAATGAATAAAGATGATACTGAAACCATCGAAGGTGTAAAGGATACTCATGAAGATATTCAATCTTCACCAATAGAAATAGAAAAAGACATACTCTCAAGATTAGAACAGATGGCTAATGATGTGATATCCAGTAATAGTTCAATAGACGTTCTAATTAAAGAAATTAAAGTTGGACTTGTAGATAAAGCGAAAGAAAGGATTGAAAAGACATTTCAAAGTTTTGATGTGAATATAATTGATGCTCAAAAAGTTGTTGATTATGTTGATAAGACGTTCGATTATTTAAGTGAATATAAAGATTATATGGATAATGTAATTAAAAAACTACAATCTAATCCCAAATTGAAGGTAAAAACTGCTATAGAAAAAGTCTATAAAGATACACTAGGAAATATGCCAAAAAATGTGGCAAAGGATGTTCTCTTCGATAAGAAGACAATGTTAAAAACTATTTTTGGAAAGTCTGTAAAATGGTACAATATTTATTCTGACACAGAAGATGTAATGGAACTCACAAAAAAAATGGTATTACACCCCTTTAACGAAATCCAAAAGAAAATTAGCACTCTTCCCTTCTATACTTAGATAAAATTAGTATAAATAATGTTTTATGTAAAAAAGGAAGAAATAATAAAAAATATTCTTTCTTTTTTTATTCTTTTATAAGATAAATAAAAAAAGTTTTGATATTTGACCTGAAACCTAACCAATCTTCAAGATTTATTCAACTAAAGATAAGATATTTATTTTTAGAATATTGAAATATTATCTAAAATCCTTCACTTGAACCATTTTGAAACCATTTCTCGAATTAGAAAAAGCTTCTTGAATAGTTTTAAATCTTTTAAGGCGATTAAGTGTTGTATATTGAGG
>JBHLLP010000006.1:0-115246 GCA_048885525.1 Candidatus Hermodarchaeota archaeon | reverse complement strand
TGTAATACTGCAGCTTGTTGTTTAAAGAATTTTGATTTATGTTTCTGCAGTATTGGATTATCTGAATTCAAGCAAAATTCATAACCTCTTAACATGACATCAAGTTTTCTTAGGATTGAAGGCCCCCATGTTTTATAAATCAAATCATATCCATATTCAGTTAAATTTAGAGTTTCATGAATCTCTAATGCAACATTTTCTTGAGAGCCACTCCAAAAATGCACATCTTCCCATGGAACATCCCTTAAACGCCCGCACTTTTTCATTTTGTTGTATAATGCAGTGCCAGGAAATGGTGATAAACGAGTTAATTGTTCATATGTAGGATAACAAGCAACAAAATAGTTGAGATCTTCATGAATATTGGAATGATCATGAAAATCCCATCCACATATCCATGCACCAATCGTTCTTATTCCCATATTGTGAAGATTATTAAACACTTCTCGAGCATCTGCTTCTTTTACCTTGGTGTAACCATGTTCTCCAGCAAATTTTGATTCAACACCTATAAAAATCGCACCTATTCCGATTTCAGCTATAGCATCCCATCCGTATTTGTCTGCAAAATTCCAAATATGATCTACAGATCCAAATGCAAACCAATCCAGCGATTCAACAACTTTGGGGTTACTCTCCCAATATTGTTTTGTTTTAATTAAATATTCAGGATATCGAAAGTGATCTTCTTCGATTACAAAAATCTGTGATAAATCTGGAAAATATTTATGATACAAGTGCATATGATGTACTAGTTCTTCTGGTGAAAGCAATTGTATTCTTTTATATCCAAACATTTCAGTTGTAGAACAGAAATCACAAGCACCTGGACATCCTAAACCTGAAACTAAGAAGCCAATAGTTCCTCTGGGATATTTATCAACAAACCAAAGGGAACCACCGCATTTTGGCATAAGTTTTTGTTCGATTGGTCGATTAGTATCTTCACCTAATAATTCGCGTAGAAATTTTACGCCTTCTCCCTTTACTGCGTAATCAACATATTTCTTTTGAGTTTCTTCATCATATTTTGCTTTAAATGCTTGAGCTCCATACGAACCTATAAGTATTTTTGTATTAGGTGAATTCTCTCTAATGTACGTACACATCTTTAATACACTATCTAAATGCACTGGAAAACAACTAATTCCAATATAATCATAGCCTTTATCGACTTCTTTTGTGAAATGCTCCCATCTTGGATATTCAAGTAACACAGATGGTTGATCAATATTTTGTGCTAATATATGGTTTCCAAAACAGTGAGTATGGGAAACAATTGTAAAGATATCATCTCCATGAGTAAAACGTTGACCAGTTGCATCTGTAAGAGAATCATTCGCTGGTAAAGTCGGATACGGATAAGTTGGAGTTGTCAGTAAAATCTTTAGATCGCTCATTTTTATGCCTCTCTTGTATTTTTTAGAAAAGATGTTAATTTATAATTATATTGAGACTAATATTTAAATAAATTGCTTTAAAGAAATACTTCTAAATTTAATTCCTTAATTTTTTCTTTTATGGGATTTCCAGTAATCTTATCCCAACCCCGCTCATCATAATAATCATCAAGTAATTGATTTGCAATATCAAGATTTATGATAGTGCTTCCAAAGAAGTCCAATAACTTGAAGGAGTTCTTTCCAAATTTTAAAGGTCTAAACCATGCTTCTGGAAATTTATCATCATTACGAGAAAAACCAATTTTCATGTTCAATAACTTCATTAAATTCCAAGTTCTCTCAGCAGCTATTCTTAAATCTTCAGAATTTATTTCAAATCCAGTTACAGCATTATAGAATTCAGTAACAGATTTTAGTCCATAGAAACGGTTTACTTGAGCCCTTGCACATAGTCCCAAAGAGGTTAGAATAGTATACCAGTCTTCAGCATAACGAGTTAACCGTCCAACATTAATAAGCATTTCCTTCATGGGTGGAGTTAAAATTCTTTTAAAAGCAGTTGTAGGGATACCCATTCGGTTAAAGTGAGTCTTAAATTTCTCTATCGAGGAAGCTGCACCAACATATGTAGGAGAACCCCCAGATGCTATATGAGATCCTTTGGGATTAACAATTTGCTCAAACTCCATCGTTCCAAGATGAAATAATCGAGGATCAAAAACTATATCCAAACCTTTCACATTTGGCAATTCCTCACCTTTTACTTCATAGTTATCAAATACCTCTTGTAATCTTTTTGCAAGTAAATCTCCAAATTCACTTCTTGTAGCAATCATATCAATTAACCGAATTAATGTACTTATACCAGTGTTCCATTCTATTCCAGTGTTTTCTTTTGTTAAAATTCCTTTCTCATATAGCTTATTACAATATATTAAAAGGCTAACCACCATCATATAATCCAAACCGTATTGATTACATTTTTCATGAGCAAGAATTGGTTCGTAATTATAGTTTAAACCTTCAAGATCTACAAACATTAAAAATGGATTAATAATTGATGTCGCATAGTGAATCAATTCCGCACATTCACCTTCTTTTAGTTCTAGAATGTCTTTATCACCCATGGGGCATGAGGGACATGCTAAACGCCTTCTTTTTAGTTTTTTAAGATATTCTCGTTCGTTACATTGTCTTGCTTTTTGATTTTGTCCTGCTGCTTTGAAAATCATTCCAATCGGTAAACTTCTCAGCATTCCTAACTTATGCCAAGATTCTCTGTGAACATAATTCTTGATCCGTTTAAAAAGTGTATTATAAGCCTTATTGAACCTTTTTGGATCTGAGATTAGTATACCTTTTGATCCTTTTGCTACTATTGCTTTCAAGTTTTTTGATCCCATTATAGCTCCAAGTCCTCCACGTCCTAAGGTCGCAATTCTATCAATAAGTGCTAAAGAATGAGAGACTTTGTTTTCTCCTGCTAGACCTATAATTATAGTTCCACAGGATTCATATTTTTTACTCAGTGCATTATGAACTTCTGAGATATTTTTTCCCCAAAGACTCTCAGCATTGCTGATTTCAAGATGGTCATCCCAGATAAGAAGATAAGCAGGCTTTTCTGCTTTTCCTGAGATGGTTATATTATCATATCCTGCAAGTTTTAAGTTAAATCCAAAACTCATACTACCACATGAATAAACAATTGCTCCTGTTGCGGGAAATTTGCTTGTAGCAACAGTACGGGAGGATGCTGGCGTGATTGTCCCTACTAATGGCCCAGCTCCAATTATGATATAATTTTCAGGAGATAACGGATCAATGCGTGGTTTAATTAATTCAGCTGCTAATTTTGTATTAATTCCCAATCCACCACCAAACTTATGAATATCATTAAAGTTATGTTTAGTTAATCCAATCTTACTATCACTCAAATTTACATTAATAATATTACCAGTATATCCTTTCCATTCCATCAATTGATCCCCTCTTTAAGCTTTAGCGCACCATAAAGACAATGGTTAGCACATTGACCACATTTTATACATGTATCAAGGAAAATAATTTTTGGTGTAAGGCTGTATTTATCTTTTATTTTTAAATTTGCTTTTAAAGGATTAAAAACCTTATAATGAGTATAGGAACACCACAATTCACAAATTATGCATCCTGTACATCTTTCCTCATTAATTTCAATATCGATAATAACTTTTTTTTCCATTTTATTTCATTTTTTATTATCATCAATTAAAATTTTATAGTAAGTCCTTTTTTCCTTTCTAACTCTTTCAAAAAGAGTGGTATTTGTTCAAATCTATTGAAATTTATATCCAAAATCTTTAGATTTGATAGCCAACCGATTGATTCGGGAAGTGTTTCAAGTTTATTTCCCCATAAATTTAATTCTTCTAATGAGGAAAGTTCTCCAATCCAATCAGGTAAAAGAGTAAAATTATTCCAACTTAAATTAAGTTTCTTAAGATTTTTTAAATTTACAATTGATTCAGGTAAAGTAGAAAGGTGATTATTTCGTAATATTAATGATCTTAATGATTTTAAGTTCCCGAACGAATCAGGTAAGCTTAAAATATTATTATCATATAAGTCTAATTCTTTTAATGAATATAATGAGGAAAGCCATTTTGGCAATTTTTTTATTTTATTTCCACTCATACCTAATTTTTCTAAAGAAGTAAGATATTTAATATTAGAAGGGATTTTCTCAAAATTATTCCATCCTAATTCAAGCTCCTCAATTGAGCTATTAAATTTAACATCAATTGACGTCAATTTATTTCCATGTAAATCCAAACTTTTTAGTGATTTAAGAGTAGAAATTGATTTCGGAATCTTTTTTAGCATATTATTTCTTAGATTTAGAATCCGGAGTGATAATAGGTTGCTTAAAGTATCGGGAACAAATCTTAATCTATTGGATTTTAAATTCAAGATTTGAAGTGATTTCACCTTTTCAATAGATTTTGTTAAATTAATTAAATGATTGTAACTTAAATCCAAAGATAGTACTGAAGTTGATTCATTTGAAATTTCTGGTAATTTTATTAAATGATTAAATCGTAGGTCAAAAAATTTTAAACTTTTAAGCGAAAAAATAGAATCAAGAAAATTTGGCAAAGATATACCTTGAGGATCAACATTAGATAAATCTAATTTCGAAATAAACCCATTTTTAGTAATTTCATAATTAATATAACCATATTTAAATTTTAAAAATGAAATGATATAGTAATTTAATAAGATCTCAGCAAGATCTTTAGTATTAAAGCTCTCAATTTCTCTTTTTTTAAAGATATCTTTTAAATTATATTTATGTTCTTGATTATACAGCCTATTCAACTTATCTATAAGAATAGACTTAGCCTCATCTGTATTAATTTCAGCTAGAGTAGATAATCCTGTTACAAGACAATTTAATGATCTTTCATGTTCGAGTATCCATGATATTGGAGCTAATACTTTGTCTGAATAGTGAATTTTTAGGACTTTACACGTTAAATTTCTTACATTTTCATTTAAATCAGAAATCATCAATTGCTCTAAAAATTTAAAAGTCTGATTATCATTCAATGGGATCTCTTTTAAAACTCTAATGCTTTCCATTCGTGTTTCAATGCTTTCTGAATTATCAATCAAAGTTATTAATAATTCTATCGCAAGAGATTTATCTAATTCACCATTCTTGAAATCCTCATAAATTGCTTTTGGAATTAAAGGCATTAATCTCTTCCTTTTAATTAAACTCTTTCTATCATCATTCCACCAAGACGGATTGGACCTCCCGTAGAATTATAGATTTTTTCTGCTTTTCTTAATTTAGATTCACTATGCGAATACACCCTAAATACTAATTCTCCCTCAGTTATTTTAGCACCTTGCTTTTTTATTATTTCAACGCCAGAAGTCTTCGACCTAGGGCATCCAGCAGTTTTTGCAATTCGATTTATTATTGAATTGTTTACTTCAACTATATATCCATCTTTAGATGCAAAAAATTCCTTAATATATGGACCTAATTTAATATCTTCTGGTTTTATTTCTGGATTACCACCTTGGGCTTTAATAATCGTTTTCATTTTTTCATAAGCTTTACCAGAGCGTAATATATTTTTCGCCATAGCTTGACCCGAACCTTTTCGGGCTTTCCCACCCATTTCAAGTAGAATACCAGCTAGGTCCGTAGACTTCTCTATTAAAGAGTTTGGCCCTGCAGAATAATCACATAATAAATTAAGAGCTTCTTTAGCTTCCAAGGCGGGACCTATAGCATGTCCTATAGGTTGATGAGCTAAAGTAAGCGCACATTCCGCTTCAATTCCAATATTCGCAGCAATTTCTTTAAATAAATAAGCAAACTGTTTTCCTTTATCAACTGTTGGAAATTTTGTGCCTTCACCTACGGGAATATCAAGTACTAACTTTTTAACTCCTAATGAAAGCTTTTTTGTAAGAATAGAAGGTATCATAAGCCCAATTGGATCCATATGCAAAGGTCGCTCAATTTCTATTAATATATTATCTGCTGGGGCTGTTTCAAGGGCTCCACCCCATATTATGCAAGCATTCTCTTTAGATACAATATTATTTAACTCTTCTGGAGTAAAAGCAACAGGTGCTAATACTTCCATTGAATCTGCTGTGCCTGATGGAGATGTTATAGCTCTCGTCGAAGATTTTGGAATTGTTAAACCAGCAGCAGCAACAATTGGGACAATAATCAGAGATACCTTATTCCCAGGGACGCCACCTTTTAACAAAATTTACGAAAAGTAAATTTTTGTGCTATGTTTATCATAGACATCCATTCCGAAATAAAATATCTCGCCACTCCTTGTTTCTGATAATGTTAACGCGGTCATCTCCTCATTATCCATCCCGTTAATGGATACAGCAGTTATGAATGCAGCTAAATCTATCCGTGAGAGGGATCCAGAAACAGCATCTGAGATAATGCTGTTAATTTCCTCACTCGATAGTTTTTGTCCTTTTATTTTTTTTTGTATAAATCTAAATGAATCGGGAGGATCTGCTGGTTTTATTGAAAGGATCGTATCATCTTTTAAACCTTTTTTTTCTCGAACAATGTCTGAAAAAATACCAATTTCACCCTGCTTTACAAAAGTACCTGAGTAATCTATTTGTATTATCGCAACCCAATACTTATCTCTAAGATTATTGGATTTTACATTTTTTATATAAATCCGC
The DNA here is from genome assembly GCA_048885525.1 of Candidatus Hermodarchaeota archaeon. Classification (GTDB taxonomy): domain Archaea; phylum Asgardarchaeota; class Lokiarchaeia; order Sigyniarchaeales; family SOKP01; genus Loki-b32. Next base: position 108,617 of record JBHLLP010000006.1, on the reverse strand, counting down.
TCTCCGGCTTTTTGTCCTAATTCTTGAGCATCTTTATCATTTAAAACTACGTCTTTAGTATTTCCTGTTTCAAAATTAATTGTCTTTACTTTTAGTTTCATCTAGTTTTCTCACTTTTCATTTTAAGATAGAGATATATAAAATAAAGAGGGTTTATAATTTTATTGAAAGTGGGAAATCTTTAATTTCACCAATTTGATTCTGATCCGGATCCTTAAACATCGTTTTTACTTTAATAAAGTATTCTCCAGCTTCAAGCGGTTTCAGGTTAATTTCCCATTTCATATTTTCATTTGATCTTAATGAATAAATTTGTTTTTTCAATGTACCTCTCATTACTTTTAGATTTTCAGGAAAATCAATTTCTATATTAAGATCCAAGGCATCTCCTTCACTTTTATTTTCTATAAGAATTTCTAAGGGAAATGATTGACCAATGAGGGGAGGTCGTAGATTTTTGATTGAAATATCCAATGTAGGAGGAGGAGATATTAGATTCGGATAAAAAGTTTCAGGAATTTCATAAAAGAATCTTAGATTCTCATCTAATTCAGAGGTTAATATAATAGGTCCAATAAAAGGGTTTGCCATTTGAAAATGAGGTTTAATTAATAGTTGTAATTGGTAATTTTGCCCTGGTGTTATTATGATTGGTAATTCTGGTTTTTTGTGAGATGTAAAATTATCGGAAAGAGTTATATTAATTTTAGAAATTTTTAATTCGTTTATATTATAATTATAAAAAGGATTCTTTGAAATATCTAAAAGAGGTTTAGTATTAATATCTATTGTTAGATTAATAAAATCATTAGTAGTATAAACATTCTTGTCAAAGCTTGACTTGGTTATTAAAGAAACAATTGTTTTTGCCAAAACTAATACCAATTTTACCAGATGGCTTTCTCCTTCATGAAGTTTGAGATTTTCAAAATTAAGTTCTACTTTATTTATATATTTCTCATTTTTGTCTTTCGTAGCAACTGTTAAATCTTTTATTAACTTGATTAAGGGATTTTCTTTAAAGTATGTATCATCTACAAAATTTTTAATTTTTTTTACTATATTTAATCCTTCTTCTTGTTTTCCTTCTAGAAATAAGCATAAATAAGATAAACTTGAGAATAAAATAAATTGAAAATCACGATCTGAAGAATTACGTAAACTAGGGACGTAACTTAATGCTTTTATAAAGAATTGATATGCTTCTGGGAAATTATTCATTATTAGAGACACATTTCCAGCATTTCTTAAAAATTCTAAACCAATTAAATATTTATCCTCATTTATAGCACATTTAGCTGCATTAAAAAAACACTCTTTTGCACGTTCATAATCGCCCAATTTTAAGAAATTATTTCCAAGTGTATTAAATAATTTTGCAGCTCGTTTAAATTGTCTTGCTTTATCAAGTTGTTCCGCTTTCATTAACTGCTTTTCAATATCTTTCCCCATCTTAAACTCACATCAATTAAAATTAATACTATATTAAAAATTTAATTTTCAAATGAAAAGTTAAAAGAAAGATTTAATACTTTTAAAATCATTCAAATCTAATATATATTTAATCCGAAACCTTCACAAGGTAAGTCCCTAATCAACTAAGATTTTCTTGATAAGGTCATTCTATTCGGTTTTTTTACTTTTTAAACTCTTTGATTCTTCCTCTCCCTTTTTAGAAGGAATTGAATCTTTTAAAGGATTGCATCCCAGATTTTTGATTATCTCTGAAATACGTGTAGCCTCCTCTTGAAATTTTTGTCCTTCAGCGGCACTACAGTTAAAAATCTGGATTCTTTCTGGTGAGATTCCAACAGTTTGTAAAATTTCTCTTGTATATGATACATTTCTTTCAGCAACTAAATTACCCGTTTCATAATCACATTCACCTTGATATCAAGCTCCAATAACAACTCCATCAGCCCCTTTTCCTATTGCACGCATCATTAAAGAGGGTGTTACACGTCCACTACAATTAATTCTAACGGGTCTTAATGTAGCCGGATATTGAGCTCGGATCGTTCCAGCCATATCACCGGCACCGTATCCTCATTTCCAACAAAGGAATGCCAAAATCTTTATATCTCCATCTGAAATTTTAGTCATTAAATTCACCTCTCTAAAATTCCTCCAAAATTGCATCTATTTGTTTTTCATATTGAGGTTCTCTATAATATCTAAGAGTTATAGCCTCTGAAGGGCAATTAGCCAAACAAGTTCCACAGCCTCTACATAATATCTCATTCACTTCAGCACCATTATCTATTAAAGTTATAGCATCATAGGGACAATTTAACTCGCATAAACCACATTTTGCACATCGTTCCTTATCAACGGATGCACGAATTAGTAGGATCCGATATTTATCTTTAATCATAAGTCGAGCAAGAGAAGATGCTGCTGCTCTACCTTGAGCTATTGATTCCACGATAGATTTTGGACCTTGACTGACTCCCGCTAGAACAATTCCAGGAATTTTTGTATCGATCGGATTTAATCTAGCATGAAATTCTTTAAAAAATCCATCTTGGCTATTTTCCAGTTTAAGCATCTTTTGAATAATATTAACATTTTTAGCTGGAACCATCGATGCGGAAAGTATTACCAAGTCATATTCAAGTTCCTTTAATCCACTTGATCCTAAGGTATTTTGCATAACAATTTTTAGATTGTGAGTCGTTGGATCTTCTTTTATTCTACTTACATTTGTTCTTATATACTTGATACCCTCTTTCCGTGAAAGTGTAAAATATTCTTCATAATCTTTCCCAGCAGCGCGCATATCCATGTACGCAACAGTAATATCTGCATCTGGAGAGTGCTGTTTAATCAATTTACTATTTTTAATAGATATCATACAACATACACCAGAACTACAATAAGTATTCATGTTTAAATCTCTTGATCCTACACATTGAATAAATAAGATTTTCTTTGGTTCTTTTCCATCAGAAGGTCTTACTAAATGTCCTACCGTTGGTCCATTCGGAGCTAACATTCTTTCAAGTTTGAGTTGAGTAATCACATTCGGATATTTATTATATCCTAAATATCCCATCGGCGGTTCATACTCATCCCAACCAGTTGCGACTATAATTGAACCTACTTTTAATTCTAGGATTTCATCTTCTTGATCAAAATCAATTGCATCTACTTCACATGCACCCATACATAGTTCACATTTGATACAGCGAGTCATATCTATTTGCGCTAACGAAGGAACTGCTTGAGCAAAGGATATATATATGGCTCTCCTTGAATCCATTCCCTCGTTGAATTCATTATACCCATAGGCGGGACATACCTCAAAGCATGCACCACATCCATTGCAATCATTAGTTACATACCGAGCTTTTTTTCTTATTTTTATTGTAAAATTCCCAACAAAACCAGAAACTTCTTCAACTTCGCTATATGTGTATAGATTAAGCATTGGAGTTCTTGCTGCTTGTAACATAACAGGCCCTAATATTCATATACTGCAATCATCTGTAGGAAATGTACGATCCAGTTTAGCCATTTTTCCTCCTATAGTAGGGCTTTTTTCTACCAGATGAACTTCAAACCCTTCTTCAGCGAGATCAATACCTGCTGATAATCCAGCTACTCCACCGCCTATTATTAGAGCTTTTTTTGTAATATCAACTTCTTTAATTAATATTTTTTCTAAAACAGATGCTCTAGCTACAGCGGATCTGATAATATCTTCAGCAACTTTTTGTGCTCCTACTTTATCTTTTTTATGTACAAAACTAGAATGTTCACGGATATTAGCAAATTCCAGATAAGACGAATCAATACCCATTGATTCTAATACGCTCTTAAAAACAGGTTCATGTGTTTTAGGAGTGCATGATCCTACAACTAATCTATTGGCATTACTCTCGATCATCTTTTCTTTAATAAACTCTGCTCCTGGTTCGGTTCAAAGACTAATGTAATCTTGTACATTAACAACATTCGGAAGAGTTTTCGAAAATTCTACTAAAGCTTTAGTATCAATAATTTCAGCGATGTTTAAGCCTCATTGGCAAATGAACACAGCAATCCTAGGTGTTTCTTCATCATATTGAACTGCTTCATCTTTAGTTTCTACCATTGCATATTACCTTTTTGTAATCTCTTTTATATTTCCTCCTATTTAGTAATTATAATATCAATGTAAATCTATACTAATTAATTAAATTTAAATTGTTTTAATAAAATGTTTCTTATAGTTAAAAATTATTTTAAATATAAATTGATTTTTTAAAACCTAAAATAGAGAGGAATCATCTGGTGATATTAATGTTTTTTCAAATTTTAAGCGTTAGTATGGGATTAATTATAGGTGCTATATTGTTGATACTTTTTGATATGTTACTTTTAAAGATTGGTTTGGCTATTACTAAAGCTCAGGTTAGAAAAAATATAAAATGGGTTGCTATTAGTTTTCTTATTCAGTTTGGAGTTATTTTATTTATTAGTTCTCCTTTACTTCTAAATACAATAATTGGGACATTTCATGGAGAAGGGAATATAATAATAATAGTTGTCTTCTTTTCTGTTTTCATAGATGTAAATGTTATAAATTTAATTCATCAAATTGGTATTAAAAGATCTATTATTGTTATGATTTTTGTTGTAGTACCAATTATATCAGCTATATATACTCTTGGTCGAACTTTAGGAGGAGCTTATTAATCTATTATTTTAATATTACTCTATTAATTTTTTTATTCATTTCAATTATTTGATCTCTAGCAGCATTTCCAAAATTCTCTTGAGAATAGTTTTTAATTCTATAGTAAGCATAAATTATATTTCTTGAAGAGTTAACAATTCCACCTAATCCATCTCTATAAAAACCATTTTTAATGTCCTTTGCTTGCGCGCCTTGAAACCCATAACCAGGTATTAATATAAAAGAATTTCTCACAATTTCTCGAACTTTTTTTAATTCTTGAGGATACGTTGCCCCAACAACAACACCCAGATTAGTAAAATTTGAGAATTTTGCTAAATTCTCACTCCAATCATGTATGAGCTCAGCAAGTTGAATGTAATTCCTTTTTAAAATCATGTTCTCGACTTTATACTCAATAACTTCATTAGGTATCTCTTCTAATCTTATACTAAATAAATCTTGAAAATCTGCACTGCTAGGGTTTGATGTTTTTAAAAGGATAAAAACTCCTTTTTCTTTATATTTTAAGAATGGTTTAACTCCATCAAAACCTAAATAGGCATTAATTGTACAAGCATCTGCATTAAAATTCTCAAACAAGGAACAAGCATAAGCTTCAGAAGTACTTCCAATATCATTTCGCTTCCCATCTAAAATTACTAATAAATCGTTCTTATGGGCAAATTTTATAGTTTCTTTTAAAGCATCGAATGCTTCATATTTTTCATAGAAAGCTATTTGAGGTTTAATAACTGGGATTAAATCAAAAGTATTTTCCATTAAAATTTTATTAAATTCAGTAATAATTTTATTGGGTTTTTGAAATTCTTCAATTAGATATTGTGGAATTTCTCCTTCATTATCCATTCTTGGATCAAGTCCCATACAGACGACAGATTTTTTCTCGTTTATAGATTGAATTAGATCCTCAATAAAAGTCATAATAGCAAAACATATCTTTTAATAATAAATCTGAAATCATAAAATAAAACTTTTATTCGTCAATTTTATTATTGCCGAATTCGTCTATAATATCGTAAATTTCATCTATTAATTCATCTAAATCAACTGTTTTTTGTTCTTCCGATACCATATTCCTAATAGTTACTCTTCGTTCTGTTAATTCCTCAGGTCCTATAATTACAACTATACTAACTCCCAATTCACTAGCTTTTTTTAATTGATTTTTTAGATTTTTGAACCGATAATCTATTATACATGGAAAGTCTTCATCTCGGATGATTCTAGCTAGTTCAAAAGCATAAGTTGAGACATATTCATTTATAGATGCTATATAGATTGTGTCACTATAATCCTTTTCTTTAATATCACCTGGAATTAAACCATATGTGTTTAAGAATAAAGAAAGCGTGTAAACTCCCATTCCAAATCCAGTACCGGTTACTTTTTCTTCTGAAAACATTGATAATAAATCATCATATCGCCCCCCTCCGAAAATACTTCGTATATTTTCTTTTCCTGTATCAAATACCTCATAAATAATTCCAGTATAATAATCAAGCCCCCTAACCGTCCCAGAAGAAAAAGTACAATAATTAGAAAGATTTAAGTCCTTTAATAGTTGGTTAAAATTAGTTATTTCTAGATATCCTTCAGACTGATAAAACTTATCGGGAATATTATCAAATTTTCCTAATAATTCATCAATACTCTTTGCATTCTTTAATTTAATAATACCTTGGATAATAAATTCGTCTTGAAATGTATCAATTAAATATTCTTCAAATTCTCCCTCATCCATCTTATCAGATTTATCTAAAACTTTGTAAACTAATGGTATCTTATCTTTATCAATATTAAGTATAAAATTACATACTGAATCCATGAATCGTCGGCTATTATAAAAAATCTGAAACTGTTCTGCTGTAGCTCCAAATTCAATGAATATATCTGTAATTATATTAAATATTTCGAGATCGGCATAAAGACTTTCCTCACCTAGTATATCTACATTAGGTTGAAAAAATGCGCGTCGGCGACCTCTTTGAGGTCTTTCATATCTAAAACATGTTGGAATACAGAACCATCGAATAGGTTTTTTTAATTCTTGATTTTTCTTAGCAACCATCCTAGCTAAAGAAGGTGTAAGTTCTGGTATTAAAATAAGTCTTTCTCCTTCTTTTCTTTCAATTATAAATGATTGTTCATTAACTAATTCTTCCGAGGATTTTGCAGCAAAGATTTCAATAGGTTCTATTTGGGGAGTTAAATATTCTTCATAACCATACCTATCTACTACATCCCTTATCGTTTCAATTATCCAATTTACTTCGCGTAAATCATCTGGGTAATAATCATCCATGCCTCTAATAGGTTCTTTCGAAAACTTCTTGGACATTAAATCACATAATTTCTATTCAATATTAATTAAAAATTAAAAAGAATATTGACAAATAATTTTTTCGATCATTTTAATTCAACCATTAAAACACTCTATTCGAATATCCAAATTCTTAGCTTATTACATTTAATAATATGATATTAATTTTTCAATAGACAAGTGAAAATTCAGATATACTAAATGTAATTCTTTAAATCTTCTAATTCAGTTAAAATTTATATTTATAAAAGAAAAAATGATAAGGAGCCAAGATTTTGGCTCTAGATTAAATTTAATTGCAATTCCACTTTATTTATCTCAAGATTAGTAAATTTATCAAGTAGTTGTTATTCTTGGAAGAAAATTGGAAAGATGAAATATCCACACCAGCTCTTATCGTGGACTATAACCTTATGAAGAAAAATATTGAAACTATGGCAAAATTTGCTAAGGCCAACAATGTTAGTCTAAGACCTCATGTTAAAACCCATAAGTGTCCTAAGATTGGTATGATGCAACTTAAAGCGGGTGCAAGTGGGATATGCGTAGCAAGAGTCGGAGAGGCTGAAATATTTGCAGAACATGGATTTCATGATATCTTAATTGCTAATGAGGTTATTGAGTTAAATCAAATTAATAGATTAGTGGAATTAAATAAAAAAAATCTTGTTAGAGTATGTGTTGATTCTGAAAAGAATATTATAGATTTAAATAAAATTGCCTCTAAAGAAGGACTTAACTTAGAAGTTTTACTTGAAGTAGATGTAGGTTTGGGAAGAAATGGCGTACAGCCTGGAGAAGCAGCTTTGAAATTTGCTAATCTAATTAAAGAAAGACCAAATTTAAATTTAGTTGGACTTCAAGGATATGAGGGTCATTTAACATCTGTAATCGATCCTGATTTAAGAAAAAAACAAACTGAAGAAAGTATGAAATTATTGGTAGAAACAAGAGATCTTCTTAATACAAATGGATTCAATATTACATATCTAACTGCAAGTAATACTGTAACTTATAGCTTTTCAGCAAAATATGATGGAGTTACTGAGCTTCAACCTGGTACTTATATTTTCAATGATGAACATTACCACAGAGTTTCTCCAGAATTTGATATAGCTGCTACTGTTTTAAGTACAGTAACTAATAATCCTAGAAAACGGGTATATAGTATCGATGCTGGATTAAAAGCAGCAACAAATGATAGCGGAAATCCAGTTTTCAAAAATTACCCAAAAAGTAAAATCAGAGTTATGACAGAAGAACACTCAATTATAAGAATAGGTCAAACAGATAGTTTTGAAATAGGTCAAAAAATAGAACTATATCCCAGTCATATTTGTACGACTGTAAATTTATACGATTTTTTTACTGTTGTCAAAGACGGTGAAGTTCTTGGAAGGTGGGATATTCTAGCAAGAGGTAAAAATTATTAATAAAAGGAGGTTAAAATAAATTATGGTTGATATTGAGAAAATTTTTCCAGAGGGTGCTACTGTAGTAGGCCCATATTCTCCAGCTTTAAAAGCTGGAAATTTGCTTTTTGTATCAGGTCAAGGACCAGCTCAAGGTACAACAGAAATAAAAGAACAAACGCAAACAACCCTAGAAAGTATAAAAAAAATAGTAGAAGCTGCGGGTGGGAAGGTTTCAAGTATTGTAAAAATTACTATTTTCCTGAAAAATATCAAGGATTTCGAAGAAATGAATAAAGCTTATAAAAAATTCTTTGAGGAAAATGGTGTAACTGATAGATTTCCGGCAAGATCTACTGTAGAAGTCTCAAATTTACCATTAACGGGAATATTGCTCGAAATAGATGCTATTGCGATTCTATAATTAATATTTTTTTTATTCTTTTAAGAAATAAATAACTTCATTTATTTTATCAAATAATATATTTAAATCACAAAACAAAGAATTTTATATAGATTTAACTGGAATCGAGGAATGGTTAGCTTGGCTGAAGATTATATATTTAGGAATATAGTAGATTCGATTGTAAATTTAGAAGAGGAAGACGCTGTTAATTTAGCAAACGAGGTATTAAAAAAAGAAATGAATCTACTTGAAGTGATAGAGAAGGGATTTGCAGCAGGAATTCGGAAAGTTGGAGAGCTATGGGAAGAAGGTGAATTCTTCTTACCAGAGTTGATGAGAGGAGCACAAATAATGCAAAAATGTTTAGATATATTAATACCACATCTTCAAAAAGGATTAAAAAATGTCAGTCAAGGTAAAGTTATAATTGCTACAATTGAAGGAGATATTCATTCAATTGGAAAAACTATTGTAGCTACAATGCTAAGAGCATATGGTTATGAGGTTTTTGATTTAGGAGCTGATGTACCAGTTGAAAAAATTGTTGATGAAGCAATAGAGAAAAATGTAGATATAATTGGTGTTTCTGCTCTTTTAACAACTACAATGATTGGTCAAAAGAAAGTTATAAGTGTATTAAAAGAAAGGGGTTTAATAGATAAATTTAAGGTAATTTTTGGTGGCGCTCCTGTGACAAGTGCATGGGTAAAAGAATGCAATGCTGATGGATTTGCTGAGAATGCTATTGATGCTGTAAAATTAGTTAAATCTTTAATAGGAAAATAAAAATTCGATATTTCGAGGGAAAAAAATATGATATTTCAAAATTGGTTAAAAGATGATTCTAAGATTATACTATTTGATGGTGGTATGGGAACGGAACTCATCAAAAGAGGACTAGAACCGGGAAAACTCCCAGATCTCTTAAACATTGAAAAACCAGACGTAATTGTAGAAATTCATAAATCTTATTATGATGCAGGCTCAGATATGTGTCAATCAAATACTTTTGGCTCAACACCATTAAATTTGCGACGTCATAATCTAGAAGATAGAATAAATGAAATTATTGAGAAAGCTTTGGATAATATAAAAAAAGCATGCCCTTCTGGAAATTTAATTGTTGGCGATATCGGCCCAACTGGAGAATTTAGACCTCCTGTAGGAAATGCGTCAAGTAAAGAATGGTATTCGAGTTTCTTAACCCAAGCAAAATTATTAGAAAAAGGAGTTGATCTTTGGCACATTGAGACAATTTCAGATCTTGAGGAAATGATTACAGCAATTAGAGCTGTTCGTGATATCTCTAAGAAACCTTTAATTTCCTCAATGACATATAAAAAAACTAAAAAAGGTTTTTTTACAATTATGGGAGACTCCTTAGAAAAATGTATAAAAGCGTTGAACCATGAAAAAATAGATGTAATTGGAGCAAATTGTACATTAGGTTCCAGTGATATGCTTGATTTATTAAAGAATGCTAAAGATTTCACAGATAAACCATTTTCTATAAAGCCTAATGCGGGTCAGCCTATAGTTAGAGAAGAGAAGACTTATTATGAGCAACCTGTTGACGATTTTGCTAATGATATACGTAAAATGATTGAATTAGGAGTAAAAATCGTTGGAGGCTGTTGTGGAACTTCCCCAATAACAATTAGAGAGATTCGCAAAGTTATTGATTCTCTTTAAAAATAAAAAATTCAGGAGAATAAATAAATGCAAATTATTAGACCAAAGATAGACATATTGGATAATGACCATAAAAAAATGATATTAGAGGAAGCAAAAACAATCCTCGAAACTCAAGGAGTTTTCATAGAAAATCACGAAGCAATCAATTTGTTTAATCAACATGGCATAAATCATGATGGTTCACGTTTTTTTATACCCTTAGATTTGATTGACAAATGCCTAAAAACAGTTCCTAGTGAAATTACTCTTTATGATCGAGATGGTAATGAACATATTTCCCTAAAGGGAGATAATGTTAATTTTGATCCTGGATCAGCGGCAATTTTCATACTTGATGAGGAAACAGGAGATATTCGTGAAGCAATGTCCAATGATTTCATGAGATTTTCCAAAGTTGTTGAGCAATTAAAATATATAGATGCTCAAAGTACTGCTTTAATTTATCAAGACGTTCCAAAAGAAGCTCAAGACTGGCATAGGTTATATATAGCTTTAGCTAATTGTTATAAACCAGTTGTAACGGGAACATTTCGTAAAGAGAGTTTTTCGATTATGAGAGAAATTCTTTTAGCATGTAGATTATCTGAAGAAGATTTAGCTAGAAAACCACTAGCTATTTTTGATGCATGTCCAAGCTCACCTCTTAAATGGTCGGATTTAACTACACAATCATTGATCGATGCCGCGAAAAGCATGATCCCTTCTGAATTTGTTTCAATGCCTTTAGCAGGAGCTAATGCTCCAATTACATTGATTGGATCGATTACTCAACACTGTGCCGAATGTCTTGCAGGAATTGTAATAGTTCAGTTAATCAAGCGAGGTGCTCCTTTGATTTGGGGGGGATCTCCTGCTGTTTTTGATATGAAAACAGGAACGACTCCGATGGGCGCCATAGAAACGATGATGATTAATCTAGGGGATATTGAGATGGGAAAGTTCTTAAATTTGCCCACTCATGCATATATGTCGCTTAGCGACTCTAAAGTACCTGATAGTCAAGCTGGTTTTGAAGCTGGTATGGGAGCATTGTTAGCAGGATTAGCAGGAATTAATATGGTTTCAGGTCCCGGAATGCTGGATTTTGAATCAACACAAAGTATTGAAAAATTAATTATTGATAATGAAATCGTTGGGATGGTCAAAAGATTAGTTCAAGGCATTGAAGATCATGGATCTCCCTTTGCTTCAGAAATATTAAAAGACTATGAGGAGAAAGAAGAACTTTTATCCCATCCATCAACCTTGAAATACTTTAGGAAAGAATTGTTCCTCCCCAGTCCTATAATAGATAGAATGACACGAGATTCATGGAAGCAAAGCGGTTCTAAATCTGCTAGAAAAAGAGCTAAAGAAGAATCATCCAAATTATTGGGCAAATCCTCCATACATCCTATTGAAGAAAGATTATCAAGGGAATTAGAGAAAATTGCACTTAAAAATTTATAGAAGTTTTGTTTTATTCTATTTTACTTAATTTCCTTAACCCAAAAATTAAAAGTGGAATCGCACTTGCTATAGAAATTAACAATAATGGCATTAGATAGTGGAATCGCGCTAAAATTGGAGAAGATGGAACGGGGAATAGAAGTATAATAAACATTAGTATGAATTGAAGAGGAAACATCTGAAGCACAATCAGAATAAGATTATTATATGTCATAGAACTTCCTTTTTCCTCAAATGCAGGGCTTAAACATTGTATTCCAACAGCTTGAGCAATAACTACTTCACAATTTATCAAATAAAAACTAAAGAAAAATATTATATTAAAAAGATCAAAGTCAAGAAAAAAACTGAAGAAAATTGTAAGTCCTAATGACATTAATATATTAAATATGAACATTGCTAAAAGATAAGAATAAACTAAAGCGCGAATATTTCGAGGACTTCGTTTATATACCCAAATTAAATCCTTACTCCCAACAAAAATATAGCTTCCAAACAGTAAACCATACATTATTCCACCAATAATGATAATCATTGCTATTAATATTGATTGACCAATTAATTGATCTAATCCAAAAGTTGAGAAAAATATCCCTAAGATACTTACAAATCCAATTAAATATGCAAACTTCATAATACTTTCCCTTCTTCTTAAAAACTCCTTAAATTGAGTTATAACTAATCCTTCCCATTTATGCCCTGTTACTTTCCTGATTATCTTATAAAATGTATTTTCTCGTTTTATCACTAAAGATACTTTTTCAATAGCTCCCTCTACAGTAAAAAAAGTATCAGCTTTTTTATAAGCTATCAAAAATATTATAAGAGGAATAATTATAATCAGGGAAATACTAAACCAGATGTTTAAGATATATGTACTTATCAAGCTAGGGTCAATAAAATATAATATTATATTAGAAAACCATAAAGAAGGATAAAAAATTACCCAATTTCTTAATTCTGGATGTGATATAAGATATTCAAATAAAAATTGAAGAATATACACCATTGCTATCATAGCAATAGAAAGGAGAAATAAGAGAATCCTTCCCCAATCTTTTGCTCGATCGCTTTTTGCTATCTTATGTTCTAGCCATGCGGCAACTATGGATCCTAACAATGTTGCAAACAAAACTAATCCAAGTACACATGCATAAATAATGATATATTGAATTGTATTCAAATTAATAATAGGGTTGAGCATTCCTGTTATTATTGGAGTAAAGATTAAAACGCCTCCCAAAAAAATTGGTAATTTTCCTATGAATTCTCCTAAAAAAATGTCACCTGGAGTAGCTGGTGATGCCAATATAATTTCTTTGAAACCTATTTCAATTTTTCTATAAATACTGTTTAGAGGATAAATAAAAACGGATAAAAAGAAAATCATCAATACATATTCAATAATTAAAGCAACTGCTAAATTAATTTCATCAATTGCCTCCGCTAGTGTAGGCATAAATAGATCAAATAGCATTGGAGCCAATATAAAAGCCCAAATAATAAAAAAGGAGTATAATAGTATAAAAAATAGAAGTCGATGGTTTCGAAACTTATTAGTTCTAAGCCTAATTTCATTTTTAGCTATCGTTTTCCAAAGAGCCATTATTATCCAGTTACTATTTTTTCTTTTTTTTCTTTTTATCTTTCTCAATCTTATCTGGTAATTCTTCTCTCCAAGCTAATAAATCTTCAATTTTAGAAACTCCCATTATTTCCAGATATGCTCCCTCTAAATCTTTTGATCCAACAGAATTAATAATTTCTTTAGGGCTTCCCTCTACTTTTAATTCTCCTTTGTCGATAATCCCTATTAAGTCGCATAATTCTTCTGCTGCATCAAGGAGATGAGTACAAATGAAGATGGTTTTATCAGCCTTCTTAGAGAGATCATATATTAGATCTTTTACCATTCTTGCAGCAGCAGGATCCAGATTAGAAGTTGGTTCATCTAAAAAGATTATTTTAGGATCTTGTATTAAAGCCGCGCATAGACAAACTTTTTGTTTCATACCTCTTGAATATCCTTCTAAAAGATCATTTTCACGCCCTTGCAAATCAAAAATATCTAATAATTCTTCAATACGGGTAGAGATAATTGCTTTTGGAAGATAATATAACTCACCTACAAATTCCAAGAATTCCTTCGCTGTTAACTTTTGATATAATCCTGGTGATTCTGGTAAAAAACCACAATTTATTTTAACTTCTTTACTTTGACTTATAATATCATATCCAACTACCTCCGCAGTCCCACTAGTAGGAGAGATTATAGCGTTTAGCATTCTTACCGTGGTAGTTTTACCAGCTCCATTAGGGCCTAATAAACCATAAGTTTTACCATATGGAATTTTTAAATTTAGATTATTTACTGCTACTAGATCACCAAATTTTTTTGTGAGATCTTTTGTAATAATCGCGAAATTGGTAGAAATTTTCACTCACTTCCTTTTAACAAAATAAGTTCTTTTTTTAAATTATCCTAATATATTAAATTTTGCCTTATATTGGTGATTATGATTGAATAATAAAAAACATCCAATGAATAACTATTTCGGAGAGAAGAAAATCTATCACTTTTGCTTTAAATTATTTATAAAAGTGTGTTAGAAGTACCCAAAAAATTCTCATTTTTTTATTAAAATAAAGGTTTAAAATCGCTAAAACATATTCATTATTAAATTGGATAAGAATATAAAGAAAGGTCTTATTACTGGTTTTATTGGTATTATTTTTGTAGGTTTACAGCCAATAGTTGCTCTTTTAAGACCAATAGCGATTGATGCATATCTCTCAGGAGCGATGACTTGTTTAGTTGAAACTATGATATTTTTCCCCATAATGTTGATTGAATTTAAAGCAATGAATTCAAACAAACAAAAAATATATCTTGAAAAGGAAAATAATAGATCACATTATATTAAGGGGTGGAAAAATAATTTTTGGTTATTAATCTTTATTGGTTTACTTTTTGGATTAAATCAAGTATTTTTCTTCATAGGATATTCCTTGGCTGGAGCAATCAATGGATCATTGACACAAAAAACCACAGTATTTTTTGGGATAATTTTAGGCTATTTTTTATTAAAAGAAAGAATCACAAAACTACAAATAATTTTTTCAGTTGTATTATTTCTCGGATTAGCGATAAGTATTACTCAATTTTTTACTTTAATAAATATTAATGACTCAATTTTAAGTGGAGTAGCAATTTTGTTGGGAATTACTTTTCTATGGATGCTAGGTCATACTTTAACTAAACCTATATTTAATAGAGATGAAGCAACACCTATACAGATGGTATTTATCAGGAATTTTATTTCTGGTATGATTTTAATATCAACTTACTTTATTTTTTTTACACCAGATTTGAGAATTTTCATTGAACCTCATAATATATTGTTTTTTTTTACAATGGGTGCTGTTTATGGATCAGGTTTAGTATGTTGGTATTTAACATTATCTTACTTAGATGTGTCTAAAGCTACTATATTATTAGCTCCAACACCCATTTCTTCCGCTATTTTTGCCAGCCTAATTCTTGGAGAGAATTTCACAATTGCCCATTTGTTGGGGACAATTCTAATAATAATTTCAATAATAATAATTATGAATGAGAAAAAGAAATAAGAATAGAACGTTTTTAAGCTAGAAAAGATCAAATATATATCTATATATATTATAAAAGTACTTAAAATCCATAGGATTCAGCATATTAACCATTATTGAGGTTCAATCCACAACATTTAAATATAGTGATATATGAAAGTATATAAAGAAATATATAATTATTTTTTAATAAAATTTATGTTCAAATATCTACTTTAATGAATGAAAATGTCTAATCATGAAATAATTGTTGTTAAAGATTTAAAGAAATATTTTGGAGATGTTAAAGCTGTTGATGGTATTTCTTTTAATGTTCAACAAGGTGAAGTATTCGGTCTTTTAGGCCCCAATGGTGCGGGAAAAACAACTACCATAAAGCTTCTATTAGGACTCCTTGAACCGAATGAAGGAGAAATGAGTGTTTTTGGAATGAACCCAGAGCGTGACGAAGTTGAAATAAAACGCCGTATAGGGTATGTAAGTGAGGAACCTTTAATATTCAAATCATTAACGCCAAAAGATTTATTTAATTTTATAGCATCTGTCCGTAGATTAGATGAATTAAGGACTACAGAACTTGCAAGAGAATATATGGAGAGTTTAGAAGCAATTGAATATTATGATCAATTAATTGCTACATTATCCCATGGCAATAAACAAAAATTACAAATTATTGCCGCAATACTCCATGAGCCAGATTTGCTTATTTTAGATGAGCCAATTGCAGGTCTAGATGCGAAATCTGTAAGAGTTGTTAAATCTATATTGGATATTCACACACAGAGCGGGGGTTCAGTGCTTTTTTCAACACATATTATGGAGATTGCTCAAGAATTATGTGATCGAATAGGAATCATCCATAAAGGTAAAATGGTCGGAATCGGAACATTAGAAGAATTAAGGAAGCAAGCGAATAAGATTGGTGCTAGTTTAGAAGATGTATTTTTAAGATTAACTGAACAAGATACTTCCGTTAATGAGATCATAAAAAAATTACGTGCGTCTTTTAAAATGAAAATTTAATGGTGTTGATGAATATGGAAGGGAAAAAAAAAAGATCTTTCTATTCTTTAGCGAAATACCCTACTTATGAGATTTTAATGGAGAGCCAGATAGCTAGCGCTGGAGCACATCAAGCAAAATTTATTGAAAAACTGAAGAAGAATAAAAATTATATCAAAAATCAATCTAGAGCACTTAAATTTGTTTTTTCATTTCTTTTTTTATTTTTACCTCTACTACCATTAATTACGTATTTCCAAATGAGAGATAATATGGGTTTTTACACGATAAATACAGTTTTTTTTGTCTCTTCTTTTTTATTTATGATATTCTTTGGGATGACACTCATGTATATGCTTATGTTTGGATTGATCTCAACTGGATCTTACATGTCAGGTAATGCTTTCAAATGGTTGCAGACTCTTCCATTTTCTAAAAAAAGTTTAAGAAAAATAGGTCTAATGACTTTATTTCGCAATTTAAATATTCCTTTGATAATATTAATTGCTGGATTTCCAATTATTATGCTTATCGCAACACAAAACATTATAATTTTTTTAATTTGTGTAGCTGTATCCATTTTAAATGTGATTTTCAGTTTTAGTATTATGGTAATAATTGGGGAGAAAATGAGTTTTCTTTTTTCAGAATCGAAAATAAAATCAAAAAACGCGAATATAATTAGAACTGTAACGATGTTAGGATATTTTATTATCATGTTTGGTACTAGTTTTATATTTAGTTGGGGAATGAGTGCTGTTGAAGGATTTTTTGCAGTATTTTCTACTAATGATCCTCCATTCATTTTAATATTTATTTTAAGCTTAGTTCCTTTCCTATGTGCCCCTGCATTTCTAGTATCACTTACTACTCTTCAATATCAAGTACATCCTATTTTAATACTTACTACATTAACTGGGGTTGCGTTAAGCATTGTATTAACATGGACTATATTCCAAATAGCGCAGCGGGCTTTAAATAGTGCAATTTCAACAGAAATCAAAATTGAGAAAGTAGAAAAGAGAGAGATTCAATTCGAATTAAAATCTATCTCACCAATTAAAGCATATATACGTAAAGATATAACTTCTTCAACTCGAGATATTCAGTCTTTTATGTTTATATTCTTCCCCATTTTTTATCCATTAATAATGGTTTTATCAATGATAGGGTTATTTAATGAGTTCCCTATGACAACAGAGGTAATTTTAATGGCATGGTCTATCATTCTTATTATTTACATGTTTATACCTATAATGCTAATAGTAGGATTCTTGAATATTGAAGAATCAGGCAGTTCAACATTAGCTTCATTACCTCTTGTTCCTCGAGATCAAGCAAAAGCTAAAATATTATTAATGTTTTCAATTCAAGGGGTATCACTTATAGTAACTTCGATAGTACTTACTCTAATCGTAGAATCATTTATAGTAATTTTATTGCTTCTAATAACTTTGCCAATAGCATGGACTATGCTTTTGTTGATATTTGAATTGAAAATTAAATTGTTTGGAAAAATGAAATATAAATACATTCTTGAAGAATTGCATAAGGAAAATAAGATCCTAAAATGGATCTTAATGATTTCATCTGAAATTGGATTTTATATAGCAATTTTAATAACAGGAAATTTTTTAATATTTATTTTTGGTATACCTATTGCGCTTATAATTTTGGGTGCAATTGGTCTTCTTAGTTTAGGATTAATGATATTCATTTTTATCAGAATGTTTCCAAAAGTAGAACAGATGTCAACCTATCAAACTGGGGGTTTCTTAAGAAATAACCCGATTATAGGTGCTATAGTTCTAACAGTTTTATATGTTGTCTTTCAGTGGTTATCTGTGTTTGCTGAATCCTTAGCTTTACTTCCATTCTTGAGCATTATAACAATTAATGATTATACAACATTATTATTCATCGATTTCTTTTTCATTTTTGGATTTTTAACTCTTTTATGGTTTTTAATTATCCCGAAAGGTATGAAACTTCCTGAAATGAATGTTTCTTTTAAAGATTATGCTAAAAAAATAAGGTTAAGCACAACAAAACCACTATTAAGAAATATACTAATAGGATTTGGTTCATTTGTAATATTTGGGATTGTGGTACTTATAGGAGGTATTACTCTTGGAAATTATGTTTTTGACCCCTCAATATTATTTGGTAACCCTAATCCTTTCAGATTTGGATTAGCAGGGCTTGGATGGTTTTTATTTATATATATGCTTATTCCGGGAATTTGGGAAGAAATTGCTTATCGTGGAGTAGTAATTCCTATGCTATTAAAAAAACATCAATTAAGAACATCTCTGATAATTAGCAGTGTAATGTTTGGATTTGCCCATACATTTAATCTAATTACTTATACTCTTATTGGAATTGATCCTATTAATGCCCTAATTTCTGTGTCATTTCAAGTAATATATGCTACTTTATTAGGATTTGCTTTTGGATATATGTACATCAAAACTAATAGTCTTCTTCCTAGCATAATTTTACATTATTTGATAGATTCTGCTGGGCAAATTTTTTTCAATACCTTTATTTCTGATATATTTCTAACAAGTGTATTTTTAATTTGCTTTTTAGGATTAATTCCTGCAATCCTCATCATACTTTTTGTGAAACTAGTCGTAAAAACTGATACACAAGTGAATTATTTATGAAAAGGGTGAGATTTTAAGTTCCTTTTTCCTAATTCTTTTTAGATTCATTTATTAAGTATCCAATACACACCTTTAATGCATTTTCTAATGCCCCTTGCTTAATCTTATCAAAGGTATCTCTAGGTGTATGCCAATATTCTGATATTTCTAAAAAATCACCGGATGTTATAGTACATGCTTTGATACCTGATTTAGAAAACGCTGTCGCGTCTGTACCTCCTGATGTTATGCCAATAAGTCTTTCTAAGGGGCTATCACCCCCCATGCGCGAGATTTTTGCTTTAATATCTACTGATTCTACTGCTTTATAGACCTTTTGAACTAATTCTTCGGAATGATGCGTCCTTGTTGTGGGTTCGAAATTTAAAATAATGATTTTATCCGTATTTTGAATTATTTCTATATTAATACATTCAGTGGTATATTCTTTTAACTCATATGAATGTGAAGCAACATAGCGAAATGCCCCTCTCAGAAATGCTTCCTCGCACCCAAAAGAAATTAATCTTATCTCTGTGTTTTTAGGGATGATATCTTTATTCTTTTTTAAGTAGCGACCAAGCCCTAATACAACAGCAACGGCACTTAGATTATCAACAGCACCGGGAACCTTATTTGCTCTTTCTCCGGGGGATGTGAAAAAAATTAGTGTAATTAAGGGTATACCTCCTATTATTAAAAGCCATATAGCAATATTAAAAAATGTCTCATAGGTTATTGGAAATCTTACAATAAATGTAATTATTGTCAGAAATAGAAATATAAGTGAAACCCAAAGCCAGAGAAATAATATTCCTAACCCTAGAAGTGCTATTATGCCATAAGCACCTTTTAAATATGTCAAAAGATTAAATTGATATTGACTATCTGTATGTCCTGAAAAAATGATAATATTCTTTGTTTCTTTTTCAGCTTTAAATTTACCTATTACGTTTTGAGATGATTTTTTTTTAAATAAAGGATCAATAAACTCTTTGTAATTAAAAAATTCGTACCATTCAAACAGAAAAGCTAATAAATTTAAACCAAATATAATAATTGCCAAAATAAGAGTCCAATAAGTATCTAAAAATAGTTGTACTAGAAAAAAACAGCTAAAGGACAATATAACTAATAAAACATCAACTCTGATCCAACCTAATGCAGCTCTCGGATGACATCTGAAAGTTTCCATGTCTACAGAGTCGCAAGTCTCTTCAAGTTCATTTTTTATCATTTCTGCTCCTTTAGCTTCTTGTGGGCTACAAGGCATTCGAGGACCACATTCATCAATTATCTTTTGGATTATATTATACATATATTCCGAATCTTCCTTTGAAATTTCAATCTGCAATAAAAATCCCCTCCTAATCAGAGTATTATTTTATTTGAAAATTAAAAAGTAAAAAAAAGTAAATTATAAAAACTTATTCTTGAACATTTGATTCATTTATTAAGAATGCTATACAGATTTTTAATACACTTTCTAAAGTTCCTTTTTCAATCTTATCAAGTGTATCTCCAGATTGATGATAATAACTAGAACGATTTTTCCAATCTGCTGCATTTATAAATCCTGCCTTAATACCTGCTTTTGAAAAAGCTGCTGCATCTGAACCACCGGTAAGACGCCCTAATGCTTTCTCTAATCTTCTTGATCCCATCTTTTTTGCTTTAACATTTACCATTTCTGCTGCTCTTGATAATTTTTGAATAACTTCTTTAGAGTGCCAAGTTCTTGTAGTTGGTTCGAATTCTATTATATAAATATGATCGGGTTTCTCAAGTCCATCCATATTTACAATAAGAGTATTATATTTTTTTAATTCTTCATAATGAGCTTCTACATACCGATATGACCCTCTTAAGCCAACTTCTTCACATCCAAAACTAATCAATCTTATCTCAGTATTAGGTGGGATAACCTCTCTATTTCTTTTTAGATATCTTCCCAGTCCTAGAATAACTGAACAACTACTTAAATTATCTGCTGCACCCGGTACTACATTCCCCTTGTCTCCTAGCGGTACAAAGAAGTATAGGAGGATAATAAAAGGACTTCCAATAATAAGAGTCCAAATCATAATATTGAGAAAGATTGCTTTCAAGTTAATAAATCCAATTAAAATAAAGGCTAAATGTAAAATTGAAAGAATCAACCAGAATAGTATAAGAAAAATTACTCCGAATGCTATGGGTATAAATTTCCATCCTAAAATTTTCATCAATTTAAATTCAATGGCGGTATCCATATGACTTGAAAAAGTAATAATTCTGTCTAGCTCTCCTTCTGACTTGAATTTACCAATTACATTCTGTGAGGTTTTTTTACGAAATAATGGATCAATAAACTCTCTATAATTAAAAAATTCTTCCCACATAATTAAAAACGGTAATAATACAAAAAGAAAGGATATTACAGCTATAACAAATAACCATAATTGCTCAGTAAATATCTGACTTATAAAATAAAGGAGGATAGATATTACAATCATAATCATATCTATTTTAATCCAACCTAAAAATGCCTTTGGATGACAACTAAAACTCTCAACCAAAACCTCATCGCACGATTTTTCAAGCTCATGCTTAATAAATTCAGCTGCTTCTGCTTCTTGTGAACTACATGACATTCTTGGTCCAATTTCATCAATGATTCTTTTCACAAAGTCATACATATAATTCGAATCTTCTTCAGAAACGTTAATATTCATAATTTTACCAATTTAATATATACAAAAAATTATAATATATTCAATAAGAAATAATCCAAAAGAAGGTTTATTAATAATTAAATAGTCTCTGAGAAATAAACTGAAATGACACCCCTAGAAGGGCAATATGTTTGTAAAAAATGTGGTTATAATATGATAGGGCACTATTATCAATTTTGTCCTTTCTGTGGTGCCTCTCGTGAAAATTTTATAACTGCTGAAGAGTGTTCACAAAAGTTTAAAATTGTGTATTCAAGAGTTAATGATAAAGTATTCTGCTTAAATTCATATCCATCTTTAGGGCTTGAACATTCTGCTTATAGTATTGAAGTAGATAATAAAATAATTTGGATTGATTGCCCTTCTACCTTCTCTAAAGATTTAGAACCGATGGATAAAATATTGTTCACACACCAACATTTCCTTGGAGCATCAAATCTTTATAGAGGATATTATACTGCATTTGTATGGATTCATAAGAATGATTCTGAACACTCACTTTCTAAGCTATATCCTTTTGATAAAAAGTTTACTCAGAATTTTAAGATCTCTGGTATAGAAGCATATCATATTGATGGTCACACATCAGGATTTACTTTTTATATTTTTGAAAAGGTTCTTTTTATTTGTGATTACATAATCCAATCTGGTCAAGATTTTCTTTTAAATCCTTATAGTTCGATACAACCAACTATAGAAGGAGCAAAAAAATTGAATAAAATTATCGAAAGAGGAGAATTTGATACTGTTTGTGGTTTTAACTATGTGATAGATTATCAAATTTGGAAAAAACAATTTCAAAAACTCCTAGAAACTAAATCCTATTAGTAAATTCAAAGGATTTCATTTATAGATATTAAATTTTAAATTTAAATAATTTCATTAAATTTTTTATGTAGAGTTTATCTATTTATTAATAATAGAAACATTAATTTTTCAGAAAGCAATATGGCTGAATCATTTAAAGTACTTGCTATTACATGTCCAAGCTGTGGAAAAGAGAAAAATATTAATATTCCTGAGGCAGTTTTCTTACAAAAAAAATTTGGTACTATTAAAATTCAAATTCCAATTAATGCGGTATGCCGTGAACACCAATTTATTGTCTTTGTAGATGCAAAAGGAATTATAAGGGGTTATGAGAAGATTGATATTCTGATGAGTACGGTTTCTCCTGAAGTTGATAGGAAGAGTGCTGGAAGGGTAAATCTCAGAAACTTAATTAACATTTTTGGTATCTACGGAATTTTTAGTCTCATTCATGGAAAAATATTTAATTATCCTTCTTATATTATAAAAGATGATAATTTCGAATATACTGAACATCTACTAAATTCAATCGGAGATAATATATTACCAGAGACATATAGGGGAAGCAAAACAATCCATATTATTGAAGATCCTGATATAAATAAAATTAAGATTAAGGATAAAAATGCACTAATATTAGATACATCTCAACATATTTTTCAGACTCCATGGACAATGAAATTAAAATTCGAGGAACAAATCATAAAGAGAGCCTTAGAAATCATTGATGAAGAAGAGCAATTGAAACTCCTGCAACAAGATATATCTAAACTAATAAGTGAAGTGCATTATACTATATCAATTCTCGAAGGAGTTGATCAAATTTATGAAGATGATTTAATAGATAAAATTTCAAAAGCCTTTAGTATAAAAAAAATTAGTAATTATCGCTTGAACTTGATTAAAGAGTTTATTAGGCGAAATATCTCAAAAAAAATTGTATTAAAAATTAAAAATAGAGTTGGAGAATTCTTAAGTGTCATTTAATTTTTCTGATTAACTTTCCTTACTTGTGTTATTTCGAAAAAGTAAAAATAGTGATCATTAATTTATTTAAAAAAATAGTGTAAATTTATATTCAAAATATTAAAAAGGGAATGAAAAGTGGTAGTAGTTGGTGATTGGGGGTTTCAGAACCGCTTTAACAGAATAATTAAGCCTAAAAGTGGGCGTTGTGTTATGTTAGCAATTGATCATGGATATTTTGGAAATGTTCCTGGTCAATTAAAATGTTTTACTGATATGAAACCCTTATTTGAATATGCTGATGCTCTCATGTTGACAAGAGGGATGCTGAGAAATTGTGTTCCTTCTGAAATTGATGTACCTATTGTTTTAAGAGTATCAGCAGGTGCATCAATGTTAAAGGAACTCTCTAATGAAGAAATAAATGTTGCAATTGATGATGCGATAAGATTAAATGTATCAGCCGTTACTTGTTCAATTTTTGTAGGTGGGGAATATGAAAAGCAAACTTTAATGAATCTTTCAAAATTAGTTAATTGGGGTCAAGAATATGGTATTCCTACATTGGCAGTCACTGCTGTTGGAAGAGATATGGTAAGAGATGCACGATATCTAGGGATGGCAAGTAGAATGGCTGCGGAATTAGGTGCCACCTTCGTAAAAACATATTATTGTGAGAACTTTAAAGAAGTAACAAGTATATGTCCGGCACCAATTGTAATCGCAGGAGGGAAAAAAATTGAGGAGAGAGACGCATTACAAATGAGTAAGAATGCTGTTGAGAGCGGGGCAGTAGGAGTAGATATGGGAAGAAATATCTTTCAGAGTGATAGCCCATTGGGCATGATTCAAGCCGTAAGGGCTATTGTTCATGAAAATGCTTCCGTAGATGAAGCGTATGAAATATATAAGCAAGGTCCTAAGGGATTGTAATTCTTTTTTTCTATTTCTTATTATTTTTCATATTTTAAGATTTCTAAATTTATATGGTAGGGAAAATATATATGCAAAATCATTTAATAAAAAGAATTCTGTCAAAGTGTGATTTAAAAAATGGCTGAAGAAATTTTAAAATTTACGAAATTAACTTTTATAATCCATTTCGTAGTGGCGCTTATATTTACAATCCTATTTTTTATGCCGGATATTACTGGTCCTATAGCCTTGATTAATCCCTCTGTAGAAACTCATGCCCTGACTTTGACCATTGCATCTCTATTTGCTGCACTTACAGTGAGTTCTCTATTTGGCTTTTTGGCGAAAGAATGGAAACAAGTTAGAATTGTGGTAATTCTTGAGATTGTATGGCTAGTTGCTTGCTTAATAACTACGATCATTAATTACCCTGTTTATACCCTAACTATGTTTTTACTATCGCTTATAATTTGTATAATTATGCTAGCCCTATTTCTACTAACTTTTCTACAGCAGGAAGATAAAATAAAACCATTGTTTTAGAAGACAGGTAAATTATAGATTTAATCAACTTTTTTTTTTTAATTTTTGCCTTTAAAGACCCTTAGAAACCAGGATGTAATAATTTAAACTTTGCTTTTAATAAGCTCAATTTATTAAATTTTGATTTATTTTTAATTGCAATTGGATTAATATATTATTATTCAATTCGATGTTTCTTCCAAAAATAGGTAACATTGATATAAGGAAAGTAACAGAGGATATTTTATTAATCCATCAAAAAAAAACACCCTTCTTATTTTCTTGCTGTGATGGGCTTCTAATTTTACCTAAAGAAGGTAGAAATAATTCTACATTAGCACTGGATTTAAATATTGAACCTAAATATATTAAAGCTATAAATAATATATACGGACCGGTCTCAAATTATGTGTGTACTCACGCACATGTAGATCACACTTGTCACATATATGCTTGGGAGCAAAGTGGAACTATCATCCACGCTCCAAGTCCTGAAGCAAAATATTTAATAGATCTTCATAATTTTTATAGAGGGTTTGGTTTTGACGAAGTAATGGATTATTCTACTGTTGTAAAATTTGGTGAATTAAATGGATTTCAGAATTGCAAACAAGTAAAATCTTTCGAACCAGGCGAATCACTAAATTTTGAAAACTTACGTATGAATACCATCTCATTTCCAGGACACTCAAAAGCACATATTGGTTTTTTCTTACCTAAAGAAAAAGTATTTCATATTAGTTGCTTAGGATTTGATAAGCCAAAACCAGAAATTGATGGTTTTGGCCCTTGGTATGGGTTCAAACAGGCTTCAATTCAACAATATCTTGAAGATATTAATCGAGCAGAGTCTATTTTTTTGAATGATGCTCGATATTTAACTTCAAGTCATTCATATATAGTTAAAAACCCGGATACTCATCCGTTTGAATATATGAGAACTAAGATTGAGAATAATCAAAACCATGTCGATCAAGCTTTAAAAACATCAAATTCAATGAAAAAATCTGAAGATGAAGCAGTCAGAAAATTACTTAAAATGGATTTATTTTTCCCAAAAAAGAAATTAAAAGATTTTTTACTAGAAATATATACATTTTGGGAATCTTGGATAATTCGGAAGCATATCCAGAGAAGTAAGTATTTCAATAAATAGAATTTTCATTCATTCTTCTTCTGGTTCTAAAATTATTTTGATAGATTCACCAGCTTCACATACTGTTTTAAATGCTTCACCAGCTTTACTGAGCGGGAATCTGTGAGTAATCAAATCTACAACATTAATTCTCTTAGAAAGGATCCAATTATATGCTTCATCAAGATCTTCAGGAGCGGCCCCATAAGAAGTCATAATAGTAATCTCGTTTCTCCAATAGTTATTTATTGGAACATTAAGGTAAACCCATGGTTCTGGGACTGCAAAAAAAATGATTTTACTTCCTGGAGCTGCACATTCTAAAGCTTGATTTGCTGCTGATACTGCTCCAGTACAAACTATCACAATATCAGCTAATCTATTTTTATTGATCTTTTTCATTTCTTCTGGTAAATCTTCATTTGCATGAAAAACTACATCAGCTCCAAATTCTTTCGCTTTTTGTAAACGAAATTCATTAATATCAGTTGCGATAACATTTTTAGCTCCTCTAAGTTTTGCTAATTGTATATGTAATAATCCAGATGCACCACAACCTAAAATCAAGACACTTAATCCTTTTTTAACATTTGCTAAACGTTGTGCTCGACAAACACAACCTAAAGGCTCAATGAAAACTGCTTCCTCATATAAAACGTTTTTGTCTAAAACGTAAACACCTTTTTTTTCTACATTTATTTTTGGGACTCTAACATATTCAGCGAACCCTCCAGGGTCAAAATTCGTATTATGGAGTAGATTACATGCCGTATGATGCCCTTGCTTACAATAGTGACATTCAAAACACGGCACATGATGAGAAACAAATACGCGATCCCCTATTTTAAGATTTGGTATAGTCTTACTTATTTCTACCACATCTCCAGCGATCTCATGACCTAAAATTAAAGACCTTACTCCCAGTTTTTTCATTTTTGCTTTTCTATAATATTCTAATATATCAGATCCGCATATTCCCGACTTTTTGACTTTAACCAGAAATTCTCCAGGACCGATTATTGGTTTTTGTATATCATCAATCCTTATATCATTATTACTATAATATCTAGCAACTCGCATAACTCATTCATAAATTATTATCTATTAAAATATAATCTACCTATGATTATTTATAATTTTTAAATTAATTTTTTTTTAAAAGTTAATATTGTAACTTCCTTAAATTTACCAATATTTACAAAATAGCAACTGAAATTGAAAAGAGAAAAATAAATTATAAAATTAATTATTTTGCCTTCCTACGCCTTAATAATTTAAAAGAAATATCAGTTCCCATCCCTTGATTATAAGCTAGTTCAATCCAAAGCCTTGCTAGAGGTTCGATAAGTCTAGCATTTCTAAGTGGTCCAGCATCAATAACATCAAAACCAATATCGATTCCTAATTGTTTTACTTTTGATTTTGCATCTAGATTATCTCCACAGACAAATAAGCTTGCTTGTTGGGATCCAAATAGTGTTTTATCCAAACTTTCTACACCAATAGTATGAACAGCTTTTATTACTTTTGCACCTACTGCCCATTTGGCGACTTTTTCTGCTGCTGATGGAGTAGGTTCTAATGAGAGCCCTCCCAAATGGGGCGCAGCAGTAGTAGTAGAATCTACTATAATCTTACCCTCTAAATTTCCTGCTTTTTTGATTGATTCTTTTGCGCCTGACCATGGAACCGCTAGAATAATAACTTCACTATATTTTGAAGCTTCTTCATAAGTTCCACCGATTGCATTGGATCCAATTGAATTAGCTAGTTTTTTTGCTTTTTGAGGATCTTGAGAGCCAAACATAATCGTATGACCTTTTTCTGCCCATATTTTCCCTAAAGCACTTCCTAATCTTCCAGTTCCAATTATAGAAATCTTCATAAAATCTGAACTCCTTTTTTTCTAATTGAAAATAAAGCAGTTGAGTATTTATATCTTAAGTTCCATACTTTAGTTATTTTTAAAATTAAGAATACTCTTTAACTAATCTATTAAGTATTTGCTCTGCTCTAGAGAGATTGAATAATCCACAAACACATGGTTTCCTTAATTTCACTGCTGCTTTTTCTACCGAGATTTTTCCATATTTAATCAATTGCACATAATGCTCAACAGATTGAGGTGAAATACAATGATGTCCACACATTGTTGTAATTTCTAATATATTCTCATGAGGTAATAAATCTTTTTTGCCAAAAACGCCTAAGGAAAGGTGGACTGTATGTAAATCTAACTCGATTTCTTTTACAACTTTTTTGATTTCTGATATCAATCCACTAACTACTATAGAAATACCTAAATCTTCTTCTTTAATAGCCTTTAATACTTTTTTTACTGTTTTTATATTAGTATATGTTGCTGTTATAACAGGAGAAATGCTCCAGGTAAGTTTAGACTGAATATTTATGGGATTATATTCATTTAGAATATCGCCAACCCTTAATAATCTTTGACGCGAATCTGGATACTTATCGTTTATACCTGATGCCAGCATAGCTAAAATAATATAATCACCTTGTAAATCTTCAAGAGTTCCTTTTCTATGTAAAGAATGAGTCAAATTCTTACCTACCTCCATATTAAGGTTTTCCTAAACCAATATTAATTTTCGCATTTGGTCTAACATTGAAACCCTTTTGAGTAATAATATCTATGATTGAAATATCTCCACTTTCTCTGACTCTTGAAATTATACCCACTGAAAAGACTGTATCAATCTTTTTATCCAATTCTTTAATAACGTCTAAAATTTTATTTAATTTGTTTTCTGAAACCTTCATTTCTATGAACGCGGAAAGAACTTTTTCATTTTTTATATCATCTTTTATATTTCCTTCTTCATCAATAATAATCGCTGTCACAGGACTTTTAGGTTCGAATTCTACACCTAATCTAGCTAATTCTATTGTAAATAGCTCAATATTTCTTAGATAGGTTCCAATTCCCGGTCGACCTATTTCAATACAGATGCCAACTTCCCCAATTTCATAACGATTTGTTAAATCGTTCGTTTTCATTTCTTCGGTACCCCTTCCAGGAATTCCTGTAATTTTATGAGGTGCAATCACATTGCTTAATGGACTCCGAATTATTCTTGGCCACTTTAATCTTCTCGATCTAATTGCGTTAACAGGACACTCTGCATCTCGATAACAAACAGCACATTCAACACATTGTTCTTCATTAATAAATGCTTTATCATCTATTAATTTTATAGCTTGAACTGGACAAATAATTACACATTGCGCACACCCTATACATAAATCATTTTTTATTTCCATAATATATCATCGTTATAAAAAATAATGGATAAAATTAGACTTTACTCGATTTAATACTCTCAATATCTCGTGGTAAAATTTTTAAAATAGGAATAAGACTTAATGAGCATATCAAAGCCATTATCGATAAAATCAAATAACCAGGACTATAAAAGTTATTAAAGCTAATGAAAAATTGGCCAAGAAGAAGCAAACTTATACTACGTCCAAATGTGTAAGTTAAGTAATTGATTGAATAAATTGTTGACCTAATTTGTGGAGGGTTGATTCCAAGAGTAGCCTGCGTTAAAGGATCAATACCACCGAATAAAAAGGCACCACCTATTGTAAGGATAACAAATATAAAAATAATAGGTAATTCTGTCGATATAAAAAATAATAAATAAGCTATAATATACAAAGTTGAGCCAGATAAAAGACATATTAGCACAACTTTCATCCTTCCTTTCTTTTCACTCTCATATTTTTTATCGCCCCATTTACCAAAGAGAGGTCCTGCGGGAACTTGAGAACCAAACACTAAAATTAAAATTAAAGTTGCTAAAGTTGAGCTTAGTTCAAAATCATTTTTCATCATTGATATAAAAAATGAAGCTATAGCACCTATAGAGATAAACATGGTAAAATTAAAAAATAATATCCATAGAGTTGACTTTATCTTCCAAATTTGCTTAAGATCATTTATCTTGATTTTATATCCTAATCCAAAAGCTCCTTCATCAATTGATTGATATAACTCATCTTTACTTCCTCTTAAAGGCTCTTCAACTAAAAATAGCAACCCCGTACAAATAAATCCACCTATGGATATGATTAAAAGTGGTATTTGCCATGTATAGTAATCTATTAAGAATCCAGAAAGGACTTGTCCTAATCCATTACCTAAAACGTAAACCGCAGAAAGAGTTCCAAATTTTTTTCCTCGATTTTTTGGATCAACTAAGTCAACCGCTAATGAGAAAATTAATGGTAGCGCCGCTCCAAATCCTATTGCTGTAATTAATTGAAATGTTAATAAAGAAAGAAAATTAGTTGAGAATATTGTAAGTAAGAGAAGAACTGACCATTCAAGGGTTGAAATAATAAGTAATATCTTTCTTGATGTTTTATCTCCTAAAATTGCCCATATAAGAGAACTAACAGCACCAACCATTAAAAACATTGAATTTATGAATGTTACTTGATTTTCATTAAAATTCAAAGCAAAAGAAATCTCCTCTGCCATTGGGGTTATTATGCTAAACAAGGCGCTTGAAAAAAGCGTTAATAAAGTGATTATTTGTATAGATTTTAATTTCTTCATCAATCATCAAATACATAATAAAATAATCTATAACTTAATTTAGGTTCTATTTGTATTTAATATTTTAATTAATCTTCTTTTTAGAGAGTGTTGCTTTACTCACTAAACCCTTAAAAACTGGAATTTTAAGAGTGAATATAAATAAAAAAAAGGTTTTTATTTTTTATTGTTTGATTTACTTCTAATAAGCATTTTAAAGCTTTCATCATCAAGATCTTTATACATTTTTAACTCTTTTGCTAAAAATTCGTGCAAAGCAATTCTTATCGCCTCACTCCGAGAAGGGTAGACCCCCATATCATTCAAAATTTGGATCGCTTGCAAATACTTTTCTGGTAAATTTATAGTAATAATCTTCATTTTATACAACCCTTATTACAAAATATTAAAAAATAAATTGAGGACTGATTGTTCTACTTTATATATTTTGTCGGATATTTTATAAATTGAATATATTAATCCTTTAATTGTATTAATCGCTTAATCGCTAACGAATATTGTTCTATCAGTTAATTAATAAATACAATAATGATATTAACTTGATAATATGTATTTCTTTAATGCGAAACTTAGAAAAAATGAAAAGTAAGAATGGATTGAGGAATATTAAGGTTTTGAAAATGATTTTATATGCAGTATTAATGAAAATGCCGACTTATAAGTATCTGCATGACTAATTTCTTTGATATCATTCAAATATTTTACTGTATAATCTTCTTCTCGTTTTAAATATGTCTTATCTCTTGTCTTATGATCTTGATCAAATAAAATATCGATTTTCAGAACTTTTTGATCCATACGACTTGGCATTTCTGGCATCATATTAAATGTAAATAGAATATCTGGATTTTTTTCATTAGTTGCATCTACAACAAAGAGTAAATTTGGTTCAGCAACAGCTAAAAAACTTTCTAATGAGTGGAATAAATCATCGATTTTTATATTTAAATTAGAATTTCCATCTTTATCAAATGCACTACAATCACTAATCATAGGAAATATGAACTTTTCTTTACCTCGGAAAGCTAGATTCATTTCATTTGGCTTTAGGAAACTTTTTATAACAGGATCATCTTTTTCTAGAGTAAATTTATCCGTGATAGGCTCATTTTTCACGTAAATTATCAACGAGCCTGCACCGATTAAATTGATTTTCTGATAATAAATTTTGAAAACAGGATTATATGGCAGATTTATAGCTTCTTTACTAGAACCAAGCCCTAATTGAGCCATAATATTTGTTGGAATTTGGCTGGTTAAGGTAAATAATAAAAAAGATCTAAAATCACTCAATTCAATAAAGTTAGAAAAATTTCCAAATATTTCATGAACGAAATTTATTTTTTCTTTTAATTCACCAGACATCTTAATTACTTTAGAAGATTTGTTTTAAGTTATTTGGATTATTGAATTAAAGATTATAATTAAATTTACCTATCTAAATATTTTGATAGAAATTCTTCTAATGAATTCTTGACATCTCGAGTGATGTGATGTTCTATTTCACAGGAAAGATTCTCAATAACTTCTTGATCTTCTATTTCCAACACTTTTGAGAAAAATTGGTAAAGTAGAGTGTGAATTTCATTTAATTGTATAGCGATTCTTTTTCCTTCTTCAGTTAATCTAATAGATTTTCTGGGTTCCCATTTAATTAATCCTTTACTTTTTAATTTTTCTAACATGCCTGTCACAGAAGCAGGCTCAACATGAAGATTTTCAGCAATTTCTTTATTTGTAACCCATCCACCTTTTTTTTTTTTCGATATATTATGAATTTCATCTAAATATCTTTGATAACTTTCAGGAATATCTGAAATCTTTGAATTTGATTTAGAACTTTTCTCTGTCATATCTGAAGTTTAAAATTTAATCTTTTTAAATAATGATTTTTTTTTCAAGATTGTTAACATAAATTAGTCTTATAAGTCTTTATGGTTTTTTATATTTTAATTGTTTTTTAGAAGGATATATTATATTTTATTCTTTTAATTTATGAAGAAAATAGCATATAAATTCCCTGGTACAATATTTCTTGTTATAGGAAATTCCGGTTCTGGCAAAGATTCAATTATAAACGGAGTTATTAAAAAATACCCATCTCATTTAAAACAGATTCATGCTCCAAAAAGATTCATTACAAGACCACCATCTGAAACTGAAAAAAACATTTCAATTACTGAAGAAAAGTTCAAAGATCTTAAAGAAAAAGGAAAGCTTGCATTAACATGGCATATCTATGGATTATATTATGGTATTCCAATAGAAATTGAAGATTGGTTAAAAGCTGGAAATCCTATTTTACTAAATGTTAGTCGTAGAGTAGTCAAACCAGCAAGAGAAAAATATAAGAATCTCAAAGTAGTTTTCATTTATGTTCCTCTCGAGATAACCATAGATCGATTAAAAGGTCGAGGAAGGGAAACAACAGAACTATTACAAGAAAGAATAGAACGCGCAAAAAATAATCAATTATATTCAGGAGCAGATTTAGTTATCGATAATTCTGGAAAACTCGATGATTCAATTAATCAACTTTTAGAATTTATAATTTCTATTGTGAGTGAAAACCACAAGTAATAATTAAATTTTTTTATAAGCAAACATTTAGATTTATTATAAAAAAAAAGCATTGGCTCGGTTCGTATAGTGGTTAGTATTGGGGACTGTGAATCCCTAGAAGTGTGAGAATTTTCTTACAACTGGGGAAAGACGGGTTCAAACGCAAAAAAATATATTATTTGCGGGATAATTCCCGTACCGAGCCCTCTTATCATAATTATGCCGAATTATTATACAAATTAAAATTAATGAGATTACTTTGAAGTTAGAAGAAAGTAGAATTAGAGATATTCCGGGATGGGAAAAGGATGCGCCTGTACCAATATGTATGGGAGGAGATTATCGTGCGTTAGCATTTTGTTGTAAACCAGGTTATTCATTGACATTTGGCTTTAAATGTAAAAGAGATGAAAAATTAAATGAGTTAGGTCTTAATCCAGAAGAATTTATTCAAATCAAAGATGAATTTTCCAAAGAAAATAATTGGGATTCTGATTTAGTATGTTTTGGTTCCCTCTCCTATTGTTGCATGCGACAAGGTGGCTGTTCAAGAAGGGATCTTGCATTATTGGAAAGATATCCTACGACTTCTATAGAAGATATAATGAAAACTTATTTTCAGAAAAAAAAGGAATTATCCAAAAGAATTCTAGAATATATTAAGAATAATAAAGGAAAAGAGAAAATAAAACCATTATTAAAGTTATTCTGAAAATTACTTATTTCAAACAAAATATTATTTATTACCATTTTCATAAGTCAGAAAAAATGATCGTTTCTATTACTCATGAGTTAGATCTTGATGGACTGGGTTCTCAAGCGATAATTAAAAGATATTTCGATCATAGTCTTAACATAAATAAGAGGAAAATTATTCTTCATTATGCTCATTATTCTAATTTTATAGGAAAAATACGAGAAATCTTGAATGCGGAGCAGCTCCCAGATCAATTGATTATATCAGATATTGGATTTAATGACGATTTTAAAACACTATTTTCTCTTTTTGAACAATCCAAATTAAAATCTATTAAAATACTTTGGTTTGATCATCATTTAATTGATGAAAATTACAAGGATGATTTAGAAAAATTACTTGAGGTTTATCTAAATGATCCCAATAGATGTAGTGCCGAAATTGTTAAAGATTATTATTTACCAAACGATTCTATTGCGAATATAATAGCAAAATTTTCTAGAGATATTGATTTCCATACAAAAATCTACTTAACTGCTTCTAATCTTCAATCAATTATAGCATTCAATAGGGAATCTGAATCAGATGAGATTAAGAGAAAAATAGTTGATTTATTGTCTATTGGAAAGCTTGATGATAATTGGTTCGATGAGCAATTAGTAAAAATTAAAGAATGGGAGAAAGAACAAACCCAATTTGCCTTAGATCACATAATAGTTATAGATATTGATGATTTTGGTAAGATATTGATATCTTTTGCTAAACTTGGAGGAGGAAAGATTGTATCAATATTAAAAAGTCAATTTTCAGAGATAAAAGTTTATCTAGGGATTGACATTCGATATAATGAAATCATTATCCATAGCGATTATGTTAATTGCAGAGAATTTGCTAGAAAATTTAAAGGTGGCGGACATAGAAATAGAGCTGGATTTAAATTTGATAACATCTTCACTAAAAATTATGAAATTAATCAAGATTTTGTACAACAAATCAAAATTTCTATTCAAAAATTTAAAATTAATTGATTTTAAAAATAGGTTTGATTTTTCCTTTTTTTCATTTTGGAAATAGGAAATTTTATAAATCACTTTTTTTTCACATAATTAAGATGCACCTTGAACAAGTTCTACCTCATCCTCAACGGGATGATATTTATATTAACGAGATAATAACTCCTCATAATGAGGTTACCCAACACGACAAAGAGTTAGTAAATCGTATCCTTTTAAAAGAAGTCGCAAGGAGAGGGGTAAATTTATCTATGTAGATTTTGATTTATAGTATTCAATTTATAATAAATTAAAAAAAAAATTAGAATTATTTATTGATTTTTGTGCAAATTAAAGGAACTAGGTAAGATAATAAGAAAGATACAAGAGCATAGCGGAAAAATCGATAAAAAACACTATCAATTTCTAAGAGGTATTCAAATGGTAGGAATGCAACAAATAAGACTATAATACCTATTATTATATTTATTATCTTATTTTTATTACTCAGCGTAGATGGGTCGTATTTTACATATTCCTGTTCAATTAAATATCCAATTCCAAAACCTAATAACACTCCTCCAACGAGGCCAAAAGCTCCTGCATCTGGATAGTCGGGAGGAAAGTTTTGAGTTGCTAATTCTACGTATGCCCTAGGCCATGTAAATGTACCAATTAGGAACAATGCAAGAGCCACAACTACCGTTATCACCAGTTTTATTACAAAATTGAGTTTATTGAACATAGGAGAAATGATTGGCTCTAAATAGATGTATGCTAATAAAAAAGCTAAGCCAAACAATAATGCAGCAATTATATCTTGTAGATCATGTACACCGATTATTATCCTTGAAATTGCGACAAGAAAGATTATAACAGAAAGTATAATTGGAATGATTGGGATTTCATTAAACTTTTTTCTATCTTTAAATTTATAAGAAAGATAACCCCAAAAACTTACAGCAGATTGAGTATGTCCAGAGGGCAAACCATAAGAAGATTCAATAACACCTAGTTCTTCTGTTACATCTGCATTCCAAGATGGTCTACCATCTTGAAAAACTTCTTTGAAAATACCACTCAAGTAATATGAAAAAAGCAAGCTTAGAGCTAAATTTTTAGCATAGCTTTTGTTGTATGCTAGATATAATATCGCTATTATTACCATAAATACAATGGGTTCTCCTAGATATGTAATAGCATTGAATATTGTTCGGACTGTAGAACTATCAGAATAAAAAGCTAGATTAACTTCAGGGATTAAAGAAATCAAACCAACTATTACTATTACTACAGTTGTAATTCCAATAATCAATAGAGCTTTTTTTGATAAATATTCTTTTTTTTCAGACATTTTTTTTTAACCAATTTAAAATTGATTAAAATTTTATGAGTTAAAGAGATTAATAAAGGTTTGTACCAAAATTACCAATAAAAATCAAAAATTACTAGTAAAAAATATGAAAAAGAGTGCTAATCGATTTTAATATCTGTTTGTTTTTCATCGATTTTTTTTAATTTTACTTCTAAGATTCCATTAGTATATCTAGCTCTGGCATAATCTGAGTTGATTGCTGAAGGTAATTCGATTTCTTTATAATAATTCCTACCCTTATCTCTTGATTTCGTAGATATTGTTAATGAACGAGTAGTTGCCTTTAATTCAATCTCATCTCTCGTTACACCAGGCATTTCACAAATAACTATTATCTGATCACCTTCTTCATTCACTTCTGTCAATGGTTCTCTGACTTTTTTAACTTCTGGTTCTCCAGAATATGGTTTTGTCCTAAGATTACCGAAAGAATCTATAGTTGGTTTACCATCAGGACCAATATTAATATTGAATCCATACATTATTGGAAAACCAAACTTACCTTTATGTTTTGTAAACTCTTTCATAATTTCTTCTGGTGAAAGATTCTGAAACTCCGCAGGTAAATTATTTGCAATTCTTTCAAAAATATCTTTAAATAGTCGTTGAAAATCTTTAGATTTAAATAATCTTGTTGGATCCATTATAAATTTACCAGGATCAGAGAAAATTTTGTTTTGTTCCTCAAAGAATTTATAGAAATCAAACGGTTCACTTTTTTCTTCATCCTCATCTTCATTCTCATCTTCATCTCTATTTTTTTTAGGCATAGTTGTTATCCTCTATTATTTATATGAATCTTTAAATATCAATTAAATTTAATAGGCAAAATTATTAATTAAATATTATAATAGCTAAAAACTAACTAGCTTATATTCTAGAAAAAAATATTTGGATTAATAAATTTATTCTACATAAAAACTTAGTTATGAAAAATTAAAAACTCGAGAGGAGATTAAAATTTATTCTGAACTAAGCGATGACGACAAGGAAATGTATCTTGACGTCTTACGTGAGGCCCCAATAATGCCATTTTCAAACTTTGTCTCGCGTGGTGATATTCCCGACAAAGTTGATATTGCTAGACCCCGAAGTTATATAGATCGAGAAGTTTATAGGCTTGTACAACAAACATATCGAGATAGATCGTCTCGATTAATTCCAATCTTAGGATCAGCTGGTACTGGTAAAACTCATGCCTATCATTCTTTTAAAGACAAAGAACGAGAAAATAGAAAAAAATTAGAAGGAGTTGATGAAGCAGAGGAAGTTGATGCTAGTAAATTTGCTACATCCGCAGATTGGACAATCGTCTATGTTCCAAGTCCTCCAGCAAGTATTCGTGTATTACTCCATGTGTACACCTGTATAATCGAGGAACTTGGTGCAGAATTACTTGATATTGTTTCTGAAAAATTAATGAGAAAATGGGGTGGAATGAAAAAGGGGATTTTCCAAAAACCAAAAATCGATGAGGTTATTCAACAGGGAATAAGAGAATTCCCTGGAGTATTTGCTGATTGTGTTAAAGCATTAGTAACTTATCAATTAGACAAGAGTAAAAAAGCACTTGCAGAAAGGTGGCTTCTTGGTGAGGATCTAGAAGATGAGGAGCTAAACGAATTAGGAATAAACTCTGTTGTAGAAGAAGATGATGTCTGCCTTGCAATGATTAAAATTATAACAGAGAATTTAGATAAAGTTCTTATCCTTTATTTTGATGAACTTGAATCTCCCTACCGTATGTTAGGAGAAGCTGCTGAAAGAAAATTTTTAGAGATTCTGAAGAGATTGTATAATGAAGTTAAAGGTTTAGTTATAACAATTGCAGTTTTAAAAGAAATATGGCCTAGAATCATTGAAATTGCAGATGCCCCGCTCAGATCAAGAATGGAACCAGAACAAGAATTAAAACCATTCAGCCTTAATGACTTAAAAATATATTTCTCAAAATCTATGGAAGCGTTCTGGGAAGATAATAATTTAAATCCCCCTTTATATCCATTATTTCCATTGAATGAAAAATTAATTGAAATGATATTTGAGAAAACACAAGGGAATCCGAGGAACTCTATTAAACTTTGCAGAAGGTTTATAGATAAGGTGGTTATGGAAGAAATGACGGTTGATGAATTGTTGGAAGTTGGAGCAGAGATAGTTGCTACCGCGAAACCAAAAGTTGAAATTGAAGAGGAAGAAGTAATTGATTTTTCCAAGCCACGTGAAGTCATTAAGAAGACAATTGAAGATATTTTAGCAGAAGAAGAATATTCTATTGACGTTAATCCTCAATCCGTAGCAGGAGCTACTTTAAAGTATATAAATATGGTGGGAGAAGAAAAAGGAAAAAAATTTAAGACCCAGATGGAATTTAAATATATGCTTGGAAAGAGAGGTCAAACTTTAGCTGCTTTAATCGAAGCAGAAGGTAAAAAATATGGTCTAGAAATCCCATCGATTAAAACATTTGATAGAAGTGCAGGAGTAGCTGGCTATTATGCCGCCAAACGATTAAAAGATGCTATTAGTGTAAAAGCAATTGATTTTGGAATTTTAATAGTTCCTAGTGGTTCTAGTGGTGCAAAGTTTGAATCAATGTTAAGCAATACACCAGAGATTTTTAAAGTGGAGGTAAATAATGAAATTGGAGAAAGTTTAATTGCGAATGCATTAAAATATCCGACAAAAGAAGGTTGGGATATCGCAAAGATAATCTTTAAGGATATCGGGGATTACAGTCCACCCCAAGTTGAAGAACCTCCATCTAATGAAGAATTAGAAGATTAAATTTTCAAATCTTGTAGTTTTTTTATAAGTTCTCTTACTTTTTCATCTAAATCGTTAATCTCTTTCGTTAATCGAGAAGCTCTTAGAGCGTTGTTCTTTAATTTTGTTAAAACATCAATTTTCTCATGTTCTTCAAATATATTTGAAATTTCAACTAATCTATCTATTGGCTCAAAGAAATTATTATATAAATTTAATTTAGTAATACCTAAATCATTAGAAAATTTTACCAGTTCTTTATGCAGATTCTCACTTTCTTTTATTAATTCAGGAAATAATCCTACTTGTTCTCCTTTATTTTCTAAAAATGATGCAATTTCATCTTCTTGTACCAATA
Source organism: Candidatus Hermodarchaeota archaeon (assembly GCA_048885525.1). GTDB lineage: Archaea > Asgardarchaeota > Lokiarchaeia > Sigyniarchaeales > SOKP01 > Loki-b32. The sequence goes on along the minus strand of JBHLLP010000006.1, from coordinate 68,992 downwards.
CAGCTAATTCTGCTGCTTTTAAAAAACCTTTTTTTGCTTTTCTATAATATTTATCAATTAATAATTGTTCAGCAAGTTTTACTTCAGCCGCAAGTTTTTTGGGAATTTCTTCACCTAGATCTATCAATTCACGAGCTTCAGTAAGTTTTCCATCATCAAGCATTGTTTTTGTTCTCTCATTAATTGTCTCTTTTATAATTTTGGGTTCTTGTAATTTCTGAATTAAGCTTAAAATTGAATTTAAAGCATTTCTCAATAATTCATTCATCTTCTTTTTATCAGTAGAAAAATTTTGAACTATTTTTTCCTCAAAATTTTCAAAAAAACTTTTTAACGAGACCAGATCCTCCCCTTCCTGTAATATAAATCCAATATAAAGGTTATCTTTCTCAATTGATTGCGCATTAACTTTGCTGGAATAATAGCGGTTCTCATCAATACGAACAGTTATATTTACTAATTCTTTCTTACTATGTTTCTCAGAAAATTCCTTTAATACAGTTTGTGGAATTTTATCATCTTGATTTAAATAATATTCAGCTAATATATTTGGTCCAAAAGACTTGTCAATTTCGTATAAAATTATTGCTCTTGGCATTTTATCAAATCTTAGATAGTTTAATTTTAGTAATTAATTATATTTTTTAGACTTAATAAGTAATTATGATAAAATTAAGTATTTATCTTTTAAGTTAAGAAATATTGTGAAAAAATTATGGCTATTGTTGATAATACTTACTGTGAAGCGTTTGAGGGTTTATGTTGTCAACTTATGGTAACTGCTCAAGATGTTGAGTTTTTAAATAGAGCAGCAAATGCATTTACTTCTTTACCTTCAACTGTATTTGGAGATGCTGAAGGAGGGGTTGTTAGATGGCTCTCCGAAAGCGAGACTATTGATGGTAGATTAGGCGCAATAGTACAATTATGGGTCACTGGTACGAGCAGAAAGGCTATGAGTAAGTTTTATGATCAATTAGGAAGGAGAATAAGACAAGGTATTTTAGTTGTTCCAACTACTGCTGTTTTTGACTATTACCCAAATAAATCTAAGATGAAATTTAATATGATGAATAATGTGGGCCATTGTGGAGATGGTTATGAGGAAATTATAAAAATATATGATAGAAAAATGATTTCTATTCCTCTTATGATGGGTTATGATTTTTTAATAGAAGAAGAATTAACTTATGGTGAAGGTGTAATGGGAGGAAATTTTTATTTATTTTGTGATTCAGTCAACTCAGGTATAAAAATTGGACGTGAAGCTGTTAAAATTATAGTTGAGATAGATGATGTATGCACAACGTTTGACGTATGTTCAGCTGGTTCAAAAGTAGAGACAAATTTTCCTGAGATTGGGCCTTCGACAAATCATCCATATTGTCCAACATTAAAGAAGAAGTTACCTTCTGAAGAAATTAAGGTCCCTGATGGAGTTCATTCAATACCTGAGATTGTGTTTAATGCTTTAGATCTTGATACTATAAAACTTACAATGAAAAAGGTAATTGAAGGAATTATAAATATGGATGGTTTAATTAAAGTTTCTGCTGGAAATTTTGGTGGAAAATTAGGTAAATATAAAATTTTTTTAAGAGATTTATGAGTATAGAAATCTAATTTTTTTAAAAAAGAAGTATTTTATTACTTATTCAAGGATAATGGTTCTTTTTTCATAAGTCTTATTAAATTCGAACTTAGATTAGGATACCAATGAGGATATTTCTCACAAAATATTTGATCAATCTTTTTTTGTGGTACATCTGCGTAAGTACCCCAATCTCCTATATATTCTACAAATTTGTTCCCTTCAATATCAAATGGGGCAAATAAAGCATCATGTTCTCCATCAAACTCAATCATAGGAAAGAAATTTCCCTTTATACAAGTTTTTTTATCAAAAATGGGTGCGATTTTTACCCATTTCTTATTTAAGTAAATCTCACTATATGCATGACAATGAAAAGCCTTAGTACCCATTAGATTAACAAGTCTTTGAGATATTTTATGATTAATAATATCAACCATATGAATACGGGCAGGAATTCCTACTGCTCTTGTAAAAGTTGACAGTAATGTAGATTTAGACATGCAAAATCCATTTTTTCGTCTTAATGTGACTGAAGCTTTGAGATTTGCTTTAATTTTTGGATAATATGAAAAAGCATTATATTTTATATTATCTCGAACCCAATAAAATAAAGCAATTACCTTTTCTTTATCAGTTTTTAAATCTTTAGTTATCTCAAAAGCTTTTCTACTCACAGCTATTTTATTAAAGTCAAGATATTCCGTTGGTTGCAGATATATATTCAAATCTTCCATAATAACGAAAAAACTTTAATAAATTTCCTTAAAAATTATTGATAATGAATGAATTATAAAAAATCCTCATTAGATTTATCGATTATTTCTTATATGTCAGTATCTCATCTTGTATTTGCTTTGGATTAAATCCTTTTTTATGGAGAGCATATGAAGGATATTTTTCTTCGAAAATTTTATCAATTTCTTCCAGCGGTAACTCTGCATGCACTCCTCTATCAGTGAGATATTCTCCAAATAGATTACCTTGATTATCGAATTTAGGGAACACAGCATCATTTTCACCATCAAATTCAACCATAGGGAGAAATTTTCCTTTTAGAGCAGTTTGAGGATCAAAAGAAGGTGTTAATTTTACCCATTTCCCATCCAAATAGAATTCGCTGTAACCATGTACGTACATGACATTAGTACCCATAAAATCAATAACTTTTTGCGAAATTAAATGGTTAATTAAATCAACTAAATGTATCCGGGCAGGAATTCCAATTGCTCTCGCAAAAGACGATAAAAGAATGGATTTTGATACACAAAAACCATTTTTTCTCCGTAGAGTTATACTTGCTTTAAAGTTAGCAGGTACATTTGGCACATATGTTAACATATTATACTTAATCTCATCTCGTACCCAATAAAATAAAGCTATAGCTTTCTCTTTTTCCGTTTTCAAATCATTGGTGATTTCTAATGCTTTTTCACTAACAGACTTTTTATTAAAATCAAAAAACTTAGTTGGTTTTAGATAAATACTAATATCCTCCATATATAGTTAAAAAAAGGAGAGTTCTTAAAGATTATTCAAATTGATTATTTTTAAAAATAGATTTATTAAAAAGAATTTATATAACTCAATTATTAACCTAAATTTGAGATATCAGCATTAAATTCGTGAAAATTCTTGATTGGATTGTTTCTTCTAAGGTTCGATCTTCTGTTTGACCTAGTATTGTATAAAAAAAGAATAAAACCCTATTTTTAATCTATTTTACTTTTCTCATATTTTAGAGGCAATTAGATCTATAATATCAATTAATTCTATTCTTTCTGACAATTTTGGACTTAATTCTTCATATGCATCTTTTAAATTTCCTATACAAAATGGGCAACTAGTAGTTAATATATCAGCTCCGGATTCTATAGCTTCATTGATTCTTTCTTTAGAAATTTCAAGAGCTAATTCTGGAAATTGACTTTTAACTCCACCACCAGCTCCACAACACCAAGCATTTTTACGGTTTCGTTTCATTTCAACTAATTCAATACCAGGGATTTTTAATATTAGTTCTCGTGGGATTTCATAAAAATCCATATGTCTTCCTAAATGACATGGATCATGATATGTAACCTTTTTAGATTCTCCTTGCTGTTCTTTAAAAGGAATTTTTTTGTTATTCAAGAGCTCAACTAGGATTTCTGTAATGTGTTTTACTTGAAATGGTAATTCTTCACCAAGTAATTCCGGGTAATCTTTTTTCCATGTTCGATAGCATCCAGCACAGGCGGTAAAAACTACTTTTGCACCCATATTTTTAAATACAGCAATATTATGTCTAATAAATTCTTGTAATGATTGATCATCTCCAATTCGTAGTGCGATTGAACCACAGCACCACTCATCTCTAGATATTGCAATCTCTTTCCCCGCAGTTTGCAATATCTTAATCATAGTTTTTAATGTTTCTACCTGTCTTAATGGCATTGTACATCCTCCAAAGAATACAAATTCTCCCTTTTCTTTAAGTTCAGAAATTCCTTTGGTCCAATCATATTTTTTTATTTTCTCTTCACCATACGGATTTCTCATATCATCTCTATTCATGTAATCTATTAAATTAGAGTGTTTTTCTAATGGAGCAAATCCTTCTTCAACAAGATCCTTTCTTAAAGCTTCCCATACTTTTACATGATCGATCCATTTGCATGTGGGTAAAGCAATATTTTCATTATGAGTCATATGACAGACTTCAGTACAATTTCCGCATTCTGAACATTCATAAACCCATTTTGCTAATTTTTTACTTAAAGAGATTTGACCTTCTAATACATCTTTTAAAACATTCATTCTACCTCTCGAAAAACTAATTTCAAATCCTTCTTCTCCTTTAGCTTCTTTAATAGGGCATACTAGATATCTCTCAACGGCAGGACGGATCGCATATCCACAATCTCCACATCCCATACACGAAAAAATATCTTTCCAATGTTCTTTTAGATGTTTTAATTCACTCAACTTTTCTCTCCCTCCCAAAAATTATATTTACCTCTACTTAGTATCATTTTCGGATCAAGAGTCTTTTTTATTGATTTCAAAAAGTTATAATATTCTTCAGAGTAAGCACCAATCTCAACCATTAAACGAGACATAAAATCACCCATCATATAGTATTGAAGTCCGTATTTAACTAATAATTTGATTAAAGATTTCCATAACTTTATGTTAGTTTCTTGGATTATTTCATAAAGTTCACCTTCATAATATTTCCAAAAGCTAAGAAAACCAGCTGTTACTTCCACATTATTCCCATCTACTAATGGTATCGGACCGCTACCTGAGATAGGTCGAATTTTGGTGATATTAAAAATTTTTTGCATATCTTCATTATGTTCTATATCCCATTGATCAACATCCTTTACAACTTGAGGAAACATATGGATTGGACAAAAACATTCCGCTGAGAGTGGTTGCATGGAAGGAAACATACCCCATAAATTATGATAAAATTGCCAATGCCCTTGTTCCGTATAATGCCACTTAGCTATATTACCATCGGAGATTTCTGGACCTAGATATTCAGATTTCTTACTTAAAATAATCTCATCTAAGATTCTGACATTTTCTTTTAACTCAACCTCCGAATTCGCTTCAATTGTATAAAAAAGCATTCCTTTTTTCTTTTTTATATGCTCCCATAAAGGAAAAAATCCTTGCTTTGACCCAAGTTCAATAACAACATCAGTAATAAACATTGTATCATATACATTAATTCCTTTTCTTCGAATCTCCGTCATAATTTGAGCAGCAGTTTCAGCAGATTTTCGAGGAAGTAAAAAAGTTTTGTAATCAGCAAACTCCGGTTTAGGAAATACTTTAAGCGATATTTTTGTTTTTATCCCAAAAATACCATTATCACCACAAAAAAGTCCTGATAAATCAGGTCCATTTCCAAATCTATTAAAAGGAAACTTAGAAAATTTATTAGCTTGAGACCCTGTTTGAATTATTTCACCTGTTGGTAAAACCACTTCTAAAGAAACTAATTGGTTAGTACATGAACCATACTTTGCACATCCTCCACCTCCAACTGATTGATGTGAAATACCACCTCCAATTGAAGCTGTCATTCCTGATCCAGGTCCCATACATCCGGTATATAGTCCATAATGGCATAAATATTCATTCAATTTTCCCCAAGAAATACCTGCCTCGACTGTAACTATCAAATTTTCTTGATCTAAATTTATAATATTGTCCATTCTCTTCAAATCTAAAACAATGCCCTCATCGTTAATTGGCTTACTTCCACCAAATTCACAATCGCCTCCACCACGTGGTATTACAGGAATATTTTCTTCATTTGCAATCTTAAGAATTTCTGAGATTTCTTGAGCATCTTTTGGTCTTATTACAATATCGGGAACGCCTTGTAAAACAATGTCTACATTTCGTGAATAGGCGTGGCGTACATAAATATCATTAGAAATATATTTATCAGAAACAATCTTCTCTAATTTCTTATATAAATCTGACATATCTATAATATCCCTTTATTTTTTTAATAGAACAATTTATAATAGAAACATTAAATTACTTAAATATATTTAAATTTAAATTAAAGTTTGTTACTCGTTAGAGCATTTTAAACCTAAATAAATGGAAATCAAGGTTGTAAGAAATTTATTATCGTGGATACATTTTAATCCGTTTGAAAGTAATTGGTTCAGAATGGAAAGTTGTTGATAAATTAATTAATTTAAAATCTACTGAACCAGATGAAGATTGGAAAATCACATACGCTACACCTATTTATGGAGGTTGGGATGTAATTGTTGAATGTTCTTTTTCTAAGTTAAGAGATATCGATAAAATTGTCACTTTTTGCAGAATGGATAAAGAATTATCTCAGTGGATCGAGGAAACAACTACACTCATGGGTTCCAAAAATGATTACCCTGGTTAACTTAATTTTTTATGGATTTTAATAAAATCGGGTATATTATATTTTGATTAAAGCAAAGAAATACATTACTCTTAGCATTTTATTAACTTTATTAATTATCCCAATATTTTTTGGAGTTTTTTTTGAATATTTCATGATAAGAGAATTAAATTGGTTTATAATCCTTATTTTCATCACAGGTTTAATATTCTTTTTATTTTTGGCTAAAAAAGTCGAAATTTTCGGCTATAAGGATAAAAATCTTGAAGTATTTAAGAAGCAGGATGTATTAAATGCTTTTATATATAGAAAGAACAGAGAAATCATCTGGTTTTTCTTTCCAATAATAATAATATTAGAAGAATTAGTTTTTAGATATTATACAATTGGCGTTTTATTCGATTTGTTAAAATTGAAATCATTTACAGTTATATTTATATCGAGTTTGATTTTTTCTCTTTTTCATATTCACACTTGGTTTCGTTATAAGAATTTAACTATTCTACTAATCAATCTTGGATATCCCTTTTTAATGGGATTATATCTTGGTTATATATTTTTAAAAATAGGGATTATATCATGTATTTTAATACATTTTATTATAGCTCTCACTTCATACTATAATATTTATAGAAGATATTTCAAAAAAGAAATTTAGGAACAAAATTTAAAAAAAAATTAAAAAGTTATTTATTTCTTAAGAGTTTTTTGTCTACTTTACCTATTGAAGTTAATGGCATTTCCTTGACGATTTCGATGATTTTTGGTATTTTATATTTAGCTAGATTTTCTTGAGCAAATTTTAGTATATCTGCTTTAATTTCTTCAGAAGGTTTATGTCCCTCTTTTAACAATACATATAATTTAACTACTTCAGAACCAGGACGTTCAGGATCAGGAATTCCCACAGATGAACAGAGTTCAATTGCTGGATGTTTATTCATTTTATCATCTACTTCAACACTAAATACTTTATACCCACTCACAATAATCATATCTTTTGTACGGTCTACTATTCTTATATAACCATCCTCATCCATAACACCCACATCTCCAGAATAAAACCACCCCTCTTGAAGTGCATTTTCTGTTTCTTTGGGTTTATTCCAATAACCTTTAAAGGTTTGAGGCCCTCTTATAGCAATTTCACCAGGTTCTCCTATAGGTACTTCTCGCCTTTTATCAGAAACATCTACAAGTTTTACTTCTGTATTTGGCAAAGGAACTCCTACAGTTCCAATTTTTTTAGGGCCAAGATAAGGATTCATAGTTACTCCTGGACTATTTTCAGTCATTCCATAAGCTTCTATAACTTTTCCCTTACCAACTACTTCTTCAAACTCTTTAATACTTTCTGTAGGAAAAGGAGCTGCACCGGAGATATATCCTTGTACATCACTTAAATTTAACTTTTTAAACCTTCGGTTATTTAATAAAAGAAGATATAGAGTGGGTACATTATAAAAGAGTGAAATTTTATCCTCATACTCTTTTATTTTACTTATCATGTAATTAGTATCTCTTGGATCAGGGACTAAAATCTGTGTTGCTCCTAAAAAAGTAGTTTGTAGACAAAATTGGAGTCCAGCTAAATGAAAAAATGGAAAACCTGAGATATAAACAGCATTTCCTGGATGTGTACCAGGCTCAAACCAATGGTCTACTATTTGTAATAAAGATATTAGATTTCTGTGAGTCAAAATGGCTCCCTTGGGTGGACCAGTTGTTCCTCCTGTATATTGAAGTAATAGGAGATCATCTGGATCAATTTTAACATCTGGATCTTTATCACCAGTATATTTTTCTAAAATCTCATTATATGTATAATATTTAAAACCTTCAAGGGGTTCAACTTTTCCTATTGGAACTTTTCCAATTTTAATCAATTGGTCTTTCATAGCAGGTTCAAGATCTAAAACATCAGAAACATTAGTAGTAATCACTATCTTTACATCGGTTTGACCAGTTTGTAAAGCTTTTCTAACTTTTTCTTCATAGAAGGAATCAAGAGTAACAACCGCTTTTGCTCCACAATCTTTTAATTGATATACAATTTCATTTGATTGTAGTAGAAAATTCACCCCTGACACAGCACATCCAGCATAAAATGTTCCAAACAATGCCACAATAAATTGAGGAATATTTGGTAAATTTATAGCAACTCTATCACCTTTTTCTAATCCATTCTCAATAAGACAATTAGCAAAACTGATTACCAATTTTTCAGTTTCCTTGAATGTTGCTCTTGATCCTTGAAAGTCATAACAAAGGCTATCAGGGAATTTTTTTACAACCCTCTTAAACATTTCGGCTAAGGAATAAACTTCAATATCAATCTCCGGCTTAACATGCTCATCATATGATTTTAACCATATTTTTTCTGAATATGGACTACCTTCCACCATTTTTTCTGTCATTTTTGATCAATTTTAAAAATTTTTAACATAGATTTAACTACTTTTAATAGTATTCTTATTGACAGATCTATATTTAAAATTATTTATATGGTTCGTAATATAAATTAAAAAAAGTAAAATTTTTTTATGGGTTTTTAATTAACAAATTTCATAGATTAGAGGTTTTGAAAGAGCTGAGATGAAGGTATATTTCCGCGAGTTAATACATGAAGACATTCCAGCTATAAAAGATATTAGTAAAGATATATGGGAAGGGAATGACTATATTCCATATGTTATCGAAGAGTGGCTCCAAGAGAAAGATTGTATGAATTATGGAACTTTTAAAGATGAAAATAAAACAGAATTAATCGGATTCGGCAGAGTAAAGTTATATAATAAGGAAATTGCGTGGTTAGAAGGTGGGAGAATAAAGGTATCATATCAAGGACAAGGTATTGGTAAATTACAATTGAATTATGCTATAGAATATTCTAAAAAAATGGGTGCTAAAGTAGCTCAATATGATACAGGATCAAAAAATTTCGCATCAATTTCACTTGCTAAAAAGTTTGGTTTTAAACAGAAGAAATGTATGGACCTTGTAGAAGCAAATTTGGATGATATCAAAATAACTAGAAAAGAAACTTCTGAATTCGAAAAGTTAACAGCTGAACAAGTAAAGGAATATTATGAAGAATTTGATATTGGTCCAGGGACAGAAATTTGTGTTGGGTGGTCTTATATTCCATTAAGGTATCTAACCAATGAAAGGGGTTCATGGATTTACAATCAAGATGCCATTTTACATAAAATGGAAAATAGAAGTTTTGTTACTTATGAAATTCCTTTAAAAAATGAAATTTGGATTATAACTTACGGAAAACCAAAAGCTGCCTTAGAATTAATTAAATACACTATTCAAAAAGAGTTAGAGGCAAATAAATCTATAGTATTTGAAGTTTTTTGTAAACTTGAAGTAGCAAATCTCCTAAAAAAGATCGGATTTGCTTATTATGAAGATGAACGCTTTGGTGTTATATTATTTGAGAAATCTTTAATATAAAATAGAAAAAGAATAAAAAAAATTATTGACTTTCGATACCAATTTGGTAATTTTGAGTTTTCTTATTTCCACAATGAATACAGAAGGCAACTCCTCTTTCTTGTAAAGTCTGAAGCATTGAACCTGTAAATTTATTACCACATTCACTGCAATAAGCGACTTCAGGTCTGATTATTTGTATGCTTTTTTGATGTTGTACTATTGGTTCTTCTTGCTGTTGTATTTCAGGTGGAATTTGGGCTTGTTGTGGGGGAGCACAGCATTTATTAGGTTTTGGCTTACCTGAAATAGCGTAATATAATGCTTCGAATATCTTATAAAAGAGTAAACCAATTCCCTTCAAAAGATAATATATTCCTTTTAATATATAATAAACCAGATAAGCAACACCTTTCAGTATGTAATAAACTAAAATTACCGCAAGTGTTAATACTGCAAAAACTCCTATCAAAACAAGAACTTGTGCGTAGATCGGTTGAGCTAAAAACCAATTGACAATCTCTTGCCAGGCAATATTAAAAACATAAACTTCACTCATTTTTTATCACTCCAAATTTTAATATTTTTACTTAATTAAAAGGAGATTTTAATAGAATTAAAAAAATTTGGAGTCCAATTTTTGAAATAAACTTATGAACAACGATAAGAAGAACTTAAATTTAAAATAGAATTTAAAAATAAATACTACTTATTAGTTTAAATTTAAACTCATTTTATTTTGTTTTTTTCCAAACTGATACATCATTTTAAAGGCTTTTATTGCATGTTTTATTCTACTCATTATTGGAATCTTAATTTCTGAATTCGATGAAGATGCTGCTTTTCTAAGAAAATCAAATGTCCAGCTAGAACCAAAACATACACACACGCATGGTTTTTTAAACTTTTGTGTTAAATCTTTAATGAGAGCAAAATGTTGTTTAGCCCAATTTGTAGACATTGAACCCATCATTTGGAGTGGCCATCGAGGAACTGAAAAAATATATAAGATGCAATCCACATTCTTATCTTCGAAAATTGCTTTTGCAGATGACTCAAATGTCTGAAATATAGAAGGACCTAAATCTATAGTACCTCTAATTGAAACCCAATTTGGAATTACCGATTTAATACGAGAGATAGTGTTTTCGCTTAAATTCGCAAGATTTAATCCTTGTTCCTCAATCTGATCACACGCAAGCGCTCCTAAGCTTCCCGAACCTGTAATAATAGCAACGTTTTTACCTACAGGTAAAGGTTGACTTGCAAATACATGAGCTATGTTAAATAATTCATAAAAATTGTTAACCCTAAATATTTTACTATTCTGTTTAAAGAGAGTATCATAAATTTTGTTATTTCCTGCCATTGACCCCGTGTGACTATTAACTGCTTTTGAACCTATTTCACTTTTTCCGTTTTTAAGTATTATAACTGGTTTATCCATGTTTTTAAAAGCTTGTATTAGTTCTCTACCTCGTTTTGTACCTTCTAGGTAAAGAGTTATAACTTCTGTTTCAGGATCTTTATTTAAATACTTGAGTAAATCAATCTCATCAACATCCACCTTGTTTCCTATTGTAATAGTTTTAGAAAATCCAATCCCTTTATCAGTTGCCCAATCTATAAAAATATTTCCAAGTACACCTGATTGCGCTATAACTGCTACTTTACCACTTAAAGCTTGATCAAAGCTCATGTCTGCTGTAGTGAATTGATTGTTAAAATCAGTAACACCAATACAATTAGGTCCTATAATTCGAACTTTAGTCTCTTTAGCTATTTTTTCAATCTCATTTTGAATTTTTATATATTTTTCTACACCTGTCTCTGCAAAACCTGCTGATTCTATTATTATCCCTTTTACTCCCTTTTCAATACAATCTTTTACTGCTTGAAGAACAAATTCATTTCCAATGAGAATGATTGCCAAATCTATTTCTTCAGGAATATCTTTTACATTTTTATAAGCTTTATGTCCATGAATTTCTTGCTTCTTGATGTTAACAGGAAAAGTTTTAAATTTTGATTCTAACAAGTATTTTGTCGTAGTATATCCAAATTTAAAACTGTCTGATGCTCCAATTATTGCTATGGATTTTGGGTGAAAAAAAATATCCATTTCTGACATGATATCATCTTATTTTAAAATAGAATTAGAACTAGTATAATAATTGGAAAAATTATTTATTGAACTTAAAGATTCGGTCATAAACAATAAAAAAGCTTAGTTTAAATAGAAAATTCTAGAGATTTTTGTAGGGTTTAGATTTATTTTAATTATGTGAGAATCTAATGGTTATCCTTGCTAGGACAAATAAAATTGAAGTTATTTGCCCAATTTGTAAAACAAGAGATATCGTAGGAATACCTCCTTCGAGATTAAACAATAAATCCAAATTAACTACAATTTCTGTCCATAAAGGATTAATTTGCCCACATCACTTCCAATTTTTCATGGACAATAATTTCCAAATTCGAGGATATCAGAAAGTGGATTTGGAATTGAATCAAGCGACTGCCAGAAAGTTAAGGAATGGTGTGAAAACTTTTAACCTAACTGAGAAACGGAATAACGAGCTTTTCGAAAAGTTAATACTTAATGGAGAAAAAGTTAAATATAAACCATTTAATCATGATGAATTCCAGAAAGAAAATAGGTTAAAACAAAATATTAATTCTAGAAAGAAAAAGATGACCTCAAAAGAAATTTATGAAGAATTTTGGGAATTTATTGATGAAAATAACGAAATTTTTCATGAATTTATAATTAAAGATAATAGGCGTCAAAAATCTTCAATAAATTCAAAAATAAGAGAATTTATAACCATCTAGAATGAATAGAAAGATTTTCATTATAAGGTTCTTCTTTAAATTATTGATTAACGCTTCTTTTTTAAAAAGATGTTTCACCCTCTAGAAATGAAACATAATTTCTATAAGAAAAAATCATATTTTGTATGAAAATGTCATAAGAAAATTTAAAATGCAGTACTTAATTTTCCAAAATAATACATTAAATTATATAAAAACAAAAATTTGAAGATTATTTAATAGGTTGGAGATTATGAGCTATAAATTACCGGATGAAAAAGATTTAGAAGCTATGATCGGAATTGTCGGGAAAGAGTATGCTACCAATAATAAAGCCATTACTGCATCATATCTAGCTAAATCTGTAATGGGGTTAGAATCCCAAATTCCAGATATTGTTGTCCGACCAAAATACGTTGAAGAAATTCGAAAAATATTAATATATTGTTCTGCAGAAAAGATTGCTGTTAGTCCCGTGTCTGCTGGTTTGTCAGGTGGTTTTGCATGCCCTACAATCAAACCTGGTGGAGTTCTTCTCGATTTGGGAAGGATGAATAGGATTCTTGAAATAGACGAAGAAAACCGTTATTGTATAATAGAACCAGGGGTCACAAATGGACAACTTTGGAGTTATATGCATAAATATCATCCAGATTGGGCACCTCCAATTCCTGATGGAGCTCCTCCAGCAGCAACCGTTATGGGGGATGCAATTGATCGTGGATTTTCGTTATATACATCTTCAGTAGGTCCACAAGGAGATAATTTTATGTGTGGGGAAATTGTTTTCCCAAATGGAGATGTAGTACGAACTGGTTCATGGGCACTTCCATTTGCAAAACCCTTTTATAAATATGGTATAGGCCCTGATATGTGGAGTTTTCTGATGGGTTCACAAGGTGCTTTTGGAGTAGTTACTAAAGCTGCTGTGAAAATATTCCCCCATCCGAAGTTTAAGACAGTTGTTGTATGGGGTATGGATAATCCTTACGATATGCAGAACTTAACTCTTGAAGTTGCTAAACAGGAGTTTGGAATTAGCCACCATACCGTTATGGTTCAAGGAGGTAATTATCCTCTTGTAATGGCTAGATGGCCAAAGGATAAAATCCCACATGATTATAATTTCTATAAAGAAATTGGTATTTCTCAATGGTGGATGAATTGGGAAACGTGGGCTCAAACTCAAGAAGAACTTGATTATGTAACTAATAGAATTGATAAAATGGCCGAAGATTTTAAGAAAAGAGCTAAAAATCCAGATGCAATTATAAAGCAGGAACTTCATCCTAAGCAAATTGCCAGTAGAATGAAAAAACCTAATAAAATAGCTATTCCTTATAGCTTCTGGGAAGCTGGCTTTTTATTTATTACCTGGTATACTCCTTGGCCAGAATGCGCACATTTTGCTGACATGTATACAAAAAAGATGGAAGAACATGGATTTCCTCCCGTAATTTGGATTGCAAGTATTGAACGATGTAGACAAGCAATTTGTATGCCCATTGTATGCTTTGACAGTACAAAACAAAGTGATTTTGAAAAAGTTCAACAATTAAACAGTGAAACTACTGAATATGCTTTAAAACAAGGTTGGCTTAATTATAGACCAGATCCCTACATCCATATTCAAGCATATTATCAGGCTGGAATGTACTGGAAATATTTGAGGGCTTTCAAAAAGCTCGTAGATCCTAATTTTATAATGCATCCAGGAAGACTTGCTCTTCCATAAATAAAGGAGGTTGATAAAGAAAATGTCAAAAACAGGAATGGAAAGGCTCGAAGAGCTTAAAAAGGATGTATATAGATGCATTCATTGTAAAGCATGTAGATTTGCGTACTCAGGAGAACCTGATAAAAAAGGAATTGGAGAATTTACTGGAAAACAAGGTTCTGTACTTTATGAGGGTATGGTGGATGCATGTCCAGCCGGTATAGAACATGGATGGGAAGCTTTTTGGAATGCTGGTAAGATTTGGATTGCTCGTTCTATTTTAAGTGGGGATTTAGAGTTTTCTGAAGAAGTTAGGGATGTTATTATGCCTTGTATTACATGTGGTCAATGTTCAGCCCAATGTGAAAACAAAGTGCGAACCGTTGATATTATAGAAGCTCTCCGTGCTGCATGTAAAGAGGCGGGAATCCCGATGATTGAGAAACATCAGTTAGTTGAACGTTTAACAAAGGAATTAAACAATCCATATGGTGGAAAAGCAGAAGAACGCTTTAAATGGGCAAAAGATGCTGGTTTAGAGAAATATATAGATAATAAAGATGCAAAGATTGGTTATTTTGTAGGTTGTACAGCAAGTTATCGCCAAATTGAGATTGCTATAGCAACTTGCAAGATTTTTGAACAGTTAGGAATTAATTTCAGATTAGTTGAGGATGAAGTATGTTGTGGAAGTCCATTCTTTAGAGTAGGTGCTGTCGATACGGCTCAAGAATTAATGAATAAAAATATTGAAGCCTTTAAAGACTTGGATTTAATATTCTTTAGTTGTGCGGGATGTTACAAGACTTTTACAAATGATTATCCTAAATGGTCATCTGAGGGTAAAATTCCTTTTAAAACCATGCATGCATTTGAATTAGTTTCTCGATTAATCACCGAGGGAAAAATCAAATTTAAGCCTAATAAGGAATTAAAAGGAAAAGTAGTTACATACCATGATCCATGCCATCTCGGAAGACACATGGCTTTAGAAATTGAGCAAAAAATAATAGAAGAATCTAAAAATCTAATGATGGATAGTCGAAAAATTAGAGAAGCGATTGATGAATGGTATGAAGTTCCTCGAATTGTGTTAAGACAATTGGAACAAGATGTTGGTATAAAATTTAAAGAAATGTACCGAATAAAACTCGATAGCTTCTGTTGTGGAGCCGGTGGAGGAGTGAGAGCAGGCTATGCTGATTTTTCATTAAGGACATCAAGCTTACGGTTGGATGAAGCAAATGCAATAGGTGCAGATATAGTAACAACTGAATGTCCATTTTGTTACCGGAATTTATATGATGCAAACGAGCAATACAATCATGGTGTAGTAGTATATGGTTTGATTCAAATGATTGATGAGTTTAAACTTTTAGATATTAAAGAAAAACCCACATTAGAAGAAATATTAAAAATGAAAGAGTGAGCTAATAAGCTTTCTAATCATTTTATAAAATTTTTTTTATTTTCATTTTAAGAATATTATATATTATATGTTAAGAGAAACATATTCATTTAATAAAGAAAAGTAAGATTTAAATTATAATATCGTGTAATTCTCCTTTATATATATCTTTTGTAGAAATTACTTTTTAAAAGAATAAAAATACCAAAAAAGTTGAGATTTAATGGATTTAAAGAAGAATGCAAAGAAATATATTCCTTTACTTGCATTTATTATAGGTATAGTATTAGTTCTTTCTTTATGGATAATATATCTTCCTACCATGCGAAGAGAACCAATTCCAGGAGCCCGAAAAGCAATTATCCTATGCAGTGCAAATGATTTCTATAGAAAGGATAGTCAACCCGATTTTAATGATGGAGATGATTCAACGTTTAGTAATGAAACGGGTCGATGGCCCTCTTTCGAAGATTTCCCAAATGGGTATATAGTAACTGATGCTAATATACCAGGTTATCATACTCCTGGGGTTGTACAATTTATTGCTAAACCTTGGGGAGGATATGTTGATATGGAATTGGTTTATAATTGGACAAAGTATTATCCATTAATAAAGTCTGCCGCATATAATCTTTCTGCTTGGGTTAATATAACAACTAATATTAATTTCCCCCCAATAAATCCCGCTATAATTTTACCGGGCACAGGAGCAGGAGCTAGGATAGGATTAAGATGGTTAAATTCTAGTAATGATGTAATAAGAACAGATTGGTCAGATGGTACATTAGGAGGTTTCATTGGTTGGAAATCTCTTAATTCAACTGGTATTGCAGATAATTCCACTCAAAATGAGATAACTCAACTACATTTAGTATTAGCAGTTGAAGGGAATATGACTGGGGGCGACATGGTACTTTTTGATGATGTAAAGATAGAATATTGGTTCCCTCCCCCAATTCCGAGCCCTCTTCCTAGTAATATAGATTCAGATGGCTTTCCTGCTCAAGCACTTCAAGTTTACTGGATTTTAAAGAATCATGGATATACTGATGATGATATATTTTTGATGCTCTATCACACGGATGATAATACAATAGATATAAAGGCAAATGATGGAATATCAAATGATTTAGCTGGTGCTATCATTGATGTAGAAAACGACGATGTGAATTCGAGTAGATTTAAGCAAGAATTGAATGTTAGTGTCATCGGTTCTTTTGCATCTAAGATAAATTCAAAAGATCAACTGATAATTTATATGGTAGACCATGGTTCAAATAGAGTACTTGGTGATGGGAATGCAACTTTCCATTTCGAAGCTGACAGCAATTATATAACTGAAATTGAGTTTTTTAATCTCGTTAAAGAGATTAATTGTAGACGTATATTGATCAATATAGATATATGTTATAGTGGAAATTTTTTAAATCAAAACTCAAGTATAGGACTAAGTTGGTATAATATACCCAATTCAATATTAATTACATCGACAACAGATATTTTTTCATGGTATTGGCGAGACAATTTGAATGCTGATGGCTTTGCGGGATCATGGTTTTTTCATCAATTTTGGGATCAATTAAATAAAAGTGAGACTATAGAAACAGCTTTTAATAATGCTAAAAATTTCATCCCTTCAGGACTAGGGATGTCTGTAAATGATATTCAAGCACCCTTAATCCAAGATAATTTAGGAATTAATAAAACTTGGGGTTTTAATGGCAATCCTCAATTGTAAACAAATGATATCAAAATATACTTTTTTTAAAGAAACTAAATAATTTTTGATATGATACAAATTTCCAAACAATTGCTGTATTCTTCACTTAAATTTAAATTACAGTTAGAATTAATTCTAATTTAATATAGCCAGCTACTTATGATTATAATGAAAATAGCATTTAAAGATTATAAGAAAAAGTGTTCAATTAAAACATTTATCATTATAACTCTGTTTATAATAATTACAATTACTTATTCTAGCGGTCATTTACTTAATTTTAAAAAGGAAGCTGTTGGATATGTAAATAATAATGCTATATATTTTGCTCAAGGTCCTACGAATGATACAACTGCTCCAATTATTACATTCCTCCAACCATCCAGCAACAATTCAGTAATAAATAAGAAAGTTTATAAAATTATTGCTAATGTAAGTGATGATAATCCTCCTTTGTTTGGCAATGTTACAATTCAGATATCAAATTCTACCAGTTTCTTATTTAATGCAACTATGATTTATAATGGAGAAAGTCAGTGGAGTTTTAACTGGAATAATATAAGTTTATATCAAAATCGAATAGTATATATCTTTCAAGTTTGGGCTAAAGATTCCTCTTTGAATGAAAATAATAGTTGGTCTAAAGAATTCTATATATTTCTAAATATCAGCAGTACTCCACCATTATTACTTATGATTATTTATTTCATCATTGTGGGTATTATATTTGCTGCTGTAACTGTGTATCTAAATAAAAAACACTTTCGTTAATCAAAAAGGTAAAATTAAAAGGATTTTTTAGCAAATATTAACAAGATTGTTATGGATTTTCCCTATAATAACTTGTAATAAATATGATTGATGAATATCAAACTAAATTTTAGTAATTGTCTTTAGAGACCTATCCTTAAATCTGACATTTTTGTTGCCAAAAAAATAAATGTTTATATTTTCATTATTTACAAAAATTAGTATAATCATTCTAGGGATTTGTTTAATATTGTTTAATGTGGAAGAGAAATCTGCTTATCCATATATTACAAAATTTAAAAAAGAACCATTTAAGTCATTTATAAGAGTTAAAAAAAGAGATATTAGGAATTTTTATTATAAAGAACATGATAGACTAGTTGAATTCTATGAATATTTTAATAAAAACTTGTTAAATACCCCTAACGTAAATTTAGAGACTATTTTTTGGTTTTTATTACTAAGGAAATATCTTAAAGAAGAAAAAAGAATAAATAGAGATGAAATCTTTAATTTCATAAAGAAATGTGAAATTCATCAAAACGAACAATTAGGATTCAAACAAACTCCACAATCTGATAAACTTCCCGATATATTTTCTACATATCTAGCCTTAACTTGTCTAAAGAATTTAGGATTATTAAAACAATATCTGAGTTCTGAGGGTCAGGATCAAAAAAAAGGAGAAATTAAAAATTTTATCTTATCCCATAAGAAAAGTAATAAATTTCTACATTGCCATGATAATGAATGTGAAATCGATAAAAATATTTCCCCTGCTCGAACACTATACTACGCCTTGGAAATCTTTTCACTTCTGAATATAGACATACGCATTAATAAGAACCAATTTAGATTATATCTAGGAGATAAAAAAAGAGGAACCTCTTTAATTTTTAGATTTCTTTGTCTTAAGTTTTTAGATTTAGATTTAGAAATAAAAGAGAAAGAAATCCAATCCCTTCAACAATTTCAGAAAGAGAATGGTGGATTTAGTTTTAATCAATCAGATAATATAGAAATCACTTTTTGGGTAGTTTATATCCTAGAGTTATATTCTTGGATGTTGGATTATAATCCTGCTGGAATTTTTTCTTTCATAAATAAAAAATTAAAAGAAGTACTTAATAATCGCGATAACTGGAATTCTGACAAATTATGTGATGTATCTAAGTTAATAATTCTTCTATCGCTTATTTGGAAGAAATTTATTGGCGAAATTGAAAGATTACTTTTTAAGCAAATAGAAAAAGATAAATTTATTGATGTAAATCAATTAAAATCCACCTTCGGTTTAGAAGAATATACTAATGACCTTATTTCATATATTAATTTAAACTATAATTTTAATTTACGCATTTTAAACAATGAAATTGAATTTAAGAATTATATTAGTAATTTTAGTCATGGAAAAAAAGAATTTTTTCAAAATTTCTATAATAAACTAATAAATAATAGTATAGTTTCTCTTTCTGATATTCATAAAAGATATAGAGCCCTCTATTATGAACCCTTGAAGTTAAAGGAAGAGGTCTTTCCAATAATTAAAGATATGGTTGAGAAAAGGTTTTTTAACGGTGATATTAGAACGAAAAAAGTGTTCCTAGGTATTAAAACTAAATATTTCTTCTATTTAAATTATTTTTTTAAAAGAATAATTGTATCTGATATGGATTTGAATGTTGAGAGATTATATGAAGAAAAAGAAAAATTGGAGGATATTAAAAATGATATTTTTAATATGACGTTAAAATTAGAAAGAGCAACTTCTCAGATACGAGAAGAAATAGATAGTTATCTTTTAATTAATGAGATTGAGTATGCTAAAGAGAGATTAAAATTTGTCATTAGAAATGCATTAATGGAAGCAGATTTTTTGAATGAGAACATTGAAAACTCATTTTATGAGGAATTTTATTATATTAACATGCAAACTAGTTTAGGCTCAGAAATTTCAAAATGGAACAAAGTATACTCGATTTTACAAAAAAGGTTATCAGAAGTAGAATCATATTTAAAAAGTAAGATCCAGGAAAAAGAGAAAGTAAGAAATTTAAAGATTCTACTAGAAAATCTTCAAGAAAAAATAGATATCATTGATGAAGATATAGATAAAAAGCTGGATTCCTTTAGAAGGGTTTTTTGCGAAATTCTTGAAAAAGAATATGATCCCGAAAAATTAAGTCTCATAATTCATAATCTGGATAGCATCTCTCAAAATATTAGGAAATATGATGATAAAATTTATAAAATCTCTCAAAAAATTACCCCTAAAGAAAGAAAAGTAGTAAAAAAACATAAAAAGGTAATTGATAAGTGGTTAAGAATTAAAGATCAGTTTGATAATGAATTCAGTTTCTATACTGACGGTTTTCAATTTTTCAATGTTAATTTAAAGAAGATTGAAGAGATTAATCATAAAATACAAATTGATATTAAACAAATTGAGGAAAAGGCTAAAAACAAAATTTTAGAAAATGAATTTCAGGATGCTTTTAGTTTTACTAAGAAAGAGTCAGAAATTTTAATGAACGAGAGGTTAAATGAAATTAAAGAACTTCAATCCATAATAAAGCAAGAAATTAAAAAAAAGCAGAAGTTATATTTACTCTTTCACCATCTTCAAGATAGCCTGGAAAAGTTAGAATCCAATATAATCGAAATAATTGCAAATCAAGTAAAAAATTTAAAGAAAAAAATTATAGAAGAAAGAAATCGAGCGAGAATAGAAGATTTTGATAATTTTATTTCTCAAGAGAGTCTAAAATTTAAATCTCAATTAAATGAGGTTAAGAAAAATTTAGATCGTTATAAAAGTTTAAAAATCGAAGAAGCTATGAAAGAATTTGACTCACTCCAAACTGATTTCAATAAAATAAATAAGATATACCAAAAAAAGTTAAATGAATGTCGTAAAAATATTGAGAACTTTAATGGAGAATCAGAATTAAGCATTATTCAATGGGAAAAATTTAATGATTTTTTTATTAATGAAATTTCAGAATTAAAAAACGAAGCTATAAACAATATCATCTCAAATAAAATAAATGCATTGGCAATTGAGAAAAGGACTAATAATATAAAATTAAGCGATTTAAAGGATGAAGTTAAATTATCATGTAAAGTTCTTATTGATCAGTTAAAAACTATGATTGAAATTTCAAAAATCAATGCAGAACTTAACGAAAAGGAAAAATATATTTTGATATTCACAGATTTTTATTACTTGAATAAAGAACTTAAAAATTATATAGATAATAATTTATTAAAATTAAATAGGGCAAGAATCGGAAAAATTCTTTCCTTATATGATTCGAGTATTAGAAATAGAACACTAAATATAAATATGTTAGAGCTTCAAAACAGAATTAAGGATTTAAAGATTTTTGAAGATGTTCTACCGAAACAATTCTATGAAAAAGTAAAAGAACTTCAGATAAATCAAGAAAGAGAAGAATTCTTTGAGACTAAAGAATATTTTGAATCAATTTTAGAGAATGAAAGAGCTGCTATAAAAAATATTAAAAATAATTTAAAGCAATTCAATAAAATACAATCATTTATAGACCAGAAATTTAATTCCTTAAATATTGAATTAAAGGAATATACTACTAAAGTTTTTAAAAGAGCGGAAGATCACGAGGACTATATAAAGATTCAGGAAAACTTTGAAAATAGGGAGCAAGACTTTAAGGATAATCTGAAACAATCTCAAGAAAAAATTGAAGTTAAAATAAATGCTTTATTACGCAATACTGGAGATTTAGCTAAATTAGTACCTGAAATTAGAGAGTTGTATGTGAAAGCAAAAAATAATTTTTCTAATGAGTATAACAGCAAAATTCAAAAGATTAGTGACCAGATAATATCAATGAAGAATGAATCATTCCGTGAACAATTATTGACTCTTGTTAATAAAAATAAAATATATTTAAGTCAATTACTGGGTAATTTAGAAAGAAAAGTGGAGGATAATATAGAAATTAAAGAATTTAAGAAAAGTAATATTTTGATTCAAAAAAGAGCAAAAAGTATTGATTCCGAGATAAATAAGATTAAAAGAGACATGGAAACAACATTCAAAGATTTTTCTAAGCAATCAAAAAATTTTAGTCAAATATCAAAATTTATTCTTGAAGATTTTAACAGATTTATAGATGAATTTTCAGAAATTCTAAATGAAAAAGTTAAAGCATTAGAGCGGTTTATATTAAAATCATACATCAATATGACTATAAAGGCCGTTGCAAATGAATATTTAACAGTTGGATTCTTGAACAATGAACTTAAAATAAAAAAACAAAATATACAAGATCATCTATTATTTCTAATAAGTGCTGGAGAAATAAAGGGAAAATATAATCCACTGTTATCAATATATTATGAAAATCCAGATGTATTAGATGAAATTGATGAAACTGAATTGGAAGTAATCAAAAATACCAATTATAAACTAAATATGATTTTACGGCATTTAAGGAATTTTGCGAGTCAATATGGTAGTATCATCGCATTTTTTGCCTCAATTGTTACTATTTCATATTATTTATTCCTTTTTAGTGGGGGTAATCCAGTAATTATAACTATTCCGATAATAATTACAACTCTTATCCTAATATTTTATTTCTTGAGAAAAGGAAAAGAAGGTAAAATAAAATAGTAATTAAAATTTTATTGATTTAGATTTTTAAATATTCCACTTTCTGAACATTTAATCATAATCCATAATAAATTGGACAGAATTATCTAGTTTTCTAAGATATCCAAGAAAACATGCTTGGTTGAAATGGGTATTAAACTTTTGATCAATGATATCTTCATCACGTGCAAGTTCTTGAAATTTTTTGTAGTCTAATAATCCATTAATGCCAAAGATTTTAACTATATTTATCAATGCTTTTATATGTTTATTTAAATAGACTTTTTGGTGATTAGGTGACTTTAATCTTCTTTTTTTAAATTTTATAATTTTTTCTTTTAAGAAATGTTTATCAAACTTTATAAAATCTGAATAAAATGTTATTCCACAATCTCTAAGATTTTTATAATCTTCACTATTACAGAAATTATCTATTTGGGTAATAATTTCTTCGATAGAATGGTTTGCTAAATAAATTTCTTCTAAATCTTTTCTTTCTCTAAAATTTTTTGTAAATTGTGAGTCAACATATTGATTTTTTTGGATAGAGAAATCAATTCTTTCGCGTTCTAAAGTACTTATTAATTTCAATTGCTTTTGATTAGATAATACTGAGTTCATTGAATGTTCTTTTCGTCTAGCAACAATATGAAATGGGATATCAACTGATTCTTCAGTTATAAGTATATAACACCTTCCCGGAGAATATCTTCCAGTTCTTCCTCGTCTTTGAATTAATCGGATTTCTGAAGGAATAGGTTCGAAAAAAATAATGGCATCCACATTTGGGATATCTAATCCTTCTTCAGCGACACTTGTGGCAATCAATATATTTATATCTCCATCTCTGAATTTTTGTAAGATCTCTATTTGTAAACTTTGGGGAAATCCATAATCTTCTTTTTTAGTTGCTTGGCCAATAAATTTTTCAATTTTAAGTTGTCCATAAAAGTCCTTTTGCAACTTTTTCTTAAGAAGTTCTGCCATTTCACGGTATTGTGTAAAGATCAGAATTTTTTTATTACTAAATTCTTCAATTTCCTCTTTAATTATGGAATTAATCTGTTTTAATTTAGGATGAGAAAGAGTAATTTGTTCTTCATTTTCAATTACAGAAATGATGTGATTAAAATGCTCTGAATTCACAATTCTTTTAGCTGATAAGATATCTTTATCTGTTTTATACTTAATTTTATCTAAAAAAGATTTAAAGAGAGATATATCTTGTGTTTCTAACAAATCTTTAGCATGAAGTATGGATATACAACTTGAACAATAAGAGTATACAGAAGGAATATCAAGTTGATTTTCTTTAACGATATCAATTATTTTTGGAGATTTGTAATATAAACAATCTAAATATTCATCTTCAGATAAATCAAATTGATTATCTTTTTCATAGTGTAAAGAAATTGTTAAATCACGAGATATTCCTAAAAAATCTAATTTTGAATAAAATGGTTTATTTGGGGGAATTAAATTATTCTTTATAAAAAATCTTAAATAAATTTCAAATAAATTATACCAAACAGCACTTAATTCCCTTATTTTAACGGGTAAATCAATTAAATTGATATAAGTATCGATGTCATAAATATAATCCTTAACGTCTTTATCTTGATAACTTTTAAAAACGATATTCTCAATATATAAGTTATCACATATTTGTTGAATGTGTTCATAATCCTTTCCTGGTGAGGCTGTTAATCCTAAGATTAAGGGATCTGTACAATTATTAATATATTCTTCTGAAATAAAATTGTACGCATAATTTCCTTTAGTCTTATGAGCTTCATCGAATATTATTAATGATACTTTACTTAATTCATATCTGCCTCTCATCAAATCATTTTTGATTACTTGTGGTGTAGATATTATTATTCTTGAACTTTTAAATAATAGGATTCTTTTTTCTGGAGATATTTTTCCTGTAAATGAAGTAATATTTTCTAAATCAATGTCAAGAAATCTCTTACATGAAGCCCTATGCTGTGAAACTAATGGTCGCGTAGGAGCAAGAATAATAATTTTTGCTTTTGAATATTTTTTCAAGCAATGAGAAATTAATAAAATACCTATAATTGTTTTTCCTAAACCTGTTGGTAAAACAACTAAAGAATTTTTATTTTTACAGCTATTAACAATATTTCTTTGATAATCTCTCCACAAAATTTGATTTTTTTTTAAAAATAGTCCATTTATATATTGTAGAGGCTCTTTTTGCATATTAAAATTTACTATAGAATAATTACTTTTAAAAATAATATCGCTGTAAAATTTTTATAATATTATTTTGACTTCTAATTTATAGAATTTATTTATTAATTTAGCAATAAGCTAGTAATTTCTATTTTAATTAAGGATATGAAAAATTTAATTCTTTTCAACCGGGAAAAATAGTATCTCTCTTTTTGTATCTTGCCGTTTTATTAAGCCCTTCTCTTCTAACATTTTTAAAGTTAAAACAATCCAACCACGAGCAACTTGATGTAGAAATCTACTATCCTGAGGATAAATAGCTTTAATTATATCTTTTGGAGTAATTCCATTGGTTGAATTATCATGAATTATATCGAGAACTTGTTCTTCTCTCTCCTTTCTATGTGATAAAATTTCTGCAATCCTGTCTTTAGGATTTTCTATAGGGCTTCCATGAGCTGCAAGTACTAATTTGAGGTTAGATAATTTCTGGATCTTTTTAATAGAATTAACATATTCTGCTAAATCACAATTTGGAGGGCCAAGCCAAGTAGTAATAGACTTTAAAATATTATCTCCAGAGAATAATACACCTTTTTCCTTATTATAAAGAGAAATATGATCAATAGCATGTCCAGGTGAAGGAAAAATTTGCCATACCTCTCCATTTATTATGATCTCTGTATTGCTATCGACAATTTCTTCCGGATTATCTATATAAGAAACACCATATATACGTTGATAAAATAGTCTTGAACCAACGTTTCTTAATACATTTATTATTCTTCGAGTTAACTTTTTCCTAACTCTCATGTAATCTTTGTATGCATCTGTTTCAAAACTTTTTATGAAACTATTTTTATCCTTTATAATTTCAGCACTTTTTTTTGTGAGCGAGATCTTTATTCCTAAAGCCTCTCTTATTCTTTTTAAACCACTAAAATGATCTGGGTGGCAATGCGATACGATAATCCTTGTAAGTTTAAACTGTTTGTGTTGTTCTTTATAGATTTTTTCTATTTTTTTAATTTCTGTAATTAAATGCTTTACAGCTTTTTTGGTTCCGTATCCAGCATCAAAAATTATACCATCTGAACCAGCTAAAACATAAATATTTTCCGGTGGTTTTATTGCTCCAAAAGTCCCTTTTTCCTTTATTAGAAAAATATTGGGATAAACTTCTCTCATTCAACTTTAAAAAATATTAATAAAAAAAAAAATTTTTGATATTGTTAAATTATGGTGAAATACCAATATCTTTAATTTTTTATTCAGCTCCAAAAAATTCTTTAAAAGAAATACCCAAGGCTACTACTTGGACGATCAGATTAGTCAGTATAAGATAAAATGGAAGATTCATTGTAGTAGCAAGAATTATCAAGAAAGGAATATCTAATGACAGAGACCCCCAAACAGCTACTATCCAAGCCCATTTCTCTTTCTTTCGAAAAGCAAATAAAATCACAATCACAAGAATAACTCCAAAGCTAATAAAAGTATATCCTACTATTCTGATATAACCGCTAAGAATCTCCCAAACTTCTGGATCAAAAGCAATTATGCTAGCTTCCGTCTGTCCCAAATAAGTAAATTCATAAGGCATTAATGTCCCAGAAATTGCATCAATAAAGCCAAAAATTAACATAGTTGCAATAGTATATAAAAGCAAGATGGCAGCAATATCCAAAAATCTTTCTTTAACATTCATATTCAATTCACATATTCATTTTAATTAATTTTAATAAATTGGATTCCAATATTTACAATATTGTATAATAAAATAAGATATTGAAATCTATTAATTTTTGTATCCTTGGAAAATTTTAAAAGAACAAATAAAGAAAAACCATAGGCAGAAAAAAGCTCAAAAAATCTACTTATTTAGAAATATTTAATGTATTTCATTCAATCTTTCTATATTTCCAAAATATTTATTAATTGGTCTTATAGAGTGTATAATTATGCCATATGCAATTGTTCTAACTTTTGATGAAGAGAGTAATCATATCATAACTTATATTTTTAGGCGGTTTAAGAATGAAAATATTAGTCCAATACTTCATGATGTAAAAATGAAACCTCATATAACTCTATCTATCTATGAAAATATTGATATTAATATCGTTAAAGAAAGATTACTTCTTTTTTCTATTGAAACAAAACCATTTAAAATTCAAATAAGTAGTATTGGATACTTCCCTTCTGAAGAAAGTGTCCTATTTTTAAATCCGAAAGCATCTATAGAGTTATTAAATTTTCAACAAAAAGCATATAATCTCTTTAAAAATTTTAAAACTAAATCTTCTCCGATAACATGGATTCCACATTGTACTTTAGGAATAAACATTCAAATGGAAAATTTACCTAGAGCAATTGATATTATCAAAGAAGAGATTTTAATAACAGAAGAAAAACCTTATTATATTACTGGAGAAGCAATTTCTTTTGTTAAATTTAAAAGAGATCCTCTAAAAATTGATTGGTGGTTAGATTATAAGCTTAAAAAATGAACTATTACTTATTTATAGAAATTCAATTAGCATAACATTAATTCATTTATATTTAATTTATTGTGTATCTTCTTTTATTTTATATCAAATTTGATAAAATAATGAGAAAATAAAATGTATTGTACTAATTGTGGCACAGAAATACCCGATGAAGCAAAATTTTGTCCTTTTTGCGCCAAACCAACTGGTAATACCACTAGCCCTTATTTTAGCCAAACAGAATCAACACCAACACCACAAGCACCATATCCAGAAACCCCTTATATCCCTTCAAAACCAATAAAAAACACGGGTGGAGTTGCTATAGCTGTTCTTCTTGTTGTAGTTGTCGGAATTATCTTAATTTATTTTGGAACTCAAACACTATATGGATCACCTAGCACAGGAATAACCTTACTTGTTATAGGTGCTGTTGTAATTTGTTGTATAGCATCTACTGCATGCGGAACTGGGAGACGGCGAGGAAGATCATATGGGGGAGGAGGTTGTGATTGTAGTGGTTGCGATTGTGGTGATTGTGATTGCTCGTAATTATATTTTTCCCACCGTTTAAAAAAAACCAATCTCTTTTTTGCTACTAAATTATCATTATATTAATCATAACTCAGATTAAATAGAAACATGCATAACGAAAAAGAAGATATTCAAGAGGATAAAAGAATAATAATCAATTGGTTAGCACACCATAACCCAAATCGCCCAGATTTCAATGATCATGTTCTTTATATATTTAACCTTGCGATCTGTATAGGATGCTTTTCTTTTGGTTTAGGTGCTGTTCTAGCATTAGTATTTTGCAATATATTTTATTTTTATATTATAAATTTTATTAATTTACCAATAATTCTCACAATTTTTTTAGTTTGCTGGATTCCTTCAATTTTACAATATTCAATTCAAATTATGAGAAAAAAAGCATTTAGAAATCGAAAAATAAAATTCCTGATTCGGTTTCTCTATCCAATTGGAAGTATCATATTAATATTTAAAACTCCATTTTGGGGATTGGGTATTTCAATTCCAGCTGGTTATATGATTATAGTTATTAGAAAGATATTTTATAAAAAAATAAAATTCAAGAATAAAGAAAATTAGCTTTTTTTAAGCTTTTTCAACTGTTTGTTTAAAGTCTTGAGAAGCTCATCAGTATTAATAATATTCGTAAAGAATAACTCCATCCCTCTCAATGCGGCATTGTGTAAATTTGGAGACCATCCCGCACAGGCATCATCAACGACATAAACATTAAATCCTAAATCAAATGCGCTTCTTGCTGTATTCTCAACACATATATGTGTAACAACTCCAACAATTATTACTGTCTTAATTCCTAAATTTCTTAATTGATGCTCTAAATCGGTTGAACTAAATGTTCCATTGGTGGTTTTAAGAATAATGATATCATCTTCTTCTGGTTTTAATTCAGGGACAATATCTGCAATGGGTTCTTGAATAGATGGAAAAATATATTTTCCAAACATATTTTCGAAGATTTGATTATATGCATGTATATTATTATGATAATCTTTACGATCCTTTCTACGAGAAGCAAATTTGGTATAATATATTGGGATTTTGTTTTCTCTAAAGAACTCTAACAATCTTATTATATTTGGAGTCACCATTTCATTGACACGCTTTATGAAATATTGAATTAAACCCGGGATTGATTTTTCAAAGGATTCTACGACGGCAGATGTTTCCCTCACTTGATAATTTTGCATATCAATTATTATGAGAGCAGATTCACGAGGATTAATTGGTGGTTTAAATCCTCGTTTAAGTTTTAAATATTGATCAATTTTCTCTTCTATATCCAATTTTTATCACAAATTAAATTTGTAAATTATATTGAATTTATAATTATTTAAAACTTCCTTAGGTATTATTTATTAATGGGTTGGAAATAGAAGAAATTTAGAGGAACAGAATAGAATTAAAAAAAAAGATATATTGAGATTTTTTAAAAAATCTACCTATTTAGAAGTATTTAATAGCTAAAAGAATGTCGTCCCGAGTTACTTTCTTTCTCTTGGCATGCTTGGTTAAAGTTAAAGCAGTTTTTGTAATTTTTTCAGCTGATTGACCCATCCAATCAACTAATTCATCGACTGCGTCACGAGCAACAATAATTGCACCATTGTGTTTCATTAATCTTCGAATAGGACTCCAACTAATATATTCGGACATTTTTTATTCCTCCACTATATTATAATTTTTGATAATTTTTATAGAAATTTGTTATTTTTTAAGAGTTTGTTATATAGATATACATCTTTTAGATATTTAAAGATTTTCATTCATACTTAGTTTTATGGAGAATAAAATGAAAAAAATTGAACGACAAAATTCAGAATTATTGAGATGATCAATCTCGTGAAAGTTAGGATTTTTTTATAGAAATATTATTTTTGCATGAAATTGAAAGTATAAGTAGTATTATCTTATCAATAATCTTTCAGTTATTAAAAAAAGGTAAATATGAAAAAAATAAAGAAAAAAGAATTAAATTCTGAAACGTAGCATTATAATTTTTTTTATATTATATAACATAAAAAATATAATTTTATTATTAAATATTGTAGCAATAAAATAATTTTTATTGATTAAATAAACTATAACCCGTTTTATAGTAAATAAAATAAAGTTTAGAATAAATAAATTAATTAGATATTAATTTTCATGAAAAAACAGTTAATCTTATCTAATCAATATCTCGGTAAATCCTTAGTCTCTTGGTAATATGCTTCAATTCCAATTTCTTTCATTCGATTATTTATTTGTTTCCATCGTTGCTCAAGATGAGGATCGAAATTAGTTTTTTGGCAAGGAAACTCATTACATTGGTAACAAAAATCGACATTTTTAGCTTTATAGCAATCTCTTACCCCACAGTCAGGGTATAAACAAGATCCCTCTCGACATCCTTGACAATTCTTTTCAGATAAATATTGTAGTAATGCTTTAAAAGATGGATATTCCTTGAATATGGGAAGAAACGATGAAAATCTTTCAGCATATATATCGAATGAACCTAAGGATTCTAGCAGCTTTAAGCTAGTCTTTCTTATTGGACCATTAGAGTTAGCAAAACACTTATAACAATTAAGCCCACATGGAGCAAGTATTTTTAATATATCTTTATAATCCATTTTTTCTCATAGCAAATAAATTTGGATATTAATATTAATAATCTTACCAGACGATTTGTTCATTATTACAGTTTTTACATTCAATTGAAATACCTTGATTTGGTAAATATGGAAGTGTTGCTCCACAAAATTTACATTCTAAATCAAAAATTTGTTCTTTTGATTTTATTATACCATTTAATAATAAACCCTCTTTAAAATCGTTTGAGATTAAGGTCAAAAAAGAAACAAGAAGGTAATGATTTAAAGATGTGGCGATAATTTCAACTTTATTTGATACAATTTGCCCAATAGCAAGGATATCTTCTTTTAATAAGGATTCAGTTCCAAAATACCATAAAATCTTTTTCTCTATATCCTTAGTGACTAATTGAAAATTATTAAACAAAAAGATTTTTTCTAAAATATCAAAATGTATATCTGGATCAATTTCATGGTCAATAGCAATACCCATACTTTTAATTGCTTTTTTAATCCCTGGTGTTTGAGAAAAATCTCTAATAAAACTAGATGGAACAACCTTAGGTTCAATGCTTATATTGTCAACGGTTATTTCTGCAGGTCTACTATCAAGAACTCGTATAGTATCCTTATTATTGACATAAGAAACAATTGTTCTTATTTCTCCTTTCCTATCTAAAGCATTAGGATTAAAATGTAGATGGATTTGTTTATTACTTTTCTCATTTAACTCATCGAATTCTAGAGTTAAATGATTAGAATCTTTGTTAGAAATTAAACGAGGTAGAGCTATCGTAGGAGGATACACTCTTGAAAGTGTTAAGAAATTAGGTATGTTTATTTTAATTTTTAAATCTGTTATAGGGGCAAAACTTTGGTTATCTAAAAGTATTGAAAATTGAAAATGACTTCCAAATGGTTGAAAATTGTTGACAAGTTTGATTTTATCTTCTTGGTCAATCTTTTCAAATGAATAGCTTTTAATCGCCTTACTTTCATTATCCTCTTCAGTTTTAAAGTAAACTAAATCATGAGGGTGATAAGAGCTTTTTTCATTCTCCTTTTTAGCCATTTTATTTTACAAAAAATTCTATTTGTGGATATCAGTTTTGAATTTTCGGGAATTAGATAGTTAATAAAATTACATTCTGATTTATATTTTTTTTTAGCTTATATTAATAATATATTATACTTGAATGTAATATGTTTGAAGAATTAGACTCTTTATTTCAGAGTCCTACAATTAAGCCATCATTTGAAATTGTTCATGTTATTTTAGCCTTATTTATATTTGAGGAAAATAAAGAAGGAATTGGCAGATATCGTTTACAAAAAGAGTTATTAATTGGTTCTGGTACAGCAAGGTCTCTTATTAAAAAATTAAATGAAGCTATAAAATTTATACAAGTTTTAACTGATGAAAATGTTAGAAAAGGTCATATTCTCACTAAAAATGGTTTTGAATTTTTAAAGAAACTTAAACAAAAAATCCCATTGATAGAATTCGGGAATCTAGCTATATTAAAAGATATTATTATTAAATCAGAAGGAATTAGTTCCTATTTTTGCTTAGTTAAGAATGCTGCTAGTAAAATCTCAAACGGTATTGAACAAAGAGATGCTGCTATTAAAATCGGAGGTGCTGGGGCGACATGTTTACTTTATAATGGAAATGAATTAATTTTTCCGTCTCATATTTTTTCTGAGAACGGAAAAGAACAGATGAGAGTTGATGATAATATTTTTGACTATTTTCGCACACATATTAATGCTAAAAATTCTGAATTAAGAGAAAATGATGTTATCATCATAGGGTTAGGGGAAAAGCCAGAAAAGGCAAGGTTAGCTGCTTTAAATGCTGCTTTAACAATACTATAATAATGGGGGTTAGATATCTCTCAAATGAAATATGAGAAAGATATAATTTTATTTATAAATAAAGAACTTCTAACAGAAATTTATACATGTGTTGAGAAAGCTCTCCCTAATGAAGCTTGTGGGTTAATTTTTGGGAAAATTCAAGAACATCAAAAACTTCCAAATAAAAATGAATATTCTTATTATTATCATAGTTATAAGTTTGAATGCATTGAATCTTCACTCAAGAGTCCTGTCGCTTTTTTAATGGATGATTATGAAAAATTAATTGAAATCTCTAGAAAACATTCCAAAAACTTGCAACTACTCAGTATTTTCCATTCTCACCCCAGTAGTGCATATCCTAGTGGCATTGATATTCCGTACATGAAATATTATTATATAAGTGGAATTAATAAGTTTAAACATTTAATTTGGACCATAATTGATGCAAAAAGCCAGGAACTAAATGGATTTATAATTATTTTTAATGAGCTTAAACAAATTTCAATTGAGATTACAGAAAATAATATTTAAATTAATAAGTTATTCAACTTGTTTGAAACCATCTTTTCTTATAGTACATATTTGTAGGTCATATCCAGAAGCAGCATCCCTTTCTCGTGAACTTGAAATCGCTGTTTTTATAAGATCAATACCCTTAGCTTTAGTCATGTTAGGTTTCCAATCTGCTTCCAACACACCAAGACTGAAGGGACTACCACTTCCAAATGAGATATACTCATTTTCTTCATAGAGGGTACCTAATAAATCAATTCCATAAAGTTTACCGCATTGTTCTTTTAGTGAATAACCCCCTACAATCATCATGCTTAAAAAGTAGGTTCTCCCCGAGAAGAGTATATTTCTCGTTATACTAGCAATATATTTAGGTTCAGGTACTCTCTCTTCTTCAACTTCTTTTAACCGAGATAAAGCTTTTAGTTGGTTAACAACGTACTGACAATCTGCAACTCCCCCAGCGATGGTTGCAGCTGTATATTTATTTATTTCAAATAATTTTTGTGCTTGTTTAGATACTACAAAAGTTCCAGCAGTTGCTTGTGAATCAGTGGCAATTACTACTCCATCTTTAATTATAATCCCGACTGTGGTTGTTCCTGTTTGATGCATTTTTTCAATTTGTTGGTTATCTAATTGTTTAAGGTTATGATTATTTTCCATCATTTTGCTTTAAAGAAGAAACAATTATAATTTATAGCTATGTTAATGTTATATATTAAATAAAAATTTTGTCTATATTTATTTTGCTTTAATAAATCATAATTAAAAGGATTTTTAAAAAAATTTTAAAGATATACTTTCTTATCTTATCTAATAATTTAGATATAATTTGGTAAATCTTTTATGGCAAGAAGTCAAGCTCGAAGTAAGCGAAGATATACTGGGAAAAAATACAGATATTTTAGAAAGAAAAGAAAAAGAGAACTTGAACGTCCTAGAATCGATACAGAAATCGGTGAGGAGAAAAAGAAAAAGCAGCGAGTTATGGGAGGCAATTTTAAACTTAAATTATTTTCAACCAAATTCATTAACGTCACTGATCCTAGTACAAATAAAACTCAAAAAGTTAAAATATTACGTTTTGAAGAGAATCTTGCATCAAAAGATTTGAATCGAAGGCACATCTTAACAAAAGGAGCAATTGTTGAAACAGAATTAGGTAATGTGAGAGTTAGTTCAAGACCAGGGCAACATGGTGTATTGAATGGTGTCCTTATTTCTTAATAGAATTAGTACTTATTCTTGAATTTTGATATTTTTTACATTCGCTTTTTTACCATCAACAATCTCAGTATTATTACTTCCGCAGTTTGAACATTTGAATAATTGAAGTCCTGTCAACTGTGCTTCCCGAGTTAAAGAAACTTCTGAGGTTTTACTACATTCTCGGCATTTAATTTTACCAGGAGTCATAGTAATTACTAATTTAGCGCCTTCGGCAATTGATCCTTTAGTGGCCATTTCAAAAGACCGTTGAAGTAACTCAGGAACTATAAGTGTCAACTCTCCAATTTCTAGTAATACTTCTGTTATTTTTTTCGCTTTATATTTTAATGCTGTAGCCTCAGCTACTTTAAAAATATTATAGGCAAAAGCAAATTCATGCATAATTGGAAAATTAAATTTTTGGAGGTGATTTTTTAATTTCTTTAGCAACTTCAATTAGGACTTTTGGTTTCGTTTTTCCTTTAGTATCAATGATAACTCTTCCAGGATCGTCCCACCATGTTCTAGAATATCTGTAATTCCTCTCAATCTCAGCATTATAACCTAAATTTCTAGCAGCGCTGGCGATCTCCTCTAAACTCACTTTTTCTAAAGCGAATTTTCTGGGAAGCCGTCTCCCATTACTCCTACTTCTCTTTGCTTCAAAATATTGCGGCCAAAATATTAAAAAAGGTTTCCTTGACCTCATGAATTTACTAAATAAATAAATTTTCAAATAGAAATGATATGAATAAAAACTCTTTAAGCAATTTAAAAATTATTGGTTTAAATTATTTATAATGATTTTAGAAAAAGAAAAAATTAGCTAAATATTAAATAAATTTATTATTTTCTATTTTTTCTTAATTTAATCAATGATTTTCATTAAAGCGTAATTACAAATAAAATTTAATTACAAGTTTTCACTATTCTCTACATATCAAGAAGAATGATCTTTAAACTGGGAGGGTAGTCTAGATTGGTATGATACTCGGCTGGGGGCCGAGTGGTCGGGGGTTCAAATCCCCCCTCTCCCATTGTTGAAACTTTGGTATAATTATATAAATTATTTAATGAGGAAAAATTTAAAAAAAAATATTAATTTGAATTGAAGGAAATTCAATATTAAGTGTTTAATTTGACCAGTAAGGAAGAACCAGAAAAAAAAAAGCCTTACGTTTCTAAAATAGATTGTATCTTATTAATCATATTAGTTTTTATTGTTATGTACTAAATTTCTTTTATGTTTCTTTTTAATATCCCATTTTTAGAAATATTAAAATGGCTCGTTGTTATTATAATTCTAACTATTTTAATTATCCGAACTTCAGATTAAGAATTTTAACAATTCCTAGCTTCTATAAATTACTTTTCTTTTAGTATCTACACATTTTTTATTAAGCATTATTGTGATTTACTCAAAAATTATTAAAAGCGAACAAAGTGGTTGGTAAAAATTATACAAATAGAATATATTCAAGATTATGAATGGCAAATGATTGGAATACTATTGTTAAATTATTCGATGTAACTGATAGATTGAAAGAGTTATTTAATCACTTAGATGTCACATACCTTCGTGAATTAGAACAGAGAAATTTACTGTTATATCTTGAAAAGTATATATGTTCTTTACAAAACTATATAATTGAGAAATATTCTTAATTTACTTTCAGAAAAAATAAAAAATCCCATTCCCATTTATTAAGGTAATTTTATTTATTTTGTTAAAATTTATAAAGTGGTCTAATCTATTTTCTGATAAAAAATATATAAAAAAATAAAGGTGAGTAAAAAGTGCCATGGAGCGAGTTGCAAGCATCAGATAAGGCTATGTGTGGTGTAGCAATGATTGGAGGAATCGTTGCTCTAATAGAAACGGTACTTCATTTTTTTGATTTTTTGGAAGTTTGGAGTTTTGGTATAATCACTGAGATTATTGCGGTAGTGCTAGCAATTCTAGTTTTTCTATTAGGAGTAAAGCCAATACATTATACCCCTTCTATCATATTAGTCATGGGGATTTTAATATTGGTATTTGGGAGTTGGATTGGGGGAATAATTGTACTTCTCGCGGCAGCCATTGGGATTATTACTTAACAATTAAATAATTTTTTCTTATTTTTTTATGAAATTCCGAAAATTGGGAAGAACAAATTTAAAAGTTAGTGAAATCGGGTTAGGAACTGAATATCTATTTAGACAGCCTAAAGATGTTGTCAAATCAATAATTTATGAAGCTATTAAAAATGGAATTAATTATTTCGATATTGTTTTCAATGTATCTAATTTCATCGAAAATATTAGTGCTGCGATTGAGAATTATAGAGATGAAATAATACTTACCTGTCATTTAGGATCAATAGAACAAGAGGGTAAAATTCGTAGATCTCGCAATATTAACGAATGTGAACGGACTTTTTTAAATACCATTAAAAAATTTGGAAAGGGATATATTGACATTGCAAATTTACAATTTGTTAAAGAAAAAGAATACGATTCGATATTCACTCAAGGGGGATTATTAACATTATCAAAGAAATTACAACAAGAAGGAAAAGTGAATTTTATAGGATTAAGTACTCATAGCATTTCTGTAGGTCAAAAGGCAGTTAAAAGCGGTTATTTTGATATAATAATGAATCAAATTAGTATCGCAAATAATGGGTTGCCTGGGAGAGAAGATTTTTTAAAAATATGTAAAAAAGAAGGCGTAGGTCTTGTAGCTATTAAACCATTTGCAGGGGGAAAATTATTACAAAGAAATAGAACGGTAACTATAGCAAAGTATCAATCTGGAGGGATAAGTTTAAAAAAAAAGATTCCAAGTGAAATTACTCCAATAAAATGTTTAAGTTATACTCTTTCTCAGACAGGAGTTTCAACCACTGTACCAGGAGTAAAAAGTGTCAATGAATTAAAGGAGATCCTTGCTTTCTTAAATGCTTCAGACCAAGAAAAGGACTATTCTGCTTTAATTAAAAAATTTGAGAATAGTTAATAGTTTATTTAATAATAGAGAAAATTTGTTTTATGTAAATAAGGGACATTAAAATTAATTAGATAAAGCAACTGCTAAAACTAAAGCGCCATAAATTTCAGAAAAGTTGCCAACTCTAGATGTATCAATAATCTTACCTTCCAAACCCATATAAATAGCCCCGTATGCTTTACCTCCACCTAAATGAACTAATGTACGATAAATTAAATTTCCAGAAATGCCATTAGGGGCTATAATTAAATTTGATTTTTTTTCAACAGCATTTTCTATCAAAATTTCATCGTGAGATATCTTTAGATTTGAAAATTTTTCCTTTGCAAATTCTACGAGTTTCATTGCTTCCTGTATTGTTTGGTCAACTATAGTATCTCTTCCAATATCGGCTATTCTTCCTCCACTTAGAATACTTACTATAGGAATGATATTGAGTTTATATAATTCCTTTACAGCGGATTCCAGAAATAAAGTTTTATTTTTAAGACTGGTACATTCATCAATACCGACTGGACCAAAGAAGAATTGATGACCATTAAATGTTTCCAACAATGCTAATCGGTTAATTTTTTCACAATTACAGTAAATTTTAACATTTTTTAAGAATTTATAAGAACTTAAAGAACCCCTTATAATAGAATGAATAGATTTGTTTCCCAAATATTCAAAAATAGAAACTTCGGGGTCTTGACATTCAATAAATTTCACTCTCGATTTAATATTAACTCCTGCAATTTCTTTAAGAAGTTTATTCATAAAATCTGTTTTCCCGAATAAATAGACATCTGATTTATATTCTTCTATGAAGCTTAGACTTGCCTTTAGGATTTTTTGGTTATGATAATCAATATCCCCTAATCCAATTCCAATATTTCTTTTCTTTTCTTTTGCTACTCTTTCAAATTTCTGTATTATCATTGTTACGATGAATGGCAGTTAAAATAAATTATAAAAAAAGAAAGCTTGAATTATTGTTAAGGCATTATATAAGCCATGGGTTATTATGACAGCTATTAAATTTTCATTTCTCCAATAATATATTAAACCTAATAAAAGTGAAATTGCAAAATAAGGAATAAAGGATAATAGAAAAGAAATAAGTAATATTAATGGGGCATCTAATAACATCAGAATTATTCCTACTACATGAATTATTGCAAAGGTAAAAGCGGTAATTATAATACCAGCTTTATTACCTAAATTATGCATTAATCCTTTTTGCATAAAGCCTCTAAATAAGATCTCTTCAGATGTTCCTATAATTAAGATCATGACAAGTGACAAGAGAACAATATCAAGGATGTCAGAGGATTTTATGATAAACTCAACATCACCAGTAGTACCACTGATCTCACCTACAATATCAATTCCAAAAAGGATCTCGACAATAATCTCTGTTAAAAATGAAACTAATGTAACTAGTAAAACTGCTATTACAGCAAATCCCAGTCCTATTAAGATCTCTTTAAATATCCGTTTTCTTTCAAATCCCCTTATTGTAAATCCTAATAAAGCTAATCTATTTTCTATACTAGGATTTTGAAGATATTTTGCAACATATAATACCGGGATTAAAATAAATATTAATTCGAAGAAGGAACTAATGATTATGAAATATGGATTTAATAGGAAATTATATAGAGCTTCAAAATTAAAGGGAAAATAAATTATTATAGCCATTATAATCCCCGCAGATAAAAAATTCATCAAAAGAAAAGCCCCTAAAGGAACTCCAATAGAAGCCATAGTCCCCCATAATTTATGATTTTTTGTATCAATTATTTCATCATCTGAAAGTTTTTTAGGTCTATAAATAATTGGAGGAGGATAAGTTGGTGGATAAAGTGAAGGTTTAATATATGGATTTATTATTTTTTGCTGTTCTAATTTTCTATGTTCTTTGAGATATTCAAGATTAGTCCCACAATTCATACAAAACATGAGTCTCTGAATATGTGGAATTTTTACCCCACAAACTGGACAAAATGACCAAATTTCATTATTTGATTCTGTTCCATCTTTAGATGGGGTTGTTGGTTGTTTTTTATCAAGATCTTGAACTTCTTTATCGTTCATTTCAAAATACAAAAATATATTAAATTACAAAAAGCTTTACATTTCTAATTAGAAATTAGTGAAAAAGATCTTTTGGATTAGTTAACAAATATAACTTCCTATATATCTCTGAATTCTAATTGCTTCAAGTGCATTACGATAAATTCCTGGATTTACCTGATAAAAACTGTAATTAACAATTTCTTCAATTCTTTCAACTTCTAATTCAAGTTTTATAGAGGGCATCCAAAAAGTCTTATTTGAATGCTGATATTCTGCCATTACCATATAGAGAAAGGCTCCTACTTTCTTTGGGATAACTTTTGTCTTTATTTTTTTAGATTCGTTAGCTCTTAGCTTTTTAATACTTGTAGACTGTAATTTTGAATGGAATGAATTTGGCATAAAGAAGTAAATCTTTATATCTTTAATATCAGTTAAATTTGGATTCTCAATCAGAATAGTTATAGTTTCTGAATTATTTAACTTTAATTTCCTATCTTGGACTTTAATATCTATGAAAAGAGGATACGGTAAAGCTTTTTCATTCAAGTTAAAACTTAAATTTATGAGTTTTTGAAGATTAGGTTTTAGTTCTAGACTAAATTGATGTTTCTGTTCTTCTAGCGACAGAACTTTCCTACTTCTAATTTCCTCAAAATTTTGAAATATACGATTAATATATTTTAAGATGTATTCATCAAATTCAGTATGTTTAACAGATATGAGTGAGATTAATTTTTTACAATACTCTGATTTAAAATTATGAAGTAAAGGTTTTTTAAAAATA
This sequence comes from Candidatus Hermodarchaeota archaeon, assembly GCA_048885525.1. Classification (GTDB taxonomy): domain Archaea; phylum Asgardarchaeota; class Lokiarchaeia; order Sigyniarchaeales; family SOKP01; genus Loki-b32. The sequence goes on along the minus strand of JBHLLP010000006.1, from coordinate 28,768 downwards.
TCGGTGATAAAATTCTTCAATAGATCGTCTAATTCTATTAAGTCTTTATGTTCAATTTCAAATCTCTCAATAATATTTTCATTAAAGACATCCCCTTTTATAAAATCGCTTAATGTAGTTAAAACTTCAATTGCTTCAGAGTTATATGTATCAAAAGCCTTTATTATCATAGCTTCTAATAAACTATTGAACTTTTCAACACTCTTATTTTTATAATTGATGAATTCTTCTCGGTATAATTCTAAATATTTTACTAATTTTCCAGAATGTAATTTTAAAAGATTTCTTTGATAGTTTTGATATTTTTCAGAAACCATTTTTATCCAATTACTAAAACTATCTAATTTCTCAAGATTTTCCTCTTTATTGAATATAATATTTTCTTCTAAAATATCTGAAGATAACAATGGACAATCAATTTTTACTTTTTCTAATACTACGCTTGTATTTCGCTCTAATTGATATATTTTTTCTATTTGTGTGTACAAATTTATTTTCTGAAAATCATCTGCTTTGATATTGATTAATTTCTCAAGCAAATCTTCTAACTTATCAGAATAATATTTTGGATTCCTATTTAGAATTTCTCTCAATATTGCAGCGAATTCAGAAAGAATTATATATATATTTTTTTTGTCATAGATTTTACACTTGCTATTTTCTAGGTTTATAATATTTATATAATCTACAATATTTTGATAATTCGTCTCAGCTAATTGATAGTAATTTGCGCAATTTTCAAGATATAATGAATTTTTCGCCAGATAACTATAATATAATCCTAATAATGATTTATTAATAATATATGAGCGATCTCTGAATTCTTCATACTTTCTTTTAATTTGAATATCTTTTATGTGAGGTATTAAAAATTCCTCTACAATGATCTCAAAATTACCAGCAGCACGAATTGAATTGAATAATTTTACAGGATTTATTTCGATATCATCTAGTTTAGTAATAATTAGATGTCTATATTCGTTAAAATTCGAATTAAGATTATAAAAAAAAGATTCAATTAAAGATTTTCTTCTTTCAAGTTCGGAATTTTTAACTTTCTTTTCAGTTTTAGATAATGTAATGTCTAGAATTTCAGATAAATAATATTTGAGGGAATACATTGATTCCATATATAATGTCTTTGACCCACAATAAGGGCACTGAACAGCAGATCCCTTTATAATGGGCAAACCACACCCACATTTCTTACAAGGCTTATATGAAATCATAAAAATAAACGTTCTCTCAAATTTTATATCATAAATATTCTTTCAGAGTTACAAATTGCTAATTAATTATTAAAATTTTATCCTTTAAGTCTGTTTTATCAGAATATTTTGATGTGTTTTTGATATGTAATATTAAATCTAATATTAAGTAATGGAAGCCATTTTTGTCTAAATTTTCAAAAATAAAATAATTAATGAGTAAAATAGCAGAAAAGATTGTTTTTTTCAAGAAATATGGGATTAACGAATCCATACCGTTCGAATTGAATAGTTTTATTCATCGGTATTTTTAAAAGATTTATTTCTCCATTCCCTTTTGATATAGTCCCATCGGGTTTTAAAATTGATACTCCTACATTTTGTTCTTTAGGCACCCATTGAAAAATTGGGAAATCTCTATCTAACTTCTTACTATAAAAGGAAGAAAATATCTTTTTATTATTCAAATCAATAGATCTAATCTTAATATTCATTAAATCCTTTAACCGGATTATTTGATCTTTTTCTAAATTTTTTCCATCAGATAAAGAAATCAATAGGTTCAATTGATTGTTTTTTGTAATACATTTTATGCTTCGTTTTCCTTTTTTTGGTTCTGTTGGAAGGAGAAGAGGTTCTGCAATATATTCTTTTTCGGGAATTTTATCAATAACAGTTAATATTGGATCTTCAACATAAAAGTATCTATTAGAGATTTGATCTATTATATCTTGATTTTTTGAATACAGCCAATTTACAGAAAAGTTTATTCCAGATTGAGACATACCAAGACTTAGTAAAGTGTTGCGTAATGCCTCTGGTTTTATTCCACGTTTTTTTAAAGATTGTAAGCTCCATGTTCTCGGATCTTCCCATCCTTCATATATTCCATTCTGAATATTATTCCTTGATTCTGTTTTACTTAATTTCATATCAGTAAAATTTAGCCTTCCATAATAAAGTAATTCAGCTTTTTTCCATCCAAAATGATCCCATATAAATTCTTCAATAATACCTTCTTTAACTAAATCTATCCCTCTTAATATATGAGATGCTCCAATTAAATAGTCATCAATAGCCCATGAATATTCTAACATTGGCCATACTACATATTTTTTACCCACTCTTGGATGTTCTGCTTCAGAAATCCTCATAATTATTTGATCTCTTAAAGCAGGATCTTTTTGATCCATTCCTGTTTTTAATCTTACAACAGCTTCGCCTTCATGGTATTTCCTATTTAGCATAGCTTTCCATTCTTCTATGTTCCTTTCTATTCTTTGATCTCTATGAGGACAATCTCTCTTTTGTTTCTTAAATCTTTCCCGAAATTCATCAGCAGAACAAAAACATACATAAGCAATATTATCTTTAATTAATTTCTCACAATATTCATAAAAAATTTCTAATCGATCACTTTTATAATAAATTTTACTGTAATTTACTCCTAACCATTTCAATCCTTCCTTAATTAAATTATACGCTTCTGGTAAAACATATTTAGCCTTAGGGCTATCTCGTAATGATTTTGGGCTTCCGATAGTATCATCATAAAAAAGAATAAGGTCGCCATTATATCGTTTAACATATTCTTCATTAAGAACAATCATCCTTGCGTTTCCAATATGTAATGCACCGCTAGGATAAGGAGCTAAACGCATTACAACTTTATCAAATTTAGAAAGGTTAGGTAAGTCTGGTAATTCTTTTTCTTCTTCAATTCTTTCTTTTTTGTCTAATGCGTGAGGATCTAATTCTAATAATTTTTCTTTTTGTTCTTCGATATTTAATTTTAAGATTTCAGAAATGATGTTATCCAATATAGGAATAATTATTTTAGCTTGGGATCGCATATCAGGTCTTGTTGCCATAAGTTTTCCCATAATGGCTTTCTTATTTGGCTTGCCATTAAATTTAACTGCATTTTTCAGACCACTTAATAATATTATCTTTCTTATTTCTTCAACATTCATTTAATTTCTTCATCTAGTTAATTTTATAAATTTTTCAATTTTTCTATCTTGCTTTCTAATTCATGAATACCATTTCGTAGTATGTTTTTTGCTATAAATGACGATTCCTCTGCTTGCTTTTGCTTTAGAATCCTTGATTTTAAAGAATATGCTCCTAAAAGGCTAGTTTTATTATTTGAACTTGAACCTTTAATTATAATATCAAGAATATGTAAAGCTAATTGAAGTTTTCCTTGTCTATATAGTTTTTCAGCATGAGATAAATATTTTTTTTCATTATTTATCGCTAAAAACTCTTCTGCAATCTCATTAGACTTAGCAGGGAAGAGATCAGTTGGATTTCCTGTAATGTACCACCCATGAAAAAGTCTATAAACAGCATGTATTGCAAATCGATAACAACCATACGATGGAGTCAAATATTTATGCATTTTAAATTTTTCAGGATAAATATCAAGCATCTCATGATAAATTTGTTCGAACCATTTTCCCTCATTTAATCTTTTTACTACCTCATCATAAACAAAATGTATAACTTCTGCTCTAATTGATAAAGCTTCTTGAACATTTTTTTTCCCTTCTATAAGTGGTCCATGACCTGGCGCCAAGTACTTCGCATCTTTTTCTAGCATTCTTTCCATAGCTAATGCCCATTGTTTAGGGTAACGTTGTACTTTAAATGGATTGCCTACATTAGGGAATGTTGGATTTGATACAAGTTCTCCAGGGAATAAAACTTCCTTTTCAGGAAAAAACATCCATAAACTATCATCTGTTTCTCCTTTATCATGATAAATTTCAAAGAAATAATTTCCTAATTTAAACTCATAATTCTTATTTCCATGAATAATTATTGTTGGGTCGAGTGTATCATGCGCTGAAACTCCCTCTTTTGGAATATTCCACAATGAAGAGAATTGTTGGTTATTAATCCAACTATGATACCTATCTAATTCTTTATATTTCTCAAATCTATTTAAAATGTTTTCGTGGGCAATAATATGAGGCATCTCCCAGCCTTTATTCTTGATTTCTTTAAAGATCGAAGCATATCCAAAGCAATGATCAAAATGCCCATGAGAATAGATGATATATCTTATTTGCTTATCTGAAAACTTTCGAATTTTATTAAATATACGACGATGAAATATCCTGTTAGATAGATCAAACAGAACTAAGCCCTCGTTAGTTTTTATCACACTAACGTTAGCCCAAGCTCCAATAAGATAACAAGTATCGTCTGCAAATCTCTTGGATGGAAAATTACCGAACCATTTATCCATCGCGTCTTCAGTTGAGCTCATTATATTTTCCTTAAAATTTCTACTTCTTTTTAAAATAGTGTTTGAATTTAATTTAATTTGATTAATAGAATCTATTATAGTTAAAAATAAAAAATTTCATTTTCTAGGTTATTTTTGTTTTAATTTAAACAACCTCATTAGATCTTCAATTACAATTTCAGATAAATCGTTTATAATTAAATCAGCATCCAGAAGATCTTCCTTATTATGTGTTGTTGTAAGGGCAATCGATACCATTCCTGCTCTCTTAGCTGCTTCTATACCAACTGGTGCATCCTCAATAACAATACAATTTTCTGTATTAACATTTAAAACCTTAGCAGCAATTAGGAAAACATCTGGTTCAGGTTTCCCTTTTTTAACCTCAGCTGCGGTAATAATAACATCAAAATATTGTTTTATCTTTAAACTAGTTAGTAACAGTTCTACATTTTCAGAAGGACCGCTCGAACCTACAGCTAATTTAAAACCTTCAGATTTTAGATCAGATAATATTTTTAATACTCCCGGTAAGGGTTCTAATTTGTCCTTAACCATTTCACGATAATATTTTTCTTTTAAGTTAGCCCATTCTTCTATAAGAGCTTCATCTGCTTCTGGACCTACTAATTTTCGAGTAATTGTAGGAGATTGTTGACCAAATGTTTGTTCGAAAAACTTTCTTGTAAACTCAATCCCGATCTCTCTTCCTAATTTAATCCAACTTTCAAAATGAATAGGTCCTGTGTCAGCAAGAACACCATCCACATCAAAAATAATGCAAAAATGAGAATAAATTATTTCAGGCAATATTATAATTAAGTTTAAGAAATTATGAGAGAATAATTATAATTATTTTTTATTTTATTTGATTTTTTGATAAAAAATGATTTTGTTTTATTTTTTGCTTATTAAAACTTTAAATTGAAATATTAGGCCCTAACATAATTTTAACTAATAAGGATAATTAGATTATTATGATTGAAAAATGAAATTTTTTATAGAAGTATATTTTAGTTGAACAATCATTATTGATATATATTTGAATAGCCCAGTGGTCTAGTTGGATAGGGCGCTGGCTTGCGGAGCCAGATGTCGGGGGTTCAAATTTTTAATAGAATTCCTATTAAAAGAAAAAATCCCCCCTGGGCTAAATAAAATCGGTATAAAACTCACATAATTTTTAATAATTTATATTTAAAAATGATCGATCCAATTCATCTTGCTGCTCTCCAAGAAGAAAAAATAAGTCAAAATATTTCAAAAAAGTACTACAGGTTCCGAAAGACTCAATTTTATGGTGGATGTGCTACTGCTGATTGTTTAGGGTGTAATCTAAGATGTGTCTATTGTTGGGCACAGAAAAAAGTATGGGAACCAGAAAGATTTGGTAATTTTTATACAGCCCAAGAAGTAGCTAAAAAATTAATATCCATGAATCTGCCGTTAGTAAGGATTAGTGGTGGAGAACCTACGTTACATAAAAAACATCTGTTTAAAGTATTAGAATCAATTTCGAAACACATCACTTTTATTCTTGAAACTAATGGTATATTGCTAGATGAAGAATATGTTGAAGGATTAAGTAAATTTGAAAATCTTTATGTAAGAGTCTCTTTAAAAGGAGTTGATGAGAAAACATTTGAGATGATCACAGGAGCAATGGGAAATTTTTTTCAACGTCAAATAAATGCTTTAAATCTTCTTAAAAATTACAAAATCAGTCATAGAGCAGCAATTCTTTATGATCTCTTTACAGATAGCCAAATCAAGAGTTTAAATATTCAAAACTTAGAATTTGAAACTTTAATTAAATATCCATTTGTGTTGAAAAATTTGAATAAAAGAGGAATTAGAATACAAAGAGAAAAATAATGATTGTGTACTTTAAAAAGTATAAGCTTATAATTATATCAAGGATAAACTTTTAAATTCACTAAATATAATCTAAGATTTCAGAAATATTCTTAATCTTTCTTAAATTTGATACATCAATTTCCCTTTCAAAGGGAAATTTATATTTTCTTTCTAATAAAATTGACTGCAAGTTCGCTCTTTGAGCACCAATAATATCAGCATATTCATCTCCGCACATAATAACTGAATTGCCTTGATTTTTTAAACCCATCTTCTCAAGAGTGTAATAAAAAATATTTGGATCCGGTTTTCTCTTTCCATATTTAGCAGATGTTATAACAACATTAAAATATTTTAATAAACCATGTTTTTTCAACATGTTTTTGATGGTTGTATGATTAGGATGATTAGAGATTAGAGCAATTTTCAAACTTTTAATAGCTAATTCTTTCAATGTTTCTTTGGTATTTTCAAAAGGTTCCCATTCATCTTCTTCACATGAATGATAGAGTTCAGCTAATTCTTTATATGCTGATTCTGTTAAATTATCTAAATTATAAATTATTTTCTCATCCTTGAGCGATTCCAAAACACTTTGGAAAATGAAAGAGGTCGGGAATTCCAATTTTGTTTTAATGCTTTTTCTAAAGAAATGTTCTCTTTCTTTACTAAATTTCTTGATGAAAACTTCATTCGTTAAACTATCGTTCCAAACATGCTTCTCTTTTAATATCCCTATTGATTTTAGTAATCCTTTCTTAAAACATTCATAATATCTCTCAACAGAAGGGTTATCAAAATAGAATAATGTAAAACCAAAATCAAAAATAATTCCTTTTATTATCATCGTGTTAATATTTATAAAGACTGATTCTCAATTTTAATTTATCCAAATTAAAATGCAACTGTAATGTCTTTCGTTTCTGTTAAATACTTAATAAAAAACAAATTATTAACATAAGGACTTAATACTAGTGAGATATAAAATGTCAATTGATAAATGGCTCTCTGATAAAGATTCAAAAGAAGAAAAAATGAAAAGAGAAGCCGCATTTAAACGCCTTACAAAGGAGGAAGTTCAAGAGTTAAAAAAAAAGAAACTTCAAACTATAGTAAAAAAAGAAATTCATAGATCCAATGAAATTTTGGAGGAAGATAGATTTTTAAATAAGTTGATTGAATTTAAGGATTGGTTGAACCAGAGAACTTATTTAAAAGGAGATATTGATAAAATTGAAACATGGATAAGAAATTTGTACTCAATAGTTAATCTTGAAACAGAGCAGAGAGAAAAGTCGATAGATGTTAACGAAAAAAGGTTATTAATTAAAAAATATAAAGAACTTCCTCCTAAACTTTTAGATGAGAAAATAAGAGTTGCAATAAATAAGAAGATCTATGGCACGAAAAGAACAAATTCGGATAATTATTACTTAAGAAAATTAAAAAGTCTTGTCCAAGAAAAACTAAAAGAAGCAGAATATTACCAGATTTTAAATAAATTACTAAAAATATGAAATTTACTAGGCAATATCTTAAATTCTCAAGAAATGATCAATATATTTTTTATAAAGTCAATTTTTATATTTTTTAAGATAAAAAAAAACTATTTTTTAAAGAGTTACATAAATGTGGCTTATTTGCCCAATCGCTGGTGTAGGGAGAAGATTACAACCTTTTACATATTCAAAGCCTAAAGCGTTTCTGAAGATTGCTGGTAAACGGTTAATTGATCATATTCTTATAAAATTGAAAAACTCGTTTCCTAAAGGAACTAATATATGTTTTATAGTTGGATATAAGAAAAGACAAATAACTGAATATCTAAAGGAAAATCATTCAGATTATTTTAACCTCCACTTTATTGAGCAAAAACCATTAGGATATGAAGCAGATACTCCATTCTTTAGTGGTCTTGGAGATGCTGTTTTATTAGCTAAAAAACTTGCCCACAATGATGATTGTTTCTTATTTTTGAGCGATAGACTTCCTATCGAAGATTATTCACAAATCTTATTAAATTTTCATCAAGATATCTGTGATGGAGTAATTAATGTTAAACAAGTAGAAAATCCAAAATTTTACGGCGTAATTGAATTAGATGAAAATGGAACTGTTAAAAATATCGTCGAAAAACCAGAAAATCCTAAGTCGAATTATGCTGTATCAGGAGCATATTTATTTGGAATGAGTATGACTCCTCGATTATTTGAATTATTAGACGAACAAAGTAAAATTCCACTAGAGAATGGACAAGAGCATCATATAACACCAATCATTCAAAAATTAATTGAGGAAGGTTTTAAATTAAAAATAAACGAAATGAAAGGGGAAATATTAGATTTCGGTCGACCTGAGACTTTAATTGCAGGAAATCGTCTGTTATTGACAGAGACCAAAGTACAAGATCCCACATACGAGAAATTATTCCAATCTGGTAATATAGTTGATTCAAAAATAGTTCCACCCGTTTTTATTGGTAATAATACAAAAATTTCTGATTCTGTTATAGGCCCAAATGTATCTATAGGAGATGATGTAATTTTAGAGAAATGTATTTTATCTGAATCAGTAATAGGTGATGGCGCTAATTTAAAAAAAATTATATCTTCGGAGAGTATTGTGGGAGATTATTCAATTCTAGAAGATCTAATCAAGAAAAGCATCACAATAGGAGATTCCTCTTATATTACTACTTCTAACATGAAATCTTTTTAGTTTTTGAATAAAATAAGAAAAGAAATTTAAAACTCAATCGAATTTTGGTGTTTTATCTTGCCAGGGTTGAATTTCTTCGAAAGCTTTTGAAACTTGAAGTATAAGCATTTCATTGAACCTGTTTCCAACTATCTGCATGCCAATAGGTAGATTTTCACTCGACCAGCCACAAGGTATAGATGCTGCTGGATGTCCTGTTAAATTAAACGGAAAACTGAAAGGCTGCCACCCAGTAGGTGATACATTAATTCCATTTATTTTTGGTGGGAACATCAATCCTAATTTAAATGCAGGGATTGCTGTTGTTGGCGTTATTAAGATATCATAAGTTTTAAAAATTTCATAAATTGCTCTATAAATCTTTTCACGTTGATCTGCAGCTCTCATCACTTCATTTGCAGAAAATCCAATACTAGCCTCTGCTACTCTTACTAATTCGGGATCTAATTTATCTCGCCACTCTTTAAATTTTGGTTTAAGGTCATAATAAAAATCGGATGAATAAAAGGTATAAAAAGACATCTCAGGTTTCCGCATTTTAATTTTTATTTTTTCAACAGTCCATCCATAATGTTCAAATTTTTCTATTGAATCTATTACATTTTTCTCCACTTCTTTATCAATAACTTTGGCAAAACCTAAATCTAATGAATATCCAATTTTTAGGTTAGTTGGTTTCTCATCAAGATGTTCTATATAGTTAACATTTTCAGCTGGTAAACTAAATCTGTCAGCATCATGAGGTCCCTTCATGGCATCTAGCATTAAAGCAGCATCTTTAACATAATTAGTAAGTGGACCATAGGAAACATACCCCGTTCCATGAAAACTAATTTTTGGATATATTGGCACTCTTCCTAGATTAGGCTTTATACCATAAACTCCACAAAAAGAAGCAGGATGTCTTATTGAACCGCCCCCATCATTTCCTAATGCAAGTGGACCTAAACGACATACTACGGCAGCACCTCCTCCACCAGTTGAACCTCCAGAAGTTCTATCTAGTTTCCAAGGATTTTTAGTCTCTCCAAAAACGAGGTTATGAGTAGATCCAGCATAACCCAATTCAGGAGTATTTGTTTTTCCTAAAATTACACAACCAGCACTTTTTAACCTTTCTACTGCAATATCATCTTCTTCAGGTATAAAATTTTCATACATCAATGATCCAAATGTCGTTCTAATTCCTTTTGTAAACATTAAATCTTTTATCGAAGTTGGAATTCCATGTAATAGACCCAATTTTTCACCTTTTTTTACTGCTTCATCCGCTTTTTTTGCCATTTCTCTAGCTAAATCGAAAGTAGTAGTACAGTAGGCATTTATAATAGGATTTATTTTCTCAATTCTCTCAATAATAGCTTCTGTAATCTCTTGAGAAGTCATTTCTTGGGTAATTATTCTCTCTCTCATTTCAAAAGCAGGTAAAAAACATATATCTTCCTTATTCATTTTTATCAATTTATAATAATTATCTTAATAATATAGGATGTAACGGAGATTAATAAAAATGATTGCTTAATTTTTTTTAAAATGAGACTGTGATTAACATTAGTTGAATAGTGGTTTTTTGTCTTGCCATGGAGCTAATTCCTCAAAAGCCTTTGAAACTTGAAGAATTAATAATTCTTCAAATCTTTTGGCTACAATCTGCATGCCAATAGGAAGATTATTACTTGCCCATCCACAGGGAATAGATGCTGCTGGGTGTCCAGTAAAATTGAAAGGAAAAGTAAACGGTTGCCATCCTGTAGGTCCAACATCTACTCCCTCTATACTTGTAGGTGCTGCAATTCCTATTTCGAAAGCTGGAACTGTTGTTGTTGGAGTTATTAAAATATCATAATTTTTAAATGATTCAAAAATACTATAATAAAATTCGTTACGTATTTTCATAGCATCTGGTAGAAGTGATGAAGATTTTAATCCCGTTTCAGCCCAAAAGACTAAAAGAGGGTCAATCTTATCTTTCCATTCATCTAAGTATGGTTCTAGGCTATATCCTAAATTTATTAGCCAATGAGTACTGAAAGCTACTGATGGATCAATCCCTTGAAATTTCACTTCCTCTACATTCCATCCAAGAGATTCAAATTTATAAACTGATTTAATAATTGCTTTTTCAATCTCATTATTAATGATTTTTGCGTAACCTAGATTTAAACTATAACCGATTTTTAATTTGTTGGGGGTTTCATTTATATGAGCAAAGTAATTGGCTGAATCTTTTGGTAGAGAAAATCTATCACCTTCAAATGGTCCCTTTATCACATCAAGCATAAGAGCTGCGTCTGAGACATACCTTGTAATTGGACCAATAACAGATAAATTTGTAATAGGACTTGGTTTTCTTGGATATATAGGAACCCTTCCAAGACTAGGTTTGAGACCATAAGCTCCACAAAAACAAGCAGGATGCCGAATGGATCCACCTCCATCCGAACCTTGAGCTATAGGTCCCATACCACAGACAACAGAAGCAGCTGCTCCACCACTCGATCCTCCAGATGTCTTCTCAAGATTCCAGGGATTGAGGGTAGCACCAAAAATTAGATTATCAGTAACTCCTTTAAAACCAAATTCAGGTGTATTGGTTTTACCTAAGATCACACAACCTGCCTCTTTTAAACGCTTTACAACAATAGAATCTTCACTTGGAAAGTAATTCTCAAATATTTTTGATCCAAATGTAGTTCTCACTCCTTTAATGAGTTCTAAATCTTTTATGGAGGTGGGAACCCCATTTAAAAGGGGTATATCTTCATTCTTTTTTACCCTCTCATCCGCTTCTATTGCCATTTCTCTTGCTAACTCGAATGTTGTCGTACAATAAGCATTGATTAATGGATTAATCTCTTTTATTCTTTTTATTATAACTTCTGTTATTTCAAGAGAAGTTAATTCTTGTGTTTTAATTTTCTCTGCCATTTCACAGGCAGACATATAATATATTTCTTCTTCATTCATGTTAATTTAAGACTTGATTTAAAATTTAAAATCAGATTGCCATTTCTTATATCCCATCTGCCATAGTTTCAGTCGAGGTTTATTCACTTTATTATCCACTTCAATTTTTGGTTTGGGATTATTCAGTATTTCACGATACCGAGAATAATATTCATCCGCACTGGGATTCCCTTTAATTAATTCTAAAATTGCCATTTCGGTGAAATATAATATCAAATCCGGCTTAATGTTTGGATTGTTTCTTGTCATTTCTAATTTTTTCTCTTGTTCTTTATACAAGAAATAGTGTAGTTTGAAATTATCTTCATTAGTTGAATTTACAGCAATGAAATACTCCCAACATGCGCGCAAATTAAGATGTCTCATTAAATCTGAATTTTTTGAAAAATAAGCTTTCAATTTTTTATATAATTCTACAGTATCCATCATGAATAGGAACTACTTAATTTTCTCTATATTTATAGGGGTCCCGTCATAAATATATTTTCCATAAACTAATTCCTGAGGATAATATTTACAACCTGCGGGATAAGCAGAATCTTTAATTCCGCCCAGAGAAACGGTAATATCAACAAGCATAGGTCTAGCATTTATATAGATATTCGCAGCTTCTAATTCATTCTTAAAGATCTCTATATTTTTCAAATTTGATGTGTAAACAACTGCCCTCATACCATAATTACTCGCATTTGCTAATCTTATTGCATCATCCATGTTATTAGCCTTAGTGATAGAACGAACAGGCCCAAAAGCCTCCTCCTTCCATAGAAAGGGAGCTTTTGATAAATCTTCACATAATTCTGGTTTGATTTCAACTAGAGTTGGTTTGTAGAATAGTCCATAGTCTTCCCCTGTATCGACCTTTTCACCTCCCGTAAAAATCTTTGCATTATATTTTTTTGCATCCTCTACCATTACCTCCATCATCATCAAAATTCTTCTGCTTCCTAAAGGTCCGATATCTACAGCTGGATCAGTTGGATCTCCATACTTTAATTTTTGAATTTCTCTTATAAGGCATTCTTTATATTCATCATATATGTCTCTATGAACAATAATTCTTTTCATCGAAAAGCATTGTTGTCCAGAATTTGTATAACTAGCCATTACATTCCATTTTGCTACATTTTCTAAATTCACATCATCCATTACTATACCCGCATCATTACCAGCACATTCGAAAAAAAAATTCTTAAAAGGTTGAGTATACATGGGAACTCCCATTGATCTATCAACTGTTTTTTTCAAGAATCTACCATAACGAGCTAAGATATCTTTTGCTGTATGAGATGCTGTAATCGTCATTAAAGTTTTAATTAAAGGTGATTTAATGAATTCATCTACAGCCCATTCTCCAGGAGCGATAACTAAATCTAAAGCTTCAAGAGCAGGTAATTCCATCTCTTCCATCATTGAATAAGCTTCAAGCATTGTTAATGGACACGCGGTGGATGGTTTTACTATTGCTCCATTCCCAACAAGGTAGTTAGCACCCAATTGATAGAGAGGAAGACTTAAAGGAGTATTACGAGGTGAGATGCACGCTGCTAAACCATGCGGAATATACCTAATTCTAACAAGTTGTTCTCCCTCTATACTTGTTAATGGCTTTTCTTCTAAGAACTGGTAATACCAATCACAAAATTTGAAACCATTCATTACAATATTTAATTCCCATTCAGAATACTTGATTGGTAATCCACCCTCTGCTACAACCAAATCCTTTAATTTAGGTTTATTAAATCGTAATTTAGTAGCAAATTTAGAAAGAAGTTGGGAACGTTCAAAAAAATCCATTTCTTTTAGTAGATGTTGATTCCTATGTATTTTTTTTATTTTTTCTCTAAGTGTTTCTGGTGTGTCTGCAGGAACAGTTCCTATAATTTCACCAGTATACTTGTTTATTATTTCTAATTCTTGTGATTTTGCCATAATAACTATTCTTCTTTTTTATTTTCAGTTTCAAAATAACAAGTTCAAAGCTTATATCTCGTCGTCATCTTTAAGGATACCCGCAGTCTGAGCAAACTTGCCATAACCCATATCAATTAAGGTTTGGGTCCTTTTATGCAATACAAAATCAATCCATCCTTTTTCCTCATCTGGATTGTTGTAAAAAGATCCCAAAAGCTGTGCATATTTTAACTTCGAATTTGTTTGGATTAATTTTTCTACTGCATCTAATGAGAGTGCTAATTCTAAATCTGAATCAACAGCATTCCCAGGTGTTATTTCTATCCCATTTCCATTTCGATACACATGGAATATATCTACAGGAGATCTCTTGTCATATGCCTCAAGAGAATTATAAAGGGCAAAATCAAAATCTGATCCACTTACTAGATCTGAAAAAATTTCAGGATATTTTGATAGAAATGAGGTATATTTTTTGGCAATCTTTGTGTTGTAAGCTTTTTTATCGATAATTTTACTTTTCATTCCTTCTTCTAACATAAAATTAAATTACCTTCCTCATTTTTTTCTTTTTTCAATATAATCCTTATACCATTCTATGGTTTGTTCTAGACCTTCTCTTAATGGTGTAATTTTATAACCTAATTTTTCAATAGCTTTTTTTGAAGAAAAAGATCTATGATATTTAATGGTTTTAAGTGTAGATCGTGTTAGATAAGGGATTTTTTTATTAAAAAATGCTTTTACTTCTAGTAGCCATGCATAAATCATGGTAACCCAGAAAGGAAGTTTTTTAGCTTTTTCACCTCTTCCAATTTCGGCAATTAAATCTAAATATTTTTTAAATTTGATATTCTCTCCACCAAGAATAAAATCATCTCCAAAAACATCTTCTCTATTGATTAAACTTACTAAGATATCTGTTAAATCATAAATATATGAAAAACAAGCTATAGATTCTCCCTTTCCAGGACATACACCTAAAGGAAGGATCTTTCCCCTCATAACATCACAAAGCATTCTTCCAAATATGTTAAAATCTCCTGGACCATATACAATTCCTGGATAAAGTAATACCACTTTCAATCCTTTAGGTATAAATCCTTTAACTAATTTTTTTGCTTGAAATTTTGATTTTTCATATTCCAAAAAAAAATGATCTTTTTCATGAGTTTCATCAACAGGCTCTGCAGGAGTAGGACCTAATGCAGTAAAAGAACTAATATAAAATAATTTTAGGTTTTTTTCCAGAGCAATATTGGCGATGTTTTCAGTTCCTTTAACATTAACGTCATAATAAATTGAGTTTTTTTTTGCCCATATTCCTGTATAAGCCGCAAGGTGATAAATAATATCAACATTTTCTGCTGCTTTATATAAACAATTAATATCTCGAATATCTCCAGTGATATATTCAATATTATTTATTCCTTCAAAAGGAGATATATCACTACTCTCTCTGATTAATAACTTTAACTTATGTCCTAAATCATGTAGCTTCTTTGCCAATGGAACTCCTATAAAACCCGTACCACCAGTAATTAATATTTTTGTCATAATAAGATTATTATTGTATCAAAAAGAAATTTTAAAATAGTAAAAAGTTACATCGTATTAAAGTTAAATCTTGAAGATATTAAGGTTTTACATCTTTTAATATTAGGAAACCTCGGAATAAATAATAATATATTTCTATAACCATTTTAGAAGGCATTTATTAAAGAACGGTATTTATTATATTATAGATCTTCCAAAATTGTACCTAAAAAGATATTGAGATTAGATTGAAAGAGAAATTAAAGAATTTTAGCGAGTTTCATTCACAATTAGATCTACCCTTTTCAGAAACAGATTATAAGTTATTGGGAGATATATTTAATACACTTGAACTTAAATTTGGTTTAAAACGTGCCTCTAATCAAAAATTAATTGATTTAGGAGCTGGAAATGGAAGTATCGTTATTTTCACTGCAATAAACTACTGTATTAAAGCTTATGGAATTGAAATTGATCACAATCTAGTAAAAGAAACTAAGATTCGCATAAAATTATTGAAACAGGAAGGGAATTATGAAAAAGGACTAAATAAAAAAATAAAAGTTAAACAAGGAGACTTTTTTACGCATAATTTAGAAGAATATAATTATATTTACATATATTCCTTCCCTTCAATGCATAAATATCTTAAACACGTCTTTAGAACTGCAAAAAAAGGAGCAATCATTATATCTCACAAGTATAAACTCGAAAATTTTAGCTCCATTCTGAAGAATGAATACATTTTAACCCATAAGATGGATAAACAACAATTGTTTACTTTTTTTTATAAAAAAATTTCATAAAATCTAGAGATTTATAGCTTAGGGAATAATTTTAAATTGATAGTACACCAAATATTATATTCTTATATTATCTCAAAAAATATAATTATAAATAAAATCAAAATAAATAAATATATAATTTTGAAATTGAACTATAAATAAATAAAAATTGGTTGATAAAACTAATGGTATTAGTCCTTGAAGGTTGGTTGGAAGGATTAACTGCTTCTCTAATAGTTTTTTCCTCAGTTATTTTTGGATTGTTTAGTCTCTATAAATCAATAAAATTGAAAGCAAAATTACTTACAATAGCAGGTATCGTTATGATTTTCGTTGGTTTCTTATGGTTGGGACCAACAATTGATTTCTTCTTAAAATTAATTACAGATGAAAACATTGATCCTAGAAATGTTTATGTTCTTTTGAGTTATACATCGGTTGCACCAGCTCTGTTTTTTTCTATGTATTTAGGTGGAGAACTATTAATTCCAAAATATAAATGGCTGCTTGTGGGAATTTTCATAGTTTTAGGAGCTATTTTTGAATATTTTCTTTATTTTGATACTACAAACTCTTTTCAATATATTGAGGTTCGAATAACTGATGGTTTGATCGATGCAAGTTTTAATAGAACTCATCCAACATTTATTATGGTCGCCTTATTTTTAGTATCAGCTTTAATATTCTTGGGAATTGGAATGGCAGTAAAAGCAAAACAAGCAACAGGAACATTAAGAAAAAAGTTTACTTATTTATCGATTGGTTTTATAATTTTCGTTATATGTGGAGCTTTAGATTCGATTCTTCCAGTAGGCATCTTTCTTGGAGTTGTAAGAGTGGTAATGGCTAGTTTTGCTGTCTGGATGTATTTAGGCTTAAAGACTTAAAAAAAATAATTTAATTTTTTCCTTTTTTAATGTTTTAATAATAATTATTATATCTGAACATATTTTGAAGATTTTTCTCAAATTCCTTACAAAATAATCAGGCTTTATTAATTTTTTGTAATAGTTCTTTTAAATATAATTTCATAAAATACCTTTGAGTATTACAAAAATCAAGTTTCTGTATGTTAGTTAAATCCTGACAATTTGATAAAATCAAGTGTATATCATTTGAAATGGATAGATATTCATTTATTGAATCATTAATTTTGTATTCTATGTTGTTATAATCATTTTTTTCAATTTTAACAAAATTATTTTCAATATTCTCGGTTTGAGTTTCAATTGGAATTTTTCTTTTATACTTACTGAGAGAAGTAATTAATAAATCAGAAATATAACTAAATGATTCTTTTGAATTTATGTGATTAAATAGTTCTGAGACAAGGTTAGAAATTACGTTATTAGTTGAATTTTGAAAATCATTCTGATCAAAAAGATTCAAATTCCTTAAATTTGGATTTCTTTCAAAAGATATAATAGAGAGATCTTTATTAATAAATCCTTTTGAAATAATAGGTCATCTCGAAGAAATTTGAATTTGTAATATGTTAAACTGATCTCTTATTTAAAAAAAAAGCCTCTCTGAATTTAGTGGAAATTTGAATAACGGAGTGATACGCTAAATTGATATTGAATATTAAAAATGAAATAATTATTCTTTTTAAAGAATTTTTATAAATACTGAGAACAAAATATTATTAACTCATAATATGCTTCATTTTAATAATTCTAAATCAAGATGAAAAAATTATGTCTCAAGAAAAACTCGAAGTAGAGGAAGAATATACCTTAAAGAAAGCGGTGTATTATAGCTTCGCTGGTTTTACAGATGTTAGTCTTTTTCAATTCTTTACTTTTTTGATTTTTACTTTCTACTATTCTGTTGTACAATTAAATGTAATCGCTATAACTTTAGCTTTTATAATATGGTCAATTTGGAATGCTATTAATGATCCTTTATTGGGGGCTATATCAGATCGTACCAGCACGAAGTGGGGCCGTAGAAAACCATTTATTTTGATAGGACTAGTCCCTTTACTTATAGTAAATGTATTACTTTGGACACCACCCAGAGGAAATGATATTGCCTCATTTCTATATCTTTTAATCATTATTATCATTTGGGAATTTTTTTATACCATGTACTCATTGAATCAAACTTCATTATTTCCTGAAATGTTTCGAGATTTAGATCAACGAGCAAAAGCAAATACATCAATACAATTCTTTCAAATTATTGCTCTTTTAATTGCTTTTATTTTACCAGGAGTTTTTATTTCAGAATTTGATAATCCGGTGTATTTCAATGATTTCAGTATAGCTGCGATAGTTATTTCTATAATATGTGCCTTTTCGGGGTTCATTTTTATAAAATTTGGTTTAAAAGAGAGAAAAGAATTTTCAAAGGATCCTGAAAATGCTCCCTCGTTTATTACTTCATTGAAATATACATTTAAAAACAAATCTTTTAGACTTTATCTTGTTGGAAATTTTTCTCTCTGGTATTCATTTGGTATGCTTCCTACAGTATGGCCTCTTTATGGTGATTTTGTATTAGGAATTCAAGATGCTCTTATTCAATCACTGATACTTGGAACAGGTTTCGTGGCGGCGATGATCTTTGTATTCCCGTGGCGGATTATTATTAATAAACTTGGAGCCAAAATGGCATACATCTCGGCATTAATAGTATTTATAGCAACTTTAGCACCATTCATGTTTATCTCCGATGTATTGGGTGGATTTATTACATTTTTAATTTGGGGTTTTGGATTAGCAGGAGTTTTAATTGTTAGAGATGTTACAATTTCAGCTATAATTGATGAAGATGAATTGAATATAGGCATTCGAAGAGAAGCAGGATACTATGGTATAAATGGTTTTTTTGTAAAACTAACAAATTTGTTAATTTATACAACAATTGCACTTGTGTTTATTGGAACAGATTGGGCTATCTTTGACCCTACTACAATTGAAACAGAAAATATTTTTGGCTTACGTAGTTTAATGTTTATTTTTCCAACAATCTTTCTAGTTCTAGGTATTATAAGTATGATCTTCTTTCCTATAAATAAAGAGAAATATGATAAATTAACAACAGAAGCTAGAAAATTGCATTTAGAAAAAAAAAAAAGAGTAAAATCTTTCTAACACTAAAAATAATCTCAAAAACTAAGTAAACTTTTTTTTTTAAATATGTAAGTAATATTGAGTGGGATTTAATTCTTTAAATTGATCACTCTTTAATATTAAATGCCTTCTAATATCAAAACAAGCATGGCATTTTGATATGTATCCTTCTTTTTTATAATTATATCCAAATTTATTTACTGAAAATTTATAGAGTTCTTTAAATCTTCCAATAATTAAAGATCTTAATATAGGATATTCATCAAGGTTAATCCCATCAGTAGAAAGAGAATCCAGATTTCTAATATCGCCCCAAGAAAGTCCACCACAATAACCTGGCATATAATTTCCATAATTATCAAAATGACAATGCCAATTTCGTACTAACTCTGTAGCACAATTCTCATTAAAAAAGGAATTTATTTGATATTTTTTATATAAATTTTGAAGTTTATAAGCAGCCCGCCCCATCTTAAATAACTCGACTCTTCGTTTCAAATCATCTATACTAATTAATTGAAGATATTTTTCAAGAGGAAGTTTTTCTTTAATATTTAATTCTTTAAATTGACTATAATAATATAATTGATATATCATTAAATTACTTCTAAAAACCTCCATACTTAATCTTATTGCTCGTTCTGTGTGTTCAAAAGGTACGAATTCTAAGATGAAAGGGTTTACACTTATTAAAATTCCATTTAATCCATTTTTTTTTAGTTCAACTAGTCTTTCTTTTGTAATATTATCATTTTTGCACCAAAAACAATTTGTTTCTACAAATATTGATGGTATATTTAGACTTTTACCAATTTCCACAGCTTTTAATAAAAGATCATAATTTAGAAATGGTTCGCCACCAGTAAAATGAATTCCATAATTAAGACTCACATTTTCAGAACCATATGGAGATTCTTGTATTGTATTTGATAATTGAGTTAATATTTCTACCAAATCTTTTACAGTAATCCAATCACCGCTCCATTTAGGAGATCCAAAATACATACAATGTTTACATTTGCCACTACATTTATAAGAAAGGATTAACCCTCCAGATTTTGGTTTAGGGATAAGAAAATTTTTCATTTTAACAAGAGTTACTCTTGATTTTTTGATTTATTTATATTATCATTTTAAGACGAACTAATAATTTCTGGAACAATTTAAATGATTAAATATGACCAAAAGGACTTATATAAAAAGAAAAAACAAAATAATTTTAAAAATACTTAGAGTTTAGATCCACAATTTGGACAAAAGCTTCCACTAGTTTCAAGTTTTTGTCCACAATAAACGCAAAAGTTTTTCCCTTCTGTTGATAATGGTTCTTCTATCTTTTTAGGAGGTTGAACGTATTCAGTTGAAGGAATATATGTTACTGCTTGGCCTAAGATAATTTGTCCTGAATCAGGATCAAAACTATATTTTAAAAAGCCTTGATTTCTTAGATCTACTAATACTCGGAGTAATATACCAGGTTTCATACCTATTTCTAATGCGATATGTTCAAGTTTGTATGTGCCTTGGAAGTTTCGTTGAGCTACAGCATTTTTAACTATTTGTTTATATTTATAGTTCCTATAAAGTTGCTCAAATCCTCCAATGAAGATGAAAAAAGCGGGAATAAAAAGCCAATACCCCCACCATGCGAGACCTATGAATGGATTATTAAGAGCTCTTAAGAACAACGATAAAATCGCAACAAAAAGAAAAACAATTGCAACGGCAAAAGTTCCTATTGCTGCTTCATAAGTTTCTTTATAATAATATCGGTGCCTATATTTATCTTCACTCATTTTTATCAGTTAAAATTTTAGTATTAGATTTTATTATACTTGAAAATAATAAATCTTTGCTATTATAATTTAAAGAGTCCAATTTTTATCAAGTTAAATACTTAAAAAGCTTTCTCTAAATAGCCATAATAAAGTTGAAAACAGAAAAAAAGAGAGAGAATTTTTGAGAAGAATTTTTTCGAAGGGAAAAGATGATTAGCGAATGACTTAATTAGAAAAACTTCTCACCATTCTCTCTGTTAGGAGAAAATTGTTCAAAAAAACGATCATTATTCTTAATTTTTATTTTTAAACTCATAACTTTTTTATGGGTTAATATTTAATTTCATCTAAGATTGTGTCAATATAATGAACATTTTCTTGTCCGGCTTCTTCTATTAAAGCTCGCGAGATTGATTTCTTAAAACTCCAAATCTCAATATCTTTCTTTAATTCTTTAAGTTTTTTTATAACGTCAAGAAAATCTGAGTCACCGCTTATTAAAACAGCTTTATCATATGAGTCTTCTTCAGCTAGTTCTACAATATCTTTATATATAAAAATATCTACTCCCTTTTGCTTTTTTATTCCCGTTGGAGAGATTATCACCCGTTTTGGTTGAATTATAAATCCTTGAGCTTTTAAATAATTCAAAAATTTTATTTTTTTAGGTAAAATTTTATCAGGAATTCCCATATAGATAATAAAACCTATTAAATGATAATTTCGGGTAAAAAGTTTCTTTAATTTTAAATAATCAATCCTAATTTTTAGTTGTTCAATGTTATGAAATAAATTAGCATGATCACAGAAGATAATCATTCTCTTTTTCTCTATAATTTGTTCCAACCTATAGTTCCCTTTGTTTATATAATTATTTTTAAGTAATAATTAACATGAAGATCTTTAGATGGTTAATTCAAATACTAATCTAATATCTGATATAAAAAGGGCTAAATTTTTCTTCCAAGATTTTTATTATATCAATCAGAAATTTAAATCTCTAGGGGTTTTGCTTAATAAGACCTTTAATTTATATATACTAAAAAATATTGAATGCTTTTCCCATCCAATACACAACAAGGTAAGATGTAGGTACAGCTTGACTAAGTCCATTTCCACTGGGATTTCCTCCTTCGTCATAGAAGTTACTACTCTCCCAAAGGAAACTATCTATTCCCCTTTCCGAAACTGTTAAAGGTACAATGTACAAATCATCTTCAAAATCGAATTCATCTTCAAGCCAAGAAAAAAGACTTCCATAAACATTATTATCAAAGAAGTCTCGCCACTTTTCCTTGTTAAGTTCAATTTCCCCTTTAGCAATTTCAGGATTAAGACTGGTCATTCGTGTAGAGTTTGGTCTTACTGTGAGATTGTAATTTCTAATCCCATTCCCCCATCCAGAAGTGTTGAATCTCCATAACTGATCAAGTATGTCCCATCTTATCATTTCATCACTATAATTCGGATTTTCAAATTTAGATGGATTTTCTATTAATGTCATAAATACTAGATGTCCAATATTAAAAAAGGCGTTACGATGATATTTTATATATTTATAAAACTTATTTTCAAAATTTTTGATATAATGATATTGTAATAAAGGATTATCTTCCAGGATAATTAAAGCAATTTCAACATCCATACCAAAAGCAAGTGCATATGTATTATAAAAGCTATGTTGTTTCCCTCCCATAGCAGCTTCATTCATAGATAACATTTTAGTTGCTGCATATTGATATAAAGAATCATATTTCTCAGGTAGGGCTGTAGCACCTATTCGAAGTAGAGTTAACTGCCAAGCACTGCCTTCACCATATGGATTTAAATCAGAACCAACTGGTTCACCTTCTCCACCTAAAACCAACCAATTGGTTTTTTTAAATCCTTCGATCATTTGTTCAACTAGCAATTTAACGCGGTCTACACACCATTTACTATCATGATTAATATTAGGATCAATAAATCTTAAAACACACGCAAAACCTAAATAATAACCCGCAAGTTCATCTCTACTTGTATGAAGTCGAACTCGCCATTTTTTGTATTCTCCGGTGCCATTGAAATGTCGTTCATCTTTTTCAAAAATCCAAGGATGGTATTTTCGGTTTTCTGGAGCACAAACAAACCTTGCAGGAGTTCCCGGGTAATTCGGACCAATACCTCCATTAGGAGCAGCAAGCATATTGCTAAAAGCGGACACACATTTTTTAACCATTCTAGTCGCATTTATTAATTCATTACTATCTCCTTCATTTACAGCTGCTTGATATCGAAAGCATTGTGAGGCTAGAGTATAACCAATTTTTAAAGCACCATTATCAGTCATATGCCAAGTATCAACTTCAGTATAATTATCGTTTGTAAATGTTATATCTACGCTAATATTTGTAGGCATATGAAATTGTTCCATCTGATTATCATAAATATTAGCCATTTTCTCTAGATAAGTTATATTTCCTAAGATCTCATCTAAATTATAAAAATATTCTGTTTTAGGTGGATCTAATTTCAATGTAAAAGAAGCTATATCATCTATTATGTAAAGACATAATCCCGCATAAGCCCCTATTCCAATTAACGGAAGTAAGAATAAAAAAGTTATTGCGGCATTTTTTTTCTTAAGATTCTTACGGGTTCTTATCCTCATTTAAACCATTTGTGTGAAAAATGGATCTAGAATGTATTTAGTTTATTAATATATTTTTAATCTCTTTTTATTTAAGTTTTGAATTAAATGTTTTAATTTCGAATTATTATTATTAATCCTTAGAATTATTAATTAATTCACTCAGCCAATTTGAGTCTTTAGATAATTTCTCATAAGTTGATTTATTTCCAAAATCTCCTCTAAATTGATTCTTTTTCATTTTAATAACTCTAATGTTCCATTTCCTTAAATTAATTCCATTCCTTATTGCGTCTGTTAATTCAATTTCACCTCGTTTAGAAGGTTTAAGAGTTTTTAGGACTTCAAAAATTTCTGATGAGAATATGAAAATTCCACAATTATTAAGGTTGGATTTAGATTTACCTTTCGGTGGTTTTTCTACAATATCTAGTAAATAATCATTTTTACAGTAAATAGCTCCACCTTTATATGGATCTCTCGTATAATTTGCAACTAATAAAAAATCTTGGTTCTTTTTTTTAAATATTTCAGAAATTTCTTTATATATAGAATATGGTACTAAGATATCACCCCAAGTTAAAAAAAAATGAGAATCTTTAATTAAATCCTCACATAGTAATACTGCTCCACCTGTACCGTCAAGGGTTTTTTGTTCAATATATTCAATTTTTATCCCCCACTTATTTCCATCATTAAAATATTCTATAATTTGCTCTTTTCGATAACCCACAACAATTATTAGATTATTAAAACCTGTATAGATTAATCCATTAATGATATGTTCTAGTAATGGCTTACCATGAATATATATCATTGATTTCTGGATTGCTTCTGTATAAGGTCTTAAACGTTTTCCTAAACCAGCACATAATATAACAGCTTTCAATAGATCTCCACACCACTACTTGTTTCTATTTTAAATGCTTCTCCACCTATTTTTTCGATAACCCTAACAAGTCGATCTTCATTATCAGGAAAAAACGCAAACATAGTACCTCCAAAGCCAGAACCATTAATTTTTGCTCCTAACGCACCTGTTTCTACGCAATTTAATATCATTTTATCAATTTTTTCTGTTGATACTTCAATATTCTCTCTTAATTGATAATGATGCATATTCAATAAAGTTCCTAGTCTCATATAGAAATTGTTTCTAAACCTATTATCTTTAATTTCTTCATTAAAAAAGCCATTAAATATCAATTTTCTTGCCTCAATAGTTATATCACGATTAATGATATTTCCAATTATTTTTTTCTGATATTCTTTTTTAAGATTAGGTAAATATTCCTTTATTTCTTCTAATGAAGAGATGTATCGGTTAAATTTTGGCATAACTCTTTTAATTGCCATAAATGCCTTTTTTGTAATGTCTTTAACTCTAAATAGATCTTCCACAGTTTCTTTTTTTTCTAAGGAATTACCCAGAACAAAACCATCAAATTTTATATTTTTATTAATTACTGTAGGTCGATTTTTTTTTTGTTCTAAATATATTAGTCCACCATAAACAGAAGTAAAATGATCCATCATTCCGCCGGCTTCATTAAATTCTTTTACTTCTGTATCATAACCCATTAATGATAATTGAAATCTATTTATTCTTTTACGATCCATGCTGATTAAATTTAGAAAAAATAACCAAGCTATAACTAGTGCTGAGGAACTTGCAGCTCCTGCATTAATAGGGATGTCTCCAGTAATTTTAATATTATACCCACTTTGAAATCTAAAACCTTTTCGTATACATTGATTATATGCACTCCTGAGATAATCTCTATATGATAAATATTCCAATTCTTTATTATTTAATTTGATTTCATAACTTTCATTTAAATCTAAAAGTTCTATTGAAAGATATGGTCTAGATATCTTTTTTGCTTCTAAATATATGTATTTCGATATTGCCATGGAAATTGTAGGATAGAGCAAGTAATCTTGGTGTTCGCCAAATAGAGTAATCCGTCCGGGGGCTCGTATGTGAATCATAATATATTGATTAGTTATATTACACTGATATCACAGATGTATTATAATTCTTTTTTTTTTCAATTAAATAGATACTTATAAATCATTAAATGACTTTTAAACATTTTTAAATATATGAGAGATTAATTTCTGAGATTGATGATTTGCGACGTTATAATAATTAAAGATGGATTACCTTTATTCTCAAAGAATTTTTCAAATTCAAATATTAAAAATCTTCTTTCTCAAGAAGATGATCTCATTATGATATCTGGATTTTTTTCAGCATTGAATTCTTTTTCAGATTCATTTGATGAAATGGGAACCATTTCTGAGTTGAAATTATCAAATAATAATTTAAATGTATCGTTCTTAAAAGATTCAAATATACCAGATTTAATCTATCTTGCTACATATGACAGTAAATCAGAATTAACAGAAGTTCAACAAACTCTACATAAAATTTCCAATAGTTTTTTGAATGAGTTCAGTATTGATCAAATTTCAAACTGGAATGGAAAGCTAGATTATTTTAAACCATTTGAAAATGTTGTTAAAAGATTTCTTGAAGAAGAAAATAGAAAAAATCAAGATGAAACAAACAATAAAATATTTGAATTTTTCAATAGTTTTGTAGTTGATGATATAAAACCGTTAGAGTATAAAAAAGAGGTAGAATATGTAGAAGAGACTCCCGAATTCTATGGTTATATTCCCAATTTCACAACCTCTAAAAAAATTAATCCTAAATACTACTTAACAGGAGATTCTTCTTGTAAGGTTTACGAGCAAATAAATGGAAAAAAATCAATTAATCAAATTGCTCAGTATTTAAATTTAAATCAAAATCAAGTTTATAATGTATGTAAAAATCTCATTAAACTTGGATTTATTTCTTTTAATTAAAAAAGAAAGTTCAATTTAAATCCCTGATTTTTTTAATCACTAAACTTGTCGTAAATGTTATGTTACTTTTATAAGAGTAACTTAAAAAAGGAAAATTTTAATGGTGTTTTCTTTTTTGTTGAAGTTTCCTTTTTTTTCGTTCTTCATTCTGAATTTCCTCTTCTAACTCGTATAGTTGTGAATCTACTTTACCTTGAAGTTTAAATTGTCCAAATATTTTACTTTCTTCTCGGTCACCTGTTTTTGATATTTTTTCGAAAGATAATTCTATTGGTAATTCTTGACTTAGAGCTAAGTTTATAAAATTAATAAACCCAATATGTTTACTTGGAGCAATATTGAACTTCAAACTTACATCTTTTTTTTTCTTTGTAGTTGTTTTTAAAATTAAACGTAATTTCAAGAGTATTCAATCTCTATTTTGTGTAAATAAGTTAATTATATAAGTAAAATAACTAAAATAAAATTTATAATTTTAAGAATTATAAAAATATTTAAAAATATATTATTTATGCCCTCAAAATATAGGTTACGATATTTATTCGCACCATTAATAAAGTTATTGTCCAAAGGGTTAATTAAAATTGGAGTGACCCCAAATTTAGCAACAATTTTTATGCTTTGTTTTGCTATTTTAAGTTTTATTTGGATATCAATATTTCAAAATCTTTTAATTTTTTCGATTTTCGTGTTTACAACGGGGATTATGGATGGATGTGATGGAGCTATTGCTAGGTTAAAAAATCAAATAAGTAAATTTGGCGGTTTTTTTGATTCTGTAATGGATAGAATATCAGAATTCATTATTTTTTTGGGACTTATTATTTTTAATTGGAATTACTATTTATGGGGTTTTTTTGATATGAAAATAATACTTTTAATTTCATATTTTATTTCTTTTATGATTAGTTATTGTAGAGCAAGAGCGGAAGTATTTTTCAAAGGAGATTTTGATATAGGCTTGATGGCTAGATCTGAAAGGTTATTTTATCTCTTCATAACGATGTTACTCTCTTTTTTCTATGGATTTACGGCTGAATTTTTATTTATTTATATGTGTCTTGTTGCAATTACCTATGTTTATAGAGCTAAAAAAATATCGAATCAAATTAAACAAGAAGAAAATCTGAAAAACATTTGAATGAATAGCTTTATTCTTTTTTCATTAATTCAATTCTAACACGTTCACCGTCTTTTAATTTAAGCTTATCTCTTAAATAGGGTTCTGCTAAAATTTCCACGATATTTTTTTTATGGTGGGTCCTTTTAATCTTTAATATTGCCCCTTTTATTTTGTTATTTTGATCATCTAAACGAGACACAACACAATCATAACAATCTACAGAGCCGTATTTTCGTTTCATATATCCCTCCTCCTCCTTCTCAAATCCTAGAATTCTAAAAGGTATTCGATTTTTTAGATTTTCTTCTAATAACTCTTTATTAAGGTCATTTAATTGTAAATTCAGTGTCCCAAAATATGGTTTAAACCCTAATTTTTCTTTAAATTGTTCAAAATATTCCCTAATTCTGACATAATAACCACCTTCTCCAATTCCTTCAGTGACTTCACCAACAATTAAGATATCTTCGAGAATTTGTTTTAGATCTTTATACATTGCGAGCATTACATCAGCACCTTTTTTTGTAATTCTAATTATCTGTTCTTTTCCGACAATCTTTCTTTGAATCCAACCAATTTCTTCTAAATGTGTTATCCTCCGAGATGCAGTTTGTTGGGATAAATTGAGCACTTTACCAAATTCTATACTGCTTATATGAATAGCTTTTTGACTTCCGATATTTTGGCAGAGATGAAAAAGCGCAAACCAATTAGCATAATTATTTGAAGAAATTTTCTCTTTATATTCCATTATCACAGTTGATTTATTTATTTTCTTTATACTTTTCAATTATTTTTTGTTTTATTAGACTTGAACTATGCAAATCATATTTCTCATAATAAGTTTCAAGTCTCCTAATCTCTATGTACGCTAAATCCTTTTCTTTAAGCTTCTTTTTAAGAATTTCAATACTATATTTCTGATCTGGTCCTAAAAGAATTATATCTGGATTGATTTCTTCAACAGTTTTAAGTGTATCATTATCACTCCTTCCTAATCTAGCATCCTTAACATTTTTTAAGCTTTTAATAATTTCCAATCT
>JBHLLP010000005.1:78344-119644 GCA_048885525.1 Candidatus Hermodarchaeota archaeon | reverse complement strand
GACATGGATTCAACTGAACATCCTGCTACTGCCCCGCCTATCGTGATTCCCTTGAGCTCGGAAACACATTGCGGTACGAGCCCATACTTTAAGGTTTCTCTTGCAAGCCTAACAAAAGTAACCCCTGCTTCTGCAATACACATCCTTGTATCCGGGTTTATCTCAATAATGTCTGTAAGTGACTTCACGTCTATCGGCTTGTCACTATAGATCGGGTTATCCGGTTGTGGAGCCATGTGGGAAACGTTCGCTTTTTTTAGAGAGAAATATTCCCCCGGCTTCGCGTTATCGTACGCATTTCTAACCATTTCAGAGATAGCTTCTACTTTTCTTTTATGTATTGCTAGTTTTTCTTCGCTCATGTCAAAAACAGGGTTGGGATTATTGAACGAAACGATTATTGTTATATATATATTATTATAAAGAAGATACTAAAGAATTTACACTTTTTCTTTTATTTATAAAGTCTAGTATTGATAATAAATCAAATTTTTATTGTTTCTTTCTTTTTTAAATCCGTTGCTAACTTCTTCTTTTTCCTCCGAACCATCTCAACGAAGGATTCAACACGAGTTAATAAACCTGCTTCTCCAGAATGTTCATCCATTGTAATTTCCAAGAAAGCTAATCCTACAACTTTCATATCTCGCATAATTAATTCAGAAATTAGACTATCTGGTCCACAAGCAAAACTTATAAGGAAAATAACTCCGTCAATTTCACCTCGACCTTTTGTAAGGAAATATCTAATAGATTGCATAATTTCCTCTTCATGACGCCAATAATTACGTAAACGCTTATTTATGATTACCGGTTCCTTGAAAAGAGATTCGGGTAGATTTTCGATTGTGAGTACTTCAACACCTTGATCTCTTAATTTCTTCTCAAAATCTAAATTGATAAAGGTATCAAAAATATTATAAGCATGACCCAAAAGTAAGAACTTAATATCTCCTTTTTGCTTTTTCTTGGGTAGAGTAAATGGGCGGTTCCTTTCCACTAACCTTAATGCATGATTAACGGGAGCACCATTTCTTAGGAACTCGTGATATTCATCAAAATATTTTTGTGCTTCTCTGTATGCGCTAAGTGCTTGATTTTGAGTTTTTCCTAATTCTCTTCCAAGCTCGATGGCAGAGGATGCTATTGGAAATTCTTTTACATTTACTTCAAAGTTTAATATTTTCGGAATTTCTGGTAAGATTTTAATAACATCAGGTAAAGATAGAGATTTAGGGCAGAAATACGCTTCCTTCACTTCTGCGACATACCTAGGAACAAATATATAATCTAGATCTGGATTTTCTCTAACTAGCTTCAGTACTTGACCATAATATATCTTTACAGGAATACAGAGCTCTCCAAATCCATGGGTTACACCTTCCTCAACAATCTTCTTATTAGTTGGTGGACTTAAAATGATCTCAGCATCTAATTCTTCAAGTAATTTTTTCCAGAATGGAAAATATCTATAAAAATGAAGTGCTCTTGGTATTCCAACTTTAATTTTTTTTTTACTTATGTGCTCACTTGTTTCCATCTAAATATTTCCTCAATACATCATACATCATGAGTATCATAGAAAAGTAAATCTCTGATTTTATCCATCATATTTGCTGTTAATCTCTTAAGCTCATCGTAATCTGGCATTGGTTTACCCCAGTACTTTTGGTGTTCCATAAATGGAGGACCACATCTTAATATTTGACCCTTATAAAATTTCAACATTTTTGCATGTTTCGGATATGTAGCTTCAGTGCCAGTTATACCAATAGGAATTATTGGAACCTGTGTTTCTATTGCTAATCTCATGGGACCAGTATGACCTTCTAGAAGCTGACCATTTCCAGGATTAGTAGTTCCTTCTGGATAGGTACAGACCACTTCTCCACTATTGAGAAGTTCTTTCGCATAATTGTACGAATCTACGTCATGCTCTCCACGTTTTAATGGAAATGCATGATGATTTCTAACCCACGCATTCACTAAGGGTATTTTAAATAACGATTGTTTTGCCATTTGCCACATAACTCGTCTAGGTGGATGATGTATTATACTTGCTGCTAAAATAAGTACATCCCATTCAGAATTATGGCTTGGACAAATAAGAGCAGCACCTTCTGCTGGTATATATTTATCAAAGTCTATTACCTTATAAGGCATCATAAGATCAGACCATCCACAAACTAAATCTCCTGAAAAGCATTGAACTGTGTGTTGAAACTGCTTCCTTACTCCAAACTCTTCTAAAGCTTTTAAAAGAGCGTACCAAGAATCATCAATCAACCTTAGAATTCCTTTCCCTTGATCCTTTAAATAGCTCATGAAGTTAAACTTAGGTTTTTTCTCAGCATCTTCTAGTGAACCAATAGAAAGTTCTTCCTCATCTTCTTTTCCATAGATCCCCTCGCGTAATTCCCAAACTATTGTTCTCAATTCATCAGTTAATCTTCTTATGTCTTCATAAGATACAGTATTGATATCATAGTCATGATAATAAATTGGATCGCCAACACGTACTATAACTTGAGTTGGTTTCATTACTAGCTTTCCTTTAGGTAACGCATTTATAGAACCTACTACCGCCATAGGAACTATTGGTACATCCATCTCAATTGCAAGTCTTACTGCTCCAGTTTTAAACTCTCCAAGTTCTCCATCCTTAGATCTAGTACCCTCTGGGAATATACCTACCCATTCTCCACCTCGTATTATTTCCTTTGCTTTTTCCCACCCATGTTCAGGATTTTCACGATCTACCCTAAATGCTCCAAGGTTATTAAAGAGAGTTCTAACTACAGGAGTCTTAAAGTTATCCAATTTACTCATATAACGGATTCTGCGATGACATGCTGCTCCATAAAAGAAAGGGTCGATGTGCGACTCGTGATTGCCCACTAAAATACCCGGACCATATTCTGGGAACATATTCCCTTTTGGATATTCCGCTTTGAAGTTCCAGAACGTTCGGACTGCCCATTTAATATAAATGTAAGCAGCCCACCATTGTAGGCGTCCTTCGATGTGTTTCAAGTCCATCCGCTTTATAATGTACCGATATAAGTCATTCAAAGGGTCGATTGGATTGAATTTCATAATCTTATACGTCCAATCTTGGTGACGTTTCTCGTATTTCAACTCTTCTTGCATTTTTTCTTCGATACTCCTCTTGAGGTCGAGTTCTCGAGCGGTATCCACTCCTTTCCTTTCCATTTTTTCAAGTTCCATAGTTTTCACTCATTATTATTAAAAACATTATGAAAATTTAATAAAACTCAATATTTTCAGCTGAATTATTTTTACTTAAAGGATCTTTTATATAAAAAATTAATGGTTAGAGTAATACTCAAAAAAGTATGATTAAGAAATTGATGTTTTCTCTTAGAAATTTAATCTTTTTAACACTAAATATAAAAGAGAAATAAGAGTTAAAAAAAGAGTCAAATGTTTAGATTTTTTATTTTTTTTTCCTTAAATTTTTAATTAGTATGCCAGATGTAATTATGATCATAAATGATATTAAGAATATGTTATACCCTGGGATTTTTGGTGTTCCATCTCCGTCACTTGGTTCTATCGGTTGATATGCAATAGCCGATAATACCATATAGGGACCATCAATCGGGATTTCAAACGTCATTGAATTGTCGACAAAATTATATGTAATGGATGGTTTGAGGCTTTATCTCTTTATAAAATGCTATAAAAATTATAAAATAAAAAAATGAGGATATTATTTGTTTTATTTATTTTTTCGAATTTTCCTAATTAAAATTCCAGATATTGCAACAATCATTAGTGATATGAGGAAAATGTTATATCCTGGGATTTCGCCGGGTAATTCTTCCGAATCAATGTAAGCCATAGCTGATATTAATCCAAAAGGGAAGGGTGGCATTTCAATTATAATTGAATTTGAGGCAAAATTATAAGTAACAGAAGTGAGATAAAATTCTGGAGGTGCTGGGTCCCATTTGTCGCTTCCACTCATATTGTAAGCATAGAAAAAGAATCCTATTGTGCTAAGATCTATACTTGGTGGGAGTATGATTGTCATGGTAATATTCCCTACAATTGAGCTAAAGTTGGTCATTAATTGATCAAAGAAAGCAAAAGATTCTCCTACTGGTAAAGGTTCATTCACAGGGTTCATAGGATAGTAAGTAGCAATATATGCTCCTCCTGGGGAATTTACATACATTTCTATATTTACAGTTATACCTGATGGATGATAACTTCCTACAGAAAAAGTATTAGTACCTACAGTAAGTGGATGGTAAAATTTAGGATAGATTGACATATACGTCCAATCCTCACCAGGAATTGGCATTTTCGCCCATCCATACATCATAGTCATTCTACCTGAAGTTTCATCAAAATAGTAATTTAATTCTTTATTCGCTGTAGTATTTCTGAGCAATACATAACCCGTAGAAAAAGTTATATCATCATAAACTGTACTCCACATATCAAAGAAATCTGAAAGATCTGAACTAGAAGTTCCCTCGGGCATTAGCATTGGAGGACCTCCAATTTCAAATACTAGTGGTGATACAGGCCAATAAATATTAGCTATAGAAATAATTTGTGTAGTCGCATAAGACCAAGATACTGTGTCTGGATCCCAATATTCAAGTTCAGCTACGAGGTAAGTGAAAAATTGATATTCTGGTTGACCAGAGGGTAAAGCTAATGGAATTCCATATAAATTATATTCATTAACAAGGAAAGTCATATTTGCATAAACTGTATAAGTTCCGATAATTGTCGCTTTCATATCATAATGCTCATCTTGATTAGCTTTGTAATAAATAACATCACCAATATTTACAGACCAATCAACTAACGTCTGTGTTTTTAGTTCATAGAACATAAAATCATCAGGATTTATATTGAAAAATGATTGAGCAACACCAGTGGTCTTACTTATTACGATTTTTACGTAATCTATTCCTGTAGAGTTGCTTAATTCAAACTCTAAAAATCCATTTTCAGTCATAACAATCGTATCAAATGGCATATTTTCCCAGATCCCCAAAGTATCATAATTCCACATAAATCCAATGTTTTCAATCGGAATATTTATTGGCCAGATGAATGGCATTACCATATCCCCTACTTCATCATAATATTGGGGATAAAAATTATTAGCCGCACCTACAATGCTATTACCTCCGAATTCATAATCAGTTCCATTCCATTTATATATATCCGCAAAGACACATTGAAAAACCATTTTAGTCAGCTCTTCTGAAAAGCCATTATTTGATTTATTAAATAAAACATCAGAAATATCTGTAATCTTTACCTTGACATCATCTGCATCATCGACAAAATCAAATCCATCATCTGGATCAAACGCATCATAGAAAAACTCATCTCCAACATTAACACCCCATTGAACTTCATCAGTGATATAAGGATCAAATACCTGTTTCATTGTAGCGTTGATTAACATTGGACCTTCACCCATTTGAATCCTTAAATATGCTGATCCATAATTCAATGTTCCGTTATCGTAATAATATCCCTCAGAGAAATAATAATCTGAAGAATTAGTGAAATGAATCTTATTGATACTTGGATTTGGATCAGATGTAAAACTATCAAACGCGTTAAATTGTCCCATTTGTGCATAAGGATAATACATTGTTTCATTTATTATTGGTGCTAAGACATCAACTTCCAAACCCTTTGAACCATTTATAGGGAGTACAAAGGGCATTCCACTCTGGCCTGCTCTGATTCTGTGTTTTATAGAATCTGTACTATTATATCCGAAAAAAGCAAATTCACTAGGGGGATAATACGCTTCTAACTCACCTGAACTGACATTATAATAACATTGAGCCGCGTTTATTACAGAGACTTCATTCGATCCTAACCAATCGACAGTGGTATTTACAATGGAGGTAATGTTATAGATCCAAATATCCTTAAACATCTTCTCCACTTTACCTGTAGTACCGTTAGCAACTACAAATTCTCCTTCGAAATACAGTTGATCTCCTACATCAACCTCCCAATGCCATTGATTGTTAGCATGTTGTTCTGGTATATAAGGTCCAGCTTGAGTCTTTAAAATGAAGAAACTGAATGTCATCGCAGTAGTCAAAAAAATTAGGAAAATAGCAATAAATCGTTTATTTCTTTTTAACATCATTATAAATAACTCTTGTAAAAATATTTTTGACAGTAATGTTATATTCTTATTTATCAGTAGATTAGATTAAAGAAATAATAACAGATTTCATTTTTATATTTATTGTCTTTTATTCACGAATAAAAAAAAAATAAATATAAAATTAAATATAAAAGCTTATTTGTCTATTAAAGGAATATTTTTCCTAGCAAACTGATTTTTAATCGGAACATAATTCTTTAATAACTTAAAGTAAAAAATTATGATTCCAATAGCCAGCTGCAAAAACGCAAAGATAAGCATTGCCCATAGAGGGAATCCTGTTTGAATAGTGAAACTAATGATATCTCCATGATCACATCCAATTACAAACCAATGAGGTAAACCGAGCGAATTATTTATTACATAAAGTGGAAAATCTAACCATGATATTGCTAATAAAAATATTAGAAATAGATTTAAAATCCTAGGGGTTCTAATCCGGATTAAAATGAATAAAATTATTGGAATTACAATCCATTGTAAGACCTCTCCTCCTAATGTAACTAAAGGAATTAGAAATGAAGGAACGTTTTGATACGTCACATAACCAGTTCTTAAAACTCCATCTTGGAAAATAGGAAAGGGATAAAATTTAACAACTTGACCCCCGCTTAAAATTGCTAATAATGCATGTCCAGACTCATGAATAGCATGACTTATTAGTAAAGCTCCAATAAATAAAGACAAAGCGATACCGTATTTGAAAATGTATCCTTCTTGTTGGATTATAAGAAGGGTATTTACAAAAAATGCGATAAAAAGAATTATAATGAAAATCAAACCGGGATATATCTCGATTATTCTAGTAGGTGCACTTCCTCTGGGTAAAATTATTAAAAAATGAGGATTTACACTCAATAACATTAAGAAAATTATTGGAATAAGACTTAATAGAGATATAATTAAAATCCGAACGGATTCCCATTTTTTTAATCTTTTTGTTAATGATAAATATGAACTAATACCAATTAAAGCAATGAGTATATATAGATATGAAGTCTCTATAGTTGAATATGTTTCATAAGTAATGACAGGTAACATCCCTGTACTCGCATGAGAGACATAAAATATATCTAAATTTAAAAGTAGGATAACAATGGCTAGAGTGGCTATAATTGCATTAATAATTAAAACAATTTTTTTTATTGTTGGCAGATTAATTGGTATCATTGTTCAAATACGTAGAAACCAACAATATATTTAAAAAGATTTACAGTTTTGATGTATTCAAAATTGAGATTATTGTATTGATATCCACAATAATATGATTCCAATTAAGGGCTTCTGAAAAAAAATTAATTTTGTATTATTTTCAATAATTCATCTAAAGAATCAATTAATAAGTCAGGTTCATATTCTCTTAAAATTTCATTTTTACTTACTCCGCTTGCTACACCTATTGTCCATAATCCGGCTTCTTGACCAGCAGTGATATCTGAAGGCATATCACCAATCATTAAGAATTCACCCCTACGACGTTTTTCATAATTTTCTAATGCTGGTTGAAGTGCCATTGGGTCTGGTTTTTGTACCGGAATTTTATCACTTCCATAAATACCTTTAAAGTAGTTATTGAAACCTTCTTTTTCGAGATGCTCAATTATAGTCTCGGTTTTATTATGAGAGACAATAAATAGATCGTAGATTTTCTTCAACTTTTTTAAAAGAGGTTTTACTGATGGAAAAAATAATGCTTCTTTTGAATATTCTAAATATTTAGAGAAAATCTTCACGGCAATCCGTAATTTCTTAAAATATGTTAAGTTCTTAAGGGCGGTTATATATTTGAAAATTTCATAAGACTCCAGTAAGACTTTGGGTAGAGGATATCCTTGAATTGTTTCTAGTAAAGCACCAATTTCTTGAATAGTATTATCCATATCAAATTCTGCCTCATTGACTTCTTTTTCCAGCACTTCCTCTATTGATTTTTCAAGTATTTGACGAATATCTAATAATGTGCCATCAAAATCAAAGATTATCCCACGGAGTGAACCCTTTTGGATTAATTCTATTAACTGCTTATCTCTACTCATTATAAGTCTTAAAAAGGTAGGAATGTTAAAAATTTATCGATCTTGTGTTAAAGCTCCATATCCTTGAATAATTCCACATATAAGAAGAGTGTAAATCATTACTTTTTGTCCTGATACATAAATAAGTAATTTAGTCGTTTTATTAATGTTTCGAGCAAGAAACAATATGAGAAAATATATTCCTAAAATACCTACAGAAATAATTAATATATTAGCATAAAAACTAGAATACTTATTGTCGAGATATATTAATATTGAATAAAGAATATTAGATAAGAAAATAGAACCAAATCCAAGAACGACAAATATATCATGATGGTTATCTAAAAGATTTGAAGGAGTAAATGCAATTCCAACGTAACAGACTCCTGTAAATATACCAAGAATGGATCCGATAAGACTTTATATTTTAAGATTAGAACTTGAAAAGAAATTTGGAAATGCAATATAAAATGGAATTTGAAATATACCCCATAAAGATAAACTTACTGTAAATAGAATCCAAGAAATCATATTTTGAATACCTGAATGAGCCACTGTTCGTCCTAAATCACTGAAATAATTATACCAAAATAAGTAACCTGACGAGGAAGTATCAATATATGTTCCACCCTTATAGAAAAACATAGCAATTATGGTTAAAGTAATGAATTGAACATTTCTAACTATAATTAATACATATGCTTTTTTCTTTAGGTTAATTTTTGGTCTCATTAGTGACATTCATTAAATTTCTTTAAATTTTCTAATAAAAATTAGAGTTATAAGAAATATTATGGCTAAACTTAAAGAAATAGTTATGTATCCTAATCCAATGTTTATATCTGCAATAAAACCAAGAAATATTTGAGATATAAAAAAACTAAATCCAGTAGAACTTTCCATTATGCTACTATACTTAGATGTCTTTTTTAGTATATTCAGAGTAAGAAAGAACTTTGACGCTGCACCGTATATTATCCCAAAAAAGAATCCTGATAATAAAAATAAAATAATAAAGAGGAAGTAAATCCTATTTAAATTGAAAAAAATAAATAAAAATGAATAAACAAGCAAAGTAGTAATTGAAACTAATTTTAGTTTATTTAAAACTAATAAACTTGCAATATACATAGTTATTGATTGCGCTGATGTTGCAAAAATATTTATAAAATACGTACTGGAAGATGAAAAACCTAATGTTTCTGCTCTTATGGGATATAATAATGAGCTATTTCCTGAAGAAAAAGAAAGAGCAAGAATAAATAGTAACGGAATAATAACAGGAATATAATATTTGCTTATTGTCATTGATTTTTGATAGTTTGTTGGATTTGTAGGGTCAATATCTATTACACTACTTTGAGTTTTAAAATAATTATGATTTGGCTCTTGGAAGAAGAAAATTGTAATGATAGCATTAAAAAATAGGAAGATCGGATTAATATAAAAGATAAATTTGACTTCACCAATAAAGTATAAAAAAATTGAACCAAATAATAATCCAAATACCACTGCGCTACTCCAAGAAAAGTTAAATCTTGACAGATATTTCCTATGATCAATTGTGGGATTATCCGAAATACTTGCCAGTAGATTAGGGAAAAACAAACCTAATATGAACCCTTCAAATAATCTGGCAATTAAAAAGATTAGAGGATCCAATGTAAAATAAAATATAAATTCAGCACAGGAAGCACCTATCATAGATATAATGACACTCTTTCTTCGCCCTAGTCTATCTGAAATTTTATTGAAAGCAATTGGAGAAAAACAATAAGTAATTGTTAGAGCTGTTGATAATAAACTGATTAATTTTATATCAACACCTTGCTGAAAGAAATAGATAGGTGTTGCTAACATTAAAAGAGGACTACTAAAAGCATAAATGAATACTAAACATAGAACTGGCCAAAATCTCCAATTCTGATAAGATTCTTTAGTAGCCATTAGAAATTTTTTCATTATTTAAAGTAAAATGAAAAAATGATAGTTATTTTTTAAATTTAAGCTAATATTAAGGAAAACTTCTAAAATATCTCATTTCTCCTTTAAAGAAAATATAATAAATAAGTTAAAAACTTAAAAAGAATTAAAATATGCAAGTATGGGATAAATAAATATTTGTACCGTTATCAAAGAAGTGGATAGAATGGCTGAATATCTAATCTTTAACATATTTCTAATAAGTTTTGGCTTCTCTTCAATAATTTTCTTCATAGTTTTATTATTTATCACGGCCGGCTATGGCCAACATATTAATAAAAAATGGGGCCCTGCTATAAATAATAATAAATTAGGTTGGATTACAATGGAATTACCAACTGTTATTATTTATTTAATTTATTATCTTATTGGAGAACGGAAAACTGAATTAATGCCCTTAATATTTCTATTCATATGGATGATACATTACTCTCACCGTACTTTCATATATCCCTTGTTAATTCGCGGCAAACACCCCATGCCAATTTCAATTATTTTAATGGGTATTACATTTAATGGAATCAACACTTATTTACAAGCTAGATGGATCAATACATTTTCCCCGTTATATCCTGTAAATTGGTTTTTTAATCCGATTTTTATAATAGGGATAATAATTTTCATTTGTGGATTTATTATTAATCTACATTCAGATTACATTATTCGACATTTACGAAAACCTCGGGAAACTGAATATAAAATTCCTTATGGAGGAATGTTCAAATATGTAAGTTGTCCTAGTTATTTTGGAGAAATAACAGAATGGATTGGATGGGCAATTATGACATGGAGTTTTCCGGGTTTAATTTTCGCTATGTGGACTTTCGCAAATTTAGCACCTAGAGCACGCTCTAATCACTTATGGTATATAAAATCATTTCCTGATTATCCAAAAAATCGCAAAGCGCTTATTCCCTTTATCTTTTAAAGCAATTTCATATAATTTAGAACGAGACTTAATTTAGATATATAAAATATTATTAGCTACTCCACAACTTTTTCACTCTTTTGATCTTTCTAATAATTCTCGAATTTTTTTCAATTCATCTAACCGTAATTTTTTTTCTATTATTTCTTCATTTTTTATTGAATTGTCAATCTTAGAAGGTTTATTAATCAATCTTATTTTTTCCCATATTGCTGTACGAATAAATTCTGATTGTGTTTGATGAGAGCGTCGAGCAGATCTTTTAATTTCTTTTAGTTCTTTACTAGTAACTAAAAATTTGACTTGAATACTTTTTTTTAAAGCTTTTTGAATAATTATAGGAAGTTGTTTTAGTAAACCATCAATATTATTTTTTGAAGTTAATTCAATATAACCCATTAAACCTTCTTTTCTAACAAAATTACGAAATTTTTCTCTATCAATAACCTCTGGGTGCTCAACTAAATCAAGTTTATTTCCAATTATAAGGACAGGGCATTTATCTTTTTTAACCTGAATCCAAATTTCTTTAAAACGTGTTTGAAAATAATCAAAAGTTTCTGGTCTAGACAAATCAAATACGTAAAGAACAGCAGATGCCCCTGTATAGTATAATGTTTGAATTGAACCAAATTTGTCATTGGCAATAATATCCCAGAACTGAAGTTTATAGTCATTACCATCAATGTTAACGTTCTTAATAAATAAATTCAAACCAGCTCTAGGAGCCGCATCTTTATGGAGAGATTTATCGGAAAATTGTTCAATTAAAGCAGTTTTACCTACTCCTGGAGCCCCAAGAACTATAATCTTAAATATGTCTTTATACTTCTCTTTACTCATTATCTTTGCACCTCTTTTTTATTTTATAAATAATTATATGTACCGATCATGTACCTATAGATTAATAAGTAATAATCATTTATAAATTTATGTACTGAATAGGTACATAAATAAATCAAAATGAGAGTAATGACCTCCTAGGCTTTAATATTGGATTTTTTGAATTTAAACAAATATAAATAGAATTCAAAAAATGAAGTGTTATATTGCGATTTGCTCGGTTCTTCTAATAATTTCATCCTGTAAATCGAGACCTAGGTTCACAAAATAATCACTATATCCAGCAACTCGTACAATTAAGTCTCTATATTTTTCGGGATTTTTCTGTGCAGCTCGTAATGTATCCACTGATACTACATTAAATTGTATATGATGACCATCCATTTCAAAATATGCTCTGATTAAATGAGCTAATTTATTAATCTTATTTTCTTCTGAAAAAAACTGAGGTGCAAATTTTTGATTTAGTAAAGTTCCTCCTGTCCTGAGATGATCTATTTTACCTGCTGATTTAATAACCGCCGTTGGACCATTAATATCCATTCCTTGAACTGGAGAAATACCTTCTGATAAGGGAGTATATGCTTTACGTCCATCTGGTGTAGCACCTGTCACCTGACCAAAGTAAACATGCACTGTTGTAGGAAGTAGATTTATCCGGTGTACACCGCCTTTAGTGTTAGGGCGATTATCAATAGCATTATAAACAATTTCAAAAACTTGAGTGGTTATTTTATCAGCATAATTATCATCATTCCCATATTTAGGAGTTTTATAGAGTAATTTCTGATGTAAAACTTCATATCCGTTAAAATTATTGTCTAAGGCTTTAATTAGATCTTCCATTGAGATGATTTTCTTATCAAATACGTTATACTTCAAAGAAGCTAAACAATCAGTAATACTTCCCATTCCTACAATTTGAATATAAGATGTATTATATTTTGCCCCTCCATCATTATAATCCTTTCTATTCTTGATACAATCATCAATCAAAATGGATAAAAAAGGTGCTGGATTTTCTGCCCAAATTCTTTCAATTATTTGATTCCCCTTAATCTTAATATCTACAAAATGGATAACCTGTTTTTTATAGGTTTCAAAGAAATCATCAAAAGTCTCAAAAGATATAGGATCACCAGTCTTCAATCCAATCTGTTTCTTAGTGAGAGTATCAAAACCATTATGAAGCGTAACTTCCAAAATTTTCACTAAATTAAAATATCCAGTTAATATATATGCTTCTTTTCCAAAAGCACCAGACTCAATACAACCACTTGTTCCACCGTTTCGGGCATCTAATATGGACTTACCTTGCCTAGTCAATTCTTGAATTACTGCATCGCAATTGAAAACAGACGGTTGTCCAAAACCAGTTTTAACAATTTCAAGGGCTCTTTTTAAGAATCTATCTGGAGTTTTTGAACTAATTTGAACATTACTACTTGGCTGGACTATCCTCATTTCTTCAATTACATCTAATAGCATGTAGGACATTTCATTGACTCCATCAAAACCATCCTCTTTAAGTCCACCAATGTTAATATTGCAAAAATCGGTATATGTACTGCTTTCTTCAGCAGTAACTCCCACTTTAGGAGGAGCTGGTTGATTATTGAACTTGATCCAAAAAGCTTGAAGTAATTCTATCGCATCTTCCTTAGTCAATATTCCATTTGCTATATCCTCTTTATAGAAGGGATACAGATGCTGGTCTAAACGCCCTGGATTGAATGAGTCCCATGTATTATATTCAGTAATAACACCTAAATGAATGAACCAATAATGTTGAAGTGCCTCCCAAAAAGTCCGTGGAACATGCGCAGGAACGTGAGAACATATCTCTGAGATCTTCTCTAACTCAGTTTTCCTTATTGGATCTAGTTCTTGGCTAGCCCGTTGTTTAGCTTCTTGAGAATGGCGTTCAGCAAAAGCAATAATTGCATCTGCAGCGATATTCATTGCGATTAACTGTTCTCTCTTATTATATGCTTCAGGATCATTGTAAAAATCTAAACTTTCAATACTTACTTTTATTTCTTGCTTAAAATCTAAGAATCCCTTATGCCATATGTTTTTTCCGGCAACTGTATGTCCAGGTGCTCTTTGTTCCATAAATTCTGTAAAAATCCCTGCTTCATATGCATCAATCCACTCATTATCAACTTTAGAAAAAATCTTATCACGAATAGATGTTCCTTTCCAAAAGGGAATAATTTTATCTGCTGTCTTTTGTCTTGTATCTTCAGATACCTTAAAAGAAATTTTATCACGTGTGTTCAAGATATCTAAATCATTTAAACTATGACAACAAACTTCGGGATAAGTAGGTGTCGCTTTCGGTTCAGGACCACGTTCTC
The DNA here is from genome assembly GCA_048885525.1 of Candidatus Hermodarchaeota archaeon. Taxonomy (GTDB): domain Archaea; phylum Asgardarchaeota; class Lokiarchaeia; order Sigyniarchaeales; family SOKP01; genus Loki-b32. The sequence continues at coordinate 105,328 of JBHLLP010000005.1, read as the reverse complement.
CTACTATTAATTCTCCCTCATTAATACAAATCTTTTTATTTTCCAAAATGTATTCAAATGCCTTTGCTCTGGCAACTGGAGCAGAAAATTTATTAGCAGAACCACTTTTATAAAATTTAGTAATTAGTGATGCTCGCTCTAAAGAAATATAAGGAATAGCTTCACGACTTTGCTTGCGTAACTTCTCTATTCGTTCATTCATATTTTTGTTATAATCTAAAAAATTAAAATCCCATAATTATTGAGAATAAAGAATGAACCTTATAAAAAAGTATTTTTTATATCTTCTGCTTCACTCACTATTGCGTGTGTTTAGTTATATAAAAATTTATAACCATTATAATGGTTCTCTGCTTTTTCAGGTAATAATTTTTCCACAAATTCATTCATTTTTTTTTAATTTTCCTCCATTAATCTTATTATGTTCTTTAATTTTTTTTAATACTTTTTCCTTTGATGTCATAATAAGGAATGTTCCAGTACAATGAGCTATTAAATTTCCTTTATCATCCTTACAATTCATTTCTGCTACGATTTATCTTTTTCCCACTTTTAATACATGACCCGTAGCAATTAATTTTACTTTTCTAGCGAGACACAAGAGATGAAAGCTCATTTTGGATGTTGTTACCATTCCATCGATAGCTATAGCACTTGTAAAAAATCCTGCATTATCTAACAAAGTAGCTATGACACCTCCATGTACAACCCCTTCTCCGTGGTCTAAATTAGAATTATAAGTTAAAGTAATAATAGCATGATTATCTCATCAAAAGACAATTCCATTCCGAATCTTTTCACTATTGGGGGATAATTGTTGAAAGTTTTCATCAACATTGAACGAAAATCCACATCATTGCACCCTTTAATCTTGTTCTTCTAATTCTTTAAATTTTTTATCTATAACTTCTCGCATATATTTAAATCCCGGGGTGAGATTTTCAGTTAAACCCATAGGAATCATTGCACGTACAGGGAAGCCAAGACCTTGTCTGCCTCCAGTTTTAAACAAATTTTGTAAAACATAGAAAATAAACGCTCCGGGCATTCCAATTGCTATCTCATAATCCTGAACTCCACCGAATGCACGATCTCCCATCCCAGGTATAACTATTTGAGCTCTTCGAGTTATAAATGGCATAAGACCCCCCTTTCCACAAGACTCTCCAAACCCTTCAAACACTGATCTTATTGCATATTTCTTTTTATGTTCAAAATTTAGAGCATGAATAATATGAGTAATCTGCGCGCCATTGCCAAAGATTAGAATTGTATCTGGAATTACGCAGGTCTCTTGTAATGGGGACGCAATAATTCCTCGATAATTCAGAGCAATAAGGTTTTGATAATTCTTCTTATATAATGCTTCAGCACGCCGTTTTTCAGAAGCTTCATCCTTATGCCATCCCTGTTTCACTTGACTCTCAACAAATTCTTCCATTGTTATTGGTACCCAGCCATGTCCAACAGAAGATGGAGTACAAAAATTATCTTCAGCTGAGATTGTATAACTCTGATTAAATTTTCTTGCCATTGCGAATGTTTGACATATGCTCATTTTTTTACCAATAGCCCCTGGTCTCGTGACATTTCGAGGTATCTCACTCTTTTTTTTATAGTATTTTATTGCAACAGGATAGGTAGCCAGATGTAGTTTATCATATATTTCCTGTCCAGCTTGTTGATATTCTTCTTTACTCTTTTTTTCTACCATTGGTTTTCACTTCTTTTTTATCTAATTTTGCAGATATGGAAATAGAGCCAACTCATATAGGAAAAAATGAAGATTCTGTTAAATCTCTCACCTTATCTATGTATGAATTATTTGCTTCTTTCTGCTTTTTTAGCTTCTTTATCTCTAATTACACGCCTTAGGACTTTTCCAACTGCGCTTTTTGGTAAAGAACGAACAAACTTTACTATTCTTGGATATTTATAGGCAGCCATTTGCTCCTTAGACCAATCGATTATTTCTTTTTCAGTGATTTTTCCTTGATATTCTTTTTTAAGAATAATATGTGTCATAATGTTTTCGCCTCGTTCTGGATCTTTAATACCAACAACAACACATTCTTGAATTGAAGGATGTTCATATAAAACTTCCTCAATCTCTCTCGGATAAACACTGTGCCCTTTATATTTTATCATATCTTTTACCCTATCGATTAAGAAAATATAACCCTCTTCATCCAATTTTGCATAATCACCTGTTCGCAGCCATCTATGACCCCCTGCTTTAAAAAAGACCTTCTTGTTCTCTTCAGGTCGATTATGATACCCAAGCATAATTTGAGGGCCAGATGCTACTAATTCTCCAGGTTCCCCTATTGGTAAGAAATTCAGATTTTCATCAATTATCCCAACTAATGTGTTAGCTATAGGAATACCACAGCTTCCCAGTTTTTTCTTACCCCATGGTGGCATAGTTGAAACACATACAGTTGATTCACTTAAACCATACCCCTCTCCTAAAGGAAATCCAGTCTTCTTTTCCCATTCTTTTGCAATTTCAACAGGCATTGCAGATGCACCTACATTGCAATATTTAAGATTAGAAAAATCAACACCTTCACTTAAAGGTGATCCTAGAATATTAATAAACATAGTGGGCACTCCAAGTAAGAAATTAGCTTCTTTTTTCTTAATAGTTTCAATTATTCGAGGGATATCAAATGTTGGAAAAATAATCGCTTTGCCTCCAGTACGCGGACCTTGTAAAAGTTCACATATTTGACCAAATACATGGTACCACGGGAGTATAGAAAGTCCCACGAGATTTTTCTTAATATAATATTCTCTCATATAATCTGAGACTTGTCCAATTTGCATAAGATTTGATAGAGCATTGTAATGAGAAAGCTCAGCACCTTTAGGGTCACCTGTTGTACCTCCTGTATATTGGATAATCGCAACGTCTTCTTTTGGGTTTATTTTAACTTTGAAATCTATAAGAGGTTCAGGATTTGAATCCATCAATGTGTTGTAATGTATTATTTTGTCTGTCTCAGGTATATCTGGAACCTTTCCCTCTACATTCACTAAAATCACTTTTTCTAATGTTAATTGATCTTCTGATTTCTTAAATTCTCGAAAGAATCTATCAATCATAATGAGATATTTTGCACCTGAATCTTTTATTTGATAACTCATCTCTCTTGCTACAAATAGGGGACTGATTGCAGTTATTGTAGCTCCAAGACTTATAGAAGCAAAATAACAAATACTAAAATGTGGACTGTTTGGCAACCAAAGGGCAACTATCTCTCCTTTTTTCACCCCTAATTTTAGGAGGGCATTAGCAAATCTTCTTGTTAAATGATCCATCTCCCCAAATGTGAATTCCCTTCCGAAATAATCCAATGCTACTTTATCGGCATTTTCTTTAGCGCCGGTTTCAAATACATCAATTAAAGACTTATCTTCAGGAATTTCAATATCTAATGTAATTCCTTCTGGTAAATAATCATTCCAAAGTCTATTTTTTATATAATCAGGGAGTTCCATTTTATTATCTCTTTAAAAATTTCTTCTAGTAATTATTATATTTAATATTTTAATTAAATTTTTCAAATGATAAATTCTTAGATTATGCTTTACATATTATTTTTTAATGATTTACAATTATAAATTCAAGTATCTTCGAAAAACTCAAAATAATAATTGGAATTTTAATTTGTAGGTTTAAGATTTTGAAATCGCAAGATGAGTTAGGAGTTCCAATCCCGGCAAACAAACCTTTAGTAGTTCGTACAATAAAACAAGTTACAAAAGAGCAACGCGAACGAGTACTAGAGAAAACCGAATATAATATGTTTTCTTTTCCAGCAGATTTAATTTTTATAGATTTTCTTTCTGATTCAGGCTCTGGAACAATGACAGATTATCAATGGGCAGCTTTATTCCATGGAGATGAATCTTATGCTCGTAATAAGGGTTATTATGTTCTTTTAGAAGCTGTTCGAGACACATTTGAACGAGGTAATAGGCCAAAAAGATCTATTGATTTAATTCTTTCTGGTGAAACAGATGTAAAAAAACTCCTCGATGAACTTTATTTAACTTCATATGAGGGAGGTTTTGTAAATGGAGGAATTCATCAATTAATTCGCCCTAATGCTTTTATTGTTCCACAGGGACGATGTGCAGAACATCTGTTATTCTCAACAATCGCTCCGATTTTAAAAGAAAAAAAGGATATTACTTATTATATTCCAAATAACGGACACTTCGACACTACTGAGGCAAATATAGTAGCAAATGGTATCAAAGCTGTAAATTTGTTTTCAACAGATCTAATGAAAGATTTTCCTTATGATGAAATGGATAATAAAAATCCCTTCAAAGGTAATATGGATCTTGAAGGACTTGAAAATCTTATTCAAGATAAGGGTTTTGAATCGATTCCATTAATCTATGTTACTATTACAAATAATACAGCAGCGGGTCAACCAGTCTCAATGAAAAATATAAAAGCAGTTCATGAAATTGCTAAAAAATATAATATTCCTTTTTTCTTCGATGCTTGCCGCTTCAGCGAGAATGCTAACTTTATAAAAGAGTTTGAAGAGGGATATAAAAATCGTTCAATCCAAAGTGTTGTTCAAGAAATGTTTAAATATGTAGACGGCTTTACGATAAGTTTCAAAAAAGATGGTCTAGCGAATATGGGTGGAGGCTTTTTCTTTAGAGATAAAGGCCTTTTCCATAGAAAGTTTTCTGTTGATGAGGATATTGGAATTCGGTTAAAAGAAAAACAGATTCTTACATTTGGCAACGATTCCTATGGAGCGATGAGTGGTAGAGATATAATGGCCTTAGCAGCAGGACTTTATGAGGTTGTAAAGGAACCTTATCTAAATGAACGAAAAACTCAGGTCAGGGAATTTGCTAGAAAACTTGCTGAGAATGGGATTCCAGTTATACTTCCTGCTGGCGGTCATGCAGTATATATAAACATGGATAAATTTTTTGAAGGGACGAATATAAGAATCGATGATTTTGGTGGTGTTGGTTTTACTATTGAACTTCTAAAACATTACGGTATCCGATCAGTAGAATTAGGTCCCTTTGCTTTTGAGTGGGATAAAAAAACACCAGAACAACGAGAAGGGATTTTGAATTTAGTTCGTTTTGCAATGCCGCGAAATGTGTATAGCACATCTCATATAGATTACGCTGTAGCCGCGATTACAGAACTTTATAAAAATAGAGATAAAATCCCAAAAGTAAAAATTTCTAGAGGGGCAGAATTACGATTAAGACATTTTCAAACAGGGCTTCAACCTATTTATAAGAAATAATAAAATTTGAATTAATCTACTTCTTACCATTTAAAAAAGTATAAAAAATTTGGGATGAAAAAAACCTAAATATCTAACATTCGTAATTTCTGTGAAATATTCTTTCTTCTAAGAATTTTCATGAAATCATCCTTTCGCTGTTGAAGACGTGTCAGAAACGAATCAAGTTTATCAAAGTTATTAAAAAAAAATTCCCTACCATCTGCCATAATTTTGACTCCCTTCTTATCGTTTGCAATAATTGCGTAAATTCCTCCCACTTCGGAATCATGTTTGATAAAAACTTTTTCAGTTCCAGGTAATTTTTCATTTCCTTTTTTTGCCCAAAAATTATTTTTCAATAAATATGACCTATACATACTCATTTTTCCCACACACAACCTCTTCTCTTTAATTATGATAAGTCATTGAGATATGTTTATTAATATACTCGTTATGACCATCAACATATAGTCCCGAGTAATATAAAATTCAAGTCAATTATAACATCGTGTAATATGCAAGGAATATATCATCCACATATTATAAGACTTTAACTTTATACTCCACAAGAAACATAGTTTCCAAATACACTTATAAATCATAAAGTAAAAAGCCCCAAACTAATTACTAAAATAAATTTACTTAGGGTCAAATGAAAAAAAATTCAATTGGAAAATTGTAAAATAGAAGGATTATTTAAAGTAAGATTCTAACCTAATTTTACCTTTTAGATCAAAATTAGCAATAGCACCACTTCTATTAATAAATTTCCAATTTTTTCCAAAATCATTATATTTCCAAAAGAGTGTGTTACAAATTTTTATATCCTTTAGAAATGCATTAAATAAAGAATTTTCGAGACGTTGAGGCCCTCCATCATAACCGAGTGTAAAAGATAATTTCATTTCTCCATATGGCATCGTAATATGGTATGTGTTGTCTTCTTGACTTAATTTGATATCCACATATTTAACTCCTAAAGATTTTCTCAACAATAACATGCTGGGTACATTATTAATGAAAAAAGGTTCCAAATACTTTCTTTGCTCCTCAGTAGTAGTATTACTTATATATATGCCTCCTTCACCACCTTTCACAAGTAAATCGGCAGCCTTAGGTGAAAATAAGTCAATAACTTGGATAACTAAAACTCCATTAATGTCTACATCATGAATTTTGCCCTCATTGATTTGAAATAATTGAAAAGATTTGCATGGTGCCTCTAAATCTCTGCCAAAATACAATGAACAATGACCCTCTGCAGCACACGCTTCGTACCATACACCTTTGACATTCCAATTTATTCTGGTTTTATCCGACATAAGTGTATAAATCTTTCGATAATAAATAAATCTTATATATTTTTGAATTTCTATTTAAGGGTATTTTTCATGTAAGCCCCCTATAAAATCGTCTAGTTCTTTGTTTGTCTTTTTCTTTGTATCATAAGCGGCTTTCCCACATTCATCTTCCAAATCGAAACAAGACTTTAGATAAACTTTATTCATAATAGTTAGCATAGTTTTTGTAAAAAAGATAAATTCTGTTTGATATTTAACAATCTGTTTAGCAAAACTAAAAGTCTCAGTTTCAAGTTGATCAAGTGGGAAGATTCTTGCAGGAAAATTAATATTCTTTAATTGTTCTACTCCAAATTTATCTGTGGTAAAAAGGAGATTCTTTGCATAGGTTAATCCTAATCCTAATAAGGGTAAAAGAGTAGCTCCCGTTTGAGGAAAAGCAGAAATTGCGAGTTCTGGCAATCTCAAATATAATTCATCAATGGGTCTATCTGCAAAAACCCTTAAATCAGAAGCCATAATCACCATAACACCAAAACCTATAGCAATGCCTTGAATTTGGGTAATTATTGGTTTTTTCATAAGAACAATCGTTTCATTGACTTTCCTACCCCATTCAGTTATCTGTGCCACTTTTTCAGGAGAGCCTTGAATCTCTTTAAGATCATAACCCGCCGAGAAAAATCTTTGCCCCATACTCTTAATTAAAATACATTTAACCTTCTCATCATTGTCAGCATTAATTAAATTTTGATGTATCGATTTTAACATTGGAATGTTGCATGCATTTGCCTTATCCGGTCTATTTATTGTAATTATAGCAATGCGCCCTTTCACTTCATATAGAATTAATTCTTGATCACTCATAATAACTTTAAATCACAACTTAATTTAAACTATATATAGATACGTAGATATTATTCGAGTTTTAATTTATTGGGTCTCAAATTAATCTTATAATTTTAGATATTTGTAAAAGCTAACAATCAAAGAAATTAATAATTTTATCCTAAATCGGAAAAAAAAATCAAAAGAATTAACTATTTCGAATAAAAAATATGATTAAAGGATCCATTTCGTACATTAGACTCCAATTTCTAGATGTTAGTATTATCATAACGGAAAATATCTAAAATAAGTGGATTAAAATATATTAATGGAATAATATATATTTGCAATTGCAAGGGAGAAATGTGTATTTTTCAGCACGTAAGGGTTGAGGTGGTATAAGCTAAAATTGATCGCTGAAGTAGAGTTTTTCACAGAAATTTTTGAAGAATTTTTAGGTATGGACAATCAGTTCTATGAAAATGAATTATGGAAAGCTAATTCAATCATTAAATTAATGTGTGCTACAGATGAATTCGAAGACAAAAAAATTGTAGAAGAAGGTTTGAAGATTATAATTAATTTAAGCAAGTTTAAACAGTGTGGAGCCCTACTGGACTCTTATGAAAGAGAAAGTTATTCTATAGATGAATTACCAGAGTCAGATAAAACTCTACTTGGATCAATTTTAAAAGAAGAATTTACTTAAACTCTTTTTCAAATTCCCAAATAGAATCTTGGATTGTGTGAAGATTCTTTACTACTTTTCCAGAGCTTTTTAATTCCATTTCAGGAGCGTTAAACAATGCTTTTCCAACTGCTAAAGCTCTATTCCTCGTTTCTTCTATAATTGCTACGATATCTCCCTTTAGTATCGAAGGATCTATCTTAGTTATTCCAGGACGCATTACATCTGCTCCATTTGCAACATATCGAATCGCTCCAAAATCAACAACAATTGTTTTCAAATCAACTTGATTATTTAACAACAAAGTTAAAACAGGAATATATCCATCCTTTGATTTAAAGAGTTTTAATACATTATTTATTGCATATAACGTATCTCCTGCTTCTGTTTGAATGAGCTCTACATTACTCTTTTGAGGAAATATTTGTTCAACAAATTTTTCATCATATTGTTTTAGAATTTCATCTTTTAAGGGTTTTAATTCGGATTTTCGTATAAAATGCCGTTGTTTTATCTTCATAAGTCAAAATAAGAATAATTTTTGAGAAAAATAAAATTTAGTATTTTATTTTATTGAAATTTTAATATCTAATGTTATCACAATAACTCACACCTTAAAAGCCCATTCACCATTCCTCATTATCGGTTCAGTTTTTTCATTTTTTAATACACCATCAACATTCATTTTATCTGATCCGATCATAAAATCAAGATGAATGCCGCTTGTATTACCCCCTGCAGCCGAGAGTTCATCATCAGACATTTTTTCACCATCTTTTATACACATCCTTAAACATTGCCCTAGAGCGAGATGGCACGATGCATTTTCATCAATTAAAGTATTGTAAAAGAGTAATCCGGACTGTGAAATTGGTGAACTATGTGGAACCAGAGCTACTTCACCTAATCGAGATGCACCTTCATCAATTTTAAGGTATTTATTCAGAAATTCTTCACCATTCTTTGCAGTTGCTTTTACAACTCTTCCTTTCGAAAAAGTGAATTTAAAATCCTCAAGTAAAACTTCGATATATTTAGGCTTTGTAGCAGTTACGACTCCTTCTGTTTTTTCTTTATCTGGAATAGAAAATACTTCCTCAGTAGGGATATTTCCTACAAAATCAATACCACCTTGAGTTCTAAATCTTGCACTCCCCCATAAATGACCTTTTGGTAATCCAATTGTAAGATCTGTTCCAGGACCATCCAATTTCAATGAAACATACTTCTTTTGATTTAAATACTTACTTCTGGCACTGAGTTGCCTAATATGTTCTTCCCAAGTGGCAATAGGGTCTTCATCTTTGACTCGGCATATTTCAAAGATTGTATCCCAAAATTTCTCAATTCGTTTATTTTTCGGGAGATTGGGAAATACTTTATCAGTCCATCCAGAAAGTGGTGGGGCGATAATTGTGTGATTCATTACAAGTTTATGTCGGAGATCCAACAGTGGTTTATAACGGTTTAAGCCTACATCAAGGAATTTAGTAATTAGATTTGGATCCTATCCTCTTAATAAATCGGGATTGAAAGAAACGACCCATAGTAATGCATCCCTAGCTTTGGCAATTTCAACAGCGTTGTCAGATCGCCAGTTAGGATATTCTTCAAAAGAATCTCTTGGTGCGTACTGAAAACGAAGAAGGCTGAGTTGATTATCTTCCCACATTACATCAACAAACCTAGCTCCTGTTTGGTAAGCTTTTTTAGTGATTACCCTTATTAGAGCAGCTAATTCAATGGGCACTCCCAAAGTATCATAGGCAGGGGCACCAATCAGCAAACGTTGACCGGGTTGCAGATTAAGTGCGACTTTTACAATTACTTCTGCATATTTTTCTAAATATCTATCAAAATCTGAAATCATTGGATTTCCTTCTTTAGATTTACCTTTTCTTAAATATTCATTTTTAAATGATATAAGTTTTTACATTCTTGAACATATAATTAAGAAAGGATTCTTTAATTATAATGATAATAATTTAGTTATGAGTTAATCTTATTTTTCTACCGTTGTAATAGTTCCATTAGAAGATAAATAGGAAACAATACTATTGGTCCTAATATTTTGTTTTGTCAAAATATAATGTGAAAGATTTAAAAATAAGTGATATAAATGTTACAAAAAATATCTCCACTACCACAAATTTACTAACGCTAAGCATATGATATCTCCATTGAAAAAAAAGTTGAGTGAATATAGAAGGTTCATAACCGGGATAATATACTTACTAACTGGTTTTGGTTTCTTTCTTATTACGTTTCCCTGCGCCATTTTAGTTGGAAGTTTCCTCAGTTCACTTCTTTACATTTTCATTCTATTTAATCTTATTGGGATAACTATGATGGTTCTCGGATTATGTTATATTTTTGGAAAGAAAAAGGAAACAATTGATAAAATTCAAAAGCTTATACAACTTCAAGAAGTATTAAAAACAGATATTTATCGTTATAAAAAAAAAATAACAAAAAGAATGTTCTCAAAAGCATTTCCATTCTTTTGTGACAACTGTAAGATGTTTTCTTATAACTTTTTAGAAAATTGTGAACACTGTGGAGCTAAAAATACTACTAGAAAGGTTCTAAAAAAGGATTATAAAGCTTTCTTAAAAATAAAACCATAAATCTAATAAAGTTTAAGTTCTATTTGAAACAATCCTAACTTAAACTTATAAAGATTTGGAAAAAAATAAGTTATAATGAGTAAAGTTTATACCTCTGCTGTAGTTATTGTCCCTCCAAAAGAGATTTGGGGGCCAATTCAAGAAATTCGTGAAAATTATGACCGAAACATTAATAGATGGATGCCACACATAACTTTACTATATCCATTTAGACCTGAAGATGATTATTCAACACTTGAAAAAGAATTTTCAGAAAAATGTAATTCTATTAAGCCTTTTGAAATCTATTTGAAACAATTTAATTATTTTAACCATGGACGTCAAAGATATACGTTATGGCTAAATCCAGAGCCCTCAACTCTAATTAAAGATCTACAAACAATAATTCTTAATTTAGTACCAGACTGCAACGACGTAAATAAATATAAAAAGGGATTTAAACCCCACTTAAGTGTTGGTCAAATTAAAGGTAAAAAATTACTTTTAGAAATAACTAAAAATTTACAGGATAATTGGCAAGAAATTAATTTTTTATTAGATGAGATATTTTTTATATCCCGTGAGAAAAGCAAAACTTCAAAATTTGAAATAAAAAAACGAATTCAACTTAAAAAAGAATGATTAAAATTTTTATATTCGAAACTCATTAATTAATTAAATTAAATACTGAAAAATTTCAAAAAGATACTTGAGAAAAATCATGACAGAAGAAAATGAAAAAGGAAAATTAGTGTTTCAAGGACGAACTGAGATGATCTTCAAAATTATAGTTATAGGAGACCCCGCTGTCGGTAAAACAAGCCTTTTAACAAATTTCTGTGGTGAGAAATTCAACTACGAATACGTGCCAACTGTAGGAGTTAACATCACCAAGGAACCAGTCACAATAAAGGATGATCTTGGTAAGGATATCACAGTTAATTTGATGGTATGGGATATTGCTGGTCAACCGCAATTCTATATGTTACATCGACCATATTTCAACGGTGCTGATGGGATGATGTTGGTTTATGACATTACACGTTCTAGCTCTTTTTCGAATATAAACAATTGGTTTAGCACAAGTGTGAAATATGGTCTTTCAGGAATTCCACGTATTTTAATCGGTAATAAAATAGATTTGAATGAAGAGCGAAAGATTATTTTACCCATGGCAGAGCATCTAAGTGAAAAAATTGATGCGCCCTTTTTTGAAACATCGGCAATAACAGGTAAAAATGTTAACTTAATTTTTGAACAGATGGCTAAACTTACCTTGCGTTCAAAATTAGAAGAATAATATTTACAATTTTTCACATTCTACTTTTATATGTTTTTGAAGCTTTTTTTCCATGAATTTTTTTCTTTGACACAAATGTATAAAAACTAAGATATCTTAAGATAGTTCAAAAATTTGTGAGGTGATTATAAGACAAAGATTGAGACTAATGTGGAAATTAGAGCTCCTTCTAAGAGGGTTTGGGAAGCTATAAGAGATCCAATATTTATCTCTAAATGGAATATGACAGTTAAAGAAATCTCAAGACTTGGACCGGATAAGGGTTCTGTAAAATCGACTACTGGAGATTTTACCCATGCCATTACAGACCAAATGGAAAATAAAAAGATCTCAGTAAAAATAGAGCATCCCGATATTAATAGATATGGTTACATTTTAAAAGAAAAAGGTAATATGACCGATTTATCTTATTGGGTTGATTGTAAGATTGCAGAGCATGAAAAACTATTACAGCGGGCTATTATGGTTCTATTAAGGGGATTGAAAAATTTTGTTGAATATCTTGAAGACGGAGGAGATCCTGATGAATATGACCCATAAACAAATACTATGTGTTTAGAGTTTATTTGTCCAGAAGACAATCTTTTCTTTTAATGATTCTTTATTAGCCTCTAATAAAACCTCTTTATCTAATATCATCTTTATAAATTGTGAGATTTCATAAAGAATTCTATGGCCTCCTTTAAAGATAAAAATATCTTCTTTTATTTTCTCAAGTTGTTCAATAACTGTCTCGGGGTCCTTAATATCATCTAGCTCATTCTTTAGAATATTGAATTGCTCTACAATTGATTCTTTTTTATTTGTAGCAGATACATCCCGCTCAACTTCTTCACCTTGAGCTTCTCTGGAGTGAAAAGATATATCCGATCTTTGAATTAAAGACCTAATTAAGTCAAGTTCTGCTTCTAAGATTTTTTGATTTTCAATAACATTTGTTAATTGAGGTGTTAATGCTTTAATGTCTAGTGTTGCTTTGCTTAACTCATTGATTTTATCAGTAAGCATATTTACTTTTGTATTGGTTTGCCCCATTTTTGTAATAATATCAAGACCAAATTTTTCTAGAATTGAAGTAAATTTATCTATTTTTTCATTCGCTTCTTGAATGAAGTTAATAATGTCATTTGTATCTACTTTATCTGTATCTACCATCAGTTATCCTCTTTTCAATAATTATAACGAGATCCTTCAATTTGGAAATATATATCTCCTTTAAGAATTATTTTTCATAAAAAAATCTTATTTAATTAATTATTATGCTCTTATAAAAAACTTCTTAACAAAAATTAAATGAAAATCACTTTTTTCAAAATTTTATTGGTTAGTTTTTTTGCATTAAGTAGTCCTAAAAACAAATATTTATGTTTTTTTTATTTTTAATAGTAAATATTCAGTTATATTGAAATAAATTTCATCCACCATATGATTCAATATATAAATGTTTTAACTAGAGACGGCAAATCGATATTATTCAGAAACTATGGAAGCTCTGAAGTTGATAGGGATTTATTAGCAGGTTTTTTAAGTGCCTTTTCAGGATTTATGAAGGAAATTAGTCAAAGTGATATTAAAAGTACACAAACTGAGGATTTCAAATATTATTATACTATCATTGACACTATTATTATTGTTGTCTGTACGGATCTCGAGGACGATGATTCAGTTGTAAATTCAAAGATATTAAGCATAAGAACGAAATTTATAGATAAGTATGGTAAAATTCTTGAGAACGACAGCTGGGCAGGCAATCGTAGCCTTTTTACTGAATTTGAACACGAATTAGATAACATTATTTTAGGTGCAATAAAAATATCGATTATAGGGTTTGGTGGAGTAGGGAAGACCACCTTAACTAGGTTAATTTGTGGAAAAGATGTTGATCTTGAATATATTCCTACAATTACAGCAGATATCGCATCTTATGATGGTGATGAATTTGAAAGATCTATAACTCTTTGGGATTTTGCTGGGCAAGCTCAATTTAGATCGTTATGGAAAAGTCTTTTACAAGGAACAGATATAACATTACTCGTTACTGATTCAACATTTGAAAATATTAACAGTTCAAAAGAAATAATTCATGATATATTAGATAAATTTTATCAAGACAAATTGGTTATTGGGATTGCTAATAAACAAGATTTACCAAATAGACTTACACCAGAATTTTGCGAAAGAATCCTATCTAGTGAAAGGCGAGTTATAAAAACTTATGGAATGATCGCGATTGAACCGATATATCGAGAAAAAATTTTAGCAATTTTGAAAGAAGTTATTAAACAAATGTCATAAATTTTTAATAAAAATGTAATAAATAATTAGAATCCATTTTGGGTGTGATATTTGATAGATTTTGAGATAGAGAACATTCAATTTAAAAAGTTAGAAGAAGGAATAAAATCTTTAGAATTACCTGAATTAACAGAGGAAGAAAAAACTATTATTGACCCGATTGTTGCTCCTACATCTGGATTACGAATTCAAATTCTTGATCTTAAAAAACCTGAAGAGGAAAAATATTTCTTAACGATAAGGAAATTTTATCTATTTCTAAGGATGTTTAAAGCTATTAGTCAGAAATTCAAACAAATGAAAAATAATCAAAATTTAAAAGTTCTAATTTTTACGGATGACCGACCTACTAAAGATCTATTATTAAAATATAGTTCTGAAATTTTTGCTTATGAAGGATTTAAGATTTATTATCAAAAAGATAATCCAGGAGAATCTAAGATTTCTTCTCCATATGGAGCCGCATCAGTTGCTTTATATGAAGATATAAAATTAGTTATTGTATTAACTGCAAGCCATAATGATTTATCTTGGAACGGTATAAAGCTATATATAGATTACCCTATACCACTCTCAGGAGATCTTCTTAAAGACATTTCGAGAAAAGCACTTGATGTGAAAGAAATTTCATTTAAGTCAGACTTCACTCCTATATATCTCGAAGCAGAGCAAAAGAATAATGACTACGTAATTAGCTTGTTATCAAAAGTCTTAGAAATAAAAAGTATAAAGAATAAGAATATAGTAATTTGGCCTTATTTAGGTAAAGCGAGAGGGATTGTAAATCTTTTTAAGAAATATGGAGCAAATATTACTGTTGTTGATGAGGAACTTAATCCTCCAAATCCATTAAAAAATATACACGAATCAAAACTGCAAAATGTAATGTCTCAAGCGAATTCAAATATTGCATTGCTATTAGACGCTGATAGAGATAGAATTGTATTGTATATTAAGCAGAATGGAGAATATTTCACCTATATACCGAATGAAATCTACTCTGCGATGCATAACGTTTTAGCAAAGGAGTTTAATAAAAAAATTATAAATGTAAGAACAATCCCAAGTGATTTGAGAGGTGATCACTCTTGTTTTTTAAATATTTTAACTGGGGTTGGATATAAACACCTTGGAGTGATTATGTATTTTCTTCTCGGTATTGAAGTAGATCAATCAAAAATCGACACGGCAATTTTATATTTTGAGGATGAGAATAAAAATTTAATTAAAATTAATGATCCAGCGCCTCTCAGACAACAAATAATTAAATTAATGGAAAATCAAAAATTAGAAAAAGAATCTTTCTTAATGGTTTACTGGGAAGAAAGCGGAGGCCACACTCTTAATATATTGGATGTCTCTAAAAATAAGGAAACTAATGAATATGATTTTTCTACTGACTTTACTCTTATCGCAGATAAATACCCCGTTCCTGCATTAGTATTAATAACTGAACTTATTTCCAGAGGATATGTCATTTCCGAATCAATAGATTGGTCCATAAAAGGAATAAATCAAACAATTCCAGCAGTTGATGAAGAGAAGATCAGAATTATGAAGCATTTTGAAAAAAATGATGGAAAACAAATTAATATTTATGATAAAGATTATGAAATTCAAGCATTATCTGATAGTAATGGCATGATTGATATTTATCAATTGAAAAGTAATGATTCAACTCTTTATTTTAGACCAAGCGGAACAGGTCCAGAGGTTAGATTCTATATTTTTGGAAAAGTAGAGACTCATTTAGATGAAATCAAAAGAGTCCAAAATTATGTGAAAGAAAATTATGCTTAGTAAAATTAGCATTAAATTCTTTCTAACTTCTTTTTAATCTCAAAGATTTAATTGTAATAAAAAATTTAGACTAATTAATATCAATTCTTTCAAATTTTAAAAAATACTTATAAAATTGACTTAAAAATGTTTCAAGAGAAAATTATTAATGATCAAATTCTCGAAAAGATGTCCTTGGAAAACGTCTTCAAAATCTTTAACGACAATGTTTTTCCAATGCTAAATAATGAAGAGCAAGAATATTGTAATAAACTTCAAGAATTCTGCTTAGATTTGCATCCAAAAATTGATAAATCAAAGGATGTATATGGTCTCCTTCCAGAACTTGGAAAACATGGTTATATACAAAGAATTAACCCTTGGAAAGATTTTAAACCATATGGAATGAAAAAGGAAATATTATTAGGTACACACATCTCACTACTGGATCCGCAATTAGAACTAGCTCGCGTAGCAACGGGAATTTTATGCGGTAACCCTACATTTCATTATTATGATCATGGAGGTGAGTCCAATATACCACAAAAGGTACAAGATGAGCTTTTATCTGGAGAAAAAATTGGTTGTATTGGTATTACCGAACCTGAAAGGGGATCTGATGCTGTTAATCTGACTACTAAATGTACAAAAACCGATGATGGAGTTATTTTTAATGGAGAGAAAGTCTATACTACAAATGGTGCCGTAGCTGATTACTTTGCGTGTTACGGTGTGTATGATGAAGGTAACCCTAGGGATACGATGGTTCAAGCTATTATAGCTCGCGAATTTGGAGTAAGAACTGAAAGATTAAAAATAAATTCAGTACCACGTGTTCAGATATCACACACAATATTAGATAATGTGTTGGTTCCTAAAGAATACATACTTGCTGATGATGGCTTAGGATATAAGAGACTTTTTGAAGGATTAGTTCCTGAGAGATTAAGTATTATGGGAAGTGGAGTTGGTATATGTTATTCGGGATTAATTTATGGGATTATCTATACCAATTTAAGAAAACAATTTGGTAAACCAGTAATTCGATATCAAGGTGTTGGTTATGGTCTCGCAGACTTGTTAACAAAATGTACTGCTGCCGTTTCTCTTGCTTTACAAGCTGCTACAATTTATGATGAAAAAATATTATTTGCTGATAAACCTTCAAAAGATGCTGAAAAGTGGGTTGCAAGCGTTTCCTCTCAAGGAAAGTACTACTTAGCAAAACTTACCCATGAAATCTGTTATGAAGTCCAACAACATATGGGCGGAATCTCCGTTACTGATAACACTCCTTTAGATGAACTATTAGATATAAGTAAAATTGAGGAAGTTATTGGTGGCGCACGTAATATCCAACTACTTCTCATTCAATCACAAATTCAAAGATATATGGGATTATTGTAATCCTTTTTTTTTTATTTTAAATAAATTTAATATCCCAAAATTATCTTCTCATTTTAACGAAATCACCAGATTTCATTAACTGGCAAGGTTTTAGATAATTCTTTCCTGTTTTTTCTGAGATATCTTCCAATAATTTGGACCATTTTTCATAATTGCTTCTTCCAGCACTAAATGGTCCAGGCATGTTAGTTCCTTTTAACACAATTTCATCAATAATTTTATAACCCGAAACAATTTTCTCTTCTAAAAGTTTACAACCCTCGTTTAATTCGATTGCTAAAGCAATCTCGGGATTAAATAAATCAGCTTTTTTACTCAAATTTATTTTTGGATTCCCTTTTGTCCAATCATAAAAGCCTTTTCCTGTCTTTTTCCCTAGGTTTCCCTCTTTCATGAGTTTAGTAAGTACTCTACCTGGAGCAAAATCAGGAGATATATATTTTTCATAACTTTTCATACCGTTATAGCTAACATCTATACCTACATAATCAGCTAATAGACATGGCCCCATGAAGACTAATTGTCCTCCTCCCGCATCAGCATCAATCTGTTCCCATGGAATACCCTTTTCATATGCTTGATCAAGTATCCAATTCATATATATACTGGTGGGGATTAATAATCTATTTGCAATAAATCCTGGGCTCTCCTTTTCAATACGCACAGAAAGCCTTTTTCCTTTAATACAAGGTAATTTTTCACCAATAGCTACACCTACATCTAAAACCTTATCAGAAGTTTTTTCACCTTTCATTACTTCAACGCAGCATTGAACTGCGACTGGAAGAAAAAAATGTATACCAAGAACCTGTTCTGGTCTATTTGAATCTTCTGCAATTTCAGTTATTCTAAATGTTGACGTATTTGAGGCAAAAATGCAATGGGATGGTGAATTTTGCATTACTCTATTACAAACTTCTTTTTTAATTTCCATCTTTTCCACAACTGCTTCAAATACAAAATCAGCATTTTTAACAGCAGAAACCAGATCTGTTGATATAGTACAATTTCTCATAAGATCAGCAATAGAGACACCTTCCTCCAATTTTCCTTTAGCTTTAACCTTTTCTAAGCCTTCTTCGATCTTTTTTAAACCTTTATCTACAATTTCTTCTTGTAAATCAATTAAAGTAACATTATAACCCGCCATTAGAGACACTTGAGCAATGCCCTGCCCCATTACACCTGCTCCGACAACACAAATATTTCTGATATTGCCAATATCAAGCATTTTTAATTAACTATATGAATTTCTTTTAATTATTCTTTTGAATATAATATGATTAAGTTTCTTATATATGAGACTTTTTTGGAAATTACTTTCTTTTTAAAAAAAATAAAAAATTATAAAATTCGACTTATTTTTTACCCAGGATTTCTTTCGATGGGAAAGCTAAACCAGCTACGAGAAGTCCCGCTCCAATTACAAAAGTAATCATACTACCGCCGTAGTAACCAATAAATATTTTATAACCTATAAATGTCCCCCAAGTTAAACCTCCTGAAAGTAAAAGAGCAAACCATGACCATTTTTCCCCATTTTTATAACTCTTATTGTTGATAAAGAGAACCAATATTCCATTCGCTAATAATACAAATCCGATCAACTTTTTTGTTATAATATAGATCTCTGCATAGATGGGGTTAGAAGCTAAATAACTTGGGTAGCTTTCACCCGTATACCACAAAAAATCACTCACAAACATGATTTCAGTTACAAATATCCATAAGATGCCGATAATTAAGATATAAAATCCCATAAAATTCATTAAAAAATGTCCAATTTTTAGATTTTCCATACTATTCACTTAAATTTCTAATACTGGACAAAAATTTTCAAAAATATTTAAAATTATTTGAATTGTTGATTTATGATTTATAGAAAGTGTCTCTAGCAGAAATAAAAAAAAAGAAAGAATAAATTCAGTATTATTCTGGTGCTACTCTTTTTTTCATAAAAATGTACACGCAAGCTATTATTGCGACTCCTACAACTACAGAAACAATAACTAATACGACGATAATAGTTGGATCCATTTATTCTAATAGATAATAAGATGAGAATGATATATTTAATATTTATGAAAAATCATTCTATTACAAATAAATTAGACTTATAATTGAAGAGATAATAGATTTTAAACTTATCACTAAAAGAAATAAAAATACAATGATCTGGAATTTCCTTACAGAGATTTTAGGTGTAATCTGCTGACCAAGTTTAGCCCCAATGAAAATTATTGGAAAAGCTAGCAAAAACACTAAAATCAAATCATAAGGAAAAATATTTCCTAGGAAGTATAATGGAATTCTTGATATTGATAACATTGTTCCAATTGCCGCGAAATTTTCAATAAAGCTTTCTCTATAATGTCCCGTTTTTTCTAAGATAGCAACATTAAGTGGTCCTGCTGCACTAATCAATCCTGTAAGTAAACCATAAGAAAATCCACCAAATAAAACGAGAGATGAGGTTGTATTAATTTCTTTTCTCACTTCAATATTTTCGGGATTTTTAAAGTATTTAATAAGCTTCAAAGAAGAATAAGTAAGAATGAAAATACCCAGAAATAATTCTATCCATTCTACACTTATATTAATAATTAAATAGGTTCCTAGAATTGTAGCGGGGATCCCTAATGAAAGAAATCGGAAAAAATATCCCTTATCCAAAAATTTTCGATATTTAATAAAATTTAAGAGAGCAGGAAATGTCCCCCAAATGTTTACCAGAATCACTGCATTTTTAATTCCTATGATAGAAGTTATAATTGGTATTAGAACCAAAGCATCTCCAAATCCAATTATGCCATAAACCATACTCGAAAAAAATATTGCAAATAGCGAAAGGTAAATAATCAAGTCCCTAAATTTCCTTCTTCTACATTTTTAGCTTGGCAACTAATAAAGATATAAGAAAAGAGTTAAAGAATTCTATTAAAATTTTTTAAGTTTAGTATAATTTATTAATATTAAATATTAATCCAATTTTAGATGAATTTATTTCTAAATATTTAATTTAATATTCATCATTAATTTTATTTCAATTCAATACAATTAAAAATCATATAATTAATTAAATCTTAATATGATTTCCCATGAAATTCTTCCTGTATTAAGGGTAAGTGGAACGAATTATGAAATCGGATTTCAAGTTGGACAACATTTTAAGGAACGGATAAAGAATACATTAGACAATTTACCAGGATTTAAAGTTAATAAAGTTTGGGACAACAAAAACCCCGAGAGATTAAAAAAAGTAAAAAAAATTTCAGAGAAATATTTTCCACAATATATGGAAGAACTTAGAGGGTATGCTGAAGGATCTGGAATAGAATTTAATGACATCTTCATCCACAATTATTTTCACATGCCAAGGGTTGATGATTGTTCAACAGGGATCTTTAAATATGAAAATAAAACATTAATTGCTCACAATGAAGATGCTCATCCAATTATAGGTAAAAATGCATATTTTTTATTTGAAAAATTAGAAAATGGCTCCTCTTTTTTAGTATATTCTTATCCTGGAATGTTGCCAGGGGTGGCATTTGGATTTAACTCTTACGGAATCTTTTTCTGTTGTAATTCATTACCAGATCCTACTAAAAGCGTAGGGTTATCTCGTAATTTTCTTGGACGAAATATATTTGAACAAAAATCTATTGAAGATTCACTCTTAGCAGCCCAGAGACATACACCGCGTTCTGGTGGGGTCAGCTACAACGTAGTCTCTTTAAAAGCAAATGTGGCGGTAAATCTAGAGACTACCGGTAATTTATCTTATAGAACAGATATTGCAGATCGATATTTTCATACGAATCACTATATTTCAGAAGGTTTTGGTTCAAAGAACTTTCCTATCTATGAAGGTTCTCTTTCCAAAGAAAGACTAGAAGGTGGTCTCAAATTACTTTATAATGTAGAAAAGAATGCTGAAGGATTACTTCAAATTCTCTCTGATGATTCAGTATTTGTAAAGTTTCAAGAAACTGGAAATAAATTCCAAACAAACGGTACTGCTTTAGTAGAAATAATTAAAGGAAAGGAAATAGATCTGAAATTTTTCCCACCTTTTCAAGAGAAAAAGAAATATCAGCACTTTAGACTAAAAGATCTAATTGAATTTTAGAATTATTTAATATTCATCATTAATTTTTTTCTGCGGACTTTTTTTCTTTTTACCAAACAGAAGCTTTTGATTCTTCTCTACAAATTTCCAACCAAATCCAGTAAGTTCTTCAAGAGGACCTCGAATTCCTTTAGGGTTTCCTGTCTTAGTATATAATATTTCAGTATATTTAATAGCTCTAAAAACTTCATATGGTGTTTTAAATTTATCTATTAATGTGCCCGCTTTTTTAGCGCCTATATCTGCTAATCCTTCTATTATAAATGACCTTCTTTCTTTCTTAGACATTGCTTTAGGTGCTTTTCTTGAAAAAATAGGCGTGCTGTCTTTTACTTGTTCTCTGTACGCTATTCTCTCAATGACTATTGCAGTATCCTCCAGTTTTCTCGTTGGAATTACAGAAATCCCTAATTTATAAGATATAAAAGAAAGAGCTCCATAAATTGATGAAATTTTCATGCCAGTATTTTCAAATACCTCATCATTCAAGCCCTCCAATATCAAAATCGGATATTGATATGTATCTTTTAATCGGAGTAATTGCTCAAATAGTCTATTATCCATTATTGATGAAACAAAGTCCAATCCTTCTTTTCTCTCTATAGCAACTTCACTTGAAACGACGATATCGGCAATATCTAATTGTTTTGATTCATAGGTTATGGTATCTTTTTTTTTATCCAATAGAGCCATTAATTTCTGCTCTCTATTATCGACGATTACATGGAGCACTTTATTTTGACTCATTTTACTATTTAGAAATAGAAGAGTTTATGTATTAAATTTTTCACATTTTAGTTATTAAACTATTAATTTTAAGTAATAAATATAAACATTTTTAAGACTTAGATATCAATTTCCTTTTCGTTAGAATTCTGAATTGATGGTTGATATATTCCTTCTAAATAATTTCTAATATCTTTAGTATGGTATAATTTATTATTGATTATAATAAAAACAATGAAGAATAATCCAATAAATTCTGTAATAAAGACTAATGGATCTGTCCATAATTTATTAAACCAAAATAATATGGGATTATCAATGTATGGAAATTCATAAGGTATAAAAGGGTAAAATAATGGAACTTCAGGTAAATCTAGAATTATATGAAAAATTAATCCAATTAGAAATGGGAAAGAGATAGATGTCTTTCTTTTAATTGAAAAATGAAGAATTAAGAAGCTTAATATAATAAAAAATAGATTATGAGAAATATTTCTTCCATTTCCCAAGCCAAAAAAAATTAATGGTTTATCAATTACATCTGGAAGTATCGAGCCTATTATTAAAGAAAGTTTATTGATTCTTAATTGCTTAATTCGTGGAATTTCCATCAATATTAATGGTAATGCAATATGAAATAGTAGATACATAGTTTATTCTTTCACTCTTCAAATTAGTAAAATAAAATTCTAAAAAGATTGAATAAGAAAAATATTATTACAAACAAAATTACTAATTCAAGAGTTACTTTTATTGACTTCTTAACCAGATAGTTATAAGGGATTAGTTTATCATGAAGTAAATCAAGATTCTTAAAGATATCACTTACTATTACTGTTCCCAATCCTTGAGCGTTTGAGTCATAATTTAAATCTAAACTTGTTTTCTTAATTAGCTCGATTATCTCGGTGTATGAGATTTTTGGGTCATATTCTTTAATTAATGCTATAATTCCTGCCCCAATTGAAGCAGAAACACTAGTACCAGTCACTTTAACACGAAAGTTATGCGATAACGGTACAACAACATTTGAACTGGGTAGACATAAATCTGGTTTTTTTCTATTGTCTAATGTTGGTCCTCTTCCACTGAAGTTAGGTATAGTAAGTTCTTTGGTAAGAGCCCCTATAGTTATAACTTTTTCTGCGGCACCCGGGCTTCCTATAGTGTAAGATTCTGGGCCAAAATTACCAGCAGGACTAACAATTATTAATCCCATATCTACAAATAGATTACAAGCTAATGATAAGATATCTTTTCCATCAGATGGTCCTTTTGCAGTAAGAGATAGTAAAAGAATATCAATAGTGATTTTATCTTCAATTATTTTATCAAAAATTTTTAAAATATTCGAGAAATAGCATCCTTCATTTGATTTAGATATTCTTAAATCAATTAAATTGACATTTGGTGCAATTCCAATAAAATTTTTATCAACATTTTTAAATTGATTACTAATTATGCTAGCAATTATAGTTCCATGCGAAATTTCGTTCTCTTGAATCTTTATATTTTCTATTTTTTCATTTTTATCTAAAAGGGATGTCTGCTGTATTAATGATGGCAAATTTTTATTTATCCCATCATCAATAATTCCTACGTTCACATTTTTACCTTTATATGAGATATGAGAGTTTTTATATTCATTTAGTCTTAAGATCTCTATTACTTCTAACATTGAAAAGTGAAGCTTTTGGTCTTCTTCAATTTGTTTAATTAATTTTTCCTTTTCATAGCTTAAAATTTCCTTTTTACTTAATATTGTAGAAATTGATGGTATAAAATCTATATTTACTAATATATTCAAATCTTTATGTTTTTTAATGAATTCTTCCCGATTTGAGAGGTCTTCAAATGAAATTAAAACCCGAAATTGTTGATCTTCATTATGAGCTTCAAGTTTTTCATTAAAAAGAATATAAATCGTCATTTTTCTCATCATGATGAAAATTCTAAGTAAATTTGAATTCTTCTAACAATTCCTCTATAGTATAATTCTTATGTACTAATTTGCTAATCGCACTAACAAGTTTAGTAGGATCTTCTGATTGAAAAATGTTCCGTCCAAATGCAACACCTGCACCACCAGCTTGTATTGAATCATAAACCATTTGAAAAAGTTCTGGGATAGTATCCATCTTAGGTCCTCCAGCAATTATCACTGGTATATGACTAACACCTTTAACAATTTCTTTAAAAGAATCAACATCACCAGAATAATTTGTCTTAATAATATCCGCTCCTAACTCTACACCAGCCCTAACAGCTATATTTACAACATCGGGATCATTCTCATCTTTAATTTTTTTTCCTCTAGGGTACATCATTGCTAACAAAGGTATCCCCCATTCTCTTGAAGTTTCGACAGCTTTACTTGCGTCCTGGAGCATTTCAGGCTCATCATCTGCACCAATGTTAATATGAATTGAAACCGCATCAGCACCCATTTTTACAGCCCTTTCTACAGAACAAACTAATACTTTTCGATTTGGATCAGGGGCTAAATCGGTAGCTCCCGATAAATGGATTATTAAGCCAATATCTTTTCCATATTGTCTGTGTCCCGCACCCACCATACCTGAATGCATCAAAACTGCATTTGCGCCACCTAAAGCAACTTTATCGACCATTTCAGCAACATTTTCTAAACCCTTAATGGTTCCCATTGTTAATCCGTGATCCATAGGGATTATTATTGTTCTTTTACTTTTCCGATCAATAATTCTTTCTATTCTAATTTTCTTTCCAATGCTCAATATAATACCCTAACTTCTTTAGGAATAAACCTATCAATATTAATGAGTATAATAATATAAAATTATAGTAACAAAAATTATGATTAATTTACCATGGTTTTTTCAAAATAGTCGGTCTACTCATATCAGATTTATTTGGATAATCTAAATTATAATGAATTCCTCGACTTTCTTTTCGTGATATTGCACTAACGATAATAATCTTCGCTACAGTAGCTAGATTTCTTAATTCTACTAAATTCTTTTCTATTTTAAAATCCCAGTAATATTGATTTATTTCATCTAATAGGAGGTTGATTCTCTTCTTTGCTCTTTGTAAACGCAAATCAGTACGAACAATACCAACATAATTCCACATAAATCTTCTAATCTCATCCCAATTCTGCGAAATAACAACTGCTTCTGTAGATGGGACTGCATTGCCCGGTTCCCATTCGGGAAATTCTTTTACTTTTAAATTAGAAATTCTATTCTTAAGTGTAATACTACATTCATGGGCATTGACTAATCCTTCTAACAATGAATTGCTTGCTAACCTATTAGCTCCATGTAAACCTGTACAAGAAGATTCACCTATGGCATATAAGTTTTTAACCTCTGTTGTCCCATCAATCCCCGCTATGACACCACCGCAGCAGTAATGAGCAGCAGGGACTACAGGGATGGGATCTTTAGTAATATCAATGGTAAATTTCAAACACTCTTCATATATTCCAGGAAAATGGCTAGTAATGAATGCGGGGTTTTTATATGAGGCAATGTCTAGTAATACATAATCATCTCCAGATTTTTTCAATTCCGCATCAATTGCTCTTGAAACAATATCCCTAGATGCTAACTCTTTCATAGGATGATACTTTTCCATAAATTCATTACCCTTAATATCTTTTAAAATTGCTCCTTCCCCACGCATTGCTTCTGTAATTAAGAAATTTTTCGCGAACGGATGGTAAAGGCAAGTAGGGTGAAATTGAATAAATTCCATATTTGAAATTGAACATCCCGCACGATAAGCCATAGCAATACCATCTCCTGATGAAATATCTGGATTAGTAGTATAGAGATATATCTTACCTGTACCCCCAGTTGCTAATATTGTAGCTTTTGCAGCAATGTTATGGATCTCACTAGTTTCTTGGTCTAATACATAAGCACCATAACATTTGAAATTCTCTGCATATAGGTTAACAGCACACCAGTATTCTTTTATTTCAATATTTTTTAATGCTTTTACATTTTCGATAAGGTTTTGCTCAATACTTTGCCCCGTTTGATCATTCACATGAAGTACTCTTCTTTGAGAATGACCGCCTTCTTGCCCTAAATCATAATCTCCATTACCATTGCGTGTAAATTCTACACCTAAATCTATTAAATCTTGTATTCTTTCAGGGGCTTGAGTAATAATTGCTTTTACAACCTTCTTATCACATAAACCATCTCCTGCTATCAATGTATCATGGATATGCTTCTCAAAACTATCATTATCATCCCACACACAAGCAATACCCCCTTGAGCATGGAAAGTACTACTTTCGTGCAAGCTCTCTTTTGTTATCAATAAGATATTTCCATCTGGTACTGAATTAGAAATTTTTAATGCTAAAGAAAGTCCAGATATTCCACTTCCAATAATTAAGAAATCAGTTTTAAACTTCAATGGAGGCTATCCACTTTTTCCCTAAATCACTTAAAATTTATTTTAAAATACAATTAATTACATTAAAATTTTATTACCATAAAACTAAGAGAAATCTTTTTTCAAGTTTTATTTTTTTAATTTCCTATTGAGTTCATCTATAATATTCTTTACTACTTTAATTTATTGTTCCTATTTTAGTTAATTGAATATTTTTAGACTTTCTAGATAACTTTGTATTCCTT
>JBHLLP010000005.1:0-78334 GCA_048885525.1 Candidatus Hermodarchaeota archaeon | reverse complement strand
ACTCTGTATTATAAAATCTTTTATTATTCTGTTTTGTTGTATATTTTTGCTCCCTTTTGGAGTTATTCAAAATTCTTTTTTGATAAAAAATATTTATTACCAATTAAGTTATCGAAAAACCAAAAAATATCTATGATAAAACACGTTCTTTTTTACTGTGCGGGAAACACTTGTAGAAGTCCTTTTGCTGAGGCATATGCAAATTGGTTAAAAAGAACTAAGTTTAAAAAAGAATTAAGGGAAGTAGAATTTGATTCTGCGGGGATCTATCATTATTACAAAACTGCTCAGCCTGGAACAATTAATTATCTAAAGTCAAAAGGTATAGATATTAGTGATTTTGCTACAAAAAAAATTAATTTACATTTACTTGAGAAGCAAGATTTGATTTTAGGGTTCGAACAAAAGCATCACATAAATAAATTGAAAAGAAAGTTTAAGAATTTTAAAGGATTGAACAATAAAGTGTTCTTATTATTAGAATATGCTGGTGAAAAAGAGAATTTAGAGATAAAAGATCCTTTTCATCTACCACAAGATGAGTATAATAAAATTCTAGAGAGGATCGAGAAAGCAGTATTAACGGTCATGGAAAAAATTATTGAAATTAATAGAAACGAGGAATAAGAGTTAACTTATTTTAATAAAAATTTAGAAAAATTCTGAATATTTTTGACTAAAATATTTTCTTATTATATATTTAGTTGATGCAAATTTCTGAATATTTCCCTGAAACTTCTTAAGATCTTTAGAAAAAGTATGCTCAAACTCTTGTGAAAAATTATCAAGTTTCTTGAATAGAACAGGTAAATCTGTAGTGGCAATTAAAGCAGCAATATGATATTTTCCGAATGCAAAAAAAAGATGGTTTCCTTCTTTGTCAATTTTCTTAATATACTTTTTGCTTCGAGTAATTTCAGATATTATAGTAATAACTCCGCTCAATGCGCCGGAGACTAGATCTTCGTCAAATGCACACTCTTCTTCATCTTCTTTAGGTTGGTATTTCCGTATGAAACTATGATTATATATACAAACTCCGCTATTACTGAATACAAAAATACTTTTTAATGTTTTCGCCCAATCCCGCTCTTTAGAGACTAATATGTCTTTTCCAGCCATTATCCAAACTAGAGTGATAACTAAAACAAAAGAATTAAGTAGATTTGGAGCATCTGGTACCCAAGATCTCATATCAGGAAACGTGTTATAAAGAATTTCTATCATTTTGTATAATAAATATCCTACTCCAAGACCAAAAAACATTAATGCTATAAAAAGACCATTAATTCGTCCTCTATATTTTAAGTTACCTCGTTCCGTTGAAAAATCTCCAGAAATTACAATTATTGTTAATATAAGTGGAAGAAGAGCGAATGCATAGTGAAAAGAGATATGAATTTCTTTTGATATGCCAAAAACGGATAATTCAGGGGCAGTTTCGTAAAATGAGCCATGTGTTATATAAAAAAATGAGACAATTAGAATGCCTATAACCAAAGTGTTTTTTCGACCAACTGTATCAAAAAACCAACCAGCACCAAGAACGTAAAAAATAGATGTTATTGAAAATGTAATAATCTCAATCTTATAACCTTCGAAAGGTGTAAAATAACCTAAAGTATCATTTAATAAACCTCCAAGAAGTCCACTTAAAAAAGCAAAGCCAATTGAGTATCGAGAAAAATGTTTCTCAAAGATTATATTGAAATATTTTTTTTCCGATGTAAGTCTTTTTTCAGTTTCAGTATAGTTATAAAATCGTGAAATCCAGATTATAATAATTAAAAGAAAAGCTTCTATAACGATAAGAAAAATAAATAAACTCTCGAAATAAACAAAAAAAAGTCCTATTAATCCGAGAAGATAACAAATTACAATAATTATAGCGACTATTCTTCCTCTGTTTAGTATATTTGTAGAATGAACTAATGTTGAACACCATACAGTGATTAATACTGGTATGGTAATCAATACAATCACTAATCCAATTAGATTAATTGAGAAATTTACGAATGTAATTAAAAAAAGCCCTAATATACAAACCACTAGAGATAAATAGAACAGCTTTGTTTTGTTTTTGATGAAATCAACAAAAAAGCCAGAAGCTAAGAAAAATATTGAAATCCCAAATAAAGTTAAATTGAAAAATATTTCTCTCTCTAATCCTACCCTCATACAAACTATAAATTTGAGAATAAAATACTCAATGACAAATGTAATAGCAAGAAAAGAGAAAAATAAATAAAGAAATGAATTTTTTTCTAAATTTAAATCTCTTGCAAATACTTTACTGATCCAAAATCTTAAACTTTTTTTCATAATTCTTGTTATTACTCTATTTTTAATCTCAATGAAATTAAATTATTCGCTCATACATAAAAGATTTAGCCAAGTTTTATTATTTGTACTATTTTTAGAAGTTCTTATTATTTAATATCTTTGCTATAATTACTTAAATCACTAAAACAGGTTAAAATAAGGGTTTTAAGAGAGTATATTATTTATTATTTTGAAAACTCATTAAATTTTTGACTGAAATACTTTACTATGAGAAATCTTGCTGGTTCGAAGCGTTGAATATTGCCTTGAAAATTTTTTAGTTCTTTTTGGAATTTTTGCTCAAATTCTCTTGAAAAATCATCAATCTTTTTAAAAAGAACTGGTAATTCCATAGAAGCTATCAATGCAACTATATGATACTTTCCATAAGTAAATAGTAGAGTGGCTTCTTCTTTTTGGATTTGTCTAAGCTGTCTTTTGCTGTGAGTTATTTCGGATATTATAGTAATAATCCCTGAAAGAGCACCCGAAATAAGATCTTCATCGAAGTCTGATTCATCTGTTTCTTCTTCTATTGTTTTTTTGTGTTCAAAACTGTAATTATAAAGGCAAACTCCACTTTTATTAAAAACAAAAATGTTTTTAAGAGAATTTGCCCATTGCTTTTCTTTAGATACGAGAAATTCTTTCATTGCCATCATCCAAACTAAAAGAGAAACAAGAATAAATCCATTTAAAAGATGTGGAATGTTTGGTAAATATTCATTTAAAATGGAAGAAACTTTCCATAAATTATTTATCCAATGACTAAATATAAAACCAATTATTGCTCCAAAAAATAATAGTGACATAAAAAGACCATTTATACGCCCCCTAAACTTTAAATTTCCTCGTTCTGTAGAAAAATCCCCAGATATTGTTAAAATTGCTAGCAAAAGGGGTAATATTGAAAAACCATAATGAATAGAGAGAAGTGTTTTTCTTGGCATACCAAAAATGAACTCCGCTTCAATGTATGAACCAGAAGAAACAAGAAAAAATGAAAGAACGTAAATTCCTAGCACTATTGAAGTCTTACGGCCAATATTATCTAAAAAACAACCTGCAACTATGAGATATCCAAAAGACGCCATTGCATATATCATTAAATCTACTTGAAAACTATATCTCGCCAATAAATCTCCTAAAATGAAGCTTAATACCATAAAACTAGATGAATATCTAAAAAAATGCTTTTCAAAAATTATATTCAAATATTTTCTCTCCGATTTCAATCGTTCTTTAGATTCTATATATTTATATTGTCTTGAATACCAAAAAATAATTGCAAATACTCCAAATTCCAAAACCCCTAACAAGAGGTATAAGAATTCAAAAATAATGAATATTACAGAAATAAATCCTAACGAAAAACCAGAAATCAGCAAATAGGCTGTTAATCTACCTCTATTTAATATATTTGTTTCATGTACTAATATGGTAAACCATGATATTACTAATTGAGGTACCGTTAATAGAATAATTAGTAAACCCAAATAATATAAATAAATTTGCGGAATGGCACTTATAAATAATCCAATTATACAAATTAATAGCATCATATTGAAATATTTTGTTCTGTTCCTTATGAAATCAATGATTATACCAGAAATAAGAAAACTAACTGCAAGTATAAATAATAGGATATAAATCTCTGCATCTACAAATAAAACACCACTTGTTATAGCCGCATACTTAAATAAAAAAGCTTCAGCTATTAATGTAATAGCAAGTAAAGAGAAAAATAAATATGCCAAATTGGTTCGTGGTAAATTGATATCTCTCGTGAATACCTTGATAAACCAGTTTTTTATTGATTCACTTCTCATAAGGACTAAATTGTATTGATTTCAGTATTATTCGTTATGCTTATCTTTTATTTAATCTTTATGTCAGTATGTTCGCACAAATTTTATTTGATATATACTTCTATCTATATTTGATAAATCTTGAATAAAATAAAGCAAGTTCTCTTTGTATGTCTAGGAAATACTGCAAGATCTCCTGCAGCAGAATATTTAGCTCGTTATTATGCTGAAAAACTTAATGTTAATTTGAATTTTGATTCTTGTGGCTTTTTTAATGCTTTTTCTTATATACAACCAGAATCTCGCAATTATCTGGATTCTAAGGGAATTAAACATTCAGACTTTATGCCAAAAATTATTAATCGCCATTTATTAGAAAAACAAGATTTAATACTTACAATGGAAATCAAATATTCCCAAGAAATAATACAAAAATTTCTAAATGTCAAGGATATTGAAAAAAAAACTTTTACTTTGAAAGAGTTTAATGGAGAAACCCATAACATTGATATAATTGATCCTTATTATACTTCAGATGACACTTTTAGGAAAGTTCTTAGAATTATAGATGAAAATGTTGAGAAAGCAGTTAAAAAAATAAAAGAGATTAATGAGTCATAGAAGTTAGAAATGAATAAACACTAGTTCTTCTTTAAATTAGGTACGTTTTTTTAAAAATAAGATATATATATAATTTCTTAGGTTATATTTTTAATGAATCAAATAATGTTAAACAATTCAATTATAGAAATTTTTGTAGGAGATTTAACTAACATTGAATATTATGATGCCATCGTTATTCCTACTAATAGTAGATTATTACCTAGCGGTGAATTAAGGTGTAGAGTGTTAAGAAAAGCTGGAACACAAGTTCAAGTTGAATGTAATAATATTATTAATAAGATCGTTCAGATTTCTGTAGGATCATGTGTATTGACATCAGGAGGAAATTTCATAAAAAATATTATACACACGAATGGTCCAAGACCAGGTCAAGGAAACGAGGGAAAGAAATTAATGTTAGCCACATGGAATTCATTAAAATTAGCAGATGAAAAAGGATTAAGCTCTATAGTTATCCCCCCACTATCTATTGAAATGCGTGGTATCACCGCAAAATTTTGTGCTGAAACAATGTTGCCAACCATAAAAAAATATTTTATAGAAAAAAATTTAAATCTAAGAAATGTATCAATTTGTTTAGAGACAGAAGCAGATTACAAGGAATTTGAAAAAGTATTAAATAATTTAATGAATTAAAACTATCTCTTTATTTAGACATTATACTCTTTTTGTTTTAAAGTAGAAAAATTTAAATTTAAGTAAATAAAAGTGAATTTTTAGGAGGATTACTTACAGTTCCACTTGTAGATTTTATACCTACATCTTTAGCAGCAGAAGTCATGGGAGCTGTAATGATTCATGGTAGTATGGCATTTGATCCAGTTGGATTAAATTTGATCTTTATTTTCATATGGGGAATATGCTTAATTCTTCTGGGTATACTCTTGTTCCAGCGAAAAACCGCAATCTTATAATATTTATTCTTTAATAATTAACATTTTTTTTTGAATTAAGTTTTTAAATAGATCAAATGCTAATAATTATTAAAAAGATATTGAATAGTTCTCAAACTAAATTTTAGAAGTTAGGGGTATTCTATATTGGAAGAATATAAAAAGGAGTTAAATGAGAGAATATACAATCCAATTGATAATATTGATTCTGTCAAAGGATTCGAAATTATATCTGAATCGTTAGTCTATCAAGTTTATGATGTTTTTGGTCGTAATAGCTTGCTTTCGATTCTATATCAAACAGGAGTCCATCCAGGGACAATTATTGCAAATAGAATAAAAAAGGAATATGGAAAAGAAAAGTTTGAGATAATGGAAGCTCTTGTAATTCTAATGGATGAATTAAAAGAATTTTATTCAATCCAAGTTCGAGATGTTGAACAATATAATGATCGATATAGAATTGTCATTGAAAATCATTGCTTTTTACGTAAACCAATAAGTCATCGGGAAAAACTAGATTATGGAAAAGCATTTTGCAGGATTAATAAGGGATATTTTGAGACTGTTTTCCAAAAATTATTGGGAGATAATATAAAGAAAATAGAGATAAATTTTCTTGGAAATGATGCTGAGAAAGACGTTTGTGTTGAAGAACTTAATTTTTATATATAATCACTTGAATTAAAAAAAATTTAAAAAAAAATAAAAAAAATCCAATAATCTAGACCATTAGCCCTAGTTATAATCTTGCGTATGGAGCGTCCAATATTTCAAAGAAGAGGCTAATTCTTCCTTTCCAATGAATCCAAGTAATTCATTATTATCTACTTCTCGAACTATTATAATAGGTGTTTGTCCACTTAATTGATTTAATTTTTTTATTGCTTCTTTGCCACTTTGATTACTATCAATGTAAGGAAATTCTGAGATTTTCCTCATTACGTATCCTATAATATAATTAGTCCTCTGATGAATTGGGATTCTTCTAACATCTGCTATGTGAATAATTCCTACTATTTTTTGTCCTTGGACAACGGGGAAATAATCCCTTTTGTATGTTAAAAAATATTCTCTTATTGCATCTGATAAAATCATGTCAAAGGGAATTTGAATAGGGAAACTTAAGAGTTCCTTAACACTTATGTTTGAAAGAGCTACTTCATTTAAAGTCTGATTATAGGATTGCCTTGCGGTGTTTCTTAGAAATGACCCTATTAGAATTAACCAGAGACCATTAAAGAATCCAAAAGTAAATATCTGAAACACTCCATATATCATCAAACCATAACCAAAAGCAACACCCACCTTTGAAGCTGATTTCGTGGCTGATAATAAATTATCACGACGTTTCCATAAGAAAGCTCTTAATAATCGCCCACCATCAATGGGAAAAGCTGGAAGTAAATTAAAGATTCCTAATCCTACATTAGAAATTCCTGAGTAAAATAATGTAACCGATAAAATAGTCGGCAAGGTTATTGGCAAAAATGATAGTATGAGTAAAAACATTCCTATTAAAAGACTCGACAAAGGACCAACAATGGCGATTAATAGTTCCGATTTAGGTGTTTTGGGTTCTTCTTCTATTTTAGAAACACCCCCAAACAAATAAAGTTCAATTTCAGAAACTCCTAGTCCAAATTTTTGAGCAACTATTGAATGAGATAACTCATGGGTTAATATCGAAAGTAAGATAATTATTCCATTGATTAAGCCAACAATTAAAAGTTCAAGTAATGGTGCGTTTTGCACAATCGAGGCATAGAAACTTGTTGCATAAAAACCAACTAAAACTACTATTATTAGTGTTGACAAATTCAATTTAATTTTAATATTTGCTATTTTCACAATTAAACCTCACAAATTCCTTTCAGATTGATTAATTCAAAAACAACGATTTCTGATCAAATTATAAAAATTCAATATTAAATTCCTATTGATTATTAAGAGAAATAGAATTTTTAGAAGTATTTATATCTGAGAAGAGAATTTTAGAATACCTTATATTTAAAAAGTACAAAATTTTATGATATCAAACTCAAATTTAATAAATTTTTAGAAATGAATCTTTTGAAAATGATAATAAAAACTATTAATTTCTAACATATAAATTTAGTTTTAAATTACACAAAGTCAAA
This sequence comes from Candidatus Hermodarchaeota archaeon, assembly GCA_048885525.1. GTDB lineage: Archaea > Asgardarchaeota > Lokiarchaeia > Sigyniarchaeales > SOKP01 > Loki-b32. The sequence continues at coordinate 70,546 of JBHLLP010000005.1, read as the reverse complement.
AATTAAAAAAAAATTATAATATATGTTGAATTTTAGATAGCAAAAATAAAATTTCCAATTTAATATTAAGAGGTTGAAAAAAACAAATGGCTGAAATTAAGAATTTAATAGTGGTCGGTGCCGGGCAAATGGGCCATGGAATTGGTCAAATGGCACTGATGGCAGGATACAATGTTACAATGGTTGATATAAAAGACGAGTTCGTTGATAAAGGTTGGAATAAAATAGAGGAAGGGATGAAAAAACTCGAAGCGAAGGGATCCTTACCAGAAGGTAAAACAGCTGCTGATTTTATGGCAAATTGTAAAAAATCAACAGATTTAGCATCAGCAGTAAAGGATGCTGATATAATGATTGAAGCAGTTATCGAAAAAATGGATGTTAAACAACAAGTTTTTAAAACTTGTGGAGAAAATGCACCACCTCACTGTATTCTTGCGTCAAATACGTCTACAATGAGTATTACTGATATTGGTAAAGAATCGGGGAGACCAGATAAATGTATAGGAATGCACTTTTTTAATCCGGTACCTCTAATGAGGTTGATTGAGGTTATTTATAGCGTGCATTCTTCTGATGAAAGTATAAATATAGGAATGGAATTTGCAAAATCTATTCCTTGTCTTAGAGGTGAAAGATATATCGCAAAAGTACTGAAGGATAGACCTGGATTTATTTGCAACCGAGTTACTGCACCCCCTCAAATTTATCAAAACTACGTTTTTGATAAATGTGCTGAAGAAGGAATTTCATGGGATCAACTTGATAATGATGCTCGAACTGGACCTATGTCAATAACTGTACTAGCTGATTATGTAGGTATAGATGTTTTATACCATGGTCAAAAGTATTACGCTGAAACCCTTTCTCCTGATTTTGCTCCTGGCAAGGTAATAACTAAACTATTTAATGAAGGTAAACTTGGTATGAAAACTGGTCAAGGATTCCGCGACTGGTCCAAAGGGAGACCTGAACCAGATAAGAGTGCTGGAAAAGCAAGAATTTATAAAATGAAATATCCAATTGCTATTATGTTAAATGAAGCATGCAGGCTTTTAGAGGAAGGAGTTACAAATAGTTGGGAAGTGATTGATAAAACAGTAATGGCAGGGATGAATATGCCGGGACCTATGGCTCCAAACGTAAATACATGGGATAAACAAGTTGAAGTCCTAAATGAACTTGTTGAACTTACAGGAATAGAATATTTTAAACCATGTGATTTATTAAAATCTGGTAAATGGGTTGATATGAAATAAAATTTTATTAATTTTTTTTCCTTTTTTTTATATTTTTGATATTATACGAATTTCCTAATGAAAATTTGAATTTCAATTTGAAAATTTTTAATTTTAAAAAAAATAATACTAATTATCTTTAAATCAAATTAGAAATTGTTGTTAAAAATAATTTAAAAGAGGTTTGATTAAATGTCAGAAAAGAATTTTGAACATGTAATAGTAGAAAAAAATGAAGAAGGGAATTATGCAGTTATTTCCATTAATAGACCAGATAAGTTAAATGCACTCACAACACAAACATTAAGAGAAATTTATGAAGCAATGGAGCAATTTGAACTTGAACCTAGTGTAAGATGTATTGTCCTTAGAGGTACTAAAAATGTTACTAAAAAACCTGCATTTTCTGCTGGAGCAGATTTATCTTCTCCTATGGGAAAAGGATTAAAACCAAATATTCCTGTTCATTGGACAATTTCCATGCAGCAAAAGCATAAATATTATACTTTAATTGAGCAATTCCCAAAACCAGTAATTGGAGCAGTTGATGGGTATGCGTTTGGAGGGGGATGTGAATTAACTCTTGTCTGTGATATTATAATTGCAACTAAAAGATCATTTTTTGGATTTCCAGAAATAGCTAGAGGTATCTTTCCTGGAAATGGAGGTACTCAAAGAATGGCAAGACGTATTGGGGTGAATCGAGCATTAAATATGATTTATTTTGGAGAACGAGTATCAGCAGAGAAAATGCATGAATGGGGGCATGTAAGTTATCTTTGTGATGATGGTGAAGCGTTTGAAAACCTTATTCATGAAAAAGCTTCATGGCTAGGAAGTGGCCCTACTACCGCTCTGTTAGTAATTAAGAAAGCAGTTAAATTTGGAACTCAAGTACCTATAGAAATTGGAAATATATTCGAAATGTTCGGTTTTGGAGTTAATGCTGGATCTAAAGATGTTAATGAAGGCATCCAGGCTTTTCTACAAAAAAGAGAACCAAAATTCACTGGTGGAATATAAACTCTCACATATCCTAGTTTTTTCAATACATTTTTTAACCCTTTTTTTTGATATATTTATAAAAACATTTTTTATTCAATGAACTAAGATCTTTTAATTTTGTAATATGATTAGAAACTCTGAATTTGTTGAAGAAATTAATGATGGAAATCTCGTCTTTAGAAAAATAACTAAAGAAGACGCAGAATTTGTATTTAATAGCCTAAATGAAAATGAATTAAATTTATATTTATCCTTAGGTCCTTTAAAAACAATAGAAGATGCAAAAAGATTAATAAAAAATTATTCAAAGTATTGGGATAATTATCTTCAATTTAATTACATAATCGAATTACACAACGTTAATAAAGTGAAAATCGGCTCGATTAGTCTATGGAATATTAACTGGAAGCATTATAGGGCTCAAGTTGGGATTTGGATAACACCTTCTTTTTGGAGTAAGGGTTTGGGTGAAAAATCTATAAACTTAATTAAAATTATTGGATTTAATCATCTCAAAATTAACCGACTTGAAGCATACATCGCATTAGAAAACAAAAGATCTATCTTTCTTTTTGAAAAATGTGGATTCAAAATAGAAGGCACATTAAGGCAGTATTTGAATTTTCAAGGGAAATTTCATGACGCTATAATATTAGCTTGTATAAAAAATAATGGAGTTTAAGATTAAATCTTCTAATATTTTCGATTAGTCTAAAGTTTCAGGTTTTTCTTTAATTGATACTGGTATTTGAGCTTCTTTTTCTTGTATCGATTTCTTTTTACTTACTAGTGGCTTAAATTTTATTATACCAGATGTTTTAGCTAATTCCTCACTATAAAGGGAATCAAAAGCTTTTTGACGACCAGTTACACTTATACTAGGTACAGTTTTGCGCTTCAAACTTTTTCTGAATTTTCGTACTCTTCTGACAGGTTTAGGAAATCTCAAAATACGTGTATAGACTACAAGATAGGATATCAAAATTCCAGCTGCTATTGAAACGCCAATAAATAATCCTAACCACAAAAGTGAATCCTCTCCAGGTTCGGTTATTGCAGTTATAAAAATCTCAAACCTCTCAAAATCATAATCATCTCCTGCAAATGCGGTTATTGTAATAATAAACGAGCCTTTTGGTATATTGGGAATAGTTGCTTCATATATACCATCATTATCATTATCTGTTAAAATTCCTTGTCCATTTTGCCATCGATAAGATACAGTTGCATTCAAAATTAAACCTCCAAAATCTAAATCATTTAGTTTGATTTTCAAATCAACAGATTGACCAGCAATGATATTAATCACATTAATACCCGATAAGGTTGTAATATTAGTTCTAATGCGTAATATATCTAATCTAATATTAATTTTCTTTAGTTGGTAATTATTTCTTTGTGCTACTATTGTTAATAATCTTACTCCTATATCCAATTGACGTGTATCTAATAAAATTGAATATTGTTCAAAACTGATACTTTGATTTAAAGAGTCAGATAAACCTTCACCAAGAAGTATTACATCAGCACTGTCAATAAAATTACCAAGTAAATCTGAATATTTCACAGTAATATTTAATGATGATCCGATGGGTAATTCTAAAAATGGATCTGCAGTTTTATTATCACCATTAAAAAATAATTGAAGGTTTGTATTTTTTTCAGTAATCTCTACAGTTACTTGAGCTGGTTGAGATTGATAATTACTCTTAGTTGCAATAATATTCAAAATATCAATTCCTTGACCCAAAATACCTGCATCTATAGTGTAATTATATTGTTCTAAGGAAGGATTTTCATCAAAAAATCCATATCCTAATAATTCTATTGTAGCGTTATATAAATAAGACCCACTTATGAAATCGGTATAGATGACTGTTATATTAATTTTTTCCGTAACTTCAACAGTTATATAATTATTTGGATATATAGCTCCATTTAATAAAACAACCATCGAAGTTCCCCTAACATCAAGATAAAGTGTCAATACTATAGCTGACGAGCTGTAATTTTGTAATTGCGCAGAGACCGTGAGAAATGTGGCCCCAACATCCAAAAGTGATGTATTAAATACTAGTTCATATTGTGGATAAATTAAACTCTCGTTTAAAAACTCAGAAAGTCCTCCACCAACAACTCTAACAGTTGCCCCACTTAGAAAATCACCAGAAATTTGATCTTTATAACTAATTGTTATGTTTAAAAGTTGTCCAGAAGTAAGAGTTATACTCTTATCTGTTACTTTTTCAATGCCATTAAGAAAAACATTATCAATATATGTTTCTCTTTCGATTATTTCGATTTTAATTAGAACATTCTGAGATTCATAGTTAGCTTCGTTTACATTGATTATTAGTGAATGGATTTTATTTACTTCATATAAGGAACTATTAAACTCCATATTGTAGATTCCTGGTGAAGTCATATTTATAGAATATTCTCCTAGCCAATTACTTGTCGGAGACGTGATTATCCCATTTCCAGTTGTAGTTTCCGTGTAATTCAAGTGAATCGTAAAATTTTCATTCCACGAAACTTGCAAATATGGAAATTCTTGAGCTGTAAGTGTTGTCTTGAGTACTAGATTTATAGTTATCTGGTTTGTATTATTTTGATATAAAGATGAATTTGCATATATAGTAAGTATGTTATCACCAGCAACTCCTCCTGATGTATTAAAGTCTAATAAAACATAAAATCCGGGACTAATTTCATTAAAATATTCTCTACCTCCCAAGAAGTTATCGATATAGACTAAAGCATCCTCAATTGCATCTCCATTCTCTTTATCAGTAAAAGATGCTAAAAGATTGATTGTATCGCCCTCAAGAATATTAGCGTAATAGCTCTGATCAGGTGTAAGTGTTGAGAAATGCTTTACAGTAAACTTTTTTGTTATAATACCTGTTTCATTTAATCCGAATATTGAATAAGAGTTATTCCAAGTAATTATTGCTTCATATTCTCCAACTTCATAATTTGGTGGTGTTTTTGGTATTTGAAAATAATTGAAATCTACATTACCATTCGAGTCTGGAGATTGTAATTGATATACTTCTGTCCAAATTGAACCATTTGGAAATCTAATCTGCAGTTTTGCTTTAGTTTGTTGAATATAACTTGAAACTAAAGAAGAATCTGTTATTTTTGTAGTTATATTAATATAATCTCCACTAAAAAATTCAGTTTCCTGAATCCAATCATTTCCAGTAGGTATACTGGTTGTATTTTTAAAAATCTGCAACTCTTCACAATAATTAGGCGATTTACCTTCAAATCTCCAGAAACCATCAGGAGTGGTTGATATTGAGTTTACTGGAATTAATAATAATCCCGTTGTAGAATTATCACATTGAGTTAGTCTATTAACACTTGGTTGTTGTGGTTCAGATACCCATTTTATATCTATATCTGTTGGAAATTCAAGCCTCATAGTACTCTCTTCATACCCGGTAGGAACGGCAAAATAACTATAACTCTCCCAACTAACTAAACTATTGTTTTCAACTGAAAACTTTACGCCTTCTGAAAAAATATTCGTTTCATAGCTAGTCTCAGGAATATTTTTAAGAGCATATAAACTCAAATCTGTGTCTAATTCTATATCAAAATTACTAAGACTCCATGTATCATCGCTGCTAAAATTAGCATAAACTTTTGAAGATTGCCAATTACCCTTTAGTTCTAAGTAGCCTTTTCCCCAATCTACATCATTTACATCGGTATTATTTATTTTCAATAGAAGTTGACTAGGTTTTACTTCTGCTTTACTTACTAATTTAATATTGTCTACAAATATTTGTTGATATTCTATATTTGTAAATCCATTTGAATAACTCGCGGATGTTGCTACATATTCTAAACTAAATTCGATAGATATACTAGTCCCATTAACTGGTGAATTGAAAACGTTAGACTGATTGATCCAAACAGAACTTGGAATACTAAAACTATGCCAAGATCCCTCACCAAGCTGTTTAAGTGAATAAGTACCAATACTATAAATTTGTTGACTATTAATTAAAATCCCAAAATCCCATGAGTTAAAATTTGCTAAATAATTTGGATTAACATCAAATTCTAAAGTACTGCTTATTATGGTTCCCCTTGGGATAACAAACGTACTATTCCACCAACATCTATCATTTTCATTATAGTTTCGGTATCCAACTAATACGTTAGGGTTTCCATCCATTCTTAATTCTAAACAGTTATGCCCATCAGATGGACCATATCCGCTATCTAAATAATTTCCACTCATATCATTATTTGTAGCACCGTCTAGTAAATTAAAGGTCCAATTTTGATATGGATTTATTATATCACTTGTATCATCCTCAGCCGCAGCATACGTTCCATCATCATCTCCAAAATCGAACGTACCATTATTCCAATTTCTAGTATCATAAAGATTGTCTATTGATGCATTTAATTGATACCCAATCCAATCAATTCCTAATGGAATTTCTGCTGTATCGTATGTACCATTTCCAAAATTAACTGGTAAATTATAATCGGTTCGATTTGCATAATGGGTTGCATTCCACGGTTCTCCAATTCCACTAAAAATATTATTCAAAGAAAGGCTTGAAGTTTTTAATAAATTATTTTGAATTACATTCTCTAAATTGTTCTCATTATTTTCCATAGATAAAATATGTTCTCTATCAGAATTTAATAAAACAAAACTAACAAAAATGCATAATAGAATAGATAATAATCCTATAGATCTTGACCTTTGTCTAATTCTTCTATTTTTAATCAAAATTTTTCGCCTAAATATGATGATTTTTATAATTTATTTAAACTCAATTTGGTTTATATTATTAACTAAAGTTAATGGGTAAAAGTTCCTAATAAATAATTCACTTTCAAAAAACAAGTTTAAACAGTATATAAGTGCTTTTTCTACCTATCGTTTAAGTTACTTAAGACATTATTATATATAAGATAAATTACCCCTTTTTTTGATATATAAATTTTAAAATAGTTGAGTTATTATTTTAGCTTCATTACTAATTCGCTTAAAAATAAAAATAATTAAGTTAAAAAAGCTGATATTAAATTTTAGTTTATTTTGAAGAATCTTTAATTAATTCATCCAATTCTTCCTTCTTTTCAATAACTTTTCTAGTTAATTGATCTTGGTCCATTTTTTTTTCTAGAGATTTATCAGGTGCTTTATCAACACTTATTTTTTGTTCCATTGATTTTGTTATTCCTGGATGGCGTTTCAATTTTAAATTGCTAGTATCCTTTCCTAAATTTTCGTTATAGTATGATTTGAAGGCAGTCTCTCTGCCTATAATTTGTACTTTAGGAGCTTCCTTACGATTTAGGGATTTTCTATATTTTCGAACTTTTCTAACTTGTTTAGGATATTTTAAATATGTTTGATAGGCATAAAGATAAATTGCTAAACCAGATATTAATACAAGAAAAATTGAAAACAGTATTGGAAAAATAATATTTTCCTCCTCCTCTTCACTCGTTGCTGATACAAAAATTTGATACATATCAATATTATAATCATCACCCACAAATGCGAATAATTCTATTGAATATGTACCCTCTGGAAAATTTGAGATCGTAGCTTCATAAATCCCATCATTGTTATCATCAGTAAGAATGCCATCTCCCTCTTGCCATGTATATGTTAAAAATGCCCCCTTTACAAATCCACCAAAATCTGTATTATTTAATCTTACCTGTAACCTGATATTGTCTCCTTTTTTAGCCTCTATAGAATTTGAACCAGTTATAGTTATAATATCAAGATTAATCTTTCTAATAGAGATTGTTATATCTAGGAATTGGGTTTGAAATGTTGGTGCTTGTGCTTCAATTGTTAAATAATTTGCTCCAATTTTTAATCTTTCAGTTGTATTAATAATTATTGAATAATGTTCAAAACTAATACTTTCATTTAAATATGAAGAGTACGTTTCAGATGTGAGTAGCACATTTGCTCCTGAAATATGGGTTCCTATAAGATTGGTATACTTAATAGTTATATTTAAGATCTGACTTACAGTTAATTGAATATAAGGATCTTGAGTGCGATTTTGATTATTTAATAGAACTTGTAAATTATCACTCTCAAATTTATTAATATCTACTCTAAAAATTATTTCCCGTGTTTCATGATCTTCTGCTCGTGCAATAATTGTTAAAAAATGTGTACCAGCATCAGATATATCTGTATTTATAATTCGAGTATATTGTCCCAATCCATCATCTTCCTCTAATTCTCCAGCAAAACTTCCTAATAGTTGAACTGTAGCATTAGTTATATGCTCTCCAGTTGAATTAAGATATTTTACCGTAACATTTAGAGAATCACCAATAAATATATCAATCTCAGGATCGTCAGTTTTATTTACATTATCTAAAAATAAATGCAGATCAGTTTTCTCGTCAGGAAGTATTATTGTATAAGATATATTTAGTGTAACATCATCTATTGAAATTTCAATATTCCTATCTAAACTAAATTCATCAGCAACATATACTTGAATTGAAAGGTTCACATCTTCTATAATTAGAGGAGTTACATCAAAACCTCCTGTTTTTGCTAATTGGAATGATGCATTAGCGGTTGTTAATTTTACTGTTTCAGGATGTAAGTTATCATTAATTAAAACCCTAATTTCGGAATTTGGTGATGTGCTAGGCCAAGTATCATTGATTTTATATTTGAAATTAAGGAATGCTTGATCAACTACCACTGTATAATTACTAATATCACTTATTTTATCTCCATCTTGATTCCATGAAACGGAAGTAAATTGATCTATTTTTTTTTCATAAGAAAACGTCAAATTCAGAAATTTAAAACGTAATTCGGTCCAATCGTCAAGATCAGTGCCAGAATTATTATCTTCACAGTATAAATAGATTCCTAAAACAATGGTGAAATTATTATGACCTGGATCTACTGCTAAAACATTAGTTAACGCATCAATTATCGCCTTTTCTTCATAAGCTCCTATAAATCCTTCTATATCATATAATGAAAGAAATTCGTTTCCTAATAATCGTGTTTGATTAAAGGCAATCCTGTAAGTATTTAACTCATCAACATCTAATGTGGTAATTTCAACATAAAATCGGGCATAATCATAAGTCTCATATTGATTGATGGAAACTCCTGCTCTAGCTAGAGTATCACCAGGAGTATCAATATACATATCTACACTAGCATTTATTATCGCATTGAAGTCTACAGATGTGATAACATAATCAGACATGTCGACTGATAGACTCACATTTGTTCTCCAATGCATAACAGGAGTATTTTTAGGTTGACCCCCTGACTCTCCTTCCCACCAACGATGACTACACCAAGCTCCATCACTATCAATTCCATAATAGGGGACAGATGAGCGTTGAGGAACGACGACCAGTTCAGACTTATTGAAGGCTTCCCAGTTCGAAAAAGTTGTATCATCAAGGAGGACCTGTTCCTCATAGGTATCCCCTATTATTATAAAATTTGCTTGATCTGAACCTGAAGTTGCCTTTACATCTGAACTGTCTCCTAATTCTCCATATGAAGGGAACCAAGTTGGTTCTATTGGAGTTGTAAGGTTATAATTATCAAGCCATTGTTTTGTAAAAGACTCTTGAGCTGAAATTCCAAGTTTGCCAACATTTTCATTAAATACATTGTTAACTGAATCATTGGAGAATATAGTGGAATTTTGACTAATAAATGGACAGATTATCAAGGAGTACAGAATTAAGCTTGCTAAAATAAAAATTAAATAAAGAAATTTTCTGTTGTTTTTAATATTAAGAGATCCTCCCCACTTTTTTTTCAAACTAAACTTAAACCACTTTCGATGAGTCCTATTTTTATTTTTTCTATTGGTTTTATCTTTATTTGTAAAATGAGAATTTGTGCTTTGTTTTATAGTTCCATTAGGTAATTCGACTCCAGAATTTTCTGGAGATTCTTTAACCATCCTTTCCTGCAGTTCTTTTTCTCCTTTTGGTTTACTTTTTAAATTTATTGACGTTTTATCCAATTCTTCTTGATATGAACGATTAAATGCTTTTTTACGTTTTATAATAGGAATATGTGGATCTTTTGCTTTTCTTAGAGTTTTTCGATATTTTCGGATTTTTCTAACTTGTTTAGGATATTTTAGATATGTTTGATATGCATAAAGATAACTCGTTAATCCAATGGAAACAATAATTGCTGCTATTAATAAAGCTCGAAAGAGAAACGATGAATCTATAGGTTTTACAGCAGCTATTATGATTTCAAGACTGATAAAATTGTATTTATCACTTCCAAAAGCATTAATATTTATTGAATGAGTTCCTGCAGGAACATCTGTTATATTCACCTCATATATCCCATCATTATCAAGATCATAAAGAATGCCATCATCAAAATCCCAAGAATAAGTAACATATGCTCCTTTGACTATTTCATTAAAATCTGTGTTATTTATATATACTTGTATTGTAGCGTCTCCTCCTGGTTTAGTACTTATTGTATTAGTATTATTTACAGGAGTAATCATTGCATTAATTTTCCTTATATTTATCCTTGGATATTCAAATTTTGTTTCATGATTTAATTTTTTTGCTTCAATTTCTAAGAGATTAGTCCCATATTTAAGATTTAATGTAGTATTTATGATTGTAGAATATTGATTTAAACTCACGCTTTCATTCAGATTTTCTAAAATTCCTTCTCCAGATAAAGTTACTGAAGCTCCTGTTACCGGTGTTCCTAAGAAAGTATTGTATTTTATTGTGATATTTAATAATTTATCGAGTGAAATTTCAAATGAAGGGTCTAAAGTCTTATTTTCACCATTTAAGAATAATTGAAGATCTTGCGAACTAGTTGGACTTACAGTTAAAACACGGCTGATGGTACTTAGCTTATAATTTACCTTATGCGCGACAATTTTTAAATCGTAAGTACCTGCATTAAAATCATTTGCGTCTATAATAATAGTATATTGTTCATACGATGGATCTTCTTGTAAAGTTCCTGTGAGATTTCCAGATAACTGTACTACAGCTCCTGGAATATGAGTACCTGTATCATCAGGATACTTTACAGTTATATTTAAATCATTACCTACAGGATGATCATAAAATGGAAGAGAAGTCTTGTTCACACCGTTGAAAAATATTTGTAAATTTGTCTGATAATCAGGAAATAGTACAGTATATGTAATATTGAGATAAAGATTATCTATTGAAAAAGTGATATTTTTACTTAATGAAAATTCATCTGCTAAATAAACTTGAATTGAAAAATTGATAAAAACATTATATGGAATTAATGAAGTGACATCATAACCACCTATTTTAGCGATTTGAAAACTTGTGGTAGCTGTACTTAGTTTAATTGTTTCTGTGAGTTTATTGTTATTAATAAAAATTCTGATTTCAGAATTAGGAGAAGCATCAGTCCAATTACTATCCGTTTTATAGTTAAAATTAAGTTTTGCTTCATTTATTATAATTGTATCATTACTAATATCACTTACTTTATCTCCATCCTGATTCCATGAGGCAGAAGTAAATTGATCTATTTTTTTTTCATAAGAAAACGTCAAATTCAGAAATTTGAATCGTAATTCAGTCCAATCGTCGAGATCAGTGCCCGAATTATTGTCTTCACAATACAAATATATTCCCAAAACAATTGTGAAATTATTATGACCTGGATCCACTGCTAAGACATTATTTAACGCATTAATTATTGCTTGTTCTTCATAAGCTCCTATTAATCCTTCTATATCATATAATAAACGGGCTTCATTTCCTAACCAGATTGTTTGATTAAAGGCAATCCTGTAAGTATTTAGCTCATTAATATCTAAAGTGGTAATTTCAACATAAAATTGAGCATAATCATAAGTTTCATATTGATTGATGGAAACTCCTGCTCTAGCCAGTGTATCACCAGGCGTATCAATATATATATCTACGCTACCATTAATTATTGCGTTAAAATCTACCGATGTAATAATATAATCAGACATGTCGACATTTAGACTAACATTTGTTCTCCAATGCATAACAGGAGTATTTTTGGGTTGCCCTCCAGTCTCTCCTTCATCCCAACGATGACTGCACCAAGCTCCATCACTATCAATCCCATAATAGGGAACAGATGAGCGTTGAGGAACGACAACTAGCTCTGTTTTATTGAACGCTTCCCAATTTGTGTAAGTTGTATCATCAAGGAGGATCTGTTCCTCATAGCTATCCCCTATTATTATAAAGTTTGCTTGATCTGAACCTGAAGTTGCTTTTATATCTGAATTATCTCCTAATTCTCCATATAAATGATACCAAGTTGGGCCTATTGGATCTTCAAAAGTAGGGTTTTCAAACCATACAGCCGTAAGCGTTTCTTGAGCTGCTAATTTAGGATTTTTTAGATTATTCTTTTCAGATCCTCCAAATTTCTTGTTTAAGATTGAACTAGTATTTTGATTTATAGAAAATATAAAAATAGATGAGAATGAAATTAAAAAAATAAAACTAAAAATTAGAAAGCTCTTCTTTTTCCCATTTCTCAAAATCATAATTAGGTATTCTTTGCTCTTTTAATTAAAAAATTTTTGTTAAGGTATTATACTAAATTATTTAATAAATAATTTGCCAATATATCTTAAAACCTTTGAAATATATTCTTAGATGTTTTTCTTTAGGATATCATAATATATAAATTACAACGTATTATCAATTATTTAGAAATACTAAATGTCTAATCTTAATTAATTTGAATAAAGTTTAATTAAACTATAATAATAAATAATACTTAAGAAGTAATATTATAATATTAATTTAAAAAACTTATTTATCAAATCTGTAAAGTGATATAATTGATCCAAGGTATTTTAACATTTCAGTTCAAGATTAATCAAAAAGAAAGTGGTGAAATAGAACCAGAGTTTGAACCAATTCAATTAATCTTCCGGGAAGATGAGTATGATGAGGATCATTTTTCAGAATTAATTTCTCAAAATGATATTTTTGCGATTTTTTATCAGCACACTACAGGACTTTTTGGAGTCAAGTATAGTTATAGTAATTTTTATGAGGGAAGATCAAAAGACACTCCTTATCAGATATTATCTTATTTTAAACAAGTCGCTGATGGAACGCAGTATTTGGCCATCTCAGTATTCGAATTAGATGATGAAATTGACATTTTTGAAGCTCTAATTAAAGAAATGGGAAAAAGATTAGATGTCATTTTTGATAAATTAACAAGAGCAAGGAATTCGAAACAACTTTCTCTTATCGAGAATATTAATATCAGGTTAAAAAATGAATTAAAGTTTACTATTTTTCAAGTGGACCGTTTATCAAACTTAGATAAACTTCAGAAAGTCGCTTTGATCTATAATAGTAATGAACGTTTGAAAATTTTAGAACTTTTGAGAGAAAGACCAATCTCAAAGAAGGAAATGAAGGCAATATTAGAAAAGATGTCATCTAATGTAAATGTAGATATCCTCTTACAACCTTTTTTAGAGTTAAATATTATACGTCGGGATTGGATAAAAGGTGAAAAAGACAAAAAAACAGGTACACTAACCCATCAAGGAGAATATCTATTTCTAGTTAAAGATTTAATGTTTGCTCGTGTTCCAAATGAAAACTTATTAAACCACTTTAAAGAGACTAAAAATGAATTATTACCTTTATATAGACAAAAAGTTGTTGATTTCTTTTCAAATTACGATCCTTATACTCAACCAATTGAAGATACGAAAAAATTGGCATCAATTCTTCTCAATCCTGATGTTTATGATTTTTTTGTCTTAATGAGACATAATCATTATCCAATGGATAAAATTCCAAAAATTTTTTCCGAGTTCGCTGTAACTGAGATTTTATTAGAAGATCTAAAGAAATTAAATATAATTACAGAAGTTACAGATGAGACTGACAGAAAATGGATATGTCTATTAACTGATATTAAACCATTGATTATATTTCCAGAATATCTTCTCCCTAAAATAAGAGCAGCTTATAAAGATCAAGATACTGATGGTGCAATTACTTATGAAATCGCTAGAAAAGCTCTTAGCTTATTAGAAATTACATATCCAGAGAAAGTAATATTTTAAAGTATAATAATTAATATGAGATGATTTAGAATAATGTATCTATTTAAAGATAAAGATATTGTTGAAGTCCCTATTAAATGTAAGATTTGTTTAAAAGATATTAAATTTCCAATTTCTGTAGATGAGTATAAAGAAATTAAAAAGTTTCCAATTAAAAAAGAAAATGTTCACGGCGACCCTGCTCATAAATTAATAATTTTTATCAATCAACATTTAGAAGTAGAGAATTTTGAAATAAAAGATGTTATAGAAAAAGAAAAAGATGTTGCATATTCCAAAGAATTAACAAAGCAAGTATTAAGTGAGATTGATCTATCGGATGAAGAAATAGATCTATATTTTCGAACCACAGGTCGAGAAGCAATATCTATTGGGGAAATGTCAATTCTAATTGGCAAACCAAAAGAAAAATGTAAAGAAATTGCTGATAAATTTGTAGAAAAAGGATTATTTAAAGAGATTATCGGTGCAACTCCTCATTATCAGGCTTTACCGCCTTATGCTGCTTTAATCGCACAATTGAAGAAATTTTATGCTTATATATATGATATAAAATCTACTATCCCTAAGCAATTAGATAAATCATTTTCTCAACTTGAAACTGAGGCAAAGGATATGGAAAAAATGAAAGATTCTAGTGTAGTAATGTCAGATTTAAAAGAAAAAATGCTTTCTCAAATCCATGCTCAAAAGAAAGAATTCGATCAGACGATTTCAGCAATCGATCAAATTAGAACAATTACAGATGATATATCTCATCTCGGAGATTTAACAAAGTCTTTGTCTGATGATCAAATTAGTTCTTTATCAAAGCAATTTGAAAATCTTAATGTAAGAACATCCCAGATTATTAAAAATCAAGTTGATGATCTACGAGATCAATTTGGTGATATCAAAACAACTATTACTGAAAATTTACAAAAATTACGCTTAGGGGTAATTCAACAAGCAGTTAGTGATGTAATCGATAAAGTTATTGCTACACGTTTAAAAGATATTACTGACAATTTAAACGTGCAATTAAGCGTCAGTCAGACTGTATTTGCTGATGAATTGAAAAAAGCAACACAAGGAATTAACACAGAAATTATTTCAAAACTTAAGGATTCACTTGAAGATGCCGCAAAGAATATTGAATCAATTACTTCCAAATCTGGAGAAGATAAAGAAAGAATATTTGCTGATATTTCTGAAAATTTTAATAAAGCTGTAAAGTTAGCGGAACAACGAATTGATGGTCTTTCTGGAGGTATTTTTGAATCATTTGGTAATATAAAAGATATCTTTGGAAAGGGTATTGTTGACACTCTAGATAATACATTATCAGATATTTTAAAAAGATTGGAAGTTAGTGAAGTTACTACTCGAGAATTTTGGGATCAAGCCAAAAGCCAACGTGGCTTTACAATGAAGGATATATGGTTTATTAGGTCTCCAGAAGCGGCTAGAGCTCATATAAATGAAGAAATATTAAATGCTAAAATGAGAGTCTTGATTGTAGCACCCAATCTTTCTGACATTGACATTGAGACAATTAAAGCCCGACCTTCACGCATAAACTTTAGAATTGCAACTTATATAGATCCAACTATCCCAGAACATGAGGCTATTATGCGAGAGATGGATAATATGGATAACGTAGATTATCGAAATCGAGCACTACAAAATCTTTGGGGAATTAACAAAGATTATGAAGAAGTAATACTATGTGTTCTTTCAAAAACAGAATTTAGAGGAGAATATCTAACTGAAATCGCAGGTATTGGGAGTATAATTGAAGAACATATTAAAATATTTGTACCTATCCTTGAAGATGCTTGGGTTGGAGCACGTAAGGAAATTTTGCGTACAATTAAAAAGCCAATTTCATTAGAAACACAACCCAAATTAGAAGAACCTCTAAAAGAAGAACCCATCATTACTAAACCTGTAATTACACCCCCATTGGAAGAACCTAAAATGGTAGAGACAGAAGTAGCCGAAATCCCAAAAGATACTTTCTTATCAAAACAGTTCCATGATATTTTAAATAATCTAGAAAAAATGACTGGAAAAGAAATTTCAGCAGCATTAGAAAGATTTCAAAATGAATTTGTTAAGACAGAGGGATATAATAGTATATTAAAAACTATTCATAGTACTGGTACAGAGCTTAAAGATAAATCAGAGGTGTTAAGCCATCCTGAAAGAGAGGAATTGAGACTTTCAATGAAAATCTGGAAACAAAAACTAAATCTTTAAGAAAAAAATCCTTTTTATAACTTTTACCTTTTAAATCTCACAAATTTTTAATTTTTTATAATAAAATACTTCTTATTGTATTTTTAATTACCTTTTCTATGGATAATGAGGTAATAACTTTAAAAACGGGGAAGATCAACGAATATCTCCATCATATTGATATGAGAGGTTATGGAACAACAAGAATGCTATCTATTTTTCTTGGAGAATTTGATGATTGCTCTGTTTTATTTGACTGTGGATCTTCATTAGATATCAAAAAAGGATTAAGGTATTTTAAAAAACAGAATATCTCATTATCATCATTTAAATATTTAATAACCTCCCATCATCATTTTGATCATAATGGTGGAATGTGGAAGCTTTATGCAAAATTAAAAAAGTATAACCCAGATGTAAAAATTCTCACAAATCAAATAACTAAAGAACTATTAATTGATTTTGAACTTCATTTGAATCGGGGTAAGCGCACATACGGTAATTTAATAGGTGAGATGAGACCTATTCCAGAAACTGCTTTTAAAATAATTGATCCAAGTGCCAATTTTAATCAAGATCCCAAAAAAATTGATATCATTGATATTTTCACTACTAATGAATCAGAAGTTAAATTAGCTATATTAAAAACACCTGGACACACCCCAGATCACCAGATGCCTCTCTTCATCAAAGATGGGAAAATAGATTTTATATTTTTTGGAGAAGGTGTTGGAACCCTCTATCATACTTCAAAGTTAGTAACAATGCCATCATCTATGCCTATTTACTACAATCATAATAAGTATATGGAAACCTTAGGTAATCTGAAAAAATTATTCCCTTTAAAAGCCGGTTTTGGCCATTTTGGAATAGTTAATGGGAAAAACAATGTTCATGAAATCATTTCAGAACATGAGAATTTTATGAAAACATTTAAAGATGCAATAATAAAATTATATGAAGAAAATCCTAGAACAAAATTTCTAGTTGATAAAATTACTCCAATTCTAACATCAAGGACAGATCTAACTGTTAAGACTAATTCTATCTTTTCTAATGTAACTTTAGGAATAGTCTATGGAATGATGACATCATTAGGTTATCGAGAGATTCCACCCGATGAATTAATTTATGTTAAAAAATATTATTCTTAAAGATAATTTCGATATACAAAATTTTTGATATTTTTTCAATATATTTGTAATTTTCATAACTATAAATCGTAATATTCTAAAAACTCATGAAGGAGATTAAAATTGCAGATTGTGATGTTTGTATCATTGGGGGAAGCCTTACAGGTAATTATTTAAGCTATTTATTATCCAAAACTAATTTAAAAATATTAGTTATCGAAGAACATGAACAAATAGGACTGCCTCTTCAATGTGCTGGTATTGTTTCTCAAAAACTAAGTAATTTAATCGAATTACCTCCTGAAATAATTTTAAATCGTGTAGATACAGCTAAAATTGTAGCACCCTCAGGAGTCTTTATTAAACTAGCAGGAAATGAAAAGCCATACATAATTGACAGAGTGGGGTTAGACCGCTTATTCTATGAAAAAATTAAATATAATGAGAATATTCAGTATAGTTTTGGAGAGAAATTTAGAAATTTTCAAATTATAAAACAAAATCAAGAAAAACTAGTATTAATTGAAACTAATAAAAGAAAAATTAAAGCTAATATATTGGTTGGATGCGATGGACCTTTAACTTCTGTAGGAAAGATATTAGGAATAAAAAATGATAATTTATTTGCTACTCAGATCCGTATTAAAGGTCAATTTAATGAAAATGAAGCACTGCTGTTTTTTGATCGCCGATGGAGAGAATTATTTGGCTGGATCGTCCCAGAAGGCAACAATATCTATCGTATTGGAATAGCAAGCTCTAAAAATATAGGAAAAAATTTCCGAACTTTCCTAAATAGACTAAAAATTAATCCTGACCAAAAGATTGATCAACAAGGCGGTTTAATACCGTATGGATTAATGAACAAACTTGCTTTTAATAATGTTTTACTAGTAGGAGATTCAGCCTGTCAAGTTAAAGCTACTACTGGAGGTGGGATCATAATGTTATTAACAGCAGGGAAATATGCAGCTGAATGCATTAAAAAATGTTTTAAATATAAAAAATTCACACGGAGAATAATCAAGAGGAATTATGAAACTCCATGTAGAATTAAAATTGGAAGAGAATTAAAAATTCATTATTTAATTCGAGCCTTTTTAGAGAAGTGTACTAAGAAAGATTTTGAAAAGATATTCAGAATAATAAAAAAAAGCGAAATTGAAACATTAATATCTATTTATGGTGATATGGACTTTCCTCGAGCTACAATATTCAAAATAATCAAAAATCCACTGTTTCTATTTTTTTTAATTAAATTTCTAATAAAAAATCCTCAAATCCTCTTTAAGGTAATTCGAGTTATTTTATATTAAATTGGAGGAATCATAGTAAAAAAAGCAATTTTACCAAACAGAATATACCAGATCACCATGAATACAATTACTATGATTGTTGACACTAATCCAAAACCTTTCACACCTTTTGGAATACCAAGACCTTCTTCATTTTTTCTTTGAATAAAAGCTCTTATCATTGCTACAATATAGATTAGTACTACAATTATAGCAACAATCCATAAAAATAGCATAAATAATGATAAAGTATAAACGGGAAAACTGTTTAACCACACCCAAAACCTAATAATTAAATAAGTGGGAATTGTAGAATATATAACTGCTGTTAAAAAGAAAACAATTCCCCATGCTATGCCTTTAAATGCCATTTTTAAGAATTCAAATTGTTATTTAAGATTGAATATGATTCTATTTTTATTTATTATATTTATGATAATTTAAAAGATTTGCTGGAGGTTTAATTTAATGAAAAGAAATCTTAACTATTACTATTTTTCTTTAGTCTAATATTACACAATTTTTCGTATTAACCAGCGTATAGCTTTCATAACTTTTTCGTCTTCCTTTAAAATGTTTATAGGAAAATATTTTATCTTGATACCAAGTTCCCTTAATTCATTAATTTCAAATGTTTCATTAATAAATTCTTGGTCAAAATCCTCCTTATCATGAAACTTGTTTCCTATAATTAAAATTGGTGCCAATTCAGTCTCAATTTTTAATCGTGTATTATCAACTATTTTGAAAATTTCCTTTGTGAGAATAATTGAATTTTTATCTGATAAATTAAAAAGTATGATAAATCCCTGCGCGAAGTTAACACAATTCTCTAAATTCTCAAAATCTTTACATTCGAATTCTCTCATCTCATCGTCATATTGTAAAATTTCGAGATTTTCAATAACAACTTCATAAATCCTACTTGGTAAATCATTTCTTTTAATATTTAAAAATTGTATTAATTCAATATTCTTTAAAAATGTTGTTTTACCAGCTCTAGGAGCCCCAATTATAAAAATTTTCTTTATAAGACGTTTATCCCTTATAGGGGTTTCTAATCGGTATTTAGGGGCTAATTTTTCAAAATACTTATTGAATATGTCCAAAAAATTACGTTTTAGTTCCTCATTAGCTAATTCTAAAGTGTATTCACCAGTAATAGCACTCTTCTTTGTGTGTAGAATTGTTGTTAATTCATTTAATTTACTAATCTCAGAAGCAAATTCTTCTAAAACTGGTGCTTTAGAATCTAAATATTTGAACACATCTACGATTTCATCCTTGAAAATCGCTGTTTTGATCATATAAGTAATCATCATTAAATCTTTGCCCCCCCGAGCTAATTCTGATTCAATGTGAAAGATATGATTAACTGTTTGAAACTTTCTATAAGCAAAAATGAAAGTGCCTTCCTCATCGTTGAATTCAAGAATTCGATTTATATCAGGTGTATCTATGCTTTTAACTAATGGTTCACTTGAATATAAAGTGCTAGGACCGATTACTTGGTCAAAATAAGTAATACATAAAATCTGGTTTTGCGTCATTATTGAAGAAATAAGATTATTTCCAATTTAAAATTTTTAATTATAATATGGTTGAATAATGTTTTTGTACTCTATAAAATTAAAAAAAAAAAGAATATTTAGAGTTTTAGAAAAATCTTGATATAAAAGATAAACCAGTTGATGGAGTAGATGCTGTAACAATTAGAAATGTTAGTAATACAGCATATATTATAGCGCCTGTTGCTATATTTCCTGTTTTCTTATATGCTATTATTGAAACAGAAGAATTTAATGTAAACATTATTAAAGAAAGAGGAATAAAATTCCCAAAGTAAAAAAGACTTCTTGTAAGTCCACTGAGTATTAACAGATATATAGAATAATATAAGAATGGGAAAATAAAACCTAAAAATACCATTTTCAAAGTATCCTTAAGTGTATCAGTAAATTTGTTTTGTATGATCACTTGCATTAGGAGAGAATAGATGACATTAATAAAAAAACAAATAACTAGAAAGATAGCTAATCCCCAAATTTTAATTACTGCAGGAACTAATCCAAAATAGTTTAAACCTACTGAAGAATATGAAATTAAAAATAATATTATTGATAAGATCGTTCCTAGTGCTAATTGTCTTAAAAATTTAGTTCTTCCTTGAAATGGTTTCTTTAATATTTCTTTAAATGATAATTCTAAACGTTTACTAATCCTCCATAATAAAATTATTAATCCGAAGGTTTGACCAAATAAGATAGTAACAACAAATCCGGCAATAGCAAACGGCAGGATTAATAAAATTGGGATAAAAATAATAATCCCGGGAATACCAAGTAATAATGAATAGATTAGTACTTTAATTGATAATTTTTTAATTGAAATTTCTGGTATATCAATTTTATAAATTTCTAATTCTGCGTCTCTTTCCCTCTCTTCTTTTGATAGAAGTATCAATTTAGAAAAAGGTTCAACAACTAAAAAGAAAAATCCTATGCCACCAATTACTTGTATCAACAAAATGATTGCTCTTATATTGACATAAAAATTTTCATCTAACACATCAATATCAAATGCATTTATTGCCCAATTTCTTGCTTCTCTTATGAAATCTTGGTCCCAAGCTACTTTCAAATGATTACTATCATCATCTAAATAAATCATCGATGCATTTTCTTGTTCAAAAGATCCATACATTTTATTTGCATCAACAGCAGAAACAGAAATACCAACGCGAGTTGCCAAGCTCTCTTTTAATTCACCAAGCTCTATTGCCTCATCAAATAACGCTTGGATCATAAGGACATTTAAAGGGTTAGTTAAATTACCTGTTCGGAGGGTGGGATATAACCATGTACCTACACCAATAAAACATTTGAATGAAGGGTCAACATGAACTACACTTTGACCTAATCCTCCCATACTATATCCAATATATCCTAATGAATTCATATCAATATCAGCTCTAGTATTAAGGTATTCTTTGATTGCTATAACATCATTAAACATGGCACTAGTATTTCCTGATGTACTTTGCCCATGTCCTCTAAAATCAAATGGAATTGCTACAAAACCTGCTGCTGCCAGCTCTATAGCATACCCCTTCATCATTTCTTTATTTGCCATAGAGCCATGCCCGAGTATGAATGCTGGTTTATTCATTCCGCTAGTTGAAGGCTCAAAGACATTGAATGAAATTGTTACTCCATCTGTAGTTTGAGCTGTTTGATTATAAGTTGCTTTGACACTTATGGGTATTACGAATATTAAAACTGTCCCTATCACGAAAATAGTTAAAAAAAGACTCAGTAGAATTATTCTCTTTTTAGATATTTCAATTTTGCTCATTTTTGTTAAATCCTAATTGTTTGTACCAAATTTTAATGGTTAAATTATTTGATTTTATAATTTATTAATTATTAATTTTTTTGGTATAGATAAAATCTAGAAAAAGTTTAAAGATATCAATTGTCATAATTTTTTAAAAGAAATATTAAAATGTGATTCAAATGGGAGATTTTAAAAAGATGGAACAAGCTTATAAAGCTTCCTCCAAGATATTAGAAAGAAGAATGGCAAAAGAACGACCAATGGATCTCGATATATTGAGAAAAGTGAAAGAATCATCAATAATAATAGTTGCTGGGTCTTATGATAAAATTGAGTTGGTATTAGATCTGATAAAAGTTCCATATATTTTAATTCAACCTCATGAAGTGAGTCAAATTGAATTAAGATCAGATCAAATCTTAATTATTAATTGTCCTGGAAATGTAAACGATGATGCTTTAACAAAAATAAAAGAATTTGTCAAGAAAGGAGGATTTCTCTTTACTACTGATTGGGTTCTGCTAAATATTCTTGAAAAAATATTTCCCCTTTATTTAAAATACAATCAGAGACCAACCGCAGATGATTGTGTTAAAGTAGAAGTATTAGACAAAAGCAACAAGTTTTTAGAAGGATTATTTGATGAAAAAGCTGATCCAATTTGGTGGTTAGAGAGTTCTTCGTATCCAATTCAAATATTAGATAAAACTCGAGTTAAACTTTTAATCGTAAGTAAAGAAATGCAAGAAAAATATGGTGAACCTCCAATAGTTATTACATTTGATCATGGTGATGGAACTGTTCTTCATATGACCAGCCATTATTATTTACAGAGAGCTGAATTAAGAACTAAAAGACATAAAATGAGTGCTAAGGAATATGCCATGAAAGAAATGGGATTCAGTGAGGATGAAGCTGAAATGGAAGAATTAGAAGGGTTAAGTCTCGGCGAAGCGGAATCGGCATATTCTACTACCCAATTTATTAGTAATGTAATTGTAGAACAACAAAAGAAAGTTGAAAAGAGGAAAAAGGAAAAAACAGATAAATAAAATATTTTTTTAAACTTATTTCTTGACAAATATGACTCTTCTCCTTTTAAAATCGAAAACTTAATCTTTTATATATTAATTATAATATCATGGTTGAGGTTCAACGTGAGTTACATGGAAAGCGACTTATTGGATATGCCATAGGCAACTTCGGCATGATTATGTCCAATATGTTTGTAGGCACATTTATCTTTCAATTTTATGTTTATACGATTAATCTGGATTCAATTCTGACATCTGTTGGGATTTCCATACAACTCATAGTCTCCGCAATTTCTTCTATCATTTTTGGAATAGTCGCTGACAATAAAAAACCGACTAAACTTGGAAAACGTAAACCTTTTCTTTTATATGGGTTACCAATATGGATTTTAACTAGTATTATCGTTTGGTTACCTCCGAGATGCCCTCAAAATAATGCCTTATTTATGCCTACAGCAATATTTCTGTGGAGTACGTTAATTATTAAATCTATCAGTAGTTCATCGATTATGACTGTCCATCTTTCCATGTTGACAGAACAATCACAAACTCATAAAAATAGAGAAAAAATCGCGGCAGTTACTACATTTTTTCACATAATTGCATCAGTTTTAGCACTAATGCTTCCTTTAATGGTAGAGAGCTTATTACCAGAACCAGAAAATGTAAAATGGTGGGAATATTCTGGAACAATAATTCTTACATTTATGCCATGGATTGGAATTGCATTCACAATTTTTGGTTTAATCACTATTATAATAACCTTTTTTTCTGTTGATGAAAGCTTTCATAAAACTACCAAAGTAGAAAAAAGTAGAAGTAAAACCAGCTTAAAGTCTTTTGTCAGCCAAATGCGAGCTCCATTATGGGATAAAAAATACAGAAAGTATCTAAGTGTAATACTTTTTAACAGTATATCCGGGAAAATATTAGGAATTATAGTAATTCCTTTTCTCACTTATACACTCCTGTTTACCGCAAGTAAATTTTATATTTATGTTGTAGTCTCGGTAATAAGTAAGATGATTGGTTTCTATATCTGGCGAAGACTGCTTAAAAAGAATTCAATACTTAAAACATATATGGTTTGTATATTATCTTCGATTATTGCGTGTTTTTTAGAATTGTTTTTCTTGATTAAAGTGTTATCTACTGGATTTGAAATTATTTTATTTATATTAACTATGGGTACTATATTAGGTTCTATGTATGGATTAGGATTATTTAATCCTCCTTTAGCGAGCGTTTTAGTTTATGAAGCAGCTGATAGGGCTAAAAAACCTGATTTTCATGAAGCTGTGTCAAACATATCTGGAGCTTATTTCGGTTTAAGCTCTTTCATTATGGCAGCGGGCCAATCGCTGGCTTCTTTCGTAATAGGATTAATTCTTACTGGGCATAATGCAGAAAATTCTACAATTATTACACTTACATTAGCTTCAATGGGAATTTTTTACTTATTTAGTTTATTTTTTCTCAAAAGAATTAAGCTGAATGAAAAATTTATCCATAAACCAGTTATAAGCCCTGAAATTTCAGAAGAAGAATTATTCTTTGAGGAATAATTATACATTAGCAGGATTTCGTATAAAAGCTTCAATCAGCTGAATAGTCTTATAAATATCCTCAAGTTTTAATAAGGAATTTGGTGAGTGGATATATCTACATGGAACAGATACACCAAGTAAAGATGATAATTTTTGTTGTAACTCTTTAATACTTTCAATATTCACTATAATACTACTCCTGGTAAAATTCTACTATAATAATAATTATGCAATTAATAATTCACATAAATAGTTTAAGAAAATTAAAAAAAATTAACTAAAATAACCAATTTCCTTAGAGAAAATGATCTACGAGAATTAACAAAAAAGATTATAAAATAAATTACTTTTTTCGCTTTTTCAGTTCAGCTATTGATTTTTCAGCTAAAATTATTGCATCATCATACTTTGATTTATATTTTTTAACTTGAGCATCTAATTCTATTATTCTATTATTCAAATCTAATACCATTTCGCTGCCTTCATCTAAGGGGACCATATCTTCTCCACCTTTTTCTGCCATTTCTTTTAAAAAGTTATATTTCTCCTTCCATACATTTATTTCGGTTTGTAATTCTTCTATAGTTTCATCAGTAGCAATAAGCGGAATTTCTTTTCCTTCTTTCACATCAGCTACTTTTTGTTTTAATCGATTAACTTCATCTTCCAATTCCTGAATTCTGACTTTTAACGCAGCAATTTCATCCAAATAATCGGCTGCTTTTTTTGGTTCCAACATTTCTTCAAACATTGACTTTCCAGTTTCTAATTCATCAGCGGATTTCCCTCCTAAAAGTCTCTCCTTTCTTTTTTGTAACTCTTCTACAGTGCTTTCTGAAAGAAAATCTAAAGGATTAAAACTAACTCCACCATGCTTGGTTCGTCGTGATCTTATTTTAACAAATAAAGGAATCCCTTTAACAGCTTCTCCACAGACTATTGCCTGTCCTTTATCTAACCCTGAAATATCTGATTTATTTTCATTACTTAAATCTTCCGCACTTGAAATTGTAATTCCGATATCTCTTATATCTGATAAATTATGAACTACCCAAGTACCAGCTTGAGCTCTGATGGTAGTATCTAATAATTGAGGACGTTGTGTGCCTATAACAATATTAGCACCAAATTTTCTACCTTCCTGTGCAAATAATTTAACTACTTCACATGTTTCTGTTTGTTTCTTTCCAGCAAATAAATGAGCCTCATCTAAAAACAAGTAGAAAGGAGGTATACTTCTTGTTGTACTTGCATCATATAATTTTTTTAGTAATTTACCTGCTATAGCTTCCTGAACTTCTAAAGCCAGACCATTTAGATTTACAACAGTACATAAATTTGGAGCAACAATATCCAAGGGTTTTAATGAAAATAAATATTCAATATCGACATCACCACCCTTATTCTTCTTCAAATCAGAAAATTCTACTATCTTATCGACAAATTCACTCTCTCCTTCCGGTAAATCCTCACCAGCTACCTTAAGACTTCCATATTCCCCATGTCTGTCTAAAATGACAACAGGAATACCCTTTTTAAGAAATTCCTCGCATAAAACTCCCATAGTATAAGATTTACCGGAACCAGATTTTCCAGTAATGAAAATTCTGCCAAAATTTTTAATTAATAGATACACTTCATATGGATAACCTATAAGTTTTCCTAATGAGAGGGATTCGCCTGGTGGGTTGAAGATTCCTAAAATTTTTGAAATTTGTTCTTGTTTTGCCATGAAGATATCTGCTCCAATTTCAAAAGGTTTTGTCGGTCTTTCTCCCAGGACTCCTAATTTTGCTTGACGCCCCTTCTCATCGGTCCACATTTCAATAATGTAGAGCACATAATATAATCTTCTTCCTTCTTTATCTTTTTCCCCATAAACCACTAAATAATTATTTCTTTCAACTGAAGGAACCTCAAACACCGCTGTTACTGTATGTGTTGTCGTTTTTCCAGTTAATCTACCTACTGGTTTTTCTTCTAGTGAACCTTCTTCTGTCATTAATACCACATAAATTAATATAAGTTATAATGATCTTAGAAATTTTAAAAATATAAATCTAAGCGATTTCAATTTTTAATTCTTATTAAAATTTGATTTCTAATTCTTAATTCCTTGATAATTAAATATCTTAAGTAGATTTACCAAATTACTAAAAATATTCAAGAAATTAAAAAAAAAAATTAGTATTTATTATTAAAATTTTACTAATTCTTCCTGCATTAATTTTCTTATGTTGTCGATCGCCCATAGAACGTACTTATAACACTTTTTTCCCCATGTACCATCTTCGATGTATTTCGTCAATGCATTTGGCTCACTGAAATCATATCCAGATAAATTTGGGCAAATTACTGAACCAAATTCCTTCTCAAATTCTTTCGCAAATTGTGCCGATTTCATATAAGCAACAGGAATTAAATCATTAGACATCTTTTCTCTTCCTTTTCCTCCTAAAATTGCTCCTATTGCAGCACACCCTCCAACTACCGCCCCACATGGGCCATACCAGTCTTTTTCAGACTTATAACCACCTAGTCCACCAGATAAAGGAATCATTATGTTATTGATTAATCCATCTTGGATTCCTAGTATATTTAAAATACCTGTCATTGTGCCTTCCGCACAGCCACCTTCAGTAGGATCTAGTTTAGGAAATATCTCTTCAAATTGTTTAAGTGCTTCATCAAACTTTTTATCAATTTCTCCCTTCATTACTTTTTATTCCATAAATTTTTTCCCTTTTTTTAATTTTAGAAAATTAATTTTTTTATGTATTTTTTTCTCGGATTACATATCAAACTTTAAATATAAAAAAAAGAAATATAGAATGGAGGATTGTTGGTTTAGTAGTAGCTTTATTAGGAAGTATTTTATCTAACCCAACTCCTCCATTTTCTATATCCTGATTTAAAATTAAAATTGCCCTTCTTCACCCTCATTATTATTTCTTATACGTTTTCAGTAATATTTAAAGTGTAAGTCAGAGTTATAAAGATTCTCCATCCATACATTTCGCTTCCAAAATAAGGTTTTTGAACCCACATTTCATGCTTAATTTCATGCAAACCTACATCAAAATAACCTGCTTCAAAAACTTGATAATAAACCCACCATTTAAGGTCTGGATATCCAAACAACCCATCCCTATCAATCCACACAAACCTGAGTAAAGCTATTTTTTCTCCATCAATAAACAATTTATGATCATAGGGATGTTGAGGAAAGTATCCTATTTCATCTTCACTACAAGCAGACATAACTCCCCATAAACATGGCTCATCATGAGGAGCTTCTACATCGCCTTCTAAACTGCTAATCTGATTGTATTCTGACATGTAAACCCATATGAATGGAGGGACACCTGCTCTAGCTGCTGTTGTTAAGCCCAAGATTGTTGCTAAAACAACTAAACCTACTAATACTTTCGGTATTAATTTAGATCTATTAATTTTGCTCAACTCTTCTTTTTGATTTGATTTATCATTTTTAATTAATTATATTTTTAATTTTTCTATTTATTCTCTCTGTTTGATGTAAGAGTAAACACCAAGAACAAGAAGTACAGACATTATGATTAAATCCATGATCGTCTGAGAAATCATCATATTAGTGGGTATTGAAAATACTAGCTTTGTAGGTTCCAGGATTATGTTCGCAATTAACAGATAATATAGAAATGCATATGCCAATTTTACCTTTTCCCATTCCCAATCCTTTTTGATTAAAATTACAAATGCGAAAATTGCCATTCCTAATAAAGTTGCACCACCAAATCTCAGAATATAAGGATTTGTCGTAGGAGTTATAACACCTAGGTTTATAAAAAGATTAGGAAGAAATAATAACATAGGCCCATATAAGATATTAACGATACCAACTGCTAAAAGTGAAATTTTTGTAAGTTTTTTAATTTCAGTCATTTTTTGTTATAGACTCTTTTTTTTTATTTTTAATTTGGCGTTAGATTTCGTTATTTGATTTTTGTTAGATTCTCCGAATCGATTCGCCCAATCTTAGTATACTTTTATAAGACCATTATATACTAAAGAATAGTGAACCTTTCATTATTCGGCTTTATTAATAAATTAGATCACATTCATATTTAAATATTTCGATATACTTCGAATAATAGAAATCAAAATTTTTAAAAAACACTTTATAAATTTATAATAAAAACATGAATTTGTATGAATCGATTCGACATAATCCGACAATATAATATTAAAATAATAAGATTATTTATATATTCGATTATTTATTATTCGTATTATTAATAATACTTATAAACTTGAATTGATTCTATTAAAACAAATAAAGAAGAGATATAAAGTGAAGTAATTAATAGAAAAAACTTGTTTTTTAAGATTCATTAAATTGTCTTAAAGGTGGGTGATTTGGAAGAGAATGAAATAAAATCAACAATAGATATTTCAGATTTAACAGGAATACGATTTAGAATATGGGGTCTATTAAACGTATATCCTGAATTAAGTTTTACTGAACTAGCGAAAAAATTAGGAAAGTCAAAATCTACAATACATCCTCATTTGCAAAAATTGATCGAGCTTGGAATTGTTGAAATTTCTAAAAAAGAACATGTTCGGGCTAATATAGAAGCCCATTATTATTCTCTAACTCCTGATGCTGATGAAATAACCTTAATAGCTGCTTATGATCTTTCACATGGGTTTAATAAAGAACTGGTTCAAAAAATTGCTAAATCAACAAAATCTTCAGTATTGTATAATAGAAGAATTTTAGATAAATGTATTAAATTCTGTGAATATCTAGAAGAAACTGATTCTGACGATATAGTAGAAATTTATAAAGAAATTTATAAAACGGTAAATTACACAAAACTCGATATTAGTCATTTTTTTGGGGGCAGGTTCTTTTTTACTGAGAATCAATGGAAGAGATTGCAGAAACTACTTTATAAATTTATTATAGAATTTGAAGAACAGTGTATCAAGGAACAAAAGGAAAACCCTAATCAAGAAAAATACATTTATTGGTTTCACGCGGGTATACCGGTTAAAATTCTATTTGAAGAAATGGAGTTAAAAAAATTTATCAATAAAAAATAGCATTAGTTCCTGAATATATATAGAAAAAATAAAAAGAAAAAAAATTTAATTTAAAAATTATTCATTTTTTGCGTTTATCCTCACTGTCGGAAATAAGCGACAAAGCCAAGAGCTACCTTTGCACTAATCATAATCAAGTCGAAGATCATCTGAGAGACAGTTACAACCTTAAAAGTTGACCCAAGCACTCCTAATACTGTAGCTTCAATAATTATTACTGGTATACACAAGCTAAACAAAAATAAATATGCCAATTTAATCTCTTCCCATTCCTTTTTGCGAAGCATTATAACTGCGTAAAGAGCAGCGACATAGATAAGACCCCCAAAACCTCTTGGAAATAATGGATTTGTCCAACCCTCCGTATTCAACGTCGCATCATATAGAAAGATAAGCATGGTTCCAAATATAATAAAAATAACAGCATCCACTATAAGAGCAATTTTTGTAAGTTTTTTAATTTCGGTCATTTTTTTATCAATTCATTTTTTTTTATTTTGATATTATCATCAAATTGATGGTTAAAGCGGTTTAAAAAAAAAAGATTTTAGAATATATTTTTTATCTGTTACAAATGACTTAGCGTTATGGGACTCATATTTCTATGTATGATGTCAAATAGGATATCGGACCGATCGGTAATATACCTAATCCAAACCCCACATCCATTGGGATGCTAACATTCCAAAAAACCCCAGCAAGGGCCCATCCTGGTTCCATAATTTGAACTTCGCCTATCGGTTGAGGGGGATAATTGGGATCTTCGGGATCACCTTCATAATATTCACCTGTAGGGCTTAGCCATATAAAAATGGAAGCTGGGACCCATTGACCTTCGGTATTTGGCATGGTTATTGGAAATGTTCTTCGAAAAACTAAGTCGATATTGGTATCAGTAGTTCTAAACAATCCCTCACCCACGAAAGCCCACACATTAGTGAACCAGACACTAAAGACTGGGCAATAAAATGTTAATTGGTCGGTTACCAGAATCCCATTTGTGGTCATTCCTATCATTGCATATTGACCTGATTCATCATAGATTTTTGAATAGAAAAATACTCCTGCCGATTCAGGCTCACCGTCTTCACCGAGTTTAATATTACCTATGATAAAATTATTAGTTCTAGCGAGATCTAGATCATCTCCTATTGCCATGAAATAGACGCGATTAGAGGCACAAGCGTTCACTGTTGTAAGAAGTGTAATGATCGTTATTAAAAGTGTTGCGACGATCAGTCCTTTAGTCACATTTGATTTCTTTTTCACTATCATTTTCACCTCAAATATTTTTTTCATCAAATCTTATTTTTTATTTTTAAATTAATTTTCAATATGGCATTATAATATTGGGACGTTTCATATTTAAATCTTATCATTGGTATGATATTGAATAGAACTATTAAATCGAGAAAAAACAATCTCAAATACTAAAATGTATAAATTTATGAAACGGACTGTCAAACCAAAAAATTAAAAAAATAATACGCTATATTATTATTAAAGAAAAAAACTGAAACTAACACGATATGAAAAAAATTAATGAATTTTAGAGTGATGATTTAAAAAATGTCTAAAGAAGAATTCCGTGAAATTGTACCGGAAAAGCTGAAAGTGGATAAGGAACAAAAATTCACTATAACCTTACCAAATGGAGAAAAAATTGAAGTAAAATTGAATGATAAAGAAATCAAAACAATTGAAAACTGGTTTCATCTATTGGGTAAATATAATATACGATTTGATCTTATGAGCATTTTATCAGTATTTGGTGAATTGAATATAACCCAAATTAGTCACATGGTTGAACAAAGTAAATCTACAGTAGCTAGACATCTTAAAAGTATGGAAGAAGACGGTATGATTATTTCACGAAAAGCTGAGAAGCATCAAAAAGGAAAAATCCCTCCAAAATTATATCAACTAAATAAAAAAGTACTACAAGTACTTGAATATAGTCCGATTAGTCACGAATCACCAGCAGATCCAAAAAAATTAGTTGAATTCTACAGAAAAGAAATAGATCTTTGTAGAGTTGCAATTCATAGTTTTAAAAAACTATTAGACTTATTAAAGCCATTATTAAATAGTTTTGAATTACACCTTGATGATCTCCCAAATGCAAAAAAAATATATGACAAATATTTTAGCTTTGAATCGAAATTGGCACCTTCTATTGGTTATAGCTATTTCAGTGAAAAATATTATGAGCAATATAAGAAAGCAGAGCTAGATTTTGTTAAAAAGAATATTGAATTATTAACAGCACAAAATAACGATCCTGAAGTAAAGGAACGCGAATATATAGCATTTCTTACAACCTTACCGTTAAAAGCTTTATATGCTTTTAAAAAGGAAAAAATTAGAGATAAACAATAACTAAATTACACTATTTTATAGACAATACTTTTTTTATTCATTTTAATTGGCTTATACGACTCTTTTGCCCTTCTTAAGCCCTCTATCCCTAAATCTTGTTCCCGATTAACACATATAGCATCTACACAACAGTTTTTTAAGAAGAAGTTATTGATGGCTTGATAGGATCCTTCATATTCCATGTGAGCCTTTTCAATATGAATTACTAAAGTTTTAGTATTTAACATTTCACCAAAAGTATAAGCAGCACATTTATCATCAACACATAGTATTCCCCCCTTAAATTTTAGAGCGTTAAAATTGTTCAAGGCTTCATAAATCGCCGCTTGTTCAGCCTCTAAACTCTCATCTTCAGTGCAAGCTCTCATTATACACCATTCCAATTGAAGTTCTTTACACTTTTCAATATCTTTTTCCGTTATTAACTTAAAATCGTGATTGTAATTGGTTAGGAATTTTTGTAACCACCTTCGATTTTGCCTATACTTGTTTCCAGCTAAATTGAGAATTTCTTCTTTGTTATATACATAATCCCAATTATTCCTATCTTCAATGCAACCTAAATTTAATTTAGTAAAATTCTCATTTTGAGCTAATTTTTCACATATTTCTTCTGGAACCCTATGTATTTCTATATTCTCAAAATTTTCAAATAATTTAATAATGATTTTTTCTGGATAAAGACCTATTGGAGGAAAGAAGTAAATATAATTATTAGAGTCTGCATTAATCGGTTTTTTTCTGTTTCTTAAATAATCTTTAGAATGTAGGATTAAATGCCCCTCAAATTCCATAAATAAGAAATTATAATAATTCCTCCACATAAACAAGTTAGTAAATGTAAATTCAGAACTTTCTGGGGGATATTTGCTAAAATATTCATCGAATAGACTTTTATCTGATAATTCAATTGGTTTTCCCGTGCTAAGATCCATGGTTATTTTATTATTTAAAGAACTTTAAAAGGATTATTCTTTTATTTAGTTAATTAAACAAACTTCGTAGAATTTCAAGAGTTTAATATCAATGGATATTTGGCTTATCTTAAGAATCATTTTTTTGACATTTCTTATAATCCTGGGAACTTTATTCTTTATTGTATTTATCATATTAAGAATAATTCGAAGATATCATAAATTTCCGATCCCTGGTTTTATGACACTTCTAATAGACAATCCTATTAGAAGGAAATTTATACAAAAACCTAAAAAGATAGCTGAAAGGATGAATCTCGAATCTGGTATGATAGTAGTTGAAATTGGACCAGGAAAAGGGAGCTATACAAAAGCAATCGCAAAAAATGTTTTACCGAAAGGAAAAGTGTTTGCTATAGATATCCAAGAATCAGTAATAAATAGGTTAAAAAAAAGAATAGAAAAAGAGAATATTATTAATATTATCCCTAAAATAGAAGATGTGTATAATCTCTCGTTTGAAGATGAAAGCATTGATCGTATTCTAATGATTGCTTGTCTTCCCGAAATTCCAGAACCTATACGAGCTCTTAAAGAAATTAAAAGAGTTTTAAAACCTAATGGGTTAATATCGTTAAGTGAAATGATTCCTGATCCTGATTACCCGAGGCGCAAAACAGAAAAAAAGTGGGCAGATGAAGCTGGTTTTGAATTAGATGATCAATTTGGAAATTGGTTTGTATATCAATTGAATTTTAAGAAAAAGGAAATGTAATTATGAAAATAAACGGATTAAAATTACACAGGAATATATCTTGGTTAGTTGCAGTTTTTTCATTATTTGTGCTTGCTATAGTGAGTTCACATGAATTTCTGGAAATTTATGATTTCTATCCCATTCTTCACATGGTTGTCGAATGGACTTTAATGGGATTACTTATTATCCACTGCATTCTTTCACAAAAATACTTGAAACTTTGGTTTCCTCGAATCTTTAAAGGGCTAAAAAATGAAAGAGCTCGCCCCATATACATATTAAGGTTGATACAACTAATTACAAATAGAGTAATAATCATTTTAGCCGCTTTGGTTGTTTTATCAGGTCTAGGATATTTTGATTGGTATCAAGGAACTATAGGAATTGTAATTCCTTTTGAAGTGCATATCTATTATGATTACTTTCTAGCAATTTGTATAATATTACACATTGCTGTAGGATTTAAATTCATGCTTATAAGAAGAAGAATTAAAACGCAGAGTTCTAATCTTTTTATAATTCTATTAAGTAGTTTCTTAATAACTATAATTACACTTCTAAATCTTATATTATAGGAAAAAAATAAAAAAAGGATTGAATAAATTTTACATTTATAATCTTTTAATAATCAATTCAGCCATTCGGTTAGAGAAACCCCATTCATTATCATACCAGCTCAACACAAAAACTTGATCCTCAATAACTTTAGTCCAAAGACTATTGAATATTGAGCTGTGTGGGTTCCCTATAATATCACTACTTACAATTGGGTCTTCAGTATATTCTAAGATACCCCTTAAACTGTTATTGGAGGCTTCCTTCATTTTAGAATTAATATCTTCAGCATTACATCTAGTTTCTAGAATAGCTTTTAAATCTACTACACTACCGTCGATTGTTGGTACTCTTACAGCAATACCATCTAGTTTCCCCTTTAATTCAGGAAAAACTAATCCAATTGCTTTAGCTGCACCTGTAGATGTAGGAATCATATTTTGAGCAGCAGATCTTCCACGAATCATTTTATCTGGACTACCTGCTCTTGCGATATCTCCTGTAGTTTGATCATTTGTATATGAGTGGATAGTTGTCATTAAACCGTATTTGATTTTGAAATTATCTTGCAGAACTTTAACTACAGGTGCTAGACAGTTAGTTGTACAGGAAGCATTCGAAATAATCTTATGCTCATATGAAATTTTATCATCATTACATCCCAATACAACAGTAATATCTGGATCCGTTGCTGGAGCACTAATTAGGACTCTTTTTGCGCCAGCAGTTAAATGTTTGCTAGCTCCTTCTCTATTAACAAATCGACCGGTACATTCAGCAGCAACATCAATATTATTATTAGCATGTGGTAAATTCGCAGGATCTCTCTCAGCAGTGATTGGTATATTTTTACCATCGATAATCAATGAATTTTCAGTTGATTCTACTTTTCCTTTAAATCTTCCAAAGACGGTATCATATTTTAAGGCATATGCTAAATATTTGGGTTCAAACAGATCGTTAATTGAAACAACATCAATGTCATTCCAGAAATTATCGTATACTGCTCTAAAAAATAATCGACCGATTCTACCAAAACCATTAATTGCGACTCTTTTTGCCATCATTATCACTTTTTTTATATTTAATTTAGAAATGACAATCTAAATATGTGGTAGATAGTTTTTTAATTTTTTAGTTTTATATTTTTCCACATATAAGAACGATATGTAGGAAATTTAAAGGAGATATAAATGTGAAATAATTTAATTTTGCTTTTTTTTTAATAAATGTTATAAATAATCTTATTATCTTTTATAAATATCCAATGTTGGTTTTAAAAAAGAAAAATTAGAGTGAGATATATATGAAAGATTTTAAAGATAAAGTAGCGGTTATCACTGGTGGCGCAAATGGTATTGGGCGTGGAATTGCTAACATAGCTGCAAAGGAAGGGATGAAGATTGTACTTGCCGATCTTGAAGCAGATGCATTATCTAAAGCTGAAGATGAATTAAAAGCAGCGGGAGTAGCGGTGTTATCTGTATTAACAGATGTTACAAAAGCGGAACATGTTGAAAATTTAGCGCAAAAAACAATAGATACTTTCGGTGAAGTAAATTTATTATGTAATAATGCTGGGGTTGTCTTGCCTGGACCTATGTGGGAACATTCTCTACTCGATTGGAAATGGATTATTAATGTGAACTTTTGGGGTGTAATCCATGGCATTCGTAATTTTGTCCCAATCATGCTTAAACAAGATAATGAGTGTCATATCGTAAACACAGCATCTCTTGCTGGTCTCATGTCAGGTGAAACGGGAACTGGGATTTATGCTGCTACAAAACATGGTGTTGTTGCTCTCTCTGAAGCTTTAGCAGGGGAGCTTGAACAAGCAAATTCAAAAATAAAGGTTTCTGTTTTTTGCCCATCATTTGTAAATACAACGATAATGGATTGTGAACGAAATCGTCCTGATGAATATCGTGGTCCAGATTATATGTCTGCTACAGAAAAAGTGATTAAGAACTATCCAGAATCTAAAAAAACGTTCGAAATGCTTCGTCGAATGTTTGAAGCGGGTCTTTCACCCAATCAAGCAGGTGAGATTATATTTCAAGCAATAAAAGATGATGCATTTTATATATTATCCCATACAGATCTAATGTATAAGAGAAATATTAAAAATCGTATGAATGATATTATACAAGCATTCGACCAGAATAAATTATACAAACAAAAAATACTAGGGAGTAAATAATAAAAATAATATAAAAAAGTGGAGATTTAGGCTTCCTCTTCTTCTTTAAATTCTTTTCCCATTAATCGCATCACGGCATCAGCAAGTTTGTTTTGACTTCGGCTCATAATTCCTTTAATTTTACCTTCTTTTCCAAGAACTCTCAACATGATGCCATTCCACACAGAAGAAGGTTCTCCTTTTATATTTTTAAATCTATCGCGATGAATCTCAACGCTAATATTATCATAATTATCTGCAGCTTCAGTACATTTAAAGCATAAAATACATTTATCTCGATCTGCTTCAATTTCTTTATCCTTTCTTTCCATGGCACTTACAGCGCATTCATCACAAAAAGCATCTAAAACCTTTGTATCCTTCTCATTGCAATTAATTGTTATAGACCCTTCTACAACCTTACGTACTTTTTGTCCATTCTCTAATGTTCTTACCTCTTCTTCAAATTCGGGAAGTGAACCATTTTCAACTACATTTAGTTTTTTCTCACCATTAATGAAAAGCTCTAATGTATAACCAGGACAGATCCATGTACAACACCCGCACCAGACGCATTTTTCAGTATCGACTACGATTTTTTTGTTTGATTCAATTTTCATATCTTTTGGGGTTCCTATAGCTGTCTTTTTTAGAGGTTCATCATAAATAGAGACAGTAACGGGGCAAACACGATGACAAAATCCACATTCGACGCATTTATCTTCGTGGTATCTTAGTTGCATAACATGATTTAACATCTTGTACTCATAATCTACTGTATTCTCATCCACTTGAATAGCTTTTTTTGACGGTAGACTCATTTTTTCTCTTATTCGTTATGAATTTTAGATTAATTATTTATAATTCATATAAGATAATAAACGTTTCAATTAAGAATATCGTTTCAGTGTAATGAATATTTAAAGTTTAAATTAATTGACTAAGCGAATTTAAACTTTAGTGTAGAATATAACTTAAATTAAAAAGATGATTATTAAGCGGGATCTCCTAATCAAAAAATAAGTGATATAATTCATTATAAAGTTCAGCAAGTCTAGAAATTCGATATTGGTCGTTTTGTTGTAAAACATAAGAAATATAACCAGCTAATCCTGATGGGTTATTTATCCATTGTAAAAAGCCTTCAACTTCTGCTTTAAGATAAGGATCAATTGTAGGTTCAGTTGGAGCAGGTTGGTAGGCTACAGTTTGCCTTGATGAGCTCTCGTACACGCTCTCTTGCTTAGTTTCACTAGATAAATCAATTTTAGATCCAATAAATTCAGATTTTATGCCTTTTTTCAACATAGCTGCGGCTCTTGCTACAGCAGGATAAGCCATATGGAACCAGCCTTTTGCTTTTGGTTTAATATGAGCTACCATATATTTTTCTCCATCTGGAGATGCGGCACCGATAAGATGTCCCTTTTTTTGGCGATTAGTCCCAATAAAGCGTTCAGGCTCCATTTGAAGTATTGAATATCTAATCCCATTTAGAGTTACAAATTGCGCGGTACCACTTTCCCAGCTACTTAAAAAACTATTAATATCATTTTTAACATCCCATTTACTTGTTGAATAAAGAATTTTACCGTTATTGCTCACAATAACTACATCCGATGCATCAGGATAGTGTTTTTGTAGTTTACTGACAACAGATTTAAAATTTGTCATATAATTTTGAGATATTCTTATTCATTGATCTATTACTCTTAATAAATCTTTTTTTTCATTAAAACTTAACCCAATTCGTAATATTAACATTAAGAAAGAGCTACTTGAGAGTCTCGACATATCCATACTGTCATTTTACTTTTACCTCGATTAGCCCACGCATAATAAGGAATCGCAAATATTTTCTCCAGGTTCTTATTCTTTCTTTTAACATAATTTGTAATGGTGACAATTCCTTTAAGTAGACTACTCTGATATTTCTCTTGAAGTGAATCATTATCGTTTAATTTGATGTTAAATATTGATTCACCTTCGTTATCAATGCTTTCAATACAATAAACAATTGGACCTCGCTCAATTGCTACTCTATTGTTATTTTCTTTAAGCTTTGGATCACTTATTACCCTTCTAATAGGCATTGGTAGGTTTAACTCAATGGTGTCATTATCTTTCCAAGTTCTTTGAATTCTAGCAAATCCATTTTTTATTTCAAATTCCATTATTTCATTGTTAACTTTTAACTTTGTTTTCTGATTATTCACTGTTAAGTAGCGATATAAATCACTTGGCATGGGTTTATTCTGAGTCCATCCAGGAATTCGAATTGCAATTACAAATTGTTTCTTTTGAGTAAGGAAGAGTGTAATTTTCACAGCTCCATCCCATGGGTAATTTGTTTCTTGAAATAATGACACTTCTGTGTCTTGAAGATTAATTGATGCACTACTTCCAACAAAAAGATTAACAAAAATACAATTATTCGCATTAGCATAAATATAACTCGAAATCTGGGGAATAAATCGCACGAAGTTCGTAGGACAACAAGCTACCTTCCACCAAGATCTCCTTCTAGCATTTCCCTTTGAAGCAAGCGGATTAGAATAAAAAAATTTCTTCCCATCAATAGAGATTCCTGAGAGGAAACTGTTATATAATATTCGCTCTAGAACATCAATATATTTAGCATCTTCCTGTAATAAAAAAAGTCGGTAATTCCAAAACATATTTCCGATAGCTGCACAAGTTTCATTATATGCTTCAAAATTAGGTAATTTATAATCATCCCAGAAACTTTCCCCATATTCATGTGATCTCGACCCAATTCCACCTGTAATATATATTTTTTTTGAAATTATATTATCCCAAAGTCTAGTTATAGCAGATCGATATTTTATATCGTTATAAAGGGCTGATATGTCTGTAATGGCAGAATACATATACATTGCTCTAACAGCATGCCCAACTACTTCATCCTGTTCAATAATTCTTTTATGGCTTTGGTTATATTCTCGGGCATTTGTATTCTGTATAAGAGGGTTATCATTTTTTAATTGTTTAAACGAATTTTGATGCTCAAATACATTAGTAGAACCACGAATATCAAGAAAATACTTAGCTAAGCGCAGATATTTGTCATTATTAGTCGTTTTAAATAATTTTACTAACGCTAATTCAATCTCTTGATGTCCTGGAATTTTTTCGATTTTCCCCGGCCCAAAATCCATCTCCACTAAGTCTCCACTCTTGATCGCTACATTTAACAACTTTTTTTTACCTGTAGCTTGATAGTAAGCGATAGCAGCTTCAATAAGATGACCTATATTATATAATTCATGACTTAAAACTGAAACTAATTCCCATCTTTTTTTCCCTGCCCATATATGAGGTTTATCAGGGTTTATTGTACGAGTAGTATATATGTATCCATCATCTTCTTGAGCTGCTGCTATTTTTTCAATTAAATTATCAAGATATTTTTCGAGTTTAAGATTCGGAATTAAAATTAGTGAATATGCTGCTCCTTCAATAACTTTATAGACATCAGAATCATCA
Organism: Candidatus Hermodarchaeota archaeon; assembly: GCA_048885525.1. GTDB lineage: Archaea > Asgardarchaeota > Lokiarchaeia > Sigyniarchaeales > SOKP01 > Loki-b32. Next base: position 30,231 of record JBHLLP010000005.1, on the reverse strand, counting down.
AAAGGAAATGTCGGTGCTTTTCCATCTCTTAAAAATGCCGCAGCTCTAAAAAAATTGTCAATACTTCCAGTATTTTCTAAATTTTTAAAGGCATGAGGAATTGTTATTAGATTATTAACTTCAATTTTAGAAGACCAGAATTTATCTTCAATTCTTACCTGAGAGAGGGGAATTGGATGGATTTTATAATCTGAATAACGCAAATTATCTCTTCATCAAGACTTTTATAATTCTTAAATGTATTTTACCAAGAAGCTTATTTAAGCTAAAAAAATAACATTTAAAAAAATTAGTATTTCTTTCTAAACCTACATATTTCGACTTAAAATAACAAGAAATCATAGAATTAAAAACTCAAGAAACATTTAATTTTTAAATTAATTGGCAGTTGATATTATTGGAAGAAAATTCATCAAAAAAGTACTACAAAAACTTCTTTTATTTCCTATTCGGACAAGAATTTTCTTTACTCGGTTCCTCAATTGTTTATTTTGTAATAAGTTGGTGGATCGCTGATAATCCTATTTATCTTTCTTTATCATCAGTTCTATATATTGTACCTCAAATTTTTATTGCGCCGATTGCGGGAGTATTAGTAGATAGATTAAATCGAAAATATATTATAATTTCTATAGATGCTATTCAAGCGTGTGTAACTTTCGGATTGTCTCTTTTATTTTTTTTTGGTCTTACAAATGTTTGGCTAGTTCTTTCAGTTAATACTATTCGCAGTATACTTCAGGCATTTCATTTACCGGCTTTTAACGCTATCATACCTTCAATGGTGCCAAAAGATAGATTGAATAGAGTTAATGCAATAAATAATGTATTCAATAGTTTCATATTTATTATTGGACCAATTTTGGGAGGAATTCTTTTGTTAATTCTACCCATTGAACTAATTTTTATGATTGATATTATTACGTTTATAATTGCGCTTATCCCATTGCTTTTCATTACAATTCCTTCGGTGAGCCAAGTTACTAAAGAAGAAGGAAAGACTTCATTTTTTCACGAGTTTAAATTGGGATTAAAAACAGTTAAAGCTGTTCCTGGGTTATTAAGTCTAATATTCTTTGCTATGGTTATAAACTTTCTTTGGAGACCGTTTTCTGTTTTATTACCTTATTTTATTAAAGAAATCCATAATGGCAATCCAATCAATTTAGCATTTGTCTCAATGTTCATGTCAGTAGCCAATATCACTGGCGGGATAATTAATTCATTTAAAAAAGAATATTGGCATAAAACCTTCATAATGATGTTTGGTACATTGATGATCTTTTTAGGATACTCTTTTTTAATAATCGCACCAATAGGACATTTTATTGTTATGGGAATTGGATTATTTATTCAAGGAATGTCTTTTAATTTCATAATTGTAAACTATGCAACTCTACTACAAAGCTCTGTTCCTTCTGATAAAGTAGGAAGAATTGTTTCACTTGACCACTCGTTGACTTTTGCTATAATGCCTATTGGGTCATTTTTATCGGGACCACTTGCGGTATTGCTCGGCATTAAAAATCTATATCTCTTCAGTATTATTATTGGAATTGCTGTTACAATATTAATATGGATATTCACTGATATTCATAAGCTTGACCATATAGGAAAAGCTGAACATCAAATTTGAAATAATAAAACTCTAGAATTTTAAAAAAAGTAATTAAATTTTTTCTAATTCCATCTTGGCAATTGCTTTTTCAGACTGAAATTATAAATTACATTTAAATTGAAAACTAACTTACTTTATTAATTGTATTTAAAACGTTTTGGACAAGTTTGTAATATTTATTCTATTGAGATAATTAAATGCAAAATTCAGAAATTAAGGAACTAATTCAAGCAAAACAGCTCCAAGAGAAAGGAAAATTTTACGAAGCCCTCCAAACTCTAAATAATTTGAGTGAAAACACAATTCTCACCACTCAAGAGCAAGTTTCTTACGACCTCCTCAAAAGTATCAGCTTAAGTAGATTAGGTCAAGACCAAGAAGCGCTTAAATTAGCAGAACAAGTATATCAAGAGAGTAAAAAATTGAAAAACCGTCTTCAATTGCTTGATGCTTCCCTTATTATGGCTGAATCTTTAGTATGGCTGAATCAAGAGGAAAAAGCGTTAGAAGTACTTTCTAATAATGAAGATGTGCTCTTTGAAATGATAGATTTATCATCAAAAGAACTTGCGCGAAAGAAAGTGGCTATTTCTTTTATAAAAGGTCTTATATATGAAAGTAAAGGTGAATTAGATACCTCCATGGATCACCTTAAGCATAGCTTGAAAATAGGAGAGGAATATGGATTAGAGCGAAATATTGCGCGGTGCCTTAATCGTTGTGGATTTATTATAGCTCTTAAAGGTGATCTAGATCGTGCTTTAGAATACGCTAAACGAGGTTTGGCACTTGAAGAAGACCATTTCAATCGGAATATTTCGCGAAGTTATGCAACAATAGGGACAATTTACTTATATAAAGGAGATTTAGATAATGCTCTAGATTATAATAAACAGGGTTTAGTAATTGCGGAAAAATTGAATTCTAAAAGGGATATTGCGGGATTTCTTAATAATATTGGGGGAATATATCAACAAAAAGGCGACTTATTTCATGCACAAGAATACCTAAAGCGAAGCTTAGAAATTTGGGAAAGCATTACTTCTTCCCCATGGAAAGTACTCGATTCACTATTTCACGTAGCTTTAGATATGAACGATCTTGAACAAGCGCGGCAATACTTAATGCGTTTGAAGCAAATCAAAGATCAAGGAATTAGCGAATTATCAAAACTGGTGTATCGCATGAATAAGGCAATAATGTTGAAAACTAACCTAAGAGCTATTAATCGGGGGAGAGCCGAAAAAATACTCAAACACTGTCTTAAAGAAACTTTTGATTTTGATTTCTTGACTTTTACGCTGCTTAATCTTTGCGATTTACTCTTAATTGATTTACGCATTACCAGTGATCTTGAAATATTAGAGGAGTTACAATCTTTTATTACTCAACTATTGGATATAGCTGAGAAAAGCCGTTCACACTTGTTACTAGCCGAAACTTACCTATTACAAGCCAGACTATCGTTAATAGTTTTGAATATAAAAGAAGCTAGACGATTCTTGACCCAAGCTCAACAAATAGCCGAAAGGCATAATTATAAACTGTTGGCAATGAAAGTTTCAAATGAGCAGGAAAAATTACTCAAACAATTAGACGTATGGGAAAAATTAAAAGAATCAAATGCACCCTTAACTGAACGCATGAAACTTGCCCATATAGAAGACCAAATCCAAGGGATGTTGCATAATCGGATGTCATTCATAACACATATGACTATTGAAAAAATTTCAGTTCATAAAGAAAGAAAGGTATGTTTGGTTTGTAAGGGAGATATCGAGAGGTTTAATATCTATATTTGTCCAGAATGTAATACAATTTACTGTCAGAATTGTGCCAAGACGCTGATAGATTTAGAAAATCTTTGTTGGGGTTGTAATACTCCTATTAATCCCTCTAAACCGATTAAACCTTATGAAAAGGAAGAAGGGATTGAGATATCATCGGAAAATGATATTAAGACTCCAAAGAAGTGAATTCTATTTATAAATAAAACAGAATCAAATTGAGAACTTAAATCTCAAATTAGATAATCCAATTTCAAAAACTTAAATTACTATATTGGAGGGAAATGACCTGAGAAATATATGAAACACATAAAAACGAGAATAATTAATATAATAACTAATATCGTGAGTGTAGTTAGTATGTTATTATTAAGCTTCCCGATTCTATCAAGTTTTTGACCAATTTCTTTTAACTCGTTTTGTATATTTTCTTCATTCATGATAAAACTATAAATTTGGGATTTTACCTTAAATTGATAATTAATTATATATATTAAGATATATGGATAATTTATAAACACACTTTTCATATCTATTTTTCAAATCAAAATAACGGAATTTTTCCAAAGATTTACAACTACCAGCAACTTAGGAATTAAATAGATTGAAAAAGAGCTAACTATTTTCAAAATTATGGAATTTCGAAAAGGTTATATTGCGAAAATCGATGATCGCTACAGTATTCACATTGCTGCTGATAGCGAAGACGAATTAAAATCTATAGTTAATTTTAGTATGGAAGTTCATCAAGAAGAGGTATTAAAGACTTATATTCCAAATATTTTTTTAGAACATCCGGGAAGAAATGAGATTTTGTGGTTATATATCAAGGATGATAAATTAAATAAACTAATCTCTTTGATATGTCTATCTCCTATAGAATGGCAAATTGAAGACATTCCATTACCAATATGTGAAATGGAATTTGTTGGAACTCTTGAAGAATATAGAGAAAAAGGCTTCGTTAAACTTTTAAACAAGCTTTATGAAAAAATAATTGACCAAAATGGTTATATTCTTTCAGTTATAAGAGGTATCCCCTATTTTTATCGTAAGTTAGGATATGAATATGTTTCATCTCTCGATGAAAGAATAGCGATTCCAGCATCCAAAATCCCTAATAAAAAATATGAGAACCTTAACATAAGAAAAGCTAATTCTAAGGACCTTTCTTTTATTAAAACAAAATATAATCAATTCCATAAGCGTTTCTATATCTTTAACAGGTTTGAACCAGAATCTTTTAAATTTAAATACTTAAATGATATATTTAATTCAGAAGTTCGATCCACTTACATTTTTAATGAACTTAGTATCCCCACAAATTATTTTTCTGTTGGAATGAGTTATGATAATCAAAATTATGAAATAACTACTCCTAATTTATCTAAAAACGAGATGATAAGCTTGCTTCAATTTATTAAAAAGATGGGAAAGTATAAAGCAAATGATGTAATCACATTTAGTGTTAGTGAACATTCACCATTGTTTGATTATATCAAATCATTAGGGGGAAAACCAGTTTCAACCTATGGATGGCAAGTAAAAATTCCAAATTTAAAAAAGTTTTTTCACTTTGTAAAAAATTTAATTGAAAGGAGACTAAATCATTCTGAATTTAAAGGACTAACTAAAACTATAAGAATTAGCAATTATAATGAAACTATTGTATTAACTTTTAATAACGGAAAAATCGAGAAAATTGAAATTAAAAAAGAATATCCAAATCCTAGAACTACTGACCTCATGATTCCTGGAGCACTTTTATTTAAACTACTATTGGGAGATAGGACTATTGATGAGATAAATCACATTATTAAAGATGCTATAGTAAATAATACATCAAAATCTCTAATTGAGACTATGTTTCCAAAAATAATAAGTCTCTTTAGTTCATACATATAAAAAAATTATAATAAAAAAGTGAAAATCTAAAGTTCTTTAGGAACTTAAAAACCTAAATCTATAAAAAAGAAAATTAAAAAATAAGTTATTATTTATGTTTTTTCTAATTCCATCTGGGAAATTGCTTTTCCAGATCGAAACGGAATATCCTCAAGAGACATGCCTGCCTCGTATTTAAACTTCTTCTTAAAGGCTTCATTTAATGATTGAAAATATAGTGATAAAGGTAGATTCTGAGGACAGTTATTATCACAGTTTCCACATTCTACGCATCTATCAGCATCATGTGCTATACGCGTTAATTGATATGTTGCTTTATCAATGTTTTTGGCCTTTCTCTTTTTCTGCAAAATACAATCCACACAGTAGCAAACTGGGCATCCTCTTATACAAGTGTTGCACATCGTGCATTTAAGAAGTTCTGCTATTTTTTCTTCTTGTGAAAGCTTCTCCCATTCTTCTAAATCCTTTGTTCGCTTTTCTTTTGCTTTATCGATTATTTCAGTATATTTTGCTAGATGAGCTTTCTTTTCTTTATCTGGTAGTGTTTTTGCTTTTACACCTGATTTTTCTAGAATCTCACTTCCTTTATCTGAATATACCTTTAAAATTATCTCGTCTGAATCAACTGGAATACCAAGATCGCTAACAGTTAAATCCGCTATAACTGGAATTTTTCGATAGCATCTCAAACAATTCTCAGCAACAGTAAGCTCTAACTCTTTAGTTGTTCCATCTTCCATCTTGACAATAAGACCTTTATCTCCAACTTTTTCTTTAAGGATTTTAATAGGATCAACATCTTTAATAGATCTCATCTCTCTTCCTGCTTTAGGAAGCATCCCTCTATCTTCAATACCAATTATAAAAAGATTATCAAGATTTACCTGTTTTATTTTAGCAAGCTCAATTAATGCTCTTGTATCACATGGCCGTGCAATAAGACCTACTTTCTCCTTCATTGCACCCTCCACGGATTTATGTAAAAATTTTGAAGCAGAATCAGTTCTAGCATATCCAAATGCAATTAAAGGAGTTAATGGAAAATCCTTTAGATCTTCCTCTTTTTCTGCTAACTTAGGCTGAACAGTAAATCTATCTATATTACCAGATTTCTTATCAACTCTCAATTCAGCACCGATAATTTTGTCTACCGTTTTCTCTTTTAGTAAAATTGCCAAGATTTTGGGGAAATCTTCAATCTTTATCAAATATTCTGCCATTGCTTCCATGTAATTCCAACTCTAACTATTTACAATACTTTTATATTTTCTTAAATTTCCCAAATTTTTTAAAATAAATTATAAATATTTATATTAAATTTTATCAAACCATTTTTATGTGTTATATGGTGCACCCATTTCTTCAACTGAGCTCTCGTTTTTTTTAACTCAGCTTCATCAGTCAACACATTAAATTTTTTAAGCTTTAGCTTTCGCCTTAGCTTTTTCTTTTTTAGGTGTGCCTTTTGTACGTAGAGGACTTGGTCCTAATTTCCTGATTATTTTATCAATTTCTATAGCTTCATTTTGGAATTTTTGACCTTCAGCAGCAGTACAGTAGATTATCTTAATTCTCTCTGGACTCATACCAACAACTCTTAAAATTTCTTTAACGTATTCAACTTGTCTATATGCGTGGTAATTTCCTGTTTCATAATCACATTCACCTGGATATCAAGCATTAATTACTACTCCATCTGCACCTCTTCCAAATGCTCGCATTATTAAGTCTGATCCTACACGTCCCGAGCATGGTACTAAAACATTTCTAATCGAATCTGGATATTGTGCTCTAATAGTACCAGCCATATCAGCAGAACCATAACCTCATTTCCAGCAAGCATAAACAATTATTTTAATATCATTTGCTTCTGCCATTTTATCTACCTCTCTATTCCTCTATTGGTAATAATTCATCTACTAATGCCATATATTGATCATCTCTAAAGTATGTTAATTCAATTGCCTTTGAAGGACATAGACCCGCACATGTTCCACAACCGCGACAATTTATTAGGTCAACTACAATATTTCCTTTTTCATTTACTGAAATTGCTGTGTATGGACAAGCTTCTATACATTTATAGCATTTAGCACATCGTTCATCTGAGGGAGAAGCTCTGATTAATTCCATCGTATATTCTCCCTTCCCCATTGGAATACCTGCTACTGATGCTGCTCCTCTCGCTTGACTTACCGATTTATCAATTTCTTTTTGCCCTTGAGCAGAACCGCAAATATAAATTCCGGGTACTTTTGTGCTAATTGGATCTAATCGAGCGTGGTATTCTTTTAAGAACCCATCAGGACTTTTCTCCATGTTTAACACTCTCGCAATTTCAATTGTACCTTGAGATGGTAATGAAGCAGGCGACAACACAACCATGTGGAATTCCATAGAAACTACAGTATCTGTCCCAACTGGTTCAAATTGTACTTTAAGATTTTTTGTTAGTGGATCTTCTTCAATTTTCCCTACTAATCCTTTAACAAAAATTATACCAGCATCACGAGATCTTCTATAGTATTCTTCATAATCTTTTCCAGCACATCGCATATCTATATATGTACAAAGGATTTGTGAATCAGGATACTCTGATTTTATTAGTTTGGAATTTTTAAGTGAAAGATTACAACATATAACACTACAATGAGCATTTTTATTAATATCTCGTGAACCAACGCAATTAATGAACAGCACTTTTGTAGGACGTTTTCCATCAGATGGGCGCTTTAAATGTCCATAAGTAGGACCATTTGGAGCAAGGATTCGTTCTAATTCTATTTGGTTAATGACATTTTCATATATACCATATCCATAGTCATCGCCTTGATAGAGGTCCCAACCCGTAGCAACTATTATTGTACCAACTTTAAGTGCTTCAATTTTATCCTGCTGACTAAAATCAATTGCCTCTTGTTCACACGCATCAACGCATGCAAAGCATTCAATGCATACTTTTCTCTCAAGTTGCGAAACTGCTGGTACCGCTTGAGCAAAAGCAATATCAATAACTTTTCTTGCAGATAGATGTTCATCAAAATAATTACTCGTGTAAACTGGACACACATCTCTACATGTACCACATCCAGTACATTTTGTTTCATCAACGAATCGTGCTTTTCTTCGTACTTTGACTTCAAAATTACCGATATAGCCATCTATAACATCAACATCGCTATAAGATAAGATCTCTATGTTTGGATGTCGATTGGCTTCAAGCATTTTTGGGCCCAAGATTCATATAGAACAATCATCGGTAGGAAATGTTCTATCAAGTTGAGACATACGTCCACCAATTGTAGTATTTTTTTCAACTAAATATACCTTATATCCAGCATCACCTAAATCGATAGCAGCAGATAAGCCAGCAATTCCTCCACCTACAACTAGAGCTGCAGGTTCTACTGGTACAGTTTTAGTAGGTACATCTTCCAATAATCTTGCTCGAGCGATCCCGGCTTTGATTAATTCAATGGCTTTTAATGTAGCTCTTTCGCGTACTTCTGGAGCTTGATGTACAAAGGAACAATGCTCTCGAATGTTTACAAATTCTAAGTATCTTGGAGGCAATCCCATTTCTTTTAATATTGCATGGAAAACGGGTTGATGAGTCTTTGGGGTGCAAGCTGCTACTAAAATTCTATCAAATTTTCGATCTTCGTGTTTCTCTTTAATTTCCGTGGATCCACCTTCAGTACACAAAGATAAATAAGGATAAGCCCAAACATTTTCTAATTTGTCTATTTCTTCAACAATTTTAGGAATATCTAAGATCCCTGCGATATTGATACCTCAATGGCATACGAACACACCTATTCTTGGTTGATCTTCGTTAACACTTTCATTGGTCTGTTTATCAGACAATATTTTTCACCTTTGTTAATCCTAACCTCCTGAATTGTAAAGATTAACGATGTTATCTTTTAGTTCTTAGAATATTTCTAAGAAATATATTATGATATTGTAAATAGTCTATATTATTAAAATTAAATTATTATAACAAATCAATTCTCTTTCAGTAATATAGGATGAGTTAATACTTGAAATTTTTATCCAACGGTTTCAATTAATTGAAACTGGCGAATTTCGTAAAAAAAATCTTATAAATTTAACATTTCCAAACATTTCATATTGAAAATGTATCATTTTCGATCAATATATTAAATATATATACTAGTAAAATTACACTCATCAAATATTCTTAAAAATGATATAAATTGTTAAATTTCTTTATTTATAATTTTAAGATCATTTCTTTATCACCATCATTTTCTTTAAAACCATATTTTTCATATAATGGTCTTCCAGTAGGAGTAGAATGAAGAACTACTGATTGTATCCCCTTTTTCCTTATTTCTTCAAATAATTTCTTAAGAAGCGCAGCTCCAATCCCTTTCCTACGCCATTCAGGTTTAGTATACATATTCATAATATAAGCAAATTTTCCCGTCATATTAATAAAATGAGGTGGTTTTTGTAGAAAAGATAACCCGCTTGTAGCGATGATCTCATTATTAATTTCTGCCATCCAAGCTACAAATTCATTGGATTTCATTTTCTCCAAAAAATATTCCTTTAAAGTTTTGCGGAATTCTTCAATTTCATTATTGGAGGGAAAATCTTGAACTTTTTTTAAAAACTCAACTCGAAAATCTATCAATTTATCTATATCATTGAGATTTGCTTTTCTTAGTGAGTACATAACTATCATCTAAGTTGAAAAATATTTAATCCTTCACATTAATTATGATAATATCACTAATATTTTGTCTAATCAGAAAAGGAATATTTACCTCTTAAAATAACTACTTAAATAAATGCTGAAATTAAAAATAAAATAGAAATAATAAGGAACAAACAGATTCACATGTCTCGAGTGTAAATAAATTAAGTTTTATGCCTATATTATATCAATAGGAACTAAAATTTATATACACAAATATCAAAATATTACTAGTTATAAATTTTAGATAAATATTTTATACGTGATCTTATGGAGGAATTAAAAAAATCAATTTTAGAAGGAGATCCAGAATTAGCTGAAGAATTAGCTAAAAACATTCTAGAATCAGGAATTAATAATTTGAAGATTATTAAGGATGCAGTAATTCCAGGCATTCTTGAAGCAGGAAAACTTTGGAAGCAAGGTGTATACTTTCTTCCAGATATGATTTTGAGTTCTGAGGCCTTCAAATCTGCAATGGCTATACTTGAAAAAGATCAAACTGAGCCTGGTGGAGATAAAATAGGAAAGTTTCTCATTTGTTCGGTTGAAGGAGATATTCATGACCTTGGTAAGGAAATTGTAAGTTCTATGCTCAAGGCATCAGGATTCGAGATACATGATTTAGGTGTGGATGTTCCCATTACAAAGTTCATTGAAAAGGTTAAGGAGGTCCGACCTGATATCGTTGGGTTAGGTGCTTACATGAGTACCACTGCTGCAACAATTAAAGATTACATACAAATTCTTGAAAATGAAGGTTTAAGATCTAGTTTAAAAGTGATGATTGGAGGCGTCAGGATAAGCGAGCAGTATGCGAAAGAAGTTGGTGCTGATGGATGGGGAAGAGATGGGGTTCATGCTGCTGAAAATGCTGTAAAACTCATGGGGGGTGAGAGATGAGTATGTCCCCAACTATAGTAGAAGCATTGAAGGGAATCCTATATACGAAGGGGTTGAAATTCATCAAACTTACTCCTGGAAGTAGAGCTGTAGCTTCAATGTTTGGAAAACCAGATTATGCCCCATCACTCTCTGCCCAGATGCATGTTCATTCGATGTTGGTGGCTAAAGCCGATCCAGAGAGGTTCATCTATACGGATGGCCGATATTGCACTGGTGTACAGATATCCATGCAGAAGTGGTATGGTTTCGAACAACCTATGTTATTTCCCCCTGCAAACTATAATTATGAAGTTGAAGCATTAGGGGGAAAGGTCCTCAAGAGTCGTGTTCACATGCCCTCAATAGATCAATCGGATCCATTAATTAAAAATCCAGATGATATCGAAAAGGTTGATATCCAGAGGATATCAGAAAAGGATTCCGGGAGCAATCCCTTTGTTATAGATTGCCATAAAGCAATTGAAGAATTTACAGGATCTAAAGGACCTGGCATAGTCACAGCGCCTTTTAGCTTCATTTGTGGTATCCACTCATATATCAGAGTGATACGAAATATTAGGAAGAATCCAGAGTTCATTCACAGACTTCTGACCTGGAGTATTGATGAGGTATTATTACCTTTCATGGAGTTTCTCAAGAAGGAAACGGGAATCAAAAGTTTCATCGCTCCTGATGCATGGGCAGTAGTACCAAATACTAATAAGATGATAATTGAGGAATTTGTTAATCCATATTATAAATACTTTGCTAAACAAGCTAAGAAGAAAAAACTAAGAGTAGTTGCAGCAGGTGGTGGAGATTATTGTGAAGAAAATCCAGATCGATTTGATCCCGAACTCATGAAATATTGTTGGCATAATATGGCAATGTCATATATTGGTAAACCTGCTTTAATCATGGGTATGGGCCAAACTCAACTCTGGCCTATTGATTTGATGAGGGAATATATTGAAGAAAACATTACAAAAAAATGGAGACCACCAATATTTGTTGGTTGTAGTGCTAGTTTCATAAGGGATGCTTCCCCTCAAGATATTATCAATTACGTTAAAAAAATTATTGATAATCTTGGCCGAGAAGGAAGCATGTGCTTCAGTCTAACCCAAGTCCCAATTGATACTCCTCCTTTAAATGTACACACTTTTATAAATGCTGTAAGGATTTATGGAAAATATCCAATTGCTGAAAATTTGGCCGATATTGAGTACACGCCACCTGAATATGAACCATATGATGAATGGTATAAAAAAGAAGTCGCTGAAGGAAAGACGCCAGATTATGAATAATATATTATCCCTTTTTTTTTATTTTTTTTTTTATCCAATTATTCTAAAAAAACCTGAAGTTAATGTTTAAATTCGAGATTCCAAAATATGATTTTTTTATAAACAGTAAGATTAAGAAAAAAAATATAAATAATAAAAATTTCAATTTAAGCTTCAGTTTCTTTAATATTGACTGAGACTTAGTGTTGCTCTCGTAGTGTCGCTTGATACTTATTTGCCCAGAAGATTGATGATATAAGCAAGATATAAAACAAGATTGATGCTATCCAATAAATCCATTGTGGAATTAATCCAGCAAGAGAAAGTAAAAGTGGTAAAATTATTAACAGAGTGACCGCTATCCACGCAGCCAGAGTGCATTTAATTACAAATTTTCGCTCAGCGGTGGTTTTTGTGCGTTTAATAGATAGATAAATTCCAATAACGCCCCCTAACACTCCGATAGCTGAACCTACGATGCCAACAATAAGCCCAATGAGACCTGGGTCCATAGTTTAACTGTCCTTCAAAAAATATTTTTTTAAATTTTTCAAAAGTATAAGAACTTATTTCAATATATAAATGTTCTGGTTAAACAATCAAGAATCTTGAAGTACCAAGACTCATTTACATAATTAGATTAATCTTGATATAGTTCTATACATTTTATCGATAAAATAATCTTAAAGTCTTTCATATTAAATCTATAAAAAAATAAAGAATAAAAAGATATTATTTAACCTTCAGTTTCTTTTAGAATATCTCCAAAAAGTCGTTTTACCGCATCAATTCGTTTCTCTTCACCAATTTGTTCTACATCTTTTAATGAGATAGCTTCTTTTGGACAGACATCGATACAAGCAGGATATTTTTCACCCCTTTCAGGATCTATATAATCATCCTTCATTGTTTCACAAAGATCACAAATTAGAGCCTTCTGAGATTGAATATGTAAGCTTAGAACACCAAAATCACACGCACGAATACAAAAAGCACATCCATTACATTTGTCATCATCAACGATAATTGAACCTGTTTCTTTATCTTGTTCTAAGGCTTTTTCTGGACAACTTCGAACACATGGAGCATCATCGCACTTCTGACATGCTAATGCTACATTTAAGATGGGTTCAATTCTTACTCTGTGAATTCTCGTATTAATAGGGTTAAACTCTCCATCATGAACAAATGAACACACTGATTCACAAGTTTCGCAACCAGTGCACAAATTTGGATCGACAATGATAAATTGGTGAACTACCCCACCTCTTTTTTTAGTTGTTTTGGCTTTTGACATTTATTTCTTCCCTCCCGCGACATTTAATTTACCAATTACAAAATCTAATCCAAGAGATTTCAAAGTTGCATCAGTTGGAATCCCTGTCTTAGTGTCCCAGCCTCGAGCTTCATAATAACCACTCAAAAGTTTCTGATAGCCATCTTCCTTTAAAGTAACTCCCTTAGCTGGTCCCTTTGTATGTGGTTGCTTGAAGAATCGCTCGGGAGGTTTATCATCGTCTCTAGTCCATCCTTCTCGAATATTAAAGCACTTCGAAAGTGTAACAATTGCGTCTCCTCTATGTGCTATAAATTTATCAGTTACGGGGATTCCTGTAACTAATTCAAATACTTTAGCCATTTCAGCGTCATTTTCATAAATACCTCGAGTAAATTTACACACTATATAAGAATCAATAATGGCATAGATATCCTCTAAATCTTTAATTGCTTTACCTCTTTCAACAGGTTTGTCATAACCGAACCGGTCAAAATTACCTTTAGCATCAAGTCCATAAGAACCATTCCTTAGATGACATGCACCGCGAATAGATACACTCATTCCAACTGCAAAACTATTCATACCATGAACATCAAAAGCGGGTATTTCCAAGCCTTTAATATGCATACCATAGTAGCTTGCATTTTTTCTACCCATTTCTTCTAAACGTTTTCCCGCTTCACGTGTTCCATCTCCAAAAATCTTACCTGCAAATCCCTTACCAAGAATCATCTCTTCTGTGAATCTTACGAGATTAACTGTAGATCCAAAAGGTAATTCATAACCTAAATCATCTTTTGTTATAATCCCTTCTTCATAGCATTCACATGCCATTGCGGCTGTTACTCCCGCACTTATTGCATCAACACCTAAATCATCAGTTAATGACACACATTTGAATACAGTTGGCCAATCATAGTTTCCACATGCAGATCCAAAACTATAACATAATTCTTGATCGATACTTGAATAGAGATTAGGCCAATGTGGATGATCTTTTGGTATCTTCGTTATGTGATCACAAGCTATAGAACATTGAGAACACGCAACTTTCTTTACAACCCAATCTTGATTAAGTGTATCACCTGTAAAGGTTCCATCGTCAACTTTGTCCCATGTGCCTTCACGATGATTAAAAGTGGGCATCATTCCAAGCTTGTTATAACTGGTTATACCGGCAGGTGTGCCTAAATCACGATATTTAGCAGTAGCAGGTCCATTTGCTACTTTTATTAACTTTTTTGCTAATTTAAAGAATTCAACAGGACGAGCAACACTAATCCCTTTGGTTCCTCTAAAACATATCGCTTTAAGATTCTTTGAGCCCATAATTGCACCCATTCCAGTTCTTCCAGCTTGTCTATTGCGATCATTAGTAATACATCCCATATGACCTCCGCGTTCTCCTCCTGGACCAATAGTCAGTATTCCAAGACGATGATCCTGAAATTCATCTCTCAGAATTTCTTCTGTTTCCCAGCATCCTTTCCCCCATAATGTATCTTTACATTGTACTAAATAATAATCATCATCATCAACAACCATATAAACAGGTTCTGATGCTTTACCTTTAACCACAATCGTATTAATTCCAGCACGTCTAGCTTGAGCAGCAACAGATCCAGAAGAGATTGCCATCCCAAACATTCCTGTTAAGGGGGACTTAGCAAATACTCCATATTTACTAGAAGTAGGTAAGATTGTTCCTGGAAAGGGCCCTTGTGCATAAACGAAAACATTATCAGGGCTTAATGGGTCTACACCAGCAGGACATTCATCCCAAAGAATTTTTGCACCGAAACCGTAACCGCCAATCCAATCGCGACAGAATTCATTAGATAATGCGCTTTTGCTAATTTTTCCATCTGTTAGATCAACGTCAAGTCGAACTTGGGTAAAACCTTTTACTTTATCAGGAACTGCTATTTCCTTAGTTTTACTCATTTCAAAATTCACTATTATTTATGAGTTATTTTTTGATAGAAAATAATTATGAAAAAATAAAGTATCAATATTTATTAGGTTTCTTCTTAAGTCCAAAAAAGTCTCTGTTTAAAATATCTAAACATAAAACATAGAGAATAAAGAGTAATTTGAAGTCAATGAATTTACAAATTTGTAAATAAAATATATTATATAGATAAATTAAACTAAAAAGAGTAGTTTTCCGATAAAGCTAACAAGATCGATTATCAGTTATTTTGTAAGTTTTTCTAACTCATCTACAAATTGCTTATATTGTTTCATTCCATGTTTCCAAAAATCAGGTTTAGTTACATCCAAACCCACGATCTTACCTAGCTCATCGGGAGATAAACTGCTCCCAGCGCTTAAAAGTTTTTTAAATTTTGGAACGAATGCTTCGCCTTCTTTTTTGTAAGTTTGGTATAATGCATAAACAAAAAGCTGGGCATAAACATATGGATAATTGTAGAATCTTCTATCTGTTAGGAAATAATGCGTCACAGCAGCCCATTCCCATTTCATCTCATCAAACCACTCTACAGAATCTCCATAAATCTTATCTCTGGCAATACACCAATACTTTGAAATCAATTCTCCATCTAAAAATTCTCCATTCATAATTGCATCATAAATACTCTGTTCAAACCACATTCTTGCACTTAGTAGGAAAATAGTAATTCCAACCCAATTTAGTTGATTATAAAGCAATGCTACTTTTTCACTGGTTAACTGAGTGTTTTTAAGTAAGAAGTCTGTCATTAATAATTCACCAAAAATTGAAGCGGTCTCCATCACTGTTAAGGTTGGAAAATAATTTATAAATGATTGATTTCGAGAAGATAAATAAAAATGAATTCCATGTCCTAACTCGTGAGCAAGTGGAACAATGTCTCCTAGAGTTCCTTTAAAGGTGGTTAAAATAAAAGCTGATTTTCCATTATACCATTCTTGACAGTAAATCATGCTTGCTTTCCCTTCTCGAGCACTAGCATCTATATGATTTCTGTTGAAAATATCTCTTACAATTTCTCCGAATGAAAGATCAAACGTATTATATACTTGAATTATGAATTCCTTTGCTTCCTCCCATGAATATTTTTTCTTTGAAGGTAAACGCGCCCATGTATCTACACCACCCAGTTTTGGTAGATCGAACAGGTTTTTTTTGATTTTTAAGAACCTTTGCCATAAATCAATGCTTTCCTCGACTGATTTCATCATACTGTCAATGATTTTTCGAGTAGTCTCATTTTCAATAAGACTTTGATGGATTGGACTATCATAATGTCTATGATTTGAAGTTTTTACCCAATCACCACAGATACTACGTAATGCTGTTGAATATACTCTTTCATTGTCTTTCAAGAATTCACAATTTGCATGGAAGACGGACGTTCTAGTTTGTCTATCGGGATGTCGCATTAATGAAAATACTTCACTAGGAGATATTATTTCTTCCTTCCCCTCAACAATAACTTTAAATTTTTGCCCACTTATCCAAGAATCTCTTAATTGCTGCCATGCCTTGACCCCATACTGATCTTTTTCTAGAATTAACTGTTCTTCTGTTTCCGTCAGCTTATAAGGAAACTTTCTCATTATTTTTCTAAGATAATTTCTATAATTACTTAATATTTCCTCCTCTAGCATCTGCGGATTGTTGCTAAGAAGCTTACCGATTTCTAATTCGAGGAATGCTAATTTCTTGGTTATCGTACCTTTAAAATCAATAAATTTATTATACAAAGCCTTAGTTTCAGGCAACATCATATTAGCATAGAATGAGTTGAATGAAAAAGTTTCAATTTCTTCAACACAAGCTAGAATTTTTTCTTGTTTTTCTAAGAGAACATTTAAATTTTGTGCTGAAAACGAGGGTAAGTTCATTTTTCCTTTAAATTCATTAGCAAGTTCATCTGCTTGTTCCAAAAGTGTACTCATAGTACTTGAAATTTTAGGGTCGTCACAACTTGAAAATATTTCGCTTAAATCCCATGCTATTTCGTTTTCACTCATAATTATCAATAATTTTTTTGAAAATTACCCTTTGACATTACTTTAAGTTATTATTCTTTTTAAGTTTATATATAAAGTTAAAAATATTAGTACTAAAAATATTGAAATAGTAATAATTTAAAGTAGAAAGAGTAATTTTCCAATGAAACTTAAAATATCTGTGACTTTTATTTTATTTTTTAATTCTCTATTTTCATTCAGATAACAATTTAAATGGGTAATACATTTAGGGCATGCGGTAATAAGGTATTCTGCTCCAGTTTCTATCGCCTGCAAAATCTTATTCTCCTGGAATTTTTTTGAATCTTGATTGCAAGAAATATATGCAGAAACGCCACAACAATCTGCATCTTGCTTAGAATCTTCCATTTCAACTAATTCAACAGAAGGTATAAGTTTCAATACATCGCGTGGTGCATCGAAAATATTGCTCAATCTCCCAAGTCTACATGGATCATGGTAAGTCGCTTTGATTTTGTCAAAAGTTGGAAATGTTATATTTTCTAAGAGATTTTTTTTAAGAATATATTCAGTAATATGATAAATCTCAAAATCAAACTCATTATTACCTTCAAATAGCTTTTTATAATCATTTTTCCATGTATAATATCCTTCAGCGCAACTAAAGATTATAGTTTTGACTCCAGCATCTTTAAATAATTTTATATTATATTCTGCTAAAGCTTTAAATGTACCTACATCTCCTTGCCAAACACTATCATGTCCACAGCATTTTTCTTGTGGTAGAACAACTGGAATTATATCATTTTGATTTAATAGACCAATTACACTCTTGGGTATCTCATAATAATTAGGTGCATTTATTGAGGACCAAGTATCTTGACTTCCATAATCGCATACCATAACATCTGAATCGTCTAGTGCTTTTTCAAAATCTTCAGGTATCTGGTCAGTATTACAACAACAATTACAGTTTAAACATCGATTAGCTTCTTTTTTGGCTTGTTCTTCAGTAAAACCTAATTCCATCTCGTCAAAGCAGACTAATCTCTCAGAACTAGGCATGAAATTCATGTCTTGACATGATTGAGTGAGGATATATTTTTTAGGAATAGTGGACCTTTTTAGATCATTCTTTCTTATTCTTCCTTCTTTTAAATCGAGACCTCGAAGATAACGATCAATTGTATAAGCTGCTTCTCTACCATCTCCAATAGCATCAACAGCACACATTAATGAACTATAAATAATATCACCGCCAGCAAAAAATCCTGGAATACCCGTTTCGTAAGTTAAATCATCAACTACAATTTTACCCCTTTCAACTTTTAATTGGTTATCCGTTGCGGCAAGGAGTGGTTCTGGATCAAGCGCCTGACCTATAGCTATTACAACACGGTCAACAACAATTTTAAACTCTGAACCTTCGATTTTATTGAGGGGTCGTCTTCCAGTTTTGGGATCAGGCTTACCCCATTCAATTTTATGACAATTTAAGGCTAATCTTCCATCTGGTTCTTTAGTTATTTTTACTGTTGATGTCTCAAAATGATACTGCATTACTTCTTTTTCAGCTTCATGTATGTCTTTAAGTACATTTTTTAAAGCTTCTTCAGATAATATATCTACAAGATGAGCTTTAGTTGCGCCTAATCGAAGAACAGTTTCTCCAACATCCACAGCAACAGCACCACCTCCTAAAATACCAAATGTTTTACCTTTAAATTCTTCTGGGTTTTCTGAACATTTATATTTTCGTTCTAAAAGAAAATCTAATCCCACATCGACGTTAGGCAAATCTTCCCCTTCAAGTCTTAAAGTTTTCGGGACATATAATCCTACTGCTAAAAAGACGGCTTTGAATCCTTGCTCCCAAATGTCTTCCAAGGTGAAATCTGGTCCAAATTCTTTCTTTAAAACAATTTCTACTCCCATACTTTTTATAAATTCTACATCATAATCAAGAGCCTCATCAGAAAGCCTATATTGTGGAACTCCATATCTTACCACTCCTCCAGTTTTATCACCTTTTTCGAAAACTGTTGGTTTATATCCCATTCTTGCGAGAAAATACGCTGCTGATAATCCACCTGGCCCAGCTCCAATTATAGCAACTTTTTCTTTAGTTTGGGGTACTGGTTTTATTTTACTCTGATTTGGATGGTTAGATTCCCAATCGCAAACAAAACGTTTAAGTTCACGGATAGCTATTGGATCATCTAAATGCTGACGATTACAATTTAATGCGCATTGAGCTGTACAAATTCTTCCACATAAATAGGGCAATGGATTTGTTTCTCTTATAAGATCTAAAGCTTCTTGGTATTTACCCTCTGCTATTAATGATACATAACCTTGGACGTCAACTCCAGCAGGACATCCAACGACACAGGGAGCAGTCCCTGATAAGAATGGTACACATCCCATAAAATAACCAATTTCTCCTTTTTCGGCTGTCTTTAATCCTGTTCCCTTTAGAAATCCTATTTTATTCGTAAATTTGATTTTATCTTCAGCCATTAATTTTGGTAAACTCGAATACACTCTTTCATGATTACAGCTTAACAATCCATCTTGTAATGGTTTATACTCTGAAGCAAGGGAGCGGAGATCCTTAATGATTTGATTGAAATTGACTCCAGTATTTTCTTTAGTCATAGGACAATAAATGGAACATAAACCACAGGTAAGACATTTCCAAATATCATTATTCTGTAATGCCTCTTCTGGTGTGAGAAAAGTTAAATCAGTAATTAGGCTACGAGGATAAAATATATCAAGAAAAGCGGTTGGGCATACATTATTACAACGATTACAATTATAACAATAGTTAGCAGCAGTATTTACTTTTTTAAGCAACTCTATTGAAGTTGTTCCCTTGATTTTATCACCAGCTGCTTTTTTATCAGATTCAGTCATTTCGATTTAAGAAAATTAGATTTTTTATAGTTTATAAAAAAAATTGTTCTAATTTGAATATAACTATTATATTTTGTTTATCGAAAAATTATATTAGATATTTTTAAAGATGTCCTTGTGGACATGCTTTTAAACATACGCTACAATAATTATTATTTAACATACTTTGCGTGCATTTTGAACGTTCTATATGTGTAATAACTCCTGAGCCTTTCACCTTTTCAATAGGTTCCTTATAAGCGGCTTCACCTAAGCAGTTGCTTATACATTCTCCACAGTCTTGGCAAAAATTTTCCAATTCGGTAAAATTTCTTTTGATAGTGTTCGGAATCACTGCATCAGTAGTAATCATGGACCAACGTTGTCTTATTCCGAATTCAGGCGTACATACCAGACCATTTCTCCCCTTTATTCCCAATCCTGCCTCAACAGCATGAGGAGGATATAAAAGTTTTCCGCCGAAGGGATGATGTGCTTCACTTTTAAATCCTTTGCTTTTTAAATAATTGGTTAATTCAATAGTCTTTTCACCCAATTCCTTATAAACTCTAAAGGATTCAATAGCGCTTAGAATATTCGGAGCGGTTTTTATACCATCACTTTTAAGTTCCATACCAAGGACAATAGCATTTTTACCGTAAATAGTGAGCTTATAGAAAATAAAGTTTTCAATTACAGAAGTATATCCAATAAAGTCTATTCCAAAGTCTCTTACTTTTTTTTCAAATTCATCCCAAAAATCAGGTGATGTTTGAGTTTCTGTGTTATTTTCGTTTCCATATTTTGTTTTTATACCATTCTGTAATCCTTCAATAGTACTTTTTACATACTTATTTAATAATTCCGAATTTTCAGAATCTGCTTTCACCCTTCTCGAAGAAAACATTGTAAAAAGTTCCGTTGGATTTACAAATACTAGACTTTTATTTTCACCAATATAAGTTGGTTCTATTTTTTTTTCAGACATCAAATCATCCTCACAGAATTTAAATGCTAAAATTTTTAGTTGGTTTTATATTAAATAAAATATAAAGATAATGGTTTTAGAGATAAATCCTCCTAAGTATACTTGCAGTTTCTGCGGAAAGGATTTAGAGTCAAAGTTTTCTAAATGTTTCAATATCTATTGTCAAGGACAAAAGTTTAATGTAGGCAATCAAGTAATATATAGGTTAAATCCAGATTTGGGAGTAGGGCGAATAATAAAAAAAATAGAAATCCCCACATCAAAATCTTTAGATGAAGAAGATACTCATTTTATCACTAAATATAAAGTATCTTTTAGAAATAAGATAACAAAAATAATTCATCCCGTTGATCTTATCCATTTTATTTTTGAACTTAATGATAAAATTGTAACTAAACATGGAATAGGTTATATTAATACTAAGGACTTTCTTGTTAAAGATGGAGTAATTTCCTATGAATTTTTAATGGAAAATGGAAAGGTTTCTCAAATTTTTGAAAATGAGATTTATTCTAAATATGAGACACCCATAAAAAGTTTGATTTCAAAACAGTTACTCGATCCTACTAAGAACTTTTTGGTAAAATATTGGGCAAATCTCTTTTATTCTTACTACAAATCATATCAAATTAAATGTATAACAAATTCCCGTTTATCGTTAATGCCACACCAAATAAATGTTACACATCGTTTATCTGAAGAACATTTTCCAAGGATAATTTTGGCGGATGAAGTTGGTCTTGGAAAAACGATTGAAGCAGGTATCTACATCAAGGAAATGATGGCTAGAGATTTAGCGGAACGCATATTAATAATCGTTCCTGCATCTTTAGTTAAACAATGGCAATTTGAAATGCAGAATAAGTTTAATATTAGCTTTACCATTTATGACGGAAAAAAAGTCAAAGAATTAAAACGTAAAGGAAGTTATAGACACCTAGAAATCTTTCAGAATCCTTTCTACTACGATAATTTAATAATATGTTCACTTCAATTCGCTCGAAATAGAAAGTACATTGAATTATTATCAGGTATATCTTGGGATATTGTAATTTTTGACGAAGCACATCATATAAGAAGATATTTAATCAATGCAACAACAGGAAATTATCGAGAAACACTTAATTATGAATTAGCTCGAAATTTAAGTACAAAATCAGAAAGTATGTTACTATTGACCGCTACTCCCTTACAACTTTACTCGTTTGAATTATTCTCTCTAATTGAGCTTATACATCCTGAAATATTTGAAAACTTTAGTGATTTTGAACATTTTAGGAAAAACATGCCGTTTATCAATTTATTAACTACTAATTTGAATAACTTAGAGAAATTAAACAATTTTGAAGTGAAAAATACAATAAAGCTTCTAAAAGATCTTAGATATATAGAAAAAAATAAAAATATTGATGAAATTCTTTCAAAACTTAAAGATGACTCTTTTAAATTGAATTTATTAAATAAAATTGCGGAAGATCATACATTATCAAAATTTTTAATTAGAAACCGCAAGAAAAATGTGTTTGCTGAAGACGTACTAAATAAAAGAATTGTAAACACAATTATGGTAAATCCTACAAGAGAAGAATTAGAGGTATATAATGAAATTCGACTCTATTTAGCTAAAATATATAATTCTTCAATAAGTAAAGAAAATGTAGGGATAGGATTTGTAATTACGACCTTGCAAAAATTATTAACTAGCTCAAAATATGCGTTTCTGAAGAGTCTCGAAAGAAGACTAGATCAAATTGATAGTTATAAAAATATATTACTTGATACTGACATCATAAAAGAAGGAAATCCTGAATATTATGAATCAGAATTGGAAGATCAATATTTGGATATTGATGAAACTTTTAACAAAACAGAGAAGGAAAAAAAAGATGAAGAAATTGATCTTCTTAATCAAGAAAAAATATTAAAAGAATTTTACAATAAATTAAAAGCATTACCTTACGATTCAAAATCAGATAAGCTATTGGAATTATTAGAGAAAATATATACCCAAAATCCAAATGAAAAAATAATAATTTTTACTCAATTTGTTGATACATTAAATCATCTAAAAAATCTAATAGAGAATCTTAATCACCAATTTAGAGTAGAATTATTTTATGGTGGATTAGACAGTATACAAAAGGATGAGGCTGTTGAGAGATTTAGGAACAGTAAGAAATTTTCTATTTTAATATCTACAGAAATAGGTGGTGAGGGTCGAAATTTTCAATTTTGCCGAATTCTTATTAATTATGATCTTCCATGGAATCCTATGAAACTTGAACAGCGAATTGGAAGATTAGATAGAATTGGACAAGAATCTCAAGAAATTTATATTTATAATTTCTTTTTGGAAGGAACAGTAGAAACTGATGTACTTCACGCATTAATAAAAAGAATTAATCTTTTTGAGGAATCTATTGGAATTTTAGAACCCATTATTGGGAGAGTAGAAAAAGACTTTAAGGGTGTGATTTTTGCTGAAGAAGATGGAAAAAAGAGGAAAAAATTAAATGAGTTTTATCGAACTCTTGATGATGAAATAAGGAAGGCAAAAGAAATTGAGATGCAGTTAGATGATTTAATGATCGATAAAAGATCTTTTCAAATGGAGGGACTTGTTAGTTCACTAGCATCATGCATAGATGTAAAACTTACTCATAATGAATTGTATTTATTAATGAAATATTTCTTTGACCTCAATGATAAACAATATGGAGTATTAGAAGATATTCAAGATAATCTCGAGGATATTACAACAGATTTTAACTTCCAATCAAAAATCAAAATAAAAGAAAAATTGTTAAATAAACTCAAGTATAGACTCCTAAATGAATATAGAGGGACATTTAATTTAGAAATCGCAAGAAAAAGAGAAGAAATAGACTTTTTCGCTTTAGGACATCCCTTAATAAATAGCATTTTAGATTTCATAATAAATGATGAATTTCAAGGAACTTTTAGTATTTTAAATTTAAAAAAGAGCGAATTGATAAAAAAATTTAATTTAGATTTAACTCAAGAAAATGAATTATATTTGTTTGTCTTCTCAGTTAAATTTCAGGGTTATATAATTGAAAATCAAATTCTTACTACAGTTGTAGATCGAAATGGAAATGAAATTGAAAATTTGGCTGATACAATATTAGATATCAACAGTTTCAATAAGATGTTTCTATTCAATCAGAATGAAAAGAAAGCCAACATAGATTATACTAATATTAATATTCTTCAACAGAGGGCCAAAAAAAAAATTAAATTAAAAACTTCAAATTGGAAAAGGGAGATCAAAATCCTTAATGAAAAGATTTTTAATCAAGAAAAAAAGAAAAAAGACAAGATTTTTTCTCATAAAAGAAGAATCTTAAATCTTAAACTTGAGTCAATAAATCGAACATTAGAAAGAAATGAGATTAAACGACCTAGTACACGACAACTCCAAAATATTGAAAAAATAACTAATATGGCAAAAAAGCAAGAAAGACTAGATTATTTTAAAAAATTGGAAGAAGAGATAAAATTTATTAAGAAAGATTTACAGGTAATTGAGAAAAAACTAGATGATTTAGCATATGAATATGAAGATCTTAAAAATGATATGAACAAAAGAAATCTCTCAAAATTTTATACTAATCTCCTATCATTTGCAATATTAAAAATTGTTGATCAATAAAATCATAAATATATAAAATAAATTAATCAAAATAATACAATAGTCTTTTTTTAATTAGCCATTTTAAAAATAGATGATGAAAAGGAGCTCCTACTTATAACTTATGTTTTTTAACATCCTATTTGCTAAATTCAAGAAGGCATCTTCTACATTCTCCCCAGTTTTTGCTGAAGTTTCAACATAATAAGTTTTTTCTTTTTTAGCAAACACTTGAGCACTTTCTCGTTGGTTAAATTCATCAATTTTTTCAATTAAATCTATCTTATTCCCAATTAATATAAATGGTACGTCTTTACCAGCATAATCACGTAAATCTTTTAACCATTCTTCAAGTTCTTTAAATGTATGCCATCTTGAGAGATCAAAAACAATTAATGCTCCATTTGCTCCGTCAAAAAAACTTGATCTTAGAAATTTATATCTATCTTGTCCAGCAATGTCCCAAATCTGCATTTTTATAGTTGTACCTGGCTTATATTCAATAATTTTTGATAGAAAATCAGCACCAATAGTTAATTTATACCTAAAGGAGAATTTATTCTCTACAAACCGGTGTAGAAGTGAAGTTTTACCGACGGCTCCGGGTCCTATTATTATAACCTTAAATACATAAATTGACATAATGGATAATTAATTTATTATACAATTCTAATAAATAATCTCCATCAGTTATTTAAACATTTTCCAAAACATTGAGTTTAAATAGAAATAATTATAAAAAAGAGCTAAAAACTATTATTCAGAATCTATGTATTTTATGATCCTATTTGTAAGTTCAATAAACGCATTTTCTACATTATTCCCTTCTTTAGCTGAAGTTTCAATATATAAACTATTTTCTTTTTCAGCATAATTTTGTGCTTCATTTCGATCGATGACTTCTCCAATTTCAGAGATTAAATCAGCTTTATTTCCAATTATAACAACAGGAATATCATCTTTAATTATTTGTCTCATATTGGAGAGCCATTCTTTCATTTTCGAAAAAGTTTTGGCTCTTGAAAGATCAAAGACAACTAAAGCACCATTAGTTCCTTCATAAAAACTATGACGTAATGATTTAAAGCGATCTTGGCCTCCAATATCCCAGATAATTAACCTTGCATTTTTACCTTTTTCATATTCTACATTCTTACTTAAAAAATCTACCCCAATGGTGAATTTATATTGGAGAGAAAATTTATTTTCAACAAAACGGCGTATAAGAGATGATTTTCCTACTGCAGCTGGGCCAATAACGAGAATTTTGAATGAATAATCTTCCATTTTGTTGAAAAATAAGATGTCTATTTCTATAAACATCTTATAAAAATTAAATAATTTATATTGTTCCATTTCGAAAATATTCAAAAATTAGAATATTCTAAAAAAAGTTTAAAGATGATAAAATATATGCGTAAAGTATTATTTTTTTAACCACTTAAACTAAGCGAATTTTTTCACCATCCTTAAAGTAAGATCAAGAAAAGCTTTATCGACATTTTCACCAGTCTTCGCAGAAGTTTCAATATAAATGCTATTTTCGTTTTTGGCAAATTGTAAAGGCTGATTTCTATCTATTATTTCTCCAATTTCCGGAATTAAATCTAACTTATTTCCAATTATTATGACAGGGAAATTATTTTCAATAGATTGGCGAGCATCTGAAAGCCACTCTTTCATTTTCAGAAAAGTATTTGCTCTTGAAAGATCAAAAACAACTAAAGCTCCATTTGTTCCCTCATAAAAACTTCTACGTAATACTTTAAACCGTTCTTGACCTCCAATATCCCATAATGTAAGTTTAGCAGCTTTCCCTGATTCATATTCTACAGTTTTTGTCATAAAATCTACTCCTATAGTGAATTTGTAATGTAAAGAAAACTTATTTTCCACAAATCTACGTATAAGACTTGATTTTCCTACTGCTGCTGGACCAATTACGATCAATTTAAATGAATATACTTGTTCAGACATTTTTTATTTACTCTCTCTAACACAGTATTGGTTTTTTCAAAGATTAAAAACTTCGTGAAATTATAATTTAGACTTGCTGATTTCTTATAAAATTAATTTATTTCAATCTAGTATTAAAACAACTTAATCCTTAATTAATTTATATTTTTTTCTATATTTTCTAAATAATTATGCGCCACAGTCTTCATGTAAATTTCTCTAATAGTTTATGAACTATTATAGAGAAATAAAGAATAAGAAGTTTTAATTAAAAGACTCTTATATCTAAAGAAATATTTAATAATCCTTTAATCTTAATGTATATTCCATGCCATATGATAGAAGTAAAGAACCGGTGAAGTGCCGAAAATGCGGTACTAAAACGATAATATATCGGTACGAGCAAGATTTTTGTTCTAATTGTGGTATGGAACTTGATTATACAGCATTGAAAAAAAGAGGGAACGCTAGTAGAAATTTAATAATCATTTTTATAATTGCAATTGGATTATTATTTTTGATACTTGCCTTCTTTCCTAAGATATTTTGTTTTATAATAGGTTTAATCACAATAATTGGGGTTGCATTAATAGTATTAATATTATTTTGGGTTTATTTACAAATGAAAGGTTTATGATTTGTATAAATTTGAATAGAAATTTCATTAGTTATATCGTATCATTCTTTTATCAAATTATATTTTTTTCCATATTTCTTAAATAATTTTGTTCCCCCTCCTTCTTGCAAAATTTTTAAGGTAGCTTCTGAATTAAATATTTCTATTCCTCCGACTATATCAACTCCATAATCAAACAAGATATCGGGTATCATACTAGCAGTAGGACCAATTAAAATTATTTTTCGAGCTTTTTTTTTGAATATCTCTAAAATAGACTCAAGAGTATTATTAATTAAAGTGGTTCCAGTACAAATTAATATATCAGTTGGAGTCTCTTCTTTTTCTAATTGATCGATACTATTTTTGATTATTATATCCTTAAATTCTGAAGAATTTGAAATACTATCCTCTATTACTATAATTGAAGGACTTATTTTGTGGATCTCTCGTATTAATGGTTTGATTAATCCTATAAATGTAATTTTAGTATCTCTATTAACTTTTACAATATTTACTAAATTTTTTTCTTCAAATTTTCTATAGGGATTTATTATTTTTAATATATGTTGAGATATACCATTTAAAGTGGCAATTCCAATAATTTTTTTTAAACTGGGGGATTTAATAGACCAATCTAAAAGTTTAGTGAGTGGTTGATTTGTAAGTTCACCAGCAAAATTGATCTTACTACAATTAGCTGTCTTTATGACACTCGGTAAAGTTGAAGCTAAACCTAAAAATGGTTCATAGGCATAAGCTGTAACTTCCACACCAGTATAACCTAATCCAATAACTACTTTTGTAATTTGAGGGGGAATAATTTTATGAATTTTATATATTTGCTTAACGAGATTAACAGTTTTCTCTAAAATCATGATATATAATATCCCTAAAAATTTGATTATCTCTGTATCTCATAAATAGTATCACAATAAGGATCACCTGCTGCAATAGTTTTTATAATTTTTAGTTCGATCTTTTTATTAACAGCTTCGCGAAAATATTCATGATCAATAGTCATAACGACTTCACATAATTCTCTAAAGGTATTCTCAAGTTCAAATGGACATTTAGTGCCATGAATCTGGAATTTTTCATCTGAAATCGAAATTACTTTAACAAAATTTTGGTTAAAACTCTTCGAAAATGCTTTAGCAACGGTAGTTAAGTTGTTATTTGGCAGTTTTTTTTTAATTTTTAAACCTAATGCTTCTTTTCCAAACTTTTTATAAATATGTTTAATCAATAAACCTTGAGTCTCAATTGGGTTTGAAAGTAATTTGTCATCATTAGATTGTGCCATCATCCAATACTTTTTTACTTATTTATAATGTCTAAATAATATTGTTTTAACAAAATTATACTTGGCTTTTTAGTTTTATTTGTAATGTTCAATTTATTCTGTTTAAATACTAATGATTATTATATATTGTTAAAACTCTAATATTTGAAGTTGTATCATGAAATATATAATAATTAAAAATGAGAAAATTGGAGAAGTAAAAGCAAAATTATTAATTGATAAAAATCCTAAAACATGTCAAGCAATTTGGGATGCTCTTCCATTTGAAGTTAATTTATCAAGATGGGGTGAGGAATTATATGGTGATTGCCCTGTTACAATCCCTGCAGAGAATTCTCAAAAAGAATGCGATATAGGAGATGTGGGATATTGGATTAGTGGTCAGGGATTTTGCATTTTTTGGGGACCTACCCCTGCGAGTTCTGGGAACAAACCCGTTGCTGCGAGTCCTGTTAATGTGTTTGCTAAAATTGAAGGTGACACTAAAGCAATTTTTAATCATTTTTCCTCCTTTAATGGAGAGGTAATTAAAGGTGAATAGATAACTAAATTCTTATTTTTAAACTTCTAAATCTATATTCTAAATATTTGAAATTGTGTTTATTCAATGAAAAAAAAATGGTATAAAAGTAAGGTATTTGTGATAACAGGAGCAAGTGGAGATATTGGAAGTGAAGTTTGTCGTCGATTTGCTCCATTAGGTATGAGAATGTATCTATTAGATCTTCCTAATACACCTTTAGATAGATTAAAACATGAAATTAAAGACCTAGGGGCTGAAAGTGTTGAAACATTTGAATTTGATATCACTAACAGAACCCAAATTGAAGAGGTTATTGAAAAGATAGGTGAAAAAGAAAAACATATTGATATCTTGTATAACAATGCAGGTATAGGAACCACTTGTTCGATAACAAATGGGGGAACATTCGAAGAGTATCGAAAAATCATGTCTATAAATGTTGATGGGATGTGGTTAATACTCCAAGCAGCATTACCATATATAGGACGACCAGCTCCTACAAAAAAATACCCTGATCGAAAAGAAGGTCAACTTATATTTTCTTCAAGTTCCGCAGGGAAAACCGGAATTCCACATATGGCAGCATATTCGATGAGTAAATATGCTATAGTAGGTTTAGCAAATTCTATTCGATTAGAGTTTAAGATGCAGAATCATAATATTCAAGTAATAACAATCTGTCCTGCTCCAGCAAAAACAAAATTTTGGGAGAATACTCCTGAAATGACGGAATGGGTTGAGAAATATCAAAAACACGGGTTTTTCTATAAATTTGTTGATGTTAAAGATATTGCAAAAGCGGTGATGAAAGCCTCACGTAAATATAAAAGGGAAATTTTTGTACCAAGATGGTGGTGGTTA